>CAJUMW010000004.1:104328-133877 GCA_910587625.1 uncultured Christensenellaceae bacterium
GCAAACTTCGGCACGCGCCCGACGTTCGACGAGGAGGGCGCTGTATTGGAAGTTCATCTTCAAAACTTTGAAGGGGATTTGTACGACAGAGAAATTACCGTGGAATTTACCGACTATATCCGCGACATTAAAAAGTTTGAAAGCGCGGAGGAACTTCGCGCTCAGCTTGAAAGCGATATGCAGACTTTACATAAAGAAGAAATCCAAGACGTAGAGGCGCAAGTTGATTAAATTCGGACCCAGCGGCAACAGCGAAGCTTTTTACGAGGCAGGCTATAAACACACCGAACAGGCCGCTGAATTTTGCAGACAATTAAATTTAGACTGTTTTGAATATTCCTTTGGCAGAGGCATACTTATGTCGGAGGACAAGGCAATAAAAATAGGTCAAGCGTTCAAGGATAGCGGAATAGAGATAAGCGTGCACGCGCCTTACTTTATAAATTTTGCAAATCCGGATGACGAAGCGGCGCAAAAATCTTACGGCTATGTTCTTAAAAGCGCGCAGTTCGTTGCGTTGATGGGTGGGGAGAGAGTTGTGTTTCACCCTGCCGCACAGGGTAAGGTAACTCGTGAAGAGGCTGTAAAAAAGACGATTGAGCGCTTAAAAATTCTTACGGAATATATTTATCTTAACAACCTTGAAAACTTGAAATTCTGTCCCGAAACTATGGGCAAAGCTGCGCAAATCGGAACTTTGGAAGAAGTTGTCGAGTTTTGTAAAATAGACAAATGCTTTATTCCCGCAATAGATTTCGGTCATATCAACGCGAGGGAACAGGGCAGTTTAAAAACCAAAGACGACTATAAAAGTCGTCTTGAATATATGATAGCCGAACTCGGTTTCGAAAGGGTAAAAAATTTTCACGTTCATTTTTCAAAGATAATGTACGGCGGAAAGGGGGAAATAAAGCATTTGACGTTTGATGACGACAAGTACGGTCCCGAGTTTGAACCCCTTGCAATAGCGCTTAAAGAGTTAAATTTACAGCCCTATATTGTAAGCGAGTCGGCAGGCACACAGGCGCGCGACGCGCAAATAATGAAAGGCATTTACAATAGTGTTGACATATTGAAATAAGTTTGTTAAAATAGGATATGGTCTTATGGTCACAACCAACGCACGAAAACTTTATAACGCGGTTAAAGCCGAAGCGGTTTTGACTGAACGCACCGATTTAAGACAGTATCTTACCGGTGTTTCGACTTCGTTCGGCTATGTTTTGACCGACGCGGAGAAATCGATATTTTATACCGACGCAAGATACCTCGAAGCATGTCACAGGCTTCTGGAAGGTAGCGAAATCGAGGTGAAAAAATACGAAGGGCCGCTTGAAAACCTTTTAAAAGACTATACAGAAGTTGCGATTCCGCTTTCTTCGACAAGCTATCCCGACTATAAAAGGTTTTTGGACGCAGGTTTAAAGATTGTTGACAGCGGCAAAGCTTTCGACGGCTTAATGTCGATAAAACAGGATTACGAGATAGAAAATATAAAAGCGGCTTGTCAAATTACCGACAAAGCTTTCGAGGATTTGCTGCCTCGTATTAAAGAAGGAATGACTGAAAACGAGGTTGCCGCCGAGCTTGAATACCTTATGCGAAAGTCAGGCGCAAGCGGAACAAGCTTCCCCACGATAGTCGGTTTCGGTAAAAATTCAAGCGTGCCTCATCACGAAACGGGCAACGCAAAGCTGCAATTCGGCAACGTTATACTCATAGATTACGGCTGCAAATTCAACGGATATTGTTCGGACTGTACAAGAACATTTTTATTCGGGGACGACGGCAAGCATACAAATTTCAAGGCGGCATACGAGCAGGTTCTGATTGCGCATATGCTTGTAAAAGCAAAAGCGACAGAGGGAATGACGGGGAAAGAGATTGACGCAATCGCGCGCGACTACTTGAAAGAGTTTGACCTTGACAGGTACTTTACTCACTCGCTCGGTCACGGGCTTGGTATCAACATTCATGAATTTCCCTTTATCTCCCCCAAGGGTGCCGACGTTATAAAGAACGGAATGGTCTTTTCCGACGAACCCGGCGTCTATTTTGAAGGTGACTTCGGTATCAGGATAGAGGACACTGTTATGTTAAAAGACGGTAAAGTTATTTCACTTACCGATTCAAATAAAAAATTAATTATTTTATAAATAGTTTAAGGAGAATACAAATGGCATCAATTTTAGCAGGCGATATCAGAAAGGGCTCAACGTTCGAGTACAACGGCAAGGGTGTTTACACAGTAACAGAATTTCAGCACGTTAAACCCGGCAAGGGCGCGGCATTCGTAAGAGCTACTATTAAGAACGTTGTAACGGGACAAGTTCTTTCGGACATTACGTTCAACCCCACAACCAAGCTTGAAACGGCTCAGGTCGAAACGAGAAAGATGACCTACTCATATACGGACGGCGAGTTCTATTACTTTATGGATCCCGATTCGTTCGAGATGACTACGCTCAACTTATCGCAGGTAGAAGAGGCGTTGAAGTATATTAAGGAAAACGATATGGTAACCGTTAAGTCGCTCAACGGCACGGCATTCTCCGTTGAACCCGAAAACTTTGTCGAGCTTAAAATTACCGAGTGCGAGCCGGGTGTAAAGGGCAATACCGCAACCAACGCTATGAAGAACGCGGTAGTCGAAACCGGCGCAACCGTGCAGGTGCCTATGTTTGTTGAAGAGGGTGAAATTATCCGTATCGATACCCGTACAGGCGAATATATGTCGAGAGTCGGCAAATAATGAAAGCCGTTATTCAACGGGTCGGGCGCACTTCGCTTTCCGTTGACGGCAGTCTAATATCCGAAATTGCTTTTGGTCTTGCCGTGTATCTCGGCGTAAAGGTCGGCGACACCAAAGCGCAGGCGCAGGTTATGGCAAAAAAAATTCAGGCAATGCGCATTTTTGAGGATGACGATGGAAAAATGAATAAATCGGTAAAGGACGTGGGCGGAGAAATTTTGCTCATATCCCAATTTACTCTACTTGGCGACTGTTCTCACGGCAATCGTCCAAGTTTCATTCAAGCCGAACGCCCCGAAGCCGCAAACGCGCTCTACGAATACACTGCCGAACTTTTGGAAGGCTACGGCATTACTGTCAAGAAAGGCGTTTTCGGCGCAGATATGAAGATTGAGCAGTTCAACGACGGACCCGTAACTATAATTTACGAAACATAATGTATTATGCCCCCTTTGGACAAGGGGGCAATGCCATATAAAAAAGTATAAGCGAGGAGTGTAAAATGAAAATTCAATTTCTCGGAACAGGCGCTGCCGAAGGAGTTCCTGCAATGTTCTGTGCCTGCCCTGTCTGTAAAAAAATCAGGTCTATGGGCAAACAAGAGGTGCGCACTCGCTCGCAGGTGGTAATAGACGGTAAAATTTCTGTGGATTTCCCGCCGGAGGCATATTACCACAGCTTTGAGCACGGCGTCGATTTTTCCGCGTTGAAGTTTTTATTGATAACTCATTCGCATATGGACCATTTTTATGCGCACGATTTTATCTTGCACGGCTATAAGTACGCCAAATTGACCGAGCAAAAGCTGAAAATTTTCGGCAATGCAGAGGTGGAAAAAGTATTTAAAGAGTGTACCGCACGCGAAATGCGTTCTGAAGTTGCCGCGTCTATAGAGTTCAAAAAAATACGGCCTTTTTGCGTGTTTGAGGAGTGCGGCTATAAAATTATCTCTATTCCCTCCAATCACAGGACAAAAGAGGATAGCTTACTCTATTACGTCGAAAAAGACGGTAAGGGCTATTTGCACTTTTACGACACATATAAGGTAGATATCGAGGTGCTCAAATTTTTAAAAGCCAACGGCGCGAAGGCAAATGTGGTAGCGTTTGACTGCACCTTTGCCGACAACCCCAGCAATGAAAATTCGCGCCATATGAATATATATGACGATATGCAAATGAAAGACGCTCTCAAAGATTTGCAGATAATAGACGAAAAAACCAAGATTATAATAACGCATTTTTCGCACAATTCAAACCCTACCCGAGAAAGACTTGCCGCTCTTTCACAAAAGTTCGGCGTAATAACAGCCTATGACGGAATGGAAGTGGAAGTTTAAATATGTCTATGAATTTTTTCAAACATTTGCACACGGTCGGCAAGCACAGAAGATTAGTCAGAAAGCTGTGTTTCAAATGCGGACTTATACGGCAGGGTTTAACTCACGATTTGTCTAAATATTCTTTTGCGGAGTTCTGGTCGGGCGTAAAATATTATCAAGGTTACCGCAGCCCTCAGGCAAAGGAGCGTGAAGAGCTGGGCTATTCCGCAGCGTGGCTGCACCATAAGGGCAGAAACAAACACCACTTCGAGTACTGGACGGATTTTGCCGACGGAGATAAGATTTACGTTGAAATGCCGCCTAAATATTTTGTGGAAATGGTGTGCGACAGAATTGCCGCAAGCAAGACCTATTTAAAGGAAAGTTATACCGACGCAAGTCCGCTTGAATATTTTTTAACTAAAACAGATAGAGGTGGAATGAACCCCGAAACTGCAAAAAAGCTTGAATATTATCTTACAATGCTAAAAGATAACGGGGAAAATTTTACATTTAAAGCTCTAAAAAAATATGCCAAACAAAAAAATACCCCTCACGGTTGACTGTGAGGGTCTTGTATTTTAATTATGCTTTTTTGTCGGTGTCATTTTCCTTTGAGGTAATGGAATACTCGATATTGCGGTTGGCGTGCAAAAGGTCTCCTATAAACTCTTCGTACCATTCCTCTTTTACGACTATAACGATAAAAGTATTTTCGTCGAAATATACGCTGAGCTTGTTTGTGTTTCTGTCAAGCAATATACTTTGAATTTTGTCTACGTCATACTTGCTTTTTATTATACCGAAGCTTGTTTTAAAAGTTTTTCCGTCTATGCGGTAATAGGACGAAATCAACAGGCTTAAAAGCACGACAAACAGCAAAACCGCAACAAAATACATCAAAGAATATTGCAGTATCGGATAAACTATATTTTGCGACGAGGCAAAATCATATACGCAAATCGAATAAGTGTTAAAGCCAAGCGCGACGGCTGACAGTGCAAGTCCGACGTAAATGAAAATTTTAATTAGCCTTGTAAACTTGTATTTATAAGTTTTCATACTCGTATTATAAACGACTTATATGAAAAATGCAAGAAAAACGTATTAAATTTGTCAACTGAGTAAAAATAGTTTAAAATTAATTGTCGTTTAAATTATCTTCGGGAACGTTTGGCTTTTCGGGCGGACGGGGAAAAATGCCGTCCTTGTGTTTGCGATTTTTACCGAACCTGATTATAAATATTTCTCCGCCGTCGAACTCACCGTAAAACCCTACTGCCGAACCGCCCAAGTCGCGCGGAATAAACTTAAATCCGCCGCCAAAGTTATTCTCTTCCGAATTTTTGTCTTCGGTAGTATCGTCGGTCTGTTCGTGCAAATTTTCGGCGGGTATTTCCGTGCTTTTGCCATCGTCGTTTTTAACGCCGCAACCTGTTAAAGCTGCGGATACAAGTAGAAATGTCGCCGTAAATAAAAATAAAAACTTTTTCATAAAATGAGTATGTCAAATTATTCCACGTATATGCAAACGCTTGTAAAATTTTCTCAAATATGTTAAAACAATAGATGAAAATTAAAGGAGAAGGTATGAAAAAATTTTTATATAGCGCCATGTGCGCAGCAATTATTTTTTTGTCTGCATTCGGCGTTACGGGGTGTGATACGGATGTGCAAGATAAAAGGTACGTCACGCTTGTAGGCGTTACTGCGGCGGAAGTAGGCGTGAGGGAAGATATCGATTATTTTATTATGCCCGAGCCTGCGGCAAGCACAAAGGTCAATGCGATTGAAACTTTGAAGTTTTCCGGCAATTTGCAACAGATATACGGGGGAGAAAGCGGTTATCCGCAGGCGGTTGTAGTGGCAAAATCAAACCTTATAAGCGAGTATAGTTTTATAAGCGACTTTATTGCAGAGTTGGAAAAGGGAAAAGAATGGTTACTTAGCGAAAAGGTTTCCTCAAACGAAATAGTAGAAGCCGTAAAAAATCATTTGAGCGAGGGTATGACTCCCACGTTTAACGCAAAAAATTTAAGTAAGGCGGTAATTGAAAATTGCAGTGTTGATTTCGTCTATTCAAGCGACTGTAAAAGTGAAATTATCGGGTTTATGCAGACTTTAAACAGCGTAAGCGAAACGCCGTTCGGCACACCTGAAGAAAGTTTTTTTAAAGACGATAAAAATTTCGGGTCTGCAATATATAGCGGTAAAGTAAATGTATATGCTCCCGACGGCGCACCGGCGCTCGGCATTGCAAACTTGCTGTCTGAAAATAAAAGCTTCGGCGGCGCCGAGTTTGAATACAATGTTGTGGACGCACAGACAATACAAAGCTATGTCGCAAACACCGACGAAAATAAGAATGCCGATATATGCGTTTTACCCGTAAACATTGCGGTAAAGCTTTTGGGTAAAGGGGACAGATATAAGCTTCTCGGCACGCTTACTCACGGTAATTTATTTATGCTGTCAAACAGCGGGCAGGAGATTACACAAAGCAATCTGCATATGCTCAAAGGCAAAAAAGTCGGCATTGTAAATATTGCTCAGGTTCCCGGGCTTACTTTTAAATCAATTTTAAAAAATAACGATATTGCGTACACGGAATTAAAGTGAAGTTTATTAAATCGCGAAAACTAAATATAATCTTTACGCTGTTTGCGGTTATATCCCTTTGCGCGGCATGGATTATAGCTTACTACGCCGTCGGTAACGATTATATAATTCCGTCTTTTGGCGAAACGTTTGCAAGCCTTTTTGAATGTTTTACCAAGGCTTCGTTTTGGCTTGCATTTTTAAATACCGTATTAAGAACGGTTGTAGCCTTTCTGATTTCGTTTGCGCTTGCGTTAGTTTCCGCGGTCCTGTCAAAGCTAAACTTTGCCGCGCGTGCGTTTATAAATCCCGTTATTGTACTGCTTCGTACGCTGCCGACACTTGCGGTGATTTTAATATTGCTCATATGGTCAAATGCGAAAATTGCACCCGTTATAGTAACGGTTTTGGTGCTCTTTCCTCTTTTGCACACTCAAATTCTTACATCGGCAGACGTGGTGGATTGCGAACTTTGCGATATGTTAAAAGCATATAACGTGCCATACCTCAGGCGCCTTATAAAAGTGTACGTTCCGCTGATTTCGAGCGACGTACTTCCTCAAATTGGAGCAAATTTGTCGCTCGGGCTGAAAGTTATGATATCTGCCGAAGTGCTGTCAAATACCTATTCCAGCCTCGGCGGACTTATGCAGACTGCCCGGGCATACCTTGAAATGCCGCGCCTTGCCGCGCTTACGTTAACCGTGATATTTATAGGTCTATTAATAGATTTGATTTTCTCACTTGTCGCAAAAATTAATGCGCAATGGCAAAGGGGGGACAAATGATTAAAATTAAAGACCTGAACAAAAGCTACGTCAACGTTGAAGTTTATAAAAATTTCAATCTCGAAGTTAGGGATAGTGAAGTATTGTGCATTTTGGGCGAAAGCGGCTGCGGAAAAACAACTCTTTTAAACTGCATAGCCAACCTTACCGAATATGACGGGCAAATAACAAATGCAAAATGCGCCTATATTTTCCAAAAGCCGCGGTTGGTTCCCAATCTTAGCGTATATGAAAATTTAAAGCTTGTCTGTCCGGACGAGAAAAAAGTAGATAAAATTTTGGAGCGAGTAAAATTATGGAACCGAGCTTCCGCGTACCCCGTTGAACTTTCGGGCGGAGAGGCAAGGCGCGTTTCGATTGCGCGCGCGTTTTTATACAGTGCGGACGTAATACTTATGGACGAACCGTTCTCGTCGCTCGATTTGAAAATAAAGTATGAAATGTTTGCGCTTTTTAAAGATATGAAAGCGGAGTTTAACAGTACGGCTATCTTTGTAACGCACGACGTAGAAGAGGCAATTATGCTTAGCGACAGAATTATAGTATTGGATAAGGGCATAATAAAAGCGGATATCGAAGTAAAATCGGCAACGCAATCGGAGCTTCGTAAAAAGCTTATTGCAACGCTTTTGGGAAACAGACATATTTCTTGACAAATAGAGAAATTCAACTTATAATAAAATTAAAAATCGGGAGATGAATAAATGAAAAAGTTTTTCAAAGAATTTAAAGAGTTTATAACACGCGGCAACGTGCTGGATATGGCTGTCGGCATAATTATCGGCGGCGCGTTTACGGCAATAATTACCGCGCTTGTAAACAATATTTTAACGCCGCTTATAAATTGGATACCCGGTGCGGACGGAACAGGCGCGTTGCAGCTTGTTTTGCGCGACGCCGTGCTCGACGCAGAGGGAAATGTGGTTACGCAGGCACTAATTATTGATTTCGGAGCGGTAATTTCTGCAATTATTACCTTCCTTATTACGGCGTTTGTGCTGTTTTTAATTGTTAAAACGGTAAATTCTGTTCGCGCTCGCGGAGAAAAGCTTAAAGAAGAACACAAAAATAAGATGGAAGCAAAGGAAGAGGAAGTTATAGAAGAAGCCGTTCAAGAAGCTACTCAGCCCGCAGTTGAAGAGGTAAAAGTTTCAATGTCGGCAACCGACGAACTGCTTGCGGAAATACGCGACTTATTGAAGGCGCAAAGCCTAAAATCCGACGAAAATAATCAATAAATCAATATGCCGCCCTGTGTTAAGCAGGGCGGCTTTTAAATTAAAGCTCTATTATTTTTGTAACTATTTCATCGCGAAACGCTTTGTCGTGCTCGACAAAAATCATAGTCGGTTGAAAGTTTTTTATAAGGTTTTGTATCTGCCAGCGCGAGTATATGTCAAGGAAATTCAAAGGCTCGTCCCAGGTTTTGCACGCTTATTAAAGACAATATTTATGCTCCTTGAATTTAATTACCGTTCAAGCACCAACGCCTTTTTGGGGCAAAAATTAGAACACTTGCCGCATTTAATACACTTTTCGTGGTCTATTGTCGGCGCCTCAAAATTGTTTTGCGACAACGCGCCTACGGGGCAAACTTTTACCGCCGGACACGCATGGTTTTGAGGACAGTTGTCCTTTAAAATGGAAAGAATTTTTGCCATAATATACCTCGTTATTTCAATAATTTTTTAGCAATGTATTTTAATGTTTTTTCGTTTGTTTTCTTTTGAAAGTCTGAAAGCTTGTCAAAATTACTGAAAGTTCCGCCCTCGTTACCCGACCAACCTATTAAGTATTCGTTTTGCAAATCTTCGGAAAGATTTTTGCTGTCGGACTTATATTTGAATATGTGGAACAGCTCTTTTCTTACGTTTACCGTTCCCAAAAGTTGAATATCGTCGGGTTCCTTGTTGAGTTCGGTCGGATACGTCAGCCAATGTACCAAATCGCTTTTGGCAAGATACTCGGGAGTGGAGTACTCTTTCGGGAAAAGATTTTCTTTTCCGTATTTTTGTAAAAGGCAATATGTAAGCTCCGCATATGTCAAATCTTCGGCCAATTCGGCTATAACTTGCGTTGAAACTTCTTTTTCGTAACCGAGCAAAGTTTCCAAAGCATAGTACCTTATGCGGTTGATTTTTATAGACATAATTTTTTCAAGCAACGCAAGCAGTCTTTCGTCAATAAAATATTTGCACACGTCGGAAATAAATTCCAAGTTGTCTATTTGGTTATCGTCAAGCGAGCTCGAGTTCTTTAGCAGCCTTTCAATATCGTCTGAAACAAATTTCGCAAGCTGCGTTTTAGCTTCGCTTGTTAAATTTTTAATTTTTTCCTTGTACTCGTTCAAGCCCTGATACAGATTTCCGCGTTGATATTCGTCGGTCAACGGTTTTACTATTTCAAGTATTTTTTCAACGTCGGCTTTTTCTATGGTTTCAAGCTCAAACATTTCATCAACGGCATTTTCGACTATGCACTCGTTATGCGTAAGTTCGAGAATTTCGTTTATAACGGCTATTTTATCGTCGCTTAAATTGTCGGGATTTCCGCCGCTAAGCGTTAAAACCATTAAAAGATTGTTCTCGTAAAGAAATATCTTGCTTTTTTGCTCGTAATTTTCGGCTTTGGGTATAGCCTCTATCAGTTTTTTTATTTCGCTTACGGTAAAATCGACTATAACATTAAAGTCCTGTAAAGAAACAGGTTTTTTTGTATTTTTAAGTACGTTTCCTATGTATTGCATTAAACGAGCTTTGTTTTGATAATCGTCATTATCTTTAATGCTGTTAAATAATTCTTTAAAATTGGGCAACTTTGACATGTTTTACCTCCAAAAATTAAAAAAACAATAGGTAACTGTTTTTTATTTATTATATTGATTTTATTATGCAATGTCAATCGTTTGCATTTATTGTGAAATCAGAGGTTTGTATGACAGTAAAAAAGACAGGCATCTTCCTGTCTTTTTGTAAGCTTATAATTGAATATCTATTTGATATTTCTTATCGATTAAAATATATTCCAGATCGTATTTTTGACACAACAATAAATTATTTTTATTTTCTTCGATTAATTGCTCTTTTTTAATTTCGGTTAAAACACGTTTTTCTATAACGTTTTCAAACTGTAAAATATCGTTAAAGTGTGTTTCGATATACTCGGCGGTCATAACAAGACAATAATGTTTAATAGCGAACAAATAATTATCGTCAAAATCCTTTTGCCAATCAAATGGGATATAACAACCTTCGATTATAATGTTCTGTTTGTTTTCAATGACAGTTTTAATAATTTCTTTAACTATAGACCAAAGATAGAGGGTAAGTTGGGCGTCATCGTATACAGTAAGCGAGGTTTTACCGCTTCTTATAAGTCCCATTTTTAAATTGTCAACGGACAAATACGGAATTTTGTATTTTTCCATAAGTCTTTGCGATAAATTAGTTTTGCCTGTATGCGTTGTGCCCGAAATTAAAATAACCATGATTTAAGTATACCAAATAATTCGACGTTTTTCAATTTATAAATCGGGCAAATTATTTGTTTGTGCATATTTGCCTTTTTTTAACAAGAAAAACGGCAATATGATTATAACGCCAAAAATTAAACCTAATATCATACTAACATTGTGGCAAACGGTCGTCCAACCGAAACTTACCACATAGCGACTTAATCAAAAGTAATTGATTAGTTCGCTATATTTTTAACAGATTAAAAATATCCGCACACTTTTAAAAAGTGTGCGGATATCACTATTACGGTGGAGTAAGCGTTATCTAAAACGAATTTTTATTTATACTTAATATGAATGTTCAATAAATGATTGACAATATTTTCGACTGTGCGATATGCGCAATACACAACCCAAACAATCCATGTGTACTGCCATTTTTGTGATATTAAGCTAATTACAATATATAATAAAGCCACGACTATAGCAATAATCCAATTCATAATTTTTTTGTGCTTGCGTATAATTACGTTACTTCTATTCAGTGCGGATTTTACGTTTTCTTCCGAAATGCTTTTATAATCGCTATCGTTTATCCGTTCTCCGTTTAATATTTCATTTATGCTAACATCATAAAATTTGCTTAAAATTTGTAGCATTTCCACAGGCGGTAAATAATTACCGTTTTCCCAACGAGAAACTGTTTTATTTGTTACGCCGATTTGTTCTCCCAATTCCTCTTGAGTAAGATTTTTTTCTTTCCGCAATTCAGCTAAAAAAGCCCCGATTTTTTGCATATCCATAATGAATATCTCCTTATTCCTGACAGCAATATTATAGCACATAAATACGGAATAGTATTGCCCATAAACAGCGAATTCGAAACAAACATTAGACAAATCATAGGATAAAACGGCAAAAAACCTAAAACAGTTTTGTTTTAGGTTTTAAGTGGAGGGAGGAGGTGCGTATTGCCGTTTCCGCAAGCGGAGCCTCGGCAAACCTTCGCTTCGCTCAGTCGAATGGTATAGCTTCTGTTACTGCCTTACGTCTACACAGCAAAAGGAACAGGTAAAAAACCTGTTCCTTTTGCTGGTGGGAGGAGGTGGATTCGAACCACCGAAGTCGGAGACGTCAGATTTACAGTCTGATGCATTTGGCCACTCTGCAATCCGCCCATATTAAATTTTACCCCGTATAAACGGGGTAAAAGTGGAGCTGGTGATTGGAATCGAACCCACAACCTGCTGATTACAAATCAGCTGCTCTGCCAATTGAGCTACACCAGCAAATTCCGCCCGTTTCGGGTGGTGCCTTGGGGTGGAATCGAACCGCCGACATATGGATTTTCAGTCCACCGCTCTACCATCTGAGCTACCAAGGCATAAACGCCTTACGGCGCTTTTAAAAAAATTTGGCGACCCCAAACGGGCTCGAACCGTCGACCTCCAGCGTGACAGGCTGGCGCTCTAACCAAACTGAGCTATAGGGCCAAATAAAATAATTAATTAAGTTATTAAATTAGTGGTGGGCCTTCACGGACTCGAACCGCGGACCAATCGGTTATGAGCCGACCGCTCTAACCAACTGAGCTAAAGGCCCTTAAAAGGACTGTGTCATACGCACAATGCTTACATATAATAATATACCTAAAAAATTTTGTCAAGTATTTTTTTAGCCTATTTTCAAAATTTTAACTTTAATTTTTTAAAGGTTAAAATGATGAAAAAATATAATCATTTGCGACAAAGCCAAGCAAAAACCGACAGTCTTTGTCAAAATATTACCCAAAAGATTTAGTAATATTTTATAAAAACGACGGAGGAAGTAAAATGAAAGTTACGGGCTTTGTAAAAGACAAGACGTTATACATAGCTCTTTCCGGCGAGATGGACGAGTGTTCCTCGCAGGAAGCGCGGACAAAATGCGATAAGCTGATAGAGGACAATTTAAGCGTAAGTAAAATAATAATTAATCTTGCCGACGTTGCGTTTATGGACTCAACGGGCATTGGGTTTTTGATAGGCAGATATAAAAAAGCGTCGCGGCTTGCTTTGCCGTTATATATAACAAAACCCAATTTTGCGGCGGACAAAAT
This sequence comes from uncultured Christensenellaceae bacterium, assembly GCA_910587625.1. Taxonomy (GTDB): domain Bacteria; phylum Bacillota; class Clostridia; order Christensenellales; family Borkfalkiaceae; genus Coproplasma. The sequence continues at coordinate 117,340 of CAJUMW010000004.1, forward strand.
TCTCAATTTAAGCGGAATATATTCACTCATACCAAAAGCGGAGTAAAGGATAAAAATATGACTACAAATTATTTAAAATTACAATTCTATTCACTTCCTCGAAATCAGGCATTCGCGCGTGACGCGGTGGCTGCATTCTGTCTTGAACTAAACCCTACGCTTGCCGACCTTTCGGACGTAAAAACCGCGGTGTCCGAAGCTGTTACAAACTGCACCGTACACGCGTATAAGGGCAATCTGGGCATAGTAACCATAGAGTGCGAGATAGAGGATAATTCGCTACATATCAAGGTAAGCGACACGGGCAGGGGCATAGCGGACGTGACAAAGGCAATACAGCCTTTTTATACCTCCGCGCCGTCTGACGAGCGTTCGGGAATGGGTTTTACGATTATGCAAACTTTTATGGACGAGTTTAACGTAAATTCCATTCAGGGTGAAGGCACCGTTGTTTACATGACAAAATGTTTTAAAGCGGAAGTGGAGAATGCTTGACGTCGATAAGACGAACGACCTTATTCGCCGAGCCAAAGACGGAGACGCGGCAGCAAAGGAAACCTTAATCGTCGAAAACAACAACTTAATAAAAAGTATAGTGCGCCGTTATTTGAACAAAGGCGTAGAATATGACGACCTTTATCAGCTTGCGAGCATGGGGTTGTTGAAGGCAATTAACGGGTTTGACGAAAGTTTCGGGGTAAGGTTTTCAACTTACGCCGTGCCTATGATTGCAGGAGAAATTAAGCGATTTATGCGCGACGACGGCAGTATAAAGGTATCGCGCGCAATAAAAAGCAGTGCGAAACAGATAAATTTATTTATTGAAAAATATTCTGTCGAGCACGGCACACAGCCTTCCGTAAAGATAATTGCCGAAAACTTCGGAATGCCGGAAAGCGAAGTTGTGTTTACTATGGGTTCAACGCGCATGCCCGTATCGATATATGCTCAAGGGGATTATAAGGATGAAAAGGGGCAGGAGCTTTTGGAAAAACTGCCCGTCGAAGATAATCAAGAGGATATAATAGAAGCTTTACAGTTAAAAACAGCCATTGAAAATTTGCCCGAACGAGATAAAAAAGTAATTATATTGCGATATTTTCGCGATTTGACTCAAAGCGAAGTTGCGTCAATGCTCGGTGTATCACAGGTACAGGTGTCAAGAATCGAAAACAGAATAATGGAGAATTTCAGAAAATCACTTACAGGTTAAAAGCCGTAGCTTCCAAGTTTTTGAAGCTACGGCTTTAATTATATGTATTATTTTAATCGTGGCTCTAAATTACCCTGTAATATCGGCGTCACGTCTTCTTCACGCAAAGCAAGCGTTCTCGAAAGTTCTTCAAACAAAATTCTTTCGCACGTTCTAAGCGCGTTTAAATCTGTTGTGCGCAGTTTTTTTCTCTGTAATTTGAGCGCTTTTTGTCTTGATAAAATGCTTAAAAGCGTGCCGGCAATTTCAGAAACGTCGTCGCGGTTGAAAATATCTTTAAAGACTTCTCCGCGCGACTTGTCGTCTTTTGTCCAGTCAATCTCGGTCATAGCCGAGGAAAGCGCTTTTATCTCGTCGAAGGTCAGCGGCGGACAAATTTCTTTGAAACAGTTGGCTTTTTCTACGGGCACAAGTATAGTCGAGGAACTTTTGGACTGTGCGAGCACATAAAAATCCCGCACTCTGCCGCCGATATTTTCTTCTCGTATATCCGTAATTCGACATTCTCCATACGAGCCGTATTTAATTTTATCTCCGATACAAAACTGTTTCATAACTTTACTTTATTATATCACAAAATAACTCCAAATGCATATATTTTTTTCAAAAAATGAATATATTCACTAAAAGTTTAAATTTAACAGATTTAAATGAAAAAAGGTCGGCTATTTATGTTAAATTGGTCAAATTTCTTTACATAAAAGAGAAAATTTGTTATAATCAATAAAAAGCAGAGCGGTAATAAAATGATAAATCAAAAAACAGTTAAACTCGGAACGGTTCGCTCGTCTATAAGGGAACTGTTCGAGTATGGAAAAAAACGAAAAGCCGAAATAGGAGAGGACAAAGTTTTTGACTTTTCAATCGGTAATCCCAGTGTTTCCGCACCTACGGAAGTCAGCGACGCACTCATAGAAATAATAAAAACTTACGACCCCGTTTTTTTACACGGCTACACTTCTGCACAGGGGGATTATAGTGTAAGAAAGACCCTTGCGGAATACATAAACGCAAGGTTTGACACTTTGCTTGACGCCGATTGTCTGTATCTTACTTGCGGCGCGGCCGCCTCGCTTACGATAGCTTTTAACGCGCTGTTAAACAGTGGAGACGAGGTTTTGGTTCCTGCACCGTTTTTCCCTGAATACAGGGTATTTATCGAGCACGCCGGCGGCAAATTTGTAGCGGTGGACGGAGTTGCCGAAACTTTTCAGTTGGATTTGGAAAAGCTTGAAAGCCTTATTACACCCAACACAAAAGCCGTTCTAATCAACTCTCCAAACAACCCGAGCGGCGTAGTTTATCCCGAAAAAGATATTAAATTGCTGTGTGAAATTCTTGAAAAGTATTCAAAGAAGTTCGGCAATCCTATCTATCTTATTTCGGACGAACCTTATCGGGAGTTGGTGTATGACGACGCTATAAAAGTGCCCTACGTTATGAACTATTACGCGCATTCTTTGGTCTGCTATTCGTACTCCAAAAGCTTGTCGCTTCCGGGAGAAAGAATAGGATATATTGCGGTCAACAATCAAATGCCCGGGTTTAAAGAAGTTTATGCAAGTATCTGCGGCGCGGGAAGGGTTTTGGGTTTTGTTTGCGCGCCCAATCTTTTTCAGCAGCTTATAAAAAAAGTTTATAACGTAACTTCGGATATTTCAATTTATAAACGCAACCGCGACAGACTCTATTGTATTTTGAAGGATTGCGGTTACCGGGTTGTTAAGCCCGACGGCGCGTTTTATATGTTTGTTAAGTCTCCCGAAGAGGATTCCAAGGCGTTCTGCGAAAGGGCTAAAAAATACGAACTGTTGATAGTGCCCGGCGATGACTTCGGCGGCAAGGGTTATGCGCGCGTTTCATACTGTGTTTTGCCCGAAACAATCGAGAAATCGGCTGCTGCGTTCAGGGCTTTGTCTGAAAGCTATAAACTTATATAGTTGACATAAATTTTAAATTTATTAAAATAATTTTGATGATAATATTAGGTCTTGACCCCGGGCTTGCAACAATGGGCTACGGCGTTGTGGAAAAACTTAAAAACGATAATACGGTTGCAATAGATTACGGCGTGGTTCTCACTCCCAAGACGGAAAGTCTGCCCGTAAGGCTTGCAATGCTCGAAGAGGGAATAAACAAAATACTTTTAAAATACAAACCCGACGAAATTGCCGTTGAGGAACTGTTTTTTTCAAAAAATATCACGACGGGCATACCCGTGGCGCATGCAAGGGGAGTTATGTTGTTGACTTGCATTAAATATTGCGGCAAGCTATATGAATATACTCCCAATCAAATAAAACAATCGCTTACCGGCTATGGGAAGGCCGATAAGGTGCAGATGATGCACGTTGTAACGTCGCTTCTGCACCTCAATAAAATTCCCCGTCCGGACGATGCGGCGGACGCTCTTGCCGTTGCACTGTGTCATGCTCACACTTCTCGTTTCGGCAGGATGTTCGGCATTCAATAGGAGAAATATGATAGGATTTATAAAAGGCAAAATTTTATCTCTGACCGCCGATACCGCGCTCATTGAAACGGCTTCCGGGATAGGTTTCGAAGTGTTGGTTACAGGTTCGGCATTTTCAAAGATTTCCGGCAAAAAAGAAGCCGAACTCTATACATATATGCACGTCAAAGAGGACGGCGTAGCGCTGTACGGATTTTCGTCGCTTGAAGAAAAGGAGATGTTTTTAAAGCTGGTTTCCGTTTCGGGCGTGGGTCCTAAAATGGGGATAGCCGTGCTTTCGGCAATGACGGTCGGAGACCTTGCCGCCGCAATAGCAACTGACGACGTAAAGCGTCTGTCGGCAGTCAAGGGGCTCGGTAAAAAGACGGCGGAACGCATTATTTTGGAATTGCGCGAAAAGGTTGCCGCAAATATCACTGTTTCCGAAAGAGGAGAAGCTGTTACGGTACAAATAGGCTCCGGCGACGAGGATGCGGTGGTCGCGCTGATGACACTCGGTTTTACTCGTGCCGAGAGTATGCGCGCAATATCAAAAGCCAAGGACAGCGGAGCGACGCAAATAGAGGATATCATAAGACTTGCTTTGCAGGGAATGTAATTAAAAGAAATAAGGTAAAAAGATGTTTTTCGACGACGAGGACTTCGGCGCTGATGAAGAAAGGCTTGTTCAAAGCACAAAGGGTGATTACGATTTTGAAGAAAACGTATTAAGACCCAAGACGCTTGACGGCTATATCGGACAGGGCAAAGTCAAAGAAAATTTAAAAGTCTATATGGACGCGGCAAAAAAGAGGGGCGAGGTATTGGAACACGTCCTTTTATACGGCGCGCCCGGATTAGGCAAAACGACGCTTGCGCATATAATATCAAATGAAATGGGCGGTAATTTAAAGTTAACCTCTGCACCGGCAATCGAGCGCAGCGGGGACTTAGCGGCTATTTTAACAAATTTAAACGACGGGGACGTCTTGTTTATAGATGAAATTCACAGGCTCAACCACAGCGTCGAAGAAATTTTATATTCGGCAATGGAGGACTATGCGCTAGACATAATTGTCGGCAAGGGGCCCAGCGCTCGCAACATAAGGTTTTCTTTAAAAAGATTTACGCTCATAGGTGCAACCACTCGTGCCGGTATGATTGCAAACCCTTTACGCGACAGGTTCGGCATTATCTGCCGTCTTGAAATGTACACGCCCGACGAGCTTAAACGTATAGTTACTCGCAGTGCGGAAATGCTGGGTATTAAAATCGAGGACGCGGCTGCAAGCGAGGTGGCGCGCCGTTCGAGGGGAACTCCCCGTATAGCAAACAGACTTTTAAAGCGCGTGCGTGACTTTTCGACTATCAACAATAACCCCACCGTAACTCAGTCCGATGCAAAATACGCTCTCTCAAAAATGGAGGTGGACGAGCTTGGTTTAGACGAAGTCGACCGCGCGCTGCTTCGGGCAATGATAGAAAAATTCGACGGACGTCCCGTGGGGCTTGAAACGCTTGCGGCTACAATAAACGAGGATGCCGGTACAATAGAGGATGTCTATGAACCCTATCTCTTGCAACTGGGATTTATTGCAAGAACGCCTCGCGGCAGAATGATACTCCGCGGAGGGTACGAGCATCTTGGTTACAGCATTACCGAAAGTCAGCGCAAACAGATATCTTTGTTTGATAAAAACGAGGGCGAGTAGAATGCAGTTTACAAAAAAAGATTTTTATTATGACTTGCCCGAGGAGCAAATCGCTCAAACGCCTGCAAATCCGCGCGATTGCTCTCGTTTGCTTGTATATGACAGAACTACAAAACACACCGAACATAAAATTTTCAGGGATATTACCGATTATCTTAAAGAGGGTGACGTTCTCGTTGTAAATAACACAAAAGTTTTACCGGCAAGGCTTTTTGCGCATACTCAAAACGGCGGCGCGGTTGAAGTGTTGCTGTTAAAAAGGCTTAACATTAATAGGTGGGAAGTGCTCGTAAAGCCGGGTAAAAAATGTACTACCGGGAAAAAGCTTGTTATTTCAGACGAACTGTCGCTTACGGTCGAGGATATAACTCCATCTGGAGAACGTATAGTCGTATTTGAATACGAGGGAGTGTTCGAAGAAATTCTCGAAAAGCTGGGCTCGATGCCTTTGCCCCCATACATAAAGGAAAAGCTTGAAGATAAGACGAGATATCAAACTGTTTACGCAAAGTTCGACGGCTCGGCTGCCGCTCCAACGGCGGGTCTGCATTTTACGCCTGAACTTATTCAAAAAATTAAAGCAAAGGGCGTACAGATTGCCGAGGTTTTGTTGCACGTAGGTCTTGGAACGTTCAGACCCGTTAAGGAGGAAATTATTACTGACCACAAGATGCACTCGGAATATTTCGAAGTGAGTGCGGAGGCGGCTGAAATAATAAACTCGGCAAAGCGTGAAGGCAGGCGCGTAATTGCCGTAGGTACAACCTCTGTTCGTACTCTCGAAAGTGCAACCGACGAAAGCGGTTTGATAATTCCGCAAAAGGGCAACACGCAAATTTTTATTTATCCGCCCTATAAATTTAAGTGTGTAGACGCGCTAATAACAAACTTTCACTTGCCCGAGAGTACGCTGATAATGCTTGTTGCGGCAATGACGGGCAGGGAAGAAATACTCGGTCTATATAAATTGGCGGTCGACAGCGGTTATCGGTTTTTTTCGTTCGGTGACGCTATGATGATTGTATAATAAATTATAATAATAAACTATGAGTAAAAATTTTTCATTTGAACTACAACATATCGACAAATATACGGGCGCACGAGCAGGCGTTTATCACACGCCTCACGGAGATATAAAAACCCCGGTGTACATGCCCGTCGGAACGCAGGCAACCGTCAAGGGAGTATACCCGCGCGATTTAAAAGAGGCAGGTTCGCAAATTATTTTATCGAATACCTATCATCTGTATTTGCGCCCCGGCGATGAGCTGGTCAAAAAAGCAGGCGGACTTCATAAATTTATGAATTGGGATCGACCTATATTGACGGATAGCGGTGGTTTTCAGGTTTTTTCTTTGACAAAGTTGAATAAAATCAAAGAAGAAGGGGTATATTTCAATTCGCATATAGACGGATCCAAGCATTTGTTTACTCCCGAAAAGGTTATTTCAATAGAAGAAAACCTCGGTGCGGATATTATTATGCAGTTTGACCAATGCAGTGAATACGGTTACACTCACGAGCAGGCGGAAGCGGCTATGAATAAAACGTATAATTGGCTAAAACGCTGTCTTGACGCAAAATCGCGCGACGACCAGGCACTGTTTCCCATAGTTCAGGGTAATATGTACGACGATTTAAGAATGCAAAGTTTAAAGCTTGCAAAGCCGCACGCAACGGACGGTATAGCCATAGGCGGACTTTCCGTGGGAGAACCCAAACAGCGCATGTATGAAATACTTGAACTTATTCGTCCCGAGCTTCCTGAAAGCGTGCCCAGATATTTAATGGGTGTAGGCAGTCCGGATTGCCTTATCGAGGGAGTAAAGCGCGGAGTGGATATGTTTGACTGCGTGCTTGCTACAAGAATTGCACGAAACGGCACTGCGTTTACGTCTAATGGTAAAGCCGTCGTTAGAAACGCCGTTTACGCCGAAGATTTTACTGCGCTCGATGAAAAATGCGGCTGCTACTGTTGTAAAAATTACACTAAGGCGTATTTAAGACACCTCATAAACGTAAATGAAATGCTTGCGCCAATGTTGTTAAGTCTGCACAATATTACCTTTCTTCACAAGCTTATGTCTGATATGCGCGAGGCGATTTTTGCCGACAGCTTAAACGACTTTGCCGCTCAATTTTATTCGGAATTTGGCAAAGAGTGATATAAAACAGATGGTTTAGTGAAAGTTTTGTGGCATTTGAATTTTTTCGATAAAAATGCTTGCAAAAATTTATAAAAAATATTATAGTTAAATAAATTAAAAAAATCGGAGTTAATATGTTACATTCATTACTTGATACAGCCGCAACCGACAACGGTATGAATTATGCTATGCTTGCAATTATAGCAGTGCTTGTTGTCGTTATAGTAGTTTTCTATTTTATCAGCAGTAAAAAAAGAAAAAAGCAAGAGCAGGACGCTAAAGATTTAATTGATGCGGTAGGTCCCGGCAATAAAGTTAAAACTATCGGCGGTATTTGCGGTATAGTAGTTGAAGTTGATAACGAGGAAAATACCTTTGTTCTTGAAACAGGTTCCGAAAATTCCGGTAAAAGCTATATAAAGTTTGATAAACAGGCTATTTTCCAGACCGACGCAGTCGTCGAGCATAAGGAAGATAAGGCAGAATCCGACGAAGTTACGGAAAATTCAGAAGCACCTGTAATTCCCGAAGCTACCGAAAGCGCGCCCGTTGAAACTGAGGAAGTGCCCGTTGAAGCACCCGTTTCGACAGAGGGACAAGTTTCGCTATCCGAAAATGATGAAGCCGCAGAAGGCGAGCAGCCAGAAATGTTAAAAAAGAAAAAGAACGGTAAGACCAAAGAAGATAAATAAGTTAAATTCTAAATTCAAAAACCTCTGCATAGATTAAAGCAGAGGTTTTTTATGAGCAAAGACATTTTTCAAATTTTAAAGGCGGTGCTTGCCGCTGTACTTGTTTCACTTGTATTCGTTTTACTTTTTACCATAATAATTCAGCTTTTTACCTTACCTATCGAGGCCGTAAAACCCGTAAATCAAGTTTTTAAAATTATATCCATTGCGCTTGGCGGAATTATTTTTATACGCGGCGAAAGAGGTCTAATAAAGGGCGTAATTTACGGCATAATAGCCGTTGTAATTACGTTTTTGCTCTACGGGCTTATTTCTTTTTCGCTTCAAATAAGTTGGATGTTTTTGCTTGAAATACTTATCGGCGCGATAGCCGGCGGAATTTCGGGCGTAATTGCCGTCAATATTGAATTGTCAAGTAAATAATGCAAAAAAGTTTGAAAATTTTTAAAAGACGGCTTAAAAGTGCTAAAATCGGGGTTAGATAAGGCGAAAAACCTTATCTAACAGACCGAAACACCGCAAACCGTCTTTTTCTTTACACGCCAAAACAGCAAGCCTTTTCAGCTTGCCTATTTCGCGCAGCACGTTGACCCAGGAACAAAGCGACGTTAATTGACTTCGATTTTTAACCGCGCTTATTAGCGCAGCACATTAACCCAGAAAACTAACAACCAGTTGTGAAGCCTGGAACTTGACCCAGCTTACAAACCACGTTTAAATTGCTTGTAACTGTTCGTTGAACTTTTCGGCGGCAGTTGCAAAACCGAATATTTCGCGCGGATATGCGTTTACCCAATTTTCACACGCTTGCACAGCCCTATCCGAGATAACCGCAAAGTCCGTGCCTTTCGGAAACTTACGGCGAATATCCCTATTCAAGCGTTCATTTGTGCCACGCTCGCACGAAGTGTAAGGGTGACAGTAATAAACATTTAACCGCTTGCCGCCGTAAATCGACTTTTCCAAACCGTTAAAGTCCGAGAACTCAACGCCGTTGTCAACCGTGATACTTTTAAAAATCTTACGGAACAACTTGCCGTAACGCTTTTCAAGTTTGTTTACGCAACGCACGACAGTTTCAGTTTTCTTATTCGGCATACGCATAATAATTTCATAGCGTGTTAAGCGTTCAGAGAAAACCAAAAGCGCACTTGTCGCGCCTTGCTTACTGCACACGCAGTCCATTTCCCAATGACCGAAAGTATCACGAGCGAAAATTTCCAACGGGCGTTTTTCTATACTTGTACCTTTCGGCGGACGTTTAACCGTTGCTTTACGGTATTGCTTTTTACGTTGACCCATAGGACAATTCCGCATTGAAACGTTCATAAAAATTCCCATTTCGATATAACGATACATTGTTGTTTTACTTATAACAGTTTTGCAAGGCTTATTACGCTTGATTTCCCCACATACCGCACACGGCGCGATACCGTCAACCAAAACCCGCTTTTCCACATAGCGGATAAAATCAAAGTCATTGCCGATTTTCAACGGCGCACCCTTTGAAGTCATATTCAAGCGGTATTTGTTTTCAGCTATATCCGCGCTATATATCTTGTATGTTTTAAAACCTTTAAAATCACCGAATATATCATTAACGCTTTTGCGCTGTTCGCATTCACCGCGTTTAATTTCACGATAAACCGTTGAAAGATTTACGCCGAGCAATTCGGCAATTTTACGTTTAGGCAAATCAGCTTGTAAAAAGCCTTCTAATTGTCTGCGTTGTGTTAATGTTAAATATTTTGACCCTTTTTTCATTTGTATTCCGTCCTTGTGTATTATTTATAACCCGATTTTTAGGCAAATGGCAATTACGCGACACTTTATCATAGACGAGCCGCGCGCCTGCGGCGCGCGGTGATAAAGTGCCGCGCTTCGACCGACAGACAGACCGATAAAAGCGGTAAAAAGGGCGGTTTTGCCGCGAACCTGCTTGCAAAAACCGCCCTTAATATTTTTACGGTATGCCTTTATCGCGCCGAACAGCATTTTTTGTGTTTTTCCTTGAACGCCAAAAAACGCCGTATGTAACCATAGGCGCAAGATAACCGTATTATTTATTTTTTTAAATCGCCGTTATGCCGTTAATGGTGGAATATCACTTATCGTCATTTGTTCAGTAAAGCGAATTCGTCTTTGCCCTAATACGTCCATTTTCCAATTAACCACGTCGTCGAACAAAACATATTTCGTTACAAAATCTTGATACGAAGTTGCTATATCGTGTTTATCCAACTTCATATATACTTCCGCAGGAACGCCGCGACTATAAACTATACGTTCATTATCCTTGCCCATATATTTTAAAATATAGTCAACGGCACGTCCTCGACTTACCGACAAATCAGACAATTCGTCGAAGTCGTTTACGCCGAATCGCTTTGCGAAAAACGAATTTTCGTGCCTTGTACTCATTTCGTGCTTTGCCGTACTGTATTCGGTTTTTTCTTCTATCTTGCCGACCATTTCGCCGCGCGGCACATAAATTATCGCGTGGAAGTGCAAGCGGCCCGTTTCGGGCGCGTGTTCAAACACGCCGATATAATTCCAACCGCGCCGACAATGCAAGTGAGATAAACACATACGCAACTTCTTCCGGAACAATTCGGGCGTAAGTTTACCGCCGCCGCGAACGGTTTTATTTTCGTCGTAAGTGAACGTTACAAAGTAAGACCACTTGTTAAGATACGCCTTACGCTTGCAACGCTTTTCACGCGCATAATAATTGTGTAACGAATTTTCTATCATTTCCGTCACCCAATTATCCAAGTCCTTATATTTAGGATATTCAGCCTGCACAAGCGGTTTAATGAAGTTAAAAAACTTATCTTTATAACGCCGTTTCAAGCGTATGCCGCTTTTTACGGCTTGTTGCCATACGCTGTCGTAAAATTCTTCCATTTCACCGCGCGTTTTAGTTTGTTTAGGCAACGGCGGTACAGGAACGCATTTTTCGCGCTTTTCACGCATAATGCGTTCAAACAGTTTTTCTTTCTGTTCGTCCGTCAGTTGACGTGAAGTCGTTTGCGGCTCAATTTCTTTCGGCTTACGGCGTTCTTGACGTAAACACAGCGTGCCGACGTGGTGACTACCGTCGTGATACACCTTGTAAGTCCTTGTTTTCGTATCGTCAAAAATAAGGAACGGACACACTGCACCGTCATTTAATTCTATCAAATTAGTATTCATAATTCTTTCCTTGTCGGTTGCGCGAATTTAAAGGGGGTAAAGAACGTGTAGACCTTTACCCCCTAAAAGCGGCTCGCCTGCGCCTCGCACTCGCTTTTTACACCCCTACAAATATTCGCGCATAATAGCAAGGGCGGCAGACCTACTTTTTTAAGCTGATAAAAAGGAAGTCCGTCAGTTACCGAGCGTTACCGCTTACAATATACCGTATGAAGTAATATCGTTAAGCCGTTCTATAAAGGGTTTACCGTCAATCATAAACTGTTCAAAGAAAAATTCGGGGATACTATAAATATACTCTTTCGCATTTTCCGTATTTTCCCTTGCACATATTCCACCGTCAACGGTTTCAATAAAATATTCTTTTCCTAAACACTCAAATTCAATTTCAGTACCACGAGAAAAACTTATCAACAAATCAATGATAAATTCCAAATCTTCCTTATCCAAATCGTATTTTCTAATATCCATTATTCCAACCTTTCCTTTTTCGTTTTGCTTTATTTACTTCGCGCCGTTCTTTCCTTGTAAGTTTCCTATGTTCAGAAGAACGGGGCTGTATTTTATTTTTTACGTTTATATCGTGCGCGTGGTCATAACCAACACCGCAAGTATGCTTTGTATCTAAATCAACAAAAGCATTTCCGTCCTTACCGAATTTGCGGCGGCTTTTAAACCGTCCGTTTCGCTTGTCGTATGTATCTAAATTTGTATTCGGCGCACCGTATAAAGGTGTAGTGCCTTTATCGTCTTTGCCACCTTTAAATAAATGAAAGAAATTTCTTTTTTGCTTTCTGCTCATAGTTTACCACCTTGTAAGTATTTTTTCAAGCGTTTATTTGCGCCGCTTGTTCGCGCAGCACATTGACCCAGAAACTAACAACCGGACGTTAAGCCAGGAACTTAACCCAGCTTGCAAGCCATGTTGTTAAATCTGTCAATGATTACTTTATCAAAACTTTATGTACGTCATACTGAAAAAAGCTATGCTGCTTTTGCAGTTCTTCGTCCGTTGCCATTATGCCTGCATATTCTTCTATATCGTTAATGCCGACAGTATTCAATTTGCCCCTTGCGGCATAAATACCGCTTAAACAGTCCGTTGCATAACGTTCAGACCATATCTTTTTAGACTGAATATAATATTTACGTTTTAATGCTTCGTCATTGTTACGCCCTTGTTCAATACTTAAAGTCAGTTTGGAACAGCCAAATAAATTATTTACACGTTCACGATGCGAACGAAGTCTTGCAACGATATTCTTCATTAAGTACATAGGCAAGGTATAATCGCCCCTATCGTGACGGTAATTAAGATAATGCTTGTCAAACTTATTGATAATAAAGCCTGCAACCAAATCGAACAACCAGAACGTAGAGAAGAACGGCAGAACGGGGGACATTTCGCCCTTTTCCTTAATGCTTAATTTTTCGCCAAGTCCAAGCGTGGATATTCCGAGTTCTTCAAAACGCTGTAAGTCAGACAACATTATAAGAAAGCACCTGCGCCCGATATTTACGGCGTGACGGCACATCATAGTATTTAAATCAAACAAATCGTTTTGTTGATTACAGTCCGTAAGATTTGCCTTTTTCTCATTTAACTTTTTAGAATTTGACCTTTCTTTATCTATTTCGGATATAACGTAAACGCCGAAGCCGAAAGCGTAACGGTTAGGATTGTCTTGTATCATAACCGTTCCAAGCCTTAACATATCATAATCGATAATATGAGAATGACGGGAATAGCTTTCCATAAGCCTGCTATCACGTTTAAAGAAGTCCGTATTCCATAAAGGGAAGTTGCCTAAATCGTCAATAAGATTATCCGAACGTATTGAATAGTTAGATATAAGCAAAGCGCATTGACGGGTATATATCAGATAGGCGCAAGCATAATCTTCTATCGCTTGCCATACGGATATATTTTTTAATTCGTCGTTATATATCAACCCGTATCTTTCGTAGTCATAACCCCAAATTCTATATTTGCAAGGCTTCCGCAACCATTTAAGATATTTACTGCGTATGACTTTACGGCAACTCCACACGTCATAAATTCTATGCTTACGAAACATTTTCTTTAAGAACAATTCAAGATTTATCCAAACGAAATTCGGAAAGTGAAAGTCACTTTCAATTATAACTTCCAACGCCATATCCCGAAGTTTAACTTCACCCGATAAAGCAACGTCCGTTATAAATTGTGTTTTACCTGCACCCATAGTTCCGTCAACAGTACTTGAAACGCCCCGTTCATTTAAAAAGCCACGATTACAACGTTCGTGATGGTCTAAGCGGTCAAATGCTATTTTACGGGCAACCAAATTCAACACAACGATTATTATTACCGCCCATATCAAGTTTGGAATAAAGTCTATCATTACGGATAAGTCCATAAGCAACTTTACAAGCTGTATATAAATCGTTGCTGTATTTAACGCCGCAGAAAAATACAAAAAGTAAGCGAAGAACGAAATCACTATGCTTATGATATTAAAGCTATACGCCCATATCCAAGCCAAGATTTTAAAGTAATAACTGTTTTCACGAACGAAACCGAAGAAGTCTATAAACCAATTTTTTACAGGCTTACAGACCTTTAATTCAAAGCGTTTAAAACGAATAAGAGCTTTGCTTTCCTTGCCGTAGTCGTTATTCTGTTTACGCGGAATAAAAGTATTCACTATAAACCCGATAAGGAATACGGGCATAATTACAAGAATAATTTTCGTTATGTAGAACAGAACGTCCGCAACCTTTTCCATATATGCCGAAAAGTTTTCCATTGAAAAGAACGTTGACCAATATCCGCTTAAATTCGTTTTTAATTCTTCCCACGTTCGCGGCAAGTGTAAAGGCAATTCAAAAGGCTGTCGCGTGAAATCGTTTACCGTAATTTCTCCGTGCAGTCCTAAATCGAAAAATTCCGATATATAGAACTTGCAGGAATTACCGAACGCAATACAGCTTTCCCATATCCTTAAATGAGCATAGCGGAAGAAGAACGGAATCAGCGCGATACTTGCACCGATAACGGCTATCATAAACCAATGACGGTAATCTTTCAAAGACTTAAAATATGTTTTAATTCCTTGCATATCACGCCCCCAACCGCCCGAACGTAAACACAAAATAACCGACAACGATTATTATTAAAATTACCGCAATTATCCTTATTACGTTTTTAAAGTTCTTCATATAATTAACCTTGATTTTATTTTTTTGTTGTGATAAAATTTGTATATTCTTTTTGGAGTGATACACTTATGATTTTTAATTTACTTGCTGATATACAAGACAACTACCAAGCGGGACCGATAGAACCCGTATTTGAAGGCAAAGCAATATCAGACAGCCAATTATGGATAATAGGCATAATTGCTTTTGCCGTAATTGTTACAATACTTGCAACGATAATCATATATTGCCTTTACAGCAAAAACGAGAATAGCAAAAAGCTATATAAATACATAATCGTAATTGTAGGTATTATCATTGCAATAACGTTCATTATATTAGGCGTTACAGCTTGTAAAGCCATGCGATAAAGAGCAAGACGGATTTTATCCGTCTTTTTTCTTACCAATTCTAAATACAGATTTAATTATTTTAAACGGCAAAGAAATCACGTATTTTATTGCTTTTAATATGTAACTTGCAATCTTTCCTAAGGGTAATACAATATTCAAAACGAATACAACAACCACAACGAAAACAATAAAAAGAACAATAGCAAATATCTTTTCCAATAATTCCATAATGCGGTCAACAGTATGTTCTAACCCGTCTTTACCCTCGAAAACTGAGTCAATAGCCCCCGTCTGATAATTATCAACTACACCGAGATTATAGGTAGTGCCTTGACACTTAAAATTTAAGCGCATAATCGAAACATTAGAAACTTTAACGCCTTTTTCCGTAACCTTGTCACAGGCACTATCTAAAAAGAAAAACGGAACAGTAGTTTTTTTATATTCAGTTTCAGCAAAAGCAACGACCCATTGCTTATTAGAAATATTGTTTAATTCATAATCACCGACGCTTTTAAAATCTTTACTATTAGTAACATAATCAACAAAACTACTTGCTGTTTGAACACGCTTCCAAGTAAATTCATAACCGAAGAACCAACCTTTATCTTTATTGTTTGTAACGGTTATGTCGTTGCCGTTTTCGTCTTTTGCATAAATTGTTGTTACCACAGGTTCAGCAGACATTTCACCAAGTGTAAGAGTTTTATCACCGATAAGGTTTCCGCCAACGCTTTCCGTATATTCGATAGTATAATTTTGCGTATAATATTCAATATCGATTTGGAACAATTCGCTTATATCCCAATCGGTTGAAAACGCAATATTATGAGAAGTCGTTTCATAATCAGTAAGCCACAAACCATACCAATTAAAACCGTCGGGATAAATACCATTAAAACAATACTTATCCGTAATGGTTACAACGTCAACATATTCTTTTGAATATGTTACATTACCGTTTAATGTAGTTGCCGTAAAACACGTTGCAACTTGAAAAGACACTTGCTCAACATTATTTTTACTTTCAGTTTCACAGTCTTCATCAATATCTTTGACGAACTTACGAAAAATACAAGGTATATCGTAAAAACGTTGACTATAAGGTTTAACGGCAAAATTCTTAACGTAATATTTTTGAAACACGCCCGAAGAAGATACAAGCGTTAACCCATAATCTTGCGGTGAATAATTTTCACCAATAGCAGGACTCATACGAATATACGTTGCATTATAAAGCGAATTCATAGACGGATTATAAACATAAACAAAAAGTTGTTCGCCCTCACCCTCAGCAACAGTTATCACTTCCAAAGAAGTTAATTCAGGACGATACGGATAATTTTCGGCATTAAAATCTTTATCACGTTGTAAATCTTGCAAAACCTCGTCCGAAGTTTCGGCACTTGCAAGCCTAACGCCGTAAATATCAACGAACGCAATGAACGCAACCAAAGCAGAAAGGACGACGGCAGATATTAAATTAAAAATATAGAAAAATTTATTTTTCATAATAAAATCTATGGCGGTTGACCTTTACCAACCGCCACGCCTTTAATTTATTTAATTTTTTGAAATTGTCAGACATTTGTTT
>CAJUMW010000005.1:0-69690 GCA_910587625.1 uncultured Christensenellaceae bacterium
GGCACAAAAAAACAAAGCCGACTTTCCATAAATGTGAAAAGTTCGACTTTGTTACCGATTGGTGACCCGTACGGGAATCGAACCCATGTTACCACCGTGAAAGGGTGATGTCTTAACCGCTTGACCAACGGGCCGTAAAATTTATTATAAAACGCATAATGCGGAAATATCTTTGGTAGCGACGGGTGGATTCGAACCGCCGACCTGCCGGGTATGAACCGGCCGCTATAGACCAACTAAGCTACGTCGCCATAACCACCAAGACCGTATAAAAAAATTTGGTTGCGGGGGCGGGATTCGAACCTCGCGACCTCCGGGTTATGAGCCCGACGAGCTACCTGGCTGCTCTACCCCGCGATTAATGCTATCAAGCTTTATTATTCTATAAGATTCTATAAACTTTGTCAACTGTTTTTGGGGGTATAAAAAAAATTTATTTTAATAACTTGCAAGCGAGATATTTATATGGTATAATCTAATATATGGAAATTAATCTTGCCAAATATAGAGAAATGAAAATCCTTGTCGCGGTTTCAGGCGGCATGGATTCTATGGCGCTTTTGCACTATCTCTATAACAATGCAGACAAGTTTAATATCAAATTATCCGTGCTCAACTGTGACCACGGGATACGCGGTGAATCTTCAACGCGTGACAGCAAATTTGTTTCTGCCTGGTGTGTCGCTCATAAAATTCCCATTATAACTTTCGTATGGGACTGTAAGTGTTACAAAAGCGAAACGGCGGCGCGCAATTGGCGCAGAGAATGTTATTTAAAGGCGCTAAAACCTCAGGTGCTTGCCGACGGAAGCAAATGGGAGGGAGCGGACGTTGTGGCTACGGCCCATCACTGCAACGATAACGCCGAAACCGTTCTTTTCAATATTTCGCGCGGAAGTTCTGTCGCCGGACTTGTCGGTATTAACGACGTTGAAACAGACGACGGGCTTAAACTTATTCGTCCATTAATAACCGTAACCCGCGAGCAAATCGACGGCTACATTAAAGAATATCAAATTCCCTATGTCGAGGACGAAACTAATTTTACCGACGACTACACTCGCAACAAAATAAGACATAGCGTTTTGCCTAATCTCGTAAAAGCTGTTCCCGAAGCTGTTGGAGGCATTTTACGCCTTTCGAGGCTTGCGGCAGACGACGAGGAGTATTTTGATAATTTAATTAAAAACCTGCGACTTATAACAAAGACGCAGTTTGGTGCTTTTCTTTTGAGCTGTGACGAGAAAGTTGTTTTTAAGCGGGCGGCTGTCAGGGCTTTGAAGCTTTGCGGTGTTGATCGCGACTATACGTTTGAGCACGTTGAAAGGCTTTATAATTTGCAATTTTCCGAAACAGGTAAAAAATTTTGCTTTTTGTCTGTAACCGTTTATAAAGATGAAAAGGGGTTGGCTTTTTGTAAAAATACTTATCTGTCGGAAGAATTCCCGCCACAGAAATTTTTTGATTATTTGGGCAATAATTCGGGCATATATGGGGGGCAACCGCTGATTTTAGGCTCGAAACACGAAGTTTTCGACTATAAAAAAAGAAATTTACACCAAAATTTGCGGGAGTTGAAATTTGATATTTCCGCAATACCTAGGTCGAGTGTTATACGCACAATGAATAGTGGAGACAAATTCAAAAAATTCGGCGGCGGAACAAAGAATTTGGGGGACTTTTTTACAGATAAAAAAATACCCGTTTATCTTCGTTCGCACATACCGGTAATTGCGGTTGGGGCGGATATATTGGCTGTTTTCGGGGTTGAAATATCCGAAAAAGTTAGAGTGGGCGACAATACGGATAAAATAATGTACGCAGTGTCGGCGGACTATTTAAATATAATAAAATAACATTTTTTACGGAGGCTAAAAATGAGTATGCACCCAGATTGTGAGAGAATTTTACTCACGGAGGAACAGTTGAGAAGTCGCGTCAAGGAGATAGCTCTTGTCGTGGATAAGGAATATGAGGGCAAGCGCCCCTTGGTTGTCGGAATATTAAAGGGCAGTATTATCTTCTATGCCGACTTTATAAGATTTTTATCAATGCCGATAGAACTTGATTTTATGGCGGTTTCAAGCTACGGTTCTGGTGCGGTATCCTCGGGTAAGCTCAACATCAAAAAAGATTTGGACAGAGACGTAAAGGGCAGAGACGTAATAATTGTCGAGGACATTATCGACAGCGGCTTTACTCTTGCCAACCTTAAAGTTCTGCTCTTGGAGCGCGGCGCGGCTTCGGTTAAAATTGTTACGCTTTTAAATAAAGCCGAACGCAGAGAGTACGACATTGCACCCGACCAAAATTGTTTTGACATAGAAAACGAGTTTGTAGTGGGATACGGTCTGGACTATAACGAGCAGTACCGTCATCTGCCCTACATAGGAATTTTAAAGCGCAGCGTTTACGAGAAGTAGTCTTATGGAAAAGTTTCTTTTTGCCGACGGAAGTGAAATCTGTCTGTACGAGGACGGAAAAGTTTCAAAATTTCCGAGTAAATTTATAGAAAATTACAAAGCCAACGCCGAAAGTATCGAGCGTTCCAAAAGCTGGAAACACAGCGGAGAAGGCGCGCAATTTCGCGGCGATGTGCGTTTGAACGACGGCACAACGGTTTTTGAAAGTTCGATAAACGGACTTTTTATTGCCGACGAGGAAAAAGAAATTATATATTCTTTTGAGATAAATCAGACTTCGGGCATTTACAGAAAGAACCTTGCCGACGAAAAGGGCGGCGAAGCGCATATAATTACCTCCATTGACAGCTCTTTTAAAGACGGCAGCTTCGACGCTCGTTCGGGAATGTTGGCTCTGTCGGTGCAACGCAATTTCGTAAATTCGGACATTGCTATTTTCGACGTGGCAAAAGGTGACTATAAGACTGTAACCGACGGGGATACGCTTGACAGCGAACCGTTCATTTCACCCGATAACGCAAATATAATTTACTTTTCTTCGCGAGGAGTTGGCAGGGATTCAAACGGCAATTTTGCTTGCTTTTCCCCGTCGTCTATATATAGGCTCGATTTGGACGCGGTCGAAGCGGTAGAGATTAAATCCGACGAAAAATTTTCATACTTAAAGCCGGTGGAATACAACGGCAAACTCTACGCAATTAAAACTCCCGGTAAAGAAAAGGGAGAAAATCCGCTATTGGAAATAATTTTAATTCCCTTTCGCATAATTCAGGCTATTGCAAACTTTGTCAACGTATTTGTCCGGGCGTTTACGGGCAAAAGCCTTGCTTCGGGCGGAAACAACCCGACAAAGGGCAGGGAATACGACAGTCGGCGCGAGTTCATTAAGGGAAATTTGATAAACGTTGAAAAAGAAATGCAAAAGAACCGTAAAAAAGGCGGTGACTTCGGCTTTATTCCGCTAAGTTGGCAGCTTATAGAAGTGGAAAGCGGAAATGTTATAAAAAGCGGCATAGCCGATTACGATATAGCTCCCGACGGAACGATTATCTGTACAAACGGCAAGCATATTTTTGCAATCCGCGACGGTAAAACGCAAAAACTTTGCAATACGGAATGTTGCATTAAGGTTAGTTGCTATCACGCTTCACAAATAAAATCCGATTTATTCGATTTTAGTTAGATAATATTGTTGATATTAAATTTTTTTTGCGTTATACTAATAGTACATAATTTTTACGGAGAAGACGATGCAGGAAGAAACAAAAGGCATAACTATAGGCGATATTTTTAAAACTATTGCAGTAAAAAAATGGATAACATTGATAATTGCCGCCGTAATAGCGGTCGGCGTGATACTCTCTATTCAACTCGGTTATAACCGTACGCAGGCAAGATATGTTACCGAGTTTGCTATTGTGCTGCCTGACGGATATACGGGTACGTCGGTCTACACTTATCCCGACGGTACGACCTTTCACTATACGGATATAATTTCCCGCAAAAATCTTTTGGCGGTTAAAAATTGCAATGAAGAGGAATTTAAGTCAATCGATATTGATAGAATTGTCGAAGACGGCGATATGAATATCGAAAGGATTGTTGAAGCTGTAAGTGAAACTTCTCAAACAACCGAAGTTTATTACAGATTAAGCGTTTCAACCAAATACTTTCATGATTACGGTAAAGCTCGCGCATTTTTGTCAAAGCTTGTAAATTATCCTATTGAATATCTCAGCACAATGAAAATTGACAGTGATGTGTTTTTGACTCTTTCAAAAGAAGCCGAGGACTATGAAAGTCAGATAGAACTTTTGATTTCGCAGCTTGAGTACATTAAAGCTCAATATGAAAATATTATAAAGATTAACGGCGGAAACTTTGTTGTAGACGGCAAGACGCTTTCCGCATACAACAATGAAGTTGTTGCATATTACAACATAAACAGATTAAATGCTTTGCTTGCCGACGTAAGAGATAAAGGCATATTAAAAAACGAACAGTCAAGAAGCAACTACGTCATTAAAAAAGTAGACGTAAACAGGCAATTCGATATTGCCAGCGAAACGCTTACAAATCTGCAAACGTCTATAGGTCAAGGCATCGTAGATGCGGCAACCATAAAGGCTCAGTCCGATTTGGTTGCAAATCTAAATCAGCGCATGCAGGATATAGACAGGTTTATAATAAGTACCACAGTTGACGAAGAAGGCAACTATGAAAAAGAATATATCAATCCGCAATATGATAAAATTCAACATTTTACAGACACTTATGAGCGAGTTGTTGTAGTAGCTTATGAAAAAGCCTCAACCATTTCATTCAAAATAGCTAAAGTTTTAACTACCGAAGGCGGAATGGGCGTCACAACAAGCGTCTTGTTGGGTATTGTTGTCGGCGTAATTATTGCGTTAATTTCAGGATATATTATTGGAAGAATAACGCTAACAAAACGTGCGGAGGCTATTGAAAAAACAGGCAGTTCTCAACCGGTACAGCAAGAAACCGAGCAGCCCGTTGCAAGCGAAGAAAAAAATAATGAATAAAACTAAAAGAAAGTTTTTGGCAGTCGATATAGCAGAGTGTTCTATATTTGTAGCGCTTATGGTTGCCGCCGCGTTTATAAAGCTTCCTCTTTTTCCGTTGGTGCCGCTTACCTTTCAGACTGTGGTAAGCGTGCTTTCCGGACTCTTGCTGGGCTGGAAAAAGGGTGCGGTAAGCATGTCGGTCTACTGCTTTATCGGACTTATAGGTATCCCCGTTTTTGCCGACGGCGGCGGAATATTTTACGTCTTAAAGCCGTCGTTCGGCTACATATTGGGCTTTGTCCTGTCTGCCGTCGTTGCCGGACTTATATCCGGCAGAAGCGGACTTCCGCTTTGGCGTTACATAATAGGCGCGCTTATAGCTTGTCTTGCAAACTATGCAATCGGCATTCCGTATTGTTTGATTGCGGCTAAATTGTTAAATGTAGACGACCTTTTGGGGCTTTTTATTACGGGCAACCTTGTGTTTATACCAAAGGACGCGGCGCTTTGCATTATTGCGGCTGTGCTTGCCTGGCGCGTATTGCCGATAATCGAAAGGCGCAATAAAAAAATCGGCGCAAAGGACGGCGATAAAACAAAATAATAGAGGTTAAACTGTTATAATTTGTTTTATAACAGTTTTCTTGAATTAAGCGTATAATTTATGTATGCAGAGAACTCTGTCGGTCATAGATTTACGCGCAATAAGGCAAAATGCATTAAAAATAAAAAGTATTTTAAACGGTAAAAAGTTTTTTGCAGTCGTCAAAGCCGACGCCTATGGGCACGGCGCCGAAGAGGTGGCAAGATATATCGAGGATATTGTCGACGGATTTTGCGTAGCAATAATCGATGAGGGCGTTTCGCTTAGAGTTGCGGGGATTTCAAAGCCCATACTTGTCTTTGCACCGCCGCTCGATATGTCTGACGCGCTTAGGGCAATGCACTATTCTCTTGACGTTACGGTATCTACAATAGAAAGCGCAAGGCTTTCAAAGGGCAATTTTTGCCATATTAAAGTCAATACGGGTATGAACCGTTCGGGTTGCAACCTCTCTTTTTTAAAGACATTGCTTGCAGAGCTTGATTTGCCTAATGTACGAGGCGTTTATTCTCATATGTACGCGCCCGAACGCTCGGCGGACAGTAAAAAGCAGTTGTCGCTATTCAACAGTGCGGAAGAAGTTGTAAAGTCAGCTTGCCCTCAGGCGTTTTCGCACTTTGCGGCAAGCGGCGGAATTTTGCGCGGCGGCGGTTTTTTAAAGGACGGGGCAAGATGCGGAATTCTTTTATACGGCTATGCTCCCACGGGTTTCGAGCGTGCGGGGTTTAAACCTGCGCTTAAAGTCTATGCAAAGCGAACGCAGGTAACAAACTTTATAGGCGGCGGTATAGGATATAACCGCGCTGAAAAAAATTACGGAAAGTTGTCCGTGTATCGCTTGGGATACGCCGACGGCTTTTCAAGAACAGTGCCTCTCGGGGAAAAAACTTTGTGTATGGACGCGTTTGTAAAGGACGGGGGCGGTGAAGACCTGCTTGTGTTTGCCGACGCGGACGAATACGCTCGGCGTGTGGGTACAATTTCTTACGAGGTGCTTTGCAACGTAACAAGGCGTTCGCAGCGCGTATATTTGAGATAATATGACTAAATCCGACCTTCGTTTAAAACTAAAAGAAGCAAGAAAAAATTTTAGTTCTGCCGACCGCGAGCGCGCCGACAGGCGAATATTTAATTTATTTTTCGAAAAGTTTATATGCGAGCAAAGCTATTTTATATACAACAGCTTTAATTTCGAGGCAGATACAAAACATATAATATCGCGCCTTGTTTTTCTCGGAAAGCAGGTTTTACTGCCCAGAGTCGAGGGTAAAAATATAATCCCCGTGCCGTATTCAACTACCAAAATAGGTGCGTTCGGCATAGAGGAACCGGAGGGACAAGCCTATTCGGGGGACATAGACGTTGCTGTGGTTCCCTTGCTTGCAGTTAATTCCAAAGGTTACAGAACGGGTTACGGCGGAGGTTATTATGACAGATATCTTAAAAACTCCTCGGCATATAAAGTCGGGCTTGGCTATTTTTTTCAGATTGAAGAGTTTGAAAACGACGATTGGGACGTTAAACTTGATTGTCTTATAACCGAAACGGGAATAATTTATTTTGACAGAGATAAAAAATGAGAATTATAAGCGGAAAATACAGAGGGCTTAAACTTGCCGAGTTCGAGGGTGAGGACGTGCGTCCGACTGCCGACAGGGTAAAAGAAAGCCTTTTTAATATACTTTACGGTCAAATTCCCTGCGCGCGCGTACTCGATTTGTTTTGCGGAAGCGGCAACCTCGGTATTGAAAGTTTGTCACGCGGCGCGTCGTTTGTTCATTTCAACGACAAATCGGCGGCAAGCATAGGGCTTTTGAAAAAGAATTTGGCTAAATTGAAAGCCGAAAATTACGCAATTACCAACTACGATTTTTCGCGCTGTCTGTCTAACGCGGACAAGTTTGATATAATATTTATCGATCCGCCTTACAGGCTTTCGTCAGGTATCGAGGCGCTTGAACTTATTTCAAAAAATAAACTGTTAAGCGAAGGCGGAATTGCTGTTTTTGAGCGCGACCGCGCGTTCGACAGCCAAATTTCGGGGCTTAAAAAGTTTGACGAGCGCAAGTACGGCAAAACGTTTTTAACGTTTTTTTGTGCCGAAGAGGAGGAGTAAAATGAAGAAGTGTGTTTTTTCGGGTACGTTCGACCCCCCCACGCGCGGACACGAACAAATTATAAAAACTTGCCTCGAAATATTTGACGAAGTGGTTGTAGCGCTTATGCTGAATCCGCAAAAGACCCCCTGCCTGAGCGAGGAAGAGCGCATATTTTTACTTAAAAAAATGTTTGAAAACGAAAACAGAGTCAAGGTTAAGGCTTTCAGCGGTGCGGCGGTAGACGTTTTGGAAAGCGAAAATACTCGCTTTTACGTTCGCGGCGTAAGAAATACCGTCGATTTCGAGTATGAAAACAGCGATTTTTTTGCAAGTAAAAAGTTAAAAGAGGACATTGTCGTCATATATATCCCGTGCGAGCAGGGCAATTTGCATATAAGTTCGTCGCTTATACGCAACTCTGCAAAGTTCAATAAGACGTATGACGAATACATTCCAGAGGCGATAGCCGCGGATTTGAAAAAATTTTTGGAGAAAAGATATGTTTGAAAAACAGATAGAGATACCCTCGGCGGGTGAAATACTTGATAAAATGCCGCTTGCCGGCAGTTTGAAAAAGATAAAAGCCGAGCGTGACAGGCTTGTTTCCGATGTTATTACGGGCAAAAGCGACAAGCTTTTAATTATTGTCGGACCATGCTCCGCACACGAGTCCAAGCCCGTTTTGGACTATGTCGAAAAGCTCGGCAAACTCAACGAAAGGGTAAAGGACAGGCTTGTGCTTGTCCCTCGCATATACACAAATAAACCGCGCACTCGCGGCGTCGGCTACAAGGGAATGTTTTCCCAGCCCGACCCGTCGAAGAGCGAGGACATTTTAAAGGGTATTTATACTATCAGGGATTTGAATATCAAGGCTATCGAAATAAGCGGACTTGCCGCCGCCGACGAAATGCTATATCCCGAAAATATTCACTACGTCGAAGATTTGCTGTCGTATATCGCTGTCGGTGCAAGAAGCAGTGAAAATCAAATGCACAGGCTTGTCGCAAGCGGAATCGACGTTTCCGTCGGAGTGAAAAATCCTATGAGCGGCTCTATTTCCGTACTTTTGAACTCTGTTTACGCAGCTCAAAGCGGACAGGTTTTCAAGCTCAACGGCTGGCAGGTAAAGACGAGCGGCAACCCCTTGGCGCACACTATTTTGAGAGGGGCGGTAGACGGCTACGGCAACGATATTCCCAACTTCCATTATGAAACTGTAATGCAGGTTGCCGACGGCTATCAAAAATCCGGTCTGCAAAATCCTGCAATTATAATTGATGCCAACCACTCGAACAGCGGCAAAAAATATAAGCAGCAGATACGCATTCTCGAAGAAGTAATGCAAAACAGACTGTACGATAGGGACTTTAAAAATATTGTAAAGGGTTTTATGATTGAAAGCTTTTTGGTGGAGGGCAACCAAACCGATGACAAAGTTTACGGCAAGTCGATTACCGACCCCTGCCTCGGTTGGACTGATACCGAGCGCTTGATTTTGGACATAGCGGAGAAAGTGTAATGGAAAAAATTGCCTATCTCGGGCCTGAGGGCAGTTACAGCCATCTTGCAGCGCAAAAAATAAGACCTTGCGCCGAGGGCGTAGCTTACAGTTCGTTTTACCTTGCCGTAAACGCGCTTAAAAACGGGCAATGCGACTGCGCTGTTTTACCCATAGAAAACAGCTTAAACGGCGCCGTTTTGCAAAATATCGATTTGCTGCATGCAAGCGAAAACATAGTTGCCGTGGAGGAGTTAACTTTAACGCTCGACCACAGGCTTGCAACCTTAAACGGGGCAAAAAAAGAGGGTATAAACAGGATTTTTTCGCACGAACAGCCGCTTGCGCAGTGCGCCGAATATCTGCACGAGAACTTTCCAACGGCGCAGTTAATTTCCACCCCTTCGACTGCGGCAAGTTTGGATATGGTTAAAACAACTTCGGACGCAGCGATAGTCGGCGCGCATATAATGAGAGAGGGAATTTGTCTTTCCCCCCATAATATAGCCGATTCAAACACCAATTACACGCATTTTTTGCTTGTGAAAACAGGGCAAATAGATAAAAGCAAAAAATGTAAAAAGATATTTTTTTCCATAACCTGCCGTCACGCATCGGGTGCACTGTTGGACATTTTGGAACCGCTGCGCGCCGACGGATTGAATATGACAAAAATTCAGTCCCGACCTATAAAAGAGCGCACGGGAGAGTACAGATTTTTTATAGAGGTAGAGGGGGATTATTCCGACCGTGCCGTTCAGGCAACTTTTGAAAAGCTTGAAAAAATAGCGCTGTCTTTAAAACTTTTGGGCGCGTATTAAGCTATTAAAAGCAGTAAACCAAAGCATATTACCGCCTGAATGAACTTTACGGCTATAAATTTAAGCGGTTTAACGCCTGCTTTTGTTAGATAGCAAAGCTGTTGCAAAAGTATTGATACTCCGCCGAAAGTGACCAAAAAACCGCATAGCGCCGTTGATATTCTTCCACCGCTTGAAGCAAGCGCGCGGCAGCCCGTAGTCGCTTCTATAAGCCCGAGGCTGAGCGCCGACGAAACGTTTTCGCCGAAAATCCATTTTAAAAGAAACTCAAACGGCAATAATAAATTAAAGTCACTGCAAAAATTGGCAACTACAAAAAAGAATGCTATAAATCCGCCGCATACCGCAACGGAAATAACCGCGCTGTAAAAACAGTCGTATAAGAGGTTGTTACTCGGGGATATTCTGGGGGTAACGCTATATTTTGCTCGCTTTGACAAAAGGCTTATGACAAGCGAAACAGCAGTTACCGCAAGTATATGGCACAGTAAAATTTTGAATCCCGCAGTTCTGTCCCCAAGCATTTTAAAACCCACGCTTCCTACAATGAACAGAGGCCCCGACGTCGAACAAAGATACGCCACTTTCGGACAGTCATCTCTCGCAATTATTCCGTTGTCGCAAAATTCTCCCACAACGCGACTTCCTGCGGGGTATCCCGAACAGATGCTCAAAAGATACAGTGAAGCAGTTGCCGAGGGAAGTTTAAACTTATCTGTGACGCGCTTTAACGGCAGAGAAGCTTTTTGCGCTATTCCCGTTTTTACGAATATAAGCGTTATTACCATAAATGGAAAAAGCGAGGGCAAAACGCACTCCGCCCACATGGCAAACCCCTGTAAACAGCATGCGACGTATCTTTCGGGATGAATAACTATTGCGGCTCCGAACGCGAGCAGGGCAATACTTAGCGCTATAAATCCTAATTTTCTTTTCATTACATATTAAAATTATTTTATTAAAGGGGCAATTATGAGTAAAACTTTGGGGCTTGCTCTCGGTAGCGGAGGCTCTCGCGGTGTGTGTCATGCCGGATTTTTGCTTGCGCTTGAAGAAGAGGGCATAACTCCCGACTACATAGCCGGGTGCTCTATGGGCGCGGTAGTCGGCGGCTGCTATGCAAGCGGAATGTCCGCCGCGGAAATGAAGCAGTTTGTTACAATGTTTAAACCGCGCGATATAATGGATATAAATCCGACGGCTGTCATTACCAAAATGTCAATTTTGCGCAGCAAAAAAATCCGTGATTTACTTGTGACGCATATAGGCACGCACGATATAAAGGATATGAAAATCCCCTTTAAATGCGTTGCAACCGAGCTGTATTCGGGTAAGCTTCATATCTTTGAAGAGGGTGACGCCGCGCTTGCGGTGCAGGCTTCGAGTACCGTTCCTACGATATTCAGACCTGTGGCAATTGACGGTAAGCTGTTTGTTGACGGCGGCTGTCTATGTCGCGTTCCCGTAAAGATAGTAAAAGATATGGGCGCCGACGTGGTAATTGCCGTTGACGCGCTCAAAAATGCAGCCGAGCCTGTGGATAAAGTGCATAATATAGTCACGATGGTTTTGCGCATTTTCGATATCATGGACGCAAACCAGACAAGTCAAATGAGGCAGCTTGAAGACGGTATTTGCGATTTGCTTATCGAGCCCGATATGGCAGGATTAAGTCAATACGCCATAAAAGACGCGTTGAAAGCGTTTGAAGCCGGTTATGCCGCCGGCAAAGAAAATATTCAAAAAATCAAACAACTTTTGGAGTAAACAACGGTTATGGGTAAAACATTGGGACTTGCGCTCGGCAGCGGAGGTTCGCGCGGCGTCGCTCACGTCGGATTTTTGGCGGCGCTTGAGGAGGAGGGCATCAAGCCCGATTATATAGCAGGCTGTTCTATGGGCGCGGTGGTCGGCGGTTGCTATGCGAGCGGTATGTCAGTAAGCGAGCTTATGGAAACCTTGCAAACGCTGAAAACGCGCGATATTTTGGATATTTCCCCTGCAATTATAAGTAAAATGTCAATCTTGCGCGGTAAAAAACTGTACGACCTTCTCGTCGAAAAAGTAAAAGTGGATACGCTTGAAGAAATGAAAATTCCCTTCCAATGCGTTGCAACCGAACTTCTTTCTGGCAAATTGCACGTTTTTAAAGAAGGTAATGCGGCGCTTGCAATGCAGGCTTCAAGCACAATTCCAACCGTTTTTCGTCCTGTCAAGTATGACAATAAAATGTTTGTCGACGGCGGTTGTCTTTGCCGTGTTCCCGTCAATACGGTTAAGGAAATGGGCGCGGACGTGGTTGTGGCTGTGGACGTTATAAAGGACGTTGCAAACCCCGTTGAAGACGTTCAAAATATCATTGCTATGGTACTGCGCGTGTTCGACGTTATGGACGCGCATATTACCAAGATGAGCCGCGCTCTCGAATGCGGGATCTGCGATATTTTGGTCGAGCCCGAGCTGGATGGTATGAACGGGTTTGACACAAAGGAAGTGGACAGGGCGTACGAGGCCGGATACGATGCAGGCAAACAGAACGTACAAAAGATTAAGGAACTTTTAAAGTAGTTATGGATTTATTTGACTTGAACGGCAACGAGCAAAAGGCTCAGCCGCTTGCCGAGCGCATGCGCGCAAACAACTTAAACGATTTTATAGGGCAGCGACATATAGTATCCGAGGGCAGCTTACTTAGGCGCGCAATTTCGCTTGACAGATTGGGCAGCTGCATTTTTTGGGGGCCGCCGGGCACGGGCAAGACTACGCTTGCCAACATAATTGCGCAAACTACTCACGGAGAATTTATAAAATTAAACGCCGTTCAGTCGGGCGTTGCCGACGTAAAAAAAGCCGTCGAAGAGGCAAAAAACAATCTTAAAATGTTCGGGCGGCGCACATACCTTATGCTCGACGAATGTCACCGTTTTAATAAGACGCAATCCGACTCGCTACTGCCTTCAATCGAGCAGGGCACAATTATTTTTATAGGTTCAACAACCGAAAATCCTTATGCATCTATGACGCCCGCTATCGTTTCAAGGTGTCGGGTTTTCGAGTTTAAACGCCTTTCGTTTGAGGATATAAGGGGGGCAATGGTAAAATGTCTTGCGGATAAGCGCCGCGGATTAGGGGAATATAGCGCAGAAGTTGCCCCTGAAGCGCTCGACCACATAGCTCGAACCTCGGGCGGAGATTTGCGCACCGCGTACAATGCGCTCGAGCTTGCCGTTTTGACGACTCCGCCTCGGGCGGACGGGATAATTAAGGTAAATCTTTCCGACGCCGAACAGTCGATACAAAAAAAGGCGATGTCGTACAATGAGGACGCTTTTTACGACTATCTGTCGGCTTTCTGTAAATCTTTGAGGGGCAGCGATTCAAACGCCGCGCTCTATTACGCAATGCGACTTATCGAGGGCGGCTGCGATCCTATGATTATTTTAAGGAGGCTTGTCGTTCATTCTTCCGAGGACGTGGGAATGTCCGACCCCAATGCGCTTGTCGTAACAACTTCGGCAATGTACGCCTTTGAAAAAATAGGTTATCCCGAGGGGCTCATTCCTCTGTCGAACGCCATAATTTACGTCTGCGAAGCGCCAAAAAGCAATTCTGTAATTAATGCAATGTATCCGGCTCAGCGCGACGCAAGGGAGGTTAGGGATGACGACGGAGTTCCGCCGTATTTAAAGGACAATACGTTCGGGGACAGAGCGACCAAATCACAGAGCGCAAAATATAAATATCCCCATGATTTTCCCGGCGGATACGTCGAACAGCAATATCTCCCCGATAAATTAAAGGATAAAGTTTACTACGTTCCGTCCGATTACGGCTTTGAACGCACAGTAAAAGAGATTAGAAAAAATAAAAACAAATCAAAATAATAAAACAGCCCCGAGTTCAGTAAATGCAAACTCGGGGCTGTTTTTAAATTTGAAGTTAAACTGTCCAAACAATATTACATACAAATGCAAGTATCGCGCCAAGCAGCAGAGCCGAGCCGAATACAATTGCACCTTTAATTCCTATTTTAATTGTGCGCCTGTAAGAAGCGTAAATTGCAAACATCATAGTAACTATCGTAACGATATAGAACGGAGCAAAAAACGACATCAAGCTGCTGAATGAAATAAGGCAAACGGTGTACAGCGGTATAAGCACCTTTCCGCCGAACCAGCTTTCCGAAATTTGTTGAGCATTTTCGGCTTTTGCCTTTTTTTCCAGCATAATAAGCCCAACCGTCGAACCAATTCCCATAAGAGTGGTTATGGTAAAGCCGACAGCCATATTTGCAATTCCCGTTGCGTCCGTATCAATTAAATAACCCGTGTAGTCGGACATAAGCAACTTTGATTGGAAGAACGACGTCGCACAGTCTAACGGAGCAAACGGCAGATAGTAGTAGGGGTTTATAAAATAAATTACCGTAGTTCTTATTTCTGCCGGATAGCCGTCGGGCGCAATGTCGACAAGCATATGTACAGACGTCATTCTGCTCAATACAGCCATAACCAGCGCCACCGCGAACATCCACAAAATTACAAATCCAATACCGTCGGCTGCTCTGTTTGCGCGAGTGTACGCGAAAGAAGAAATGGCATAAATCAAATAAATGGGAATAATTGTTGAAAAATAGTGCGGTATGTAATAAATGGTAGCCATTTCTTGATACCAATTTGAAGCTACCGAAGCCGCGCCTATCCAATACGCAACGGTAAAGGGTACATAGACAAGAATAAGACCTATCAAAAATTTAACTACAATAATTTTCGTGTGCGATATGGGCAGGGCGTAGTATAAATCTATGCTCCGCTTTTTCATTTTGTATCTGAAAACTATTGCCGGTACCAACACAGCAAGCGTGCTTCCTATAGAAGAAATATATGAAAGATTGTACGCTTTAAAGTATAGAGAAGACGTCAGCATAACCTGTGAAAGATACAGGGCGGTCAATATTATTGTAAGAGTGCACAGTATGGGGAATGTTTTTTTAAGCTCGTAAACAAAGTATTTTTTCATTTCAAGTATCCCCTTTCAAGCACTTCTTCAATAAACATATCCTCGAAATCCATCGAAATTTCTTCAAGAATAAGGGGGTTCATTTCATTTAACTGCTTCATTATTTCTTCCTTGTCGCCCTTGACTACAATAGTAATTACACGGCCGTTGGTTTCAAATCTAAGGCATTCAAAGGGAAGCTCTTCGCGGCTTAAAGGCTTTTCAAACGCGAGTTGCAGTTTAAAGATGTTGTCGAGCGCGCTCTCGATTT
Organism: uncultured Christensenellaceae bacterium; assembly: GCA_910587625.1. Lineage (GTDB taxonomy): Bacteria > Bacillota > Clostridia > Christensenellales > Borkfalkiaceae > Coproplasma. The sequence continues at coordinate 15,246 of CAJUMW010000005.1, forward strand.
TTCCGCTTACCTTTACGGTGCTTTCGTCAATTAAAATAAAGCTGTCGCAAATATCTTCAAGCTCGCGCAGCGCGTGCGAAGCAATTATAATAGTGCAGCCCTTTTCATTTTGCAAATCGATAAGCGCACGCTTAAATTCCAACCTTGCCAAGGGGTCGAGTCCGTCGAACGCCTCGTCCAAAAGCAGATATCTCGGTTTGCACGCAAGCGCGACGGAAACAAATAACTGTCTTTTCATACCCTTTGAAAAGTTGCGTATGGGCTTTCTTAAATCAAGCTTGAATTTTTGTGTATATTTCAAAAATGTATCGTCGTCGAAATCGTAAAAGGTTTTGTAGAGCGAACGCAGCTTTTCTCCCGTAACGCCTACGTCGAAATAGGGGTCGTCAGGCAAAAAGAAGATATCTTGTTTTATTGTTTCGTTTTCGTAAACGGGCATTCCGTCAATTTCCACGGTTCCCGCGTCGGGCAGCATAACGCCGCTTATTATTCTTAAAAGAGTGCTTTTGCCGGCGCCGTTTATACCCACAAGTCCGCATATGCTTCCGCTGTCGACAAATACGTCGGCATTCAAAAATACGGTTTTTTCACCGAATTTTTTATCCATGTTTCTTATTTCAATCATATTTCTCTCCATAGATTTCGTCGATAATTGTTAAAAGTGTTTCGCGCGGCAGTCCGGCTTGATAAAGTTCCGCAATTTTTTCCTTTGCGGTCTTTTCAACAGGTTTTATGCCGTTGCGTTGGGAAACGTAAATTCCTTTTTTTGGAATTGTATAGATATAACCCTGTTCTTCCAAAGCCGAGTAAGCCCTTTGCACCGTGTTGGGGTTGATACCGAGTTTTAACGCAAGCTCCCTGCACGAGGCAAGCCTTTCTCCCTCGCGCAAAAGTCCCAAATCTATTCTTCTTTTAAAATCATCTGCTATTTGCAGATATACGCTTTGTTTATTGACTGTCATAATATCCACTGTATCAACTGTATTGTTTATTCAAGTATAAATCAATAAATGAATTATGTCAATATGTTTTATAAAAAAGTTTCAAAAATTAAGATTTGCAAATTAAAAGTTCTAAAAGTGGTACAAGCCAAATAAAGTAGAAATGTAGAGCGTGTACATAAGTTTTCGACAAATTAACCTAAGAAAATATAAATAAGTCTAAAATTTTTAAAAAATGTTCGTGTAAGATAGGAGTGTAAAGTGTTTGCTTTTATAAAGTTGAAAAGCGTATTGCTGGGATTTGCGGCATTGGCTATGATTGCGGTGCTCGGAATTTCGACTTACTTCACAGGTGCGTATGCGGTGTTTTACGGCAATACGCCGCGTCTTGTGCCTATATACTGTGTAGAGAAAGAAGAAAAGGTTGTTTCCCTCAGTTTCGACTGTGCCTGGGGCGTGGATTATACGGATAAAATTTTGGAATATCTCGAAAAAGCCGACGTCCGCGCAACATTTTTTATGGTCGAGTTCTGGGCGGAAAAGTACCCCGAATACGTTGAAAAGATACATAAAAGAAACGAAATAGGCACGCATTCGGCAACACATTCCTATATGTCAAAGCTCAATGCCGAGGCAATCAAGTCCGAGTTGACTACTTCGTCCGAGGCAATAGAGAGCATAACGGGGGAAAAGGTTGAACTGTTCCGCGCGCCATACGGGGACTATGACGACGAGCTTATCAAGACGGCTTCGGAACTCGGCTATTATACCGTTCAATGGGACGTTGACAGTCTGGATTGGAAGGATTTGTCGGCTTCTGATATAGCAATGCGCGTTATAAACGGGGTAAAGGGCGGCTCGATAGTGCTTATGCACAACAACGGGCTTCACACAGCCGAGGCGGTACCCATTATTATAGAAACTTTAAAAAACAGGGGCTATACCTTTGTTCCCATAGGAGAACTGATTTTGCGTGAAAATTATGTGATTGACGGCACGGGTATGCAACGACACGCTCTATAGGTTAGCGCCAATTCACCTTGCCGAGGCGAAAGTTTTCGCAAATTGGGTGCGCAGACTAAAAAATGTGATTTTTAGTTGCGCAGTAATTATATAAAATAAATTTAAAGAAAAACAAATTATAAAAAATCACGGTATTTTAACGGTTTAAAATATTGTGACAAATTATGGAGGCAATACTATGAATTACAGTACGGAAAAAAACAACAAGGTCTACATTTACGGTGAAATTGCATCCGAGGCAAAGTTCTCGCACGAGGTATACGGAGAGGGATTTTACGAATTTCTTGTCAAGGTAATGCGTCTTTCGGGTCAGGCGGATATACTTCCCGTCACAATGTCCGAAAGAATTATGCCCGAGGGAATGGGCATAGGCAGCTTTATTTGCGCGTTGGGGCAGTTCCGCTCTTATAACAAGCTTGAAGAAGGCAAATCGCGTTTAATGCTGACGATATTTATACGCGAACTGCTTGACGTACAGCCGGGTAAAAACCCAAATTCAATAGTGCTTTCGGGCTATATATGTAAACCTCCCGTCTACCGTACTACGCCGTTCAACCGCGAAATTGCCGACTTGCTTATAGCGGTAAACCGCAGCTACAACAAATCCGACTACATTCCGGCAATAGCTTGGGGCAGAAACGCAAGGTTTGTCAAAAACCTATCGGTCGGGGACAGGGTAGCGCTGTCGGGCAGAATACAGTCGCGCGAGTATCAAAAGAAACAGCCCGACGAAAGTTTTGTTACAATGACTGCATACGAAGTTTCCATATCCAAACTTGCCGCGTTTGACGACGACGCCGAGTTCGACATAGACGAAGAATTCGACCTGTACTCGATGCCTCACGGATTATAAAAAAATAGGCACCCCGACGGGGTGCTTTTTGCTTGCAATTTTTAAAAAGCCGACTATAATATATAACCGAAATATAAGTAGAAAACTATGGAAAAATCAAGAACGGTAAATTTAACACAGGGCAACGTATGGAAGGTACTTTTAATGTACTCGTTGCCGCTTTTCGGAAGCGCGCTTGTTCAACAGCTTTACTCGCTTGTCGACCTGCTTGTAGTCGGTAACTTTGCGGCGGAAGGCGCGCTGGCTGTCGACGCGATAGGTAACGCAACGGTAGTTATAAACTTGTTGCTTGCATTTGCATTGGGAGCAAACGGCGGCTGCGCCGTGACTGTGGCGCGCCACTTCGGAGAGGGAGATAATAAAAAAGTGAGGGAAACGGTAAACACCGCGCTTGTTTCCTTTTCCGCACTGTGCGCCTTTATAATGGTTTTGGGCTTTTCGCTTGGCGGTTTGTCGCTTGACGCGCTCGGCGTGCACGGCTCGTACTATGAAGATTGTTTGGACTATTTCTATATATATGTAGGGTCGCTGCCGTTTGTATTTTTGTACAACCTCGGCTGCGGTATATGCTCGGCGTTAGGCGACAGCAAAACACCGTTTATATTCCTTGTGATATCCTCGGTTTTAAACGTCGGGCTCGACTTGCTGTTTGTCTGCGTATTTCATCTCGACGTTGCGGGTGCGGCTTGGGCAACTTTCATATCACAGGCGCTAAGCACAATACTTACAATGTTTGTACTCTTTCGCAAACTCCGCTCGATAAAATCGCAATCGAAACCCAAAATTTTCGATAAACAGCTGTTAAAAGAATTAACAGTAACTTCCGTGCCAATAATTTTACAGAACAGCTTTGTGTCTGTGGGTAACTTTTTTGTCAACCGCTGTATAAACGGAATCGACACTACGGGTGACGCAACAACCGGCTTTACAACCGCTTTTAAAATTATTGTAACCGGCACTATAAGCGTGGTGTCTATGAGCAACGGCTTTGCAAACTTTGCCTCGCAGAACAGGGCGGCGGGAGAGCACGGCAGAATACGCAAGGGCTTTTGGATAATGACGCTGTATATAACGGTGTTGAGCGTTGTGTTTATGACTGTATTTGTATCCTGCCCCGAGTTTTTAACCCGAATTTTCGTTGCCGGGGAAAAGCTCTCTCAAACGGCAATGGACTACTCGGTAATGTTTTTGACAATAGTTTCGTTCTTTGTTCCCGTTGTAGGCATAAAGATAATAGCCGACGGCGCGGTTCGCGGCTGCGGCGGCAACCTCGGCTTTACAATAAGCACGTTTACCGACTTGTTTTTGCGCGTTTTGTTTGTGTATATCCTCGTCGACGTCGGCTGGGGCTTTTCGGGCGTGTGCTGGGCTTGGGCAATAGGTTGGAGCGTAAGCGCCGTTCTTGCCGTTGTGTTCTGGTATTTTACCTCAAAAAAATTGTCTAAAACGCAACAAACTGCGACAACTCAATAATCATTGACATTTTTCGGTTTAAGTGCTAGAATAATAAATATAAAATTATCAAGGAAAACGATATGCATCCTCAACCGCTTTTTTATTTATTTGGAAATAAGGATATGGGCGTTTACGCCTACGGCATATGTATGGCTGTCGGCATAGTCGCTTGTTTCGCTTTTCTGCTTTTTACAATGTGGAAAAAGAAATTTAACGAGGACGCGACCGACAAAATACTTTTAATCGGCATTTTCGGCACCGCATTCGGCATTTTTGCCGCCGTGCTGTTTCAGTCTGTTTATAACTTTGCCGACGCACTTGCCGCAAACCCCAAAGCCGAGTTCAAGCTTGAAGGTATGACCTTCATCGGCGGACTTATCGGCGGCGTTTCAAGCTTTTTGCTTGTGTGGAACGGTTACGTCTATCTTTTGGCTCCGAGGACAAAGGTAAAATTTTTACAAAATAATATGAACGCAGGTCTTTCCGACGCGCTTCCGTTTATCCCCATCGGCATAGCAATTGCGCACGCCTTTGGCAGATTCGGTTGTTTCTGGGGAGGCTGCTGTTACGGAGTGGAGGCAACCGACGGAGTTTGGGGTTTGCCCTGTAAAGCAGGTTCAAGCACGCTTGTAGTTCCCACACAGCTTTACGAAATGTTTTTCCTTATCGCGCTTGCCGCGGTTATGGCTATTTTGTATTTCAAGTACGACTTCCATTACAACTTCGGCGTATATGCCGTATCTTACGGTATTTGGCGCTTCATTTTGGAATTTTTCCGCGCAGACGACAGAGGCGCGCTCATTTTGGGGCTTCAACCCTCGCAGTTCTGGAGTATTATAATGGTAATACTCGGCATAGGCTATTTCTTTTTACAGTACTATGTTCTGTCAAAATTTATGAAGCACCCCGAGCTTCAAACAAAAGAAAATAAAGAGGCAGAGCCTACCGAGCCTGCCGCTCCCACCGAAGCATAAAATAAAAATCCCCGAAAGGGGATTTTTTTATAACAATTGAAAACTCCTCTCAAATCAAACACAACATCCAAACAAAAAAACCTTGCAAAATCATCGATTGTTTTTTCTTTCGGCTCACTAATTAAAAGGTTTAAATCTTCTTTCGAGCACATATGCATAAACCCTATAAGTTCATTTTGTAGCTTCTCAAATAAATTTTCTTTCATATAATTTCCTATAATATTTAAATATGTATCAATATTAATATGTATTTGCATTAAAATGTTTCGCTATAATGAATTATTTTTAAATTGAACAATAAACGACAAAATGTAGTCAAAAATTTTTTATTGATAAAATTTTACCAAATAATTTGAAAATTAATTAATTGTATGTTATAATCAAAAAAATTATTAGGTGTAATAGCAGATTATTTATTTGTTTTGGAGGACAGAATATGAAAAGTCAAAGTGTAGTTACAGATTTAAGAAAAAAAGTTTTTACAGAAGTTGCGCGCGTTGCGTATGAGTCGGACAATCCTCCGCAGGATTTAGAGGAAATTCCCTTTTTAATAACTCCAGACGAGGTGCCTAAATACCGCGAAAGTATCTATCGCGAAAGACAAATCGCTTCGGAAAGGGTAAGGCTTGCTATGGGGCTGTCGCTCCGTCCCGAAAACAGACCCGTACATATTACTTCGGGCGTTAATAAAAGCACCATTGCCGACAAATATTACGAACCGCCCCTTATGCAGGTAATTCCTTCGGCTTGCGACGCCTGCCCCGACAATGAATACGTCGTTTCAAATCAATGCCGCAATTGTGTTTCGCACGCTTGCATAAAAAGCTGCCCGAGGGACGCAATTTCCATTGTAAAAGACAGGGCGTTTATCGACCAAAGCAAGTGTATAAAATGCGGCAGGTGCAAGGCGGCTTGCCCTTATGACGCGGTTGCTTATCATTCAAGACCCTGCGCCGCGGCTTGCGGAGTTAAAGCAATTTCTACCGACGAGTACGGCAGGGCGCAGATTGACAACGAGGTTTGCGTTGCGTGCGGTCAGTGCATGTCGGCTTGTCCTTTCGGCGCAATTGCGGATAAATCGCAAATTTTCCAGCTTATTCAGGCAATAAAGAAGGGTGACGAGGTGGTTGCCGCCGTTGCTCCTGCAATAATCGGGCAGTTTGGCGCAAAAGTTACCCCCGGCAAACTTAAATCGGCGCTGCTTGCCGTCGGCTTTAAGGACGTGTACGAAGTGGCTGTCGGCGCGGATGTAGGTTGCATCTCCGAAGCGCACCATTACGTTGAAGCTGTAGCTACGGGTAAACTTCCCTTTCTTTTTACAAGCTGTTGTCCTGCGTGGGCGGTGCTTGTCAAAACGCAGTTTCCCGACCTCGCAAGCGAAGTTTCCGAAGAGCTTACGCCTATGGTAGCAACCGCGCGCTCAATCAAAGTCAAACGCCCCAACGCGAGGGTGGTATTCATAGGTCCCTGCGCGGCTAAAAAACTCGAAGCTTCGCGCCGAACCGTTCGCAGCTTTGTCGATTTTGTAATTACCTTCGAAGAGCTTTCGGCTATGTTTGAAGCAAAGGGGCTTGAGCTTGAAAAGCTTGAAGAGCTTCCCGTTAAACTAAAAGCTACGGGTGCAGGTCGCGGTTATGCCTGCGCGGGCGGCGTTGCAAGCGCAATCGAGCGTTGCATTGCAGAATATTATCCCGACGTTCAGGTTAATATTCAGCACGCCGAGGGGCTTACCGAGTGCAAAAAAGTGCTTACGCTCGCAAAGGCAGGCAAGTTAAACGGCTATCTTATCGAGGGTATGGGCTGCCCCGGCGGCTGCGTGGCCGGTGTGGGAACTATAATTCCGCCCGAGCGCGCAAAAATAATTGTCGAGCAAACAGTCAAGCAAAGCGAAACGGGCGTTCCCCCCAAAGAAATGCAGGACTTAGCCGAAAAATTGTCCGAAATGAAGTAAAAATTTTGCCGCGTTATCTTGGTTGATCATTTATATGTATAGACATTATCTATAAGTAAATACATATTATCATAGACAATATCTATAAATCAAGTATTTTATAGAAGATTTCTATATAATAAAACTAAATTTATGCAAATTGCACAAAAAAAGAGGTGTTAATTATGGTTACAACTGAAGAAATACGCAAAAAAATAATAGATGCAATACGAAATTCGGGTAAAAGTCAAACGCAAATAGCAGAATTATTACATGTTAAGCAACCTACTGTTGCTTGCTATCTTGCAGGTAAAGCTATGCCTTCGCTTGAAACATTAGCTAATATTTGTATTTTGCTTGATTTGGATGCAAATGAAATTTTATGTATTACTGACAATAGAAAATAGATTAAATGCGACTAAACGCACGCGTTTTAGGGTAAATTATAAATATGTATGATATAGCAATTATCGGCAGCGGTCCCGCTGGCGTATCCGCGGCTATCAACGCAAAGCTGTTAAATAAAAAATATATTTGGGTTTCAAGCCGTGCCGTTTCTAAAAAAGTCGGCGCCGCACCGCATATAAAAAATTATCCCGGGCTGCCCGACGTCACGGGCGATCAACTCGGCTGGGCGCTTTTAAACCATACGCAAAGTATGGGTATCGAACTTTTTGAAGAAATTATTACGGGCGTGTATCAGACGGGGGATCATTTTACGCTTATTGCAGGCAATAAAGATTTTACGGCAAGGACAGTAATTTTGTGCGTAGGCGTCGAAACTTTGAAACCTATCGTCGGGGAAGAAGAATTTCTCGGCAGGGGCGTAAGCTACTGTGCGACATGCGACGGGCTTATGTACCGCGACAAGACAATTTGCGTTTACAGTACCGACAAGCATTATGAAGCCGAAATAGAATATCTTTGTTCACTAGCAAAAAAAGTTTATGTGTTCCCTATGTACAAGGGGTACGAAATCAAACCGTCGAACGCCGAGGTTATCTTAAAGCCGCTCAAAAAAATTTACGGGGATATGAAGGTGCGCGGCGTTGAATGCGACGCTGAGAAGCTGCAAGTCGACGGTGTGTTTGTGCTTAAAAACGCGTTTTCACCCACAACTCTTGTTCACGGCTTAAAGGCGGAAAACGGGCATATATGCGTAGATAGACAAATGCGCACTAATATAGACGGAATTTTTGCCGCAGGCGACTGTACGGGCAGACCATATCAATATATAAAGTCCGCAGGGGAAGGCAACACCGCGTTGTACTATGCCGTAGAGTATCTCAATAAAAAATAAAGTGTGCGCCTCGCAAATTTTGCGAGGCGTTTTTCTTGATTTCAAACACGGTTTTTGATAGAATAAATATATAAGAGGTCTTTATGAAATTTACCGAACTTACCATTCACACTACAAGCGAGGGAAGCGAGCTTGTCGCTGACATTTTGTGGCGCTATACTAATTACGGCGTGGCAATTTCAGACGTAAAGGACGTTATAGCCTTACAGCAAAACAAGGTTATGTATTGGGACTATATGGACGAAAGCCTTTTGGAAAACAGGCGCGACGTGCTTGTTAAGGCGTTTATTCCGCTCGACGAAACGGCTAAAATTTTAAAGCTTATCCGCGAGGATACGGAAGAGCTTTTACATAACTGCAACGGTATAATTTCTGTCGGAACTTTGGAAGCGTCCTCTCGAGAAGTGGAGGGGGACGATTGGATTGAAATTTGGAAAACGCATTTCAGACCGCTGCACATAGGCAGCCGCGTTGTCGTTTGTCCCGAGTGGATTAAATACGAAAAAAATCCCGACGAGGAAGTTGTGCTTTTGGACAGCAATATGGCTTTCGGCACGGGAGAACACGAAACTACTTCGATGTGTTTAAAGCTGTTGCAGGACTATATTACAAGCGACAGCGTTTGTATAGACGTCGGGTGCGGCAGCGGAATTTTGGGAATTTCGGCAATTAAGCTGGGTGCAAAATACGCCTATCTTACCGACATTGACTATGTTGCCGTCGAAAGCGCAAAACACAACTGCGAAATAAACGGCGTTACCGATAAAGTTACCGTAGCGCACGCCAACCTTTTGGACAATGCCGAAGTCAAGGGTGACATAATGCTTGCAAACATTACCGCCGAAATTTTGTGCGGACTTGCGCCTTCGATACCCAAAAATCTTAAAAGCGGCGGAACTTTAATTTTAAGCGGAATTATTGAAAGCCGTCTTGATATGGTTATAACCGCGTTTTCCGCTCAAAATTTAAAGCTTGAAAAGACGGTCAGGGAGGGGGAGTGGATTGCTCTTTCGTTTAAGCTATGAGTACCCACAAAAGATTTTTTATTGAAAGCTTAAACTACCCCGAAGATACGGTTGCCGTGCTTGAAGGGGAAGAGTTTATTCACGCAAAGGCCGTCCTGCGCGTTGAAGAGGGCAGCGAAATAATTCTTTTGGACGGCAGCGGAAACGAGTACTCGGCAATAGTAGTAAAAGTTGAGAAACACCGTTTATCGGCGCATATTACGGGGGTAACCGAGGGAGATAAGGAACCTAAACAGCAAATTTACCTTTTATGCGGCGCCTTAAAGGGGGATAAAACCGAGCTTATAGTTCAAAAAGCCTGCGAGCTGGGTGTAAGCAAAATCGGCGTGTTCTCATCTGAATATTGCTCTGCGTATATGAGCGACAACAAGCTTGAAAGGTTAAAAAAAGTTGCGCGCGAGGCGGCTAAACAGTGCCTGCGTTCCCGCGCACCCGAAATACTATATTTCGACAATCTTTCCGCCGCTCTTTCCTCTGCCGAAAGCTATAACAACAAGCTGTTTGCCTGCGAGTTTTTGTCGCATTCGGACGGGGATATGTCCCGTTTAAGCGGCTCTACGGCTGTTGTCGTCGGCAGTGAGGGCGGATTTTCGGAAAATGAATTTATGCTTGCAAAACAGCTCGGTTATTGCGGTATTTCGCTCGGCAAACGTATTCTCCGCGCCGAAACGGCGTGTATTGCCGTCTGCGCGCTCGTCGCTTATTCTTTGGGGGAACTAAAATGAAAGCCGTAGTATTTACGCTCGGCTGTAAGGTAAACGAGGTCGAAAGCGCGGCTATAATGTCCTCGCTTGAAAAAATGGGCTTCGAGGTTTCTGATAAGCTTTCTTTTGCCGATATCTATGTTCTCAATACCTGCGCGGTAACTCGCGAAGCCGAAAAAAAGAGCCGTCAGCTTGTTGCGAGGGTAAAAAAGTTTAATGCCGATGCGCAAATTTTTGTGTGCGGCTGCGCTTCCGAAAAGAATTGCGCCGCTTTTGAAGATAAGGGCGTGACATTTGTAACGGGCGCACAGCGCAAAAAAGAGATAGTCGAAAAAATTTCTCTGCTCTATTCAAAAGAAAACTGCGGCTTATCTTTCCCCAAACAAACTAAGACAAGGGCGTTTATAAAGGTACAGGACGGCTGTAATAATTTCTGTTCTTACTGTATAATTCCATACTTGCGCGGCAGGGAAAAATCGCGTAAAGTCGAGGATATATTGGGGGAAATCGCTGATTGCGACAGTCCCGAAATAGTAATTACGGGCATAAATATTTCCTCTTACGGCTATGACGGAGTAACTTTAACCGACCTAATCAAATGGCTTTCCCCCGTAAAAAAGCGCATAAGGCTTGGCTCGCTCGAATGCAACGTAATTGACAAAGAGCTTCTGTCCGCGCTTTGCGCGCTATACGACTTTGCGCCGCAGTTTCATCTGTCCTTGCAGAGCGGCTCGTCCAAAGTGTTGAAGTCGATGAACAGGCACTACACGCGCGAAGAGTATATAAAAAAATGTAACTTGATCTATAAATACTTTCCCTCTGCGGCAATAACTACCGACATAATTGTCGGCTTTGCTACCGAAACAGAGGAGGACTTTGCCGAAAGTTTGTCGATAATCGAAGAGGTCGGCTTTGCCAGAGTTCACGCCTTTGCGTTTTCTCCCAGGGAGGGTACGCAGGCTTTTAAGCTTAAAGATTTACCTCCCGGAATAAAAAGCCAAAGGCTGCATAAGCTTTTGTCGGCTTCCGCGCTTTCAACCCAAAAATATATAAATAAGTTTTTGAATAAGCCGCTTGAAGTAATTGCCGAAGAGCGCGACGGGAAATTTTGGACGGGCTACACGGGCAACTATATAAAAGTTTATTTGGACGCGCAATTGGAGTCCGGTAAAAAATACGGTATAGTTTTGACATCTGCATACAAGGACGGAGCGTATGCTCAACTAATTTAAATGATCGTGAAGGAGAAAATACAATGCTGAACGATAACTGCATATTCTGTAAAATCATAAAGGGAGAAATCCCTTCGCAAAAGGTGTATGAAGACGATAAAATGCTCGTTTTCCGCGACATCGAACCTAAGGCAAAAATTCATTTGCTTGCAATCGGAAAAGAGCATTTCAAGCTTCTTTCCGAAATAGACGCCGAACGAGCCGAGCTTGTCAAGTATATGCTTATAAAGATACCCGAAATAGCCAAAGCCAACGGCTGTGAAAACGGTTACCGCCTTGTAATCAATCAAGGGGAGGACGCCGGTCAGACGGTGTTCCACTTGCACATTCATATACTAGGCGGAGAAACGCTCGGTTGGTAGAGGTATTAAGATGATTTATACGATTAGAAACGAAGTTTTGTCGCTGTCCGTTGACACCGAAGGCGGAAGTATGGTTTCTTTGAATTATCGAGGAGAAGAGCGGCTTTGGCAGGGCGGTGCCGCCTGGAAAAGTCGCGACGTGGTAATTTTTCCCATAGTCGGACACGCGGGAGAATACGAGGCGGAGGGGGCAACTTTTGCGCCTAAGTCGCACGGCGTTGCAAGATATTCTTCGTTTAGATTTTTAGAAAAGAGCGCCGATAAAATTATTTTGGGTTTTACCGACAGCGAGCAAACAAAAAAGACTTATCCGTACTCATTTGACTTTGAAATTTGTTATAAGCTAATTGCAAATTGCGTACAAGTCACATATACCGTGCGTTCAAAATCGGGTAAAATTCCCTTCTATGTCGGCGGTCATCCCGGGCTTGTCGCGCCGAAGGGAGAGGCAATAATCGAGTTTGAAAACGAGGAGCAGCCCGTTATGTATCAACTCGGCACCGGAGAGGGAGCAAGTATCGGCAAGCTTAAAAGGTTTGTTGCCAATAAAGATTTTTTTAAGCAATGCAAAACTTTACAGCTCGGCAACCTTTCGGGCGGTAAGATTTTTGCAAAAACCGTCGACGGTTTTACTTATGCTTTCAAATCAAACTGCCCCGTGTTTGCATTTTGGAGCAACGAGGACGGCGGTGAATATATTTGCGTCGAACCCTGGTGGGGCATAAACGACTATGACGGCGCTCCGAAAGAGCTTTCAAAAAAGCCGTTTATAAATTTTGCCGACGAGGACGGAAACAGTTTTTCATATACCTTGACTATAGATAAAGATTGATAATAACAGCGGAAAGCTTGCAAGCTTTCCGCTGTTTTTTTATGCATTGTTTTCCGCAATTTTTCTTGCGGCGGAAACAACCTTTTGTCGTAACCCCTCGGGCCGTAAAACTTTTACCGCGCCGCCGAAGCTTAAAATTTTATTTACAAGCGACTCGTCGTCGCGCAGCTTCAAATTGGCGCAAAACGTGTTGCCGCACGGCTCTATGTTGTCAATTCCCAACCATTCCTCGGCGTCGGCAATAGAATTTTTTTCAATCTCGAAAGTGACTTCGGTCAGCTCGTCGTCCTTGTAATAAAAGTTAAGGTCGATATCGTCGCGCGTAAATTCGCGCTTTTTAAACGTCTTGCCCGTAAACGCTGCCGAGCGTATTCTGCCTATTTTAAAGGTTCTGAAATCCTGCTTAGTGTGGCAAAATGCCCAAACATACCAAACGTTCTTTTTAAAAATAAGCACATACGGGTCGATAATTCGCTTTGAATGTTCTCCCTCGCGCGAAATATAGTCAATCAAAATTTGCTTGGCATAGTTTACGGCTTGCTCGCAGACCGCCATCTTTTGAGAAAATTTGACTCCGTCCCCCCAGGTTCCTCCGTCGATTATAATGTTGCCGCAAACCGCAAGCTCGCGCTTTTCGTATTTTCGCTTGCTTTCAAGCTTGTCCCGTGCCGATAGTAAATTTTCGTCGGAAATCTGCGACGACATGGCGTCAAGCGCGTTCAAAACAGCTTCGTATTCCTCTCGCGTAAAATACCCCGTGGGCAGACGGTAGGTGTCGGCTATGGTAAGTCCGCCGTACCTGCCGCGCGCAATTTCTATGGGTACACCGCAGCAAACCAACTCGTCGATATATCTGTAAACGCTGCGCACCGAAACTTCATACCTCCGCGCAAGCTCGACCGCAGTAATGCTTCTGCGCTGTAAAAGTAAGTTTAAAATTTTAAGCATTACGTCATATTTCATAGAATAATTTCCTCCCTGTAAAAATACAATAAACAGAAACTAAAATTTTTTTAAATAATTTTATCATACCTGACAATTTCTGTCAAGTATTGCGTGTAAAATAGATAATGTAAAATGTAGGAGGAGATAATATGAATTTTACTCTATATATCGAAAGGCAGAAACAAATTATAAGAACAAGGCACGAAGGAGAAACTTTTTTAATCGATAAGGGGGAGTGCATTCGCGTAAACGAGTGCGAGCGTCTGTTTTTGGAGCTTTCCAATTCCAAAGGTCTAAATATGCGCGAAAGACAAGCCTATGCCGGACGAAAAGTTGAAAGAGCGGTATGAACAAATATATAAAAAAAGTAATAAATACGGCGTTTGTATGCGCGGCTTTGATTTTTTCCGCGGCGCTTATCTTTTAAAAAGATAAGCGAGCGTGTTGCGCTCGCTTAAATTTTATTAATTCAAAGTAAAAGCTATTTTGAAATTCTTTTTTCCACAAGTGCAATTATACCGTACATACCTCCGGCAAGCAGGCATAGAATAAACGTCGCAGCCATAACCAGGTCTAATTTAAACACCTGACCGCCGTAGACTATGAGGTAGCCGAGTCCGGCTTTGGAAACGATATACTCTCCCATAATCGAACCTATCCAGGCAAGCCCGACGGCAACTTTCAGCGTGTTTATAAGGGTAGGCAGTGAAGCCGGTATAATAAGCTTTCGCAAAGTGGTAAGCTTTGACGCTCCCATCGATTTCATAAGAAGCAGTTTTGTTTTGTCTACCGCGATAAATCCCGAAAGCATATTCATTATACACACTATAATCGAAACGAGCACAGTCATAAATATGATTGCGTCGTAGCCCGTGCCTATCCATATGATAATCAAAGGTCCGAGCGCAATTTTGGGTAGGGAATTGAGCACCACTATATACGGCTCCAACACTTTTCTTAAAGCGTCGCTTGCCCAAAGTGCAACGGCTATTGCGTAGCCTAAAACCACGGCAATCAAAAACCCTAAAAACGTTTCCATTAGCGTTATGCCTATGTGGTGGAAAAGCGTGCCGTCGGCATATAGCGAGGCGCAGGTTTTCATTACCCTTGAAGGGGAGCTCGTTATAAACGGGTCGATGATTTTAAGCTGGGCAAACAGTTCCCAAAACCCCAAAATTAAAATGAGTATCATACAGCGCGACACGTTAATTATAATTTTTTTATTGCGCACTTTTTTGAGATACGCTATGTGTTCGCGCGAAAAACCAGTATTTTTTTTCATATGTTTTTCCTCGGAACCCGACATTGACTCTATATGCCGAGTTCTTTTCTTAAAATTTCAAAAGTTTGGGCAAACTCTCCGCACTCGCGCCTGTTTTTCGGCACGTTGCCACCGAAATCAATGGGGTGTACGGCTATTACCGTTGCCGGCCGTTTTGATAAAACAACCACCTTGTCGGAAAGCGCAATTGCCTCCGAAATGTCGTGCGTAACAAGCAGCGCCGTCTTTTTTTCGCTTTTGATTATGCCTTGCACGTCGTCGCAGACTTCCAGCCTCGTCTGATAGTCGAGCGCGGAAAAAGGTTCGTCCAATAAAAGAATTTCGGGTTCGGCGGCAAGCGTGCGTATGAGCGCAACTCGCTGTCGCATACCGCCTGAAAGCTCTTTCGGGGTCTTTTTCAAAAAGTCTTTAAGTCCGTATTTTACGGCAAGTTCAACTGCTTTTTCTCTCTTTTCGGGGGTGTTGCGCTTTTTTACCTCCAAGGGTAGAAATATGTTTCCCTCGACGGTGCGCCAGGGGAACAGCGCGTCGCGTTGCAACATATATCCGAACTCTCCGTCTCCGCGTAAAACTTCACCCGAGGACGGAGCTAAAAGTCCTGCGGCAAGTGAAAGTATGGTCGTTTTTCCGCACCCCGACGGACCTATTACCGAAACAAACTCACCGTTTTCAACGGTAAAATTGAGTTTGTCGACAGCCGTCGTTTCTCCGGCTTTGGTATGATAGGTGTAAGATACGTTTTTAAATTCAAGCATATTTTTAAGCGTATATTTCGTTATACACCTTTTGCGCGGTTTCCGTCAGCACAATATCTTTGAAATCGACGCGGCGGTCAAGCTCGCCTGCAAGCTCGATAACGTCCTGAAGCCTTGTAAACGCACTCTCTTTCATAGCCATATTGTCAACCCAGGCGTCGATATCTTTATAAGTTTTGAGCGAAGCTTTTATGCTTTCAATGCTCGTATCGGCAAAATAACCGTCAAGCTTTTCGGCAACAGTCGAAATATCATTCTCGTTTAGATATTTAATTGCCTTTGTTATCGCTCTTAAAAGTCCCTCGATTTTATCTCCGTTCTTTTCTATATAGCTCGACTTAGCCATAAAACAGGTATAGGGAATTTCTCCCGACTGCTCTCCTACCGAGCCGACAATATAGCCCTTGCCTGCGGCTTGGAAGTCCGAAGCGGAGGGCTCGAACATTGTGCAATAATCTCCGACGTTGCCCTCGAACGCGGCGGTCATAGAGTTAAAGCTTACTTCCGTTATGAATTTAGGGCTTACGCCGGCATTTTTGCAGACGTATTCAAAGGTCATAAAGGGAACGCCGCCCGGTCTGCCGGCAAGAATTTCTTTGCCGTCAAGCGATTTCCAGTCGAAATTGTCCTGTTTTGTTCTGCCGACAAGCAAACTGCCGTCGCGCTTAGTCAATTGACCGAAAACTTTGGGCTGGTCCTCACTGCCGCCAAGATAAGTATATATAACTGCTTCGGGGCCGCAAAAACCTATGTCTGCGCCGCCCGAAAGCACGGCAGCCATTGTTTTATCCGCGCCGCCGCCGTTGGTAAGCTCGATTTCAAATCCTTCTTCCTCGAAATATCCCAAAGAATCCGCAAGATACATCGGAGCATAGAATACCGAGTGTGTTACTTCGTTGATTTTAATGACGGTTTTTCCGTCCTTACAGCCCGTGAACGCAAGAGGTATCATCAGGCAGAAACAGACTGCAATAATGCAGCTTAAAATTTTCTTTTTCAATTAAGTTAAAACTCCTTAAAATTTTAATAATACATTTTATGCCGCACCGTTAGCGTTTGACAATTTTTGCGTTTTATTTTATAATAATAACGTATATATAAATTTCCGAGTTTTAAGGAGAGGATTATGGAAAAGACCTACAGCCCCAAATCTTTTGAGGACAAGCTCTATAAAGAGTGGGAGGAGAGCGGTTGTTTCAAAGCCGTAAGAGACGACAGTAAAGTTCCGTTCACGGTTATGATGCCGCCGCCCAACATTACGGGACAGTTGCATATGGGTCATGCAATGGACGAAACCTTGCAGGATTCTATCGTTCGTTTTAAAAGAATGCAGGGCTATTGCGCGCTTTGGCTTCCCGGTACCGACCACGCTTCCATTGCTACCGAAGTTAAAATAGTCGAGCAGATGAAGAGCGAAGGACTTACAAAAGAGCAGGTTGGCAGGGACGGTTTTTTGAAGCGCGCCTGGGCATGGAAGGATAAGTACGCCGGCAGAATAGTCGAACAGCTCAAAAAGTTGGGTTCTTCCTGCGATTGGTCGAGGCTTACCTTTACTATGGACGAAAAATGCTCGAAAGCCGTAAGGGAAGTTTTTGTTAATTTATACAATAAAAAGCTTATTTACAGGGGCAGCCGCATAATAAATTGGTGCCCTTGCTGTAAAACTGCGCTCTCCGACGCCGAAGTCGAGTATTCCGAAGAGAACGGAAACTTCTGGCATATAAATTATCCCGTAGAGGGGGAAAACGTCGCTTTGGAGGTTGCTACGACCCGTCCCGAAACAATGTTCGGAGACACGGCTGTGGCAGTCAACCCCGAGGATAAAAGGTATAAACATTTAATAGGTAAAAATGTAATTTTGCCCGTGATAGACAAGGCTATACCCATAGTGGGGGATAAACACGCTGATATGGAGTTCGGCACGGGCTGCGTAAAAATAACGCCTGCGCACGACCCCAACGATTTCGAAGTAGGTCTGCGCCATAACTTGCCCGTAGTGCGCGTAATGAATGACGACGGAACAATGAATTCGCTTGCAGGCCGCTTTGAGGGGCTTGACAGATACGAGTGCAGAAAGCAGCTTGTCGAGCAGCTAAAAACAAGCGGTGCGCTTGTGAAAATCGTTCCGCATTCTCACAACGTCGGACACTGCTACAGGTGCGGCGCAACGGTCGAGCCGATAGTTTCAAAACAGTGGTTTGTAAAAATGCAAAAGCTTGCCCGTCCGGCAATAGACGCGGTCACGGATAAGAAAATTACCTTTGTGCCCGAACGCTTTGCAAAGACGTATTATAATTGGATGGAAAACGTAAAGGATTGGTGTATTTCCCGTCAGCTTTGGTGGGGACACCGTATCCCCGTTTGGTACTGTAAGGACTGCGGAAAAGAGATTTGCGCAAAGGTAGACCCCCATATATGCCCCGATTGCGGCTCAATCAACCTCAGTCAGGACGAAGATGTTCTCGATACATGGTTCTCTTCCGCGCTATGGCCTTTCTCCACCTTGGGCTTCCCCGACGACACCTCCGATTTGGAATATTTCTACCCCGGCGACGTGCTTGTCACGGGATATGACATAATATTTTTCTGGGTTGCGAGAATGATTTTTTCGGGACTCGAACATATGCGTAAAGTCCCCTTCCGCGACGTGCTTATTCACGGGCTTGTGCGCGACGAAAAGGGCAGAAAGATGTCAAAGAGTCTCGGCAACGGCGTAGACCCCCTTGTAGTCATAGATAAATACGGTGCGGACAGTTTGCGCTTCTCGCTGCTGCAGGGCGTGGCCCCGGGAAACGATACGCGCTACTCCGACGCGAAGGTCGAGGCTTGCCGCAACTTTATGAACAAAATATGGAACGCAAGCCGATTTGTAATTATGAGTGCGGAGGGGCATAAGGTAAAGAGTTTGGAAGAAGTCAAGCTCTCCCATGCCGACAAATGGATTATCGCAAGGTTGCAGTCGGCAATACGCGACGTCACGCTTACCCTCAACAAATTCGAGTTCGGCATTGCCTGCCAGATAATGTACGACTTTATGTGGTCGGATTTCTGCGATTGGTATATCGAGCTTGTAAAGCCTGCGTTAAAGTCGGACGACTCCGCAAAGCGCGACGGCGCGTTGGCTGTACTTGTGTACGTTCTCGACAACGCGTTGAAGCTTTTGCACCCCTTTATTCCGTTTATTACAGATGAAATTTACCGCAATCTGCCCGGAACTCAGGGCACGATTATGACAAAGGAATTCCCCAGATACAATTCGCGCCGCGCCTATAAAAAGGACGCTGTAAGCTTCGGCGGAATAATGGAAATTATCAAGGCGGTGCGTGCGGCAAAGACGGAACTCGACTGTCCTCCTTCGCGTAAAGTCAGCCTGTATATAGTCACGGAAAACAGGCGTCAAATATCGTCAAATCAAGAAAGTATTTTGAAACTTGCCGGCGCAAAGGAAATCAATTTTATATCTTCCGCGGCGGAGGCTGGGGAAAAGACTGTGACAAAAGTACTCGGCATAGGCACTATATTTATTCCCATGGGAGAACTTGTCGATATAGAGAAGGAAAAGGCAAGACTCGAGGGGGAGCTTGAGCGTATTATGGACGAAATTCGCCGTGCGGACGGCAAGCTCAACAACCAGGGCTTTGTTGCAAAAGCTCCCAAAAAATTGGTGGACGACGAGCGGGAAAAATTAAATAAATACATCGAAATGCGCGAAAAAGTTATAAATCAGCTCAAAAATTTATAAGGTAAACTATGTCGAAAAAATCCAAAAAAATTTCAAGCGCCGCAAAAAGACACCCCAAGTTATTTATTACGCTGGTAATTTTGCTTGTAATAGTAATTGCCGCATTAGCAATCTTCTGGTGCGTGCGCCCCGATATCTTTCATAAATATCTCGGGTTCGGGGACCATACTTTCAGCGAGTGGGTCGTTGAAACGGACGCCGACTGCGGCAACGACGGACTAAAAAAGCGTGAATGCACCGTCTGTAAAGATATAGAGGAACAGCCTATCAAGGCAACGGGCAACCATAATTTTATTGACGGAGTTTGCGGTGTCTGCGGCAAGCCCGAAAATACATCGGGAAGTCAAGAAGAGGTTGTAAACAGCGACCTTTCGATTCACTTTTTAGAGCTGGGCAACAGGGAAACGGGGGACTGCACATTAATAAAATGCGGCGATACCGAAGTTTTAATAGACGCAGGTTCGCGACAAAACAGCGCGGCAACTATTAAGCAATACGTCGATACATACTGCACAGACGGGGTGTTAGAATACGTCATAGCAACTCACGCGCATCAGGACCATATCGCAGGTTTTGTGGGAAACTCCAAAAACGGTTCTCGCACGGGTATTTTATATCAATACAAGGTGGAAACGCTTATAACATTTGCAGGCACTAACTCCACTACGCAGATTTATAAAAATTTTCTTTCCGCTGTAGATTATGCAAAATCGCAGGGAACAACTGTCTATACGGCAAAACAGTGCTGGTATCAGACCGACGGCGCGCAGCGGCAGTACTTTCTTGACGACGACAAACGCGTTTCTTTGAATATTCTTTATCAAAAATATTACGACCAAAGTACCAAGGACGAAAACGATTATTCCGTCTGCACTCTCTTAACTCAGAATACGGACAACAATATATACAACTATCTGTTCACCGGCGATTTGGAGGAAGAAGGGGAAAGCAGCCTTGTCGACAGTAATAACCTTCCCCAAGTAGAGCTGTTCAAGGGCGGACATCACGGCAGCTATACTGCTTCCACTATAAAACTTTTGAATGTCATTAAGCCTAAAAATGTTGCGGTATGTTGCTGTTGCGGTACAACCGAGTACACGTCCAACCCTCAAAACACATTCCCGGCGCAGGCGTTTATAGACAGAGTTGCGCTCTTTACCGAAAATATTTATTGCACAACTTTGATTGTCGATTACGACGCTAACAATTTTACTTCTATGAACGGAAACATTGTGTTCTATACCAAAAGCGGTGTTTTAAAACTGTATTGCAGCAATAATGACGTAATTTTAAAAGACACCGAGTGGTTTAAGCAAAACCGCGTTTGGAGAAATTGAGGTATAAAATGAAATAGGTCGGATTTCTCCGACCTGAATACTGTATTTATAAACTATTTATTACGCTTTGTTAATAGATATATTAATTCGAAGGAAATTAATCCGCCCAATAAGCAGACTGCAAGCAGGGACGGATTTTTTTCTATAATTGTAACCACAATGCCAAAGCATGTGATAATAAAGGTCAATAAATAAAAAATAATTTTCATTTTTCTTAATTTTCCTAATTATAAAATTAATTAAATTTCTTTAAGAAAAAAACGCCCAAAAAGGGCGTAGTAATTTTACAGTATTCTTCATTCATCCGGACTCTACCGTCGGTATAGGAATCGCACCTATTCGGGAACTTTCGTTCTTCTCAGACTACTCTAAAAGAGATTACTGCCGGTAAGGAATTTCACCTTGCCCCAAAGAAATTTAATTGTATAAGTATTATAACTATAATATTCATTGATGTCAATATTTTTTTAAAAATTAATGGAAATTATTTACAAATTTTTGACGTAACATAAAGTTAAACGGTGCGGAAAAACCGCGCCGTTTTTATTGCAAAATATGCACACTTGCACTATAATAAATGTATGAAGTTTTATAAAATGCACGGTATAGGCAACGACTATATCTATTTCGATTGTTTTAAAAACCAAATAAGCAATCCCGAACAGCTTTCAAAAAAGCTTTCCGACAGACATTTCTATATCGGCGGCGACGGCGTCATTTTGCTATGCCCGTCGGAAATTGCCGACTGTAAAATGCGTATGTTCAATGCCGACGGCTCCGAGGGCAAAATGTGCGGCAACGGAATAAGGTGCGTCGGCAAGCTGGCTCGCGACTTGGGCTATGTAGACGGAGATAAGTGCACGGTTGAAACGCTTTCGGGTATAAAAACATTGCATTTCGATTTTGACGAAAAGGGGAAAGTCGCAAGCGCGAAAGTCGATATGGGAAGGGCTGAATTGGACGGCGCAAAAATCCCGTCTGTTTTCAGCGGCAAAGTTATTTCAAAGCCCTTGTCTGTCGAAGGAAGGGAGTATAACGTTACGCTTGTTTCTATGGGCAATCCGCACTGCGTTGTTTTTGCCGACCCCGACGGGCTTGACTTGGAGCAAATAGGCAAAAAGTTTGAAAACCACGCGGCGTTTCCAGAGAGGATAAATACCGAGTTTGTAAAGGTGATAGCGCGCAACGAGTTAAAAATGCGCGTATGGGAGCGCGGAAGCGGAGAAACGCTTGCCTGCGGCACAGGCGCGTGCGCTGTTGCGGTTGCAGCCGTTTTAAACGGTTTTTGCGACAAGGGCAAAGAGATACTCGTCCATCTTTTAGGCGGCGATTTGAAAATAGTCTACACCGACGAGCGTGTAACAATGACGGGCGGCGCAACCCTATCATTTGTGGGAGACGTCGAGTTGACTGCGCTTTAAATTTATTATTTAATAATAATAATTCTTGCAATTAATTATCGGCTGTGATATAATAAAAAGGATTTAATACTCGGAGAAGAAATATGACGAAGTATATATTTGTAACGGGCGGAGTAGTGTCCGGTTTGGGCAAGGGAATAACGGCGGCGTCGCTTGGCAGACTGTTGAAATGCAGGGGCTATAAAGTAGCTTCTCAAAAGCTTGACCCATATATAAATATTGACCCCGGCACAATGAGCCCTTTCCAGCACGGAGAGGTGTTTGTAACCGACGACGGCGCTGAAACCGACCTCGATCTCGGTCACTACGAGCGTTTTATCGATGAAAACTTAAATAAGTACTCCAACCTTACCACAGGTAAGGTCTATTGGAACGTTCTTCATAAAGAGCGCAACGGAGAATACCTCGGACAGACTATTCAGGTAATTCCTCACGTTACAAACGAAATTAAAACCTTTATCTACAACGTCGGCAAAACTTCGAGTGCAGACGTCGTAATAACAGAAATCGGCGGCACGATAGGAGATATCGAAAGTCAGCCATTTATCGAAGCAATAAGGCAGGTCGCGCGTGAAGTCGGCAGGGACAACTGCTGTTTTATTCACGTTACGCTTGTGCCGTATATCTCGGGTTCTGAAGAGTTCAAGTCGAAACCCACCCAGCATTCCGTCAAGGAATTGCAGGGAATGGGTATAAATCCCGATATTATTATTGCTCGTGTCGACGCGCCTATGCCCTCTGACGTAAGGGCTAAAATTGCAATGTTTTGCAACGTCGAGCCCGAGTGCTGTATCGAAAATATGACTATGCCCGTGCTCTACGAATGCCCCATAATGCTTGAAGAAAGCAGGTTTTCCGAGATAGTCTGCAAAAGGCTGAAACTCGACCCCAGAGTTATCGATTTGACCGAGTGGAACAAAATGCTCGGCAGAATTGCCGCGCGTGACAAGACTGTTAAAATAGCGCTCTGCGGAAAATACGTTCAACTTCACGACGCATATCTTTCGGTTGCCGAAGCTCTCGCTCACGCAGGGTATGAAAACGCGGCAAAGGTAGATATCAAATGGGTCGATACCGAGGAAATCAACGAAAGCAATCTTGCCAAAATATTTAAGGGAATGGACGGAATTTTAGTTCCCGGCGGCTTCGGCACTCGCGGAGTAGAGGGCAAAATTCTTGCCGCAAAATATGCGAGGGAAAATAATATTCCATATCTCGGCATATGTTTAGGTATGCAGACGGCGGTAATCGAGTTTGCAAGAAACGTTCTCGGCTATAAGGACGCGCATTCCTCCGAGTTCGACCCCCAATCCGAGCATTGCGTAATCGATTTAATGCCCGATCAGCACGGCGTAAAAATGGGCGGAACAATGCGTTTGGGCGCATATCCTTGCAAGGTGCTCGGGAATAAAATGAAAGAAGCTTATAAAGAGGAGAATATTTCCGAGCGTCACCGTCACAGATACGAGTTTAATAACGAATTCCGTGAGCAAATCGAAAATGCCGGTATGGTAATAGGCGGCACATCTCCCGACGGCAAGCTGGTGGAAGCGGTTGAAATTCCCAAAAACGACTTCTATGTCGGCGTGCAGTTCCATCCCGAGTTCAAATCCCGCCCCCAAAGTGCGCACCCTATATTCCGCGAGTTTATAGCGCACGCTGTAAAATATATGAAGAAAAAGTAATTTGTCTATGAATTTCAATACTAATTTTAACGATATAGAAAATAACTATCTGTTTGCCGAAGTCGCTTTAAGAGTTAAGGCTTATTCCGAAAAGAACCCCGATAAAAAGGTGTTGAAGCTTGGTATCGGCGACGTAACTTTGCCGCTTGTTCCTGCGGTAATAGACGCACTGCATAAGGCGGTCGACGAAATGTCAAAGCAGGAAAGTTTCAAAGGCTACGGCCCTTACGAGGGTTACGACTTTTTAAGAACTCAAATTTTAAACTATTATAACAATTTCGGCGTAAAGCTCGATTTGGACGAAATTTTCGTTTCCGACGGCGCCAAGTCCGACCTCGGCAATATCCTCGATATTTTTTCAAAGGATAACGTCGTGCTCGTTCCCGACCCCGTATATCCCGTATATGTCGATACAAACCTTATGGCTGGGCGCAAGATAATTTACGCAAACGCAACAAGCGAAAACGGCTTTTTGCCTATGCCGGATTACTCGGTAAATGCCGATATTATTTATATCTGCTCTCCCAATAATCCCACGGGCGCGGCTTACACCAAAGCTCAGTTAAAGCAGTGGGTTGACTACGCCAATGCAAAAAACGCGATAATTTTGTACGACGCGGCTTACGAGTGCTTTATTGAGGATAGTAACCTTGCCCGTTCCGTGTTTGAAATAAAGGGCGCGGAAACTTGCGCAATCGAGTTTTGTTCGCTCTCAAAAATTGCAGGGTTTACGGGTACGCGTTGCGGCTATACGGTTATACCTCACACCCTCGAGCGCGACAACTTAAACGCTAATAAAACGTGGCTTAGAAGGCAGTCGACAAAATTCAACGGCGTGCCCTATATTGTGCAAAAGGGCGCGGCGGCGGTATTTTCTGAGGAAGGTATGCAACAAATTAAACAAAATTTGGCATACTACAAGCATAACGCAAAAATAATTTCCGACTGTCTTGACGACTGCGGCGTATGGTACACGGGCGGAAAAAATTCCCCCTATGTATGGTTTAAGTGTCCCGACGGTATGTCAAGTTGGCAATTTTTCGACTACCTGTTGGAAAACTGTCAGGTGGTTGGCACTCCCGGTTCGGGGTTCGGTAAAAACGGAGAGGGCTTTTTCCGCCTTACCGCGTTTGGAAGTGAAGAGGTAACAAAAGAGGCGGCGGCACGCCTTGAAAAACTTTTAAAAAGATAAATAGAGCAGGTTTACGATGAACAGTTTATTTGAAAGAGGCACAGGCATTCTCTGTCATATTTCGTCCTTGCCAAATAAGTACGGTATAGGCACGCTTGGCAAAGAGGCCTACGAATTTGCCGACTATTTAAAGAGCGCACACGTCAAATATTGGCAGGTTTTACCGCTGCAACAGACGGGTTTCGGCGACAGTCCGTATTCTTCGGTCTGCTGCAATTCGGGCAACCCCTATTTTATCGATTTAGTGGCGTTGAAGGACGAGGGACTGTTGGACGATGAAGAGCTAGCAAGCTGTGAAATGCCGCAGGGCAAAGTCGACTACGCGGCGCTTTTCGACGTGCGTTATAAAGTTTTACGCCTCGCTTACGCTCGTTTTAATATCAGGGACCCCGAGTTTTTAAGGTTTGTCGAAAGCGGCGAGTTTGACGACTACGCCGTGTTTATGTCGCTGAAAGCTCGCTATTCGGGTTCGTTTGATACCTTCCCCGATTCCTATAAGTATAGGGAAAATCTTGCAATTAAAGAATTTAAGGAAAACACTTATAAAAGCGAGTATTGTTTCTGGCTGTTTTTACAGTTCGTGTTCAAAAAACAGTGGTTTAAACTAAAAGCCTACGTCAACTCGCTCGGTATAAAAATAATAGGTGATTTACCTCTTTACGTCGCGTATGACAGTTCCGACGTTTGGGCTAATCCCGAGTTTTTCAAGCTTGACGAAAATTTAAAGCCCACCGAGGTTGCCGGCGTTCCGCCCGATTATTTTTCACCCACGGGTCAGCTTTGGGGCAATCCCATCTATAATTGGGAGTTAATGGAAAGCGACAACTATTCCTGGTGGATAAGCCGCATTAAAAAAGCGTCCGAAATGCTTGACGTAATACGTTTAGACCACTTCAGGGGGCTTGACAGATACTATTCCATACCTGCGACAGCCGAAACTGCCGAAACGGGAGAGTGGAAGCAGGGTCCGGCGCTAAAGCTGTTTATGCAGATAAAGCGCAGACTCGGCAATATTCCTATGATTGCCGAAGATTTGGGCGTAATGGATTACAGCGTTGAAAAACTTCGTCAAAGAACGGATTTGCCGGGTATGAAAATTATTTTGTTTGCGTTTGACGGCAAACCTTCAAACCCGTATTTGCCGAGAAACATTGCAGAAAACTCTGTTGCATATACCGGAACTCACGACAATGCCACATGTTACGGGCTGCTTAAAAGAATGACCGAAGAGCAGTTTTTGGTATTCAAGTCAAGGCTTCGAGCCGAACTCAAATTGGAAGACGTGCATATGCCCTTCAAGTCGAGGGAGGAGGCGGTTTTAGCGCTCTGTATGTGCGTGCTTGCATGCAAATCCGACTTGGCTGTTTTACCCATACAGGACGTGTTGTGTCTTGACGACGACGCGCGTATGAACACGCCGTCCACTGTGGAAGGTAATTGGCAGTTCAGACTCTCGCAAATGCCCACCCGTCAAAGCGCGGCAATTTTAAGAAAAGCTATAAAAGAATTTAACAGATAAAAAAGCGACGCTTTGTCAACCGCTTGTTTTTTTATCGAAGATATGATACAATTACCCTACATTTTTAAAAAACGTAGGGATTGTATATATGAAAGTAAGATTAACAGCGATAATTTTATCGGTTTTTATTATTGCCGCGGTTTTTGCCGCATGCGGTAAAACCGACGCAGGCGAAAAGCACATTCAGAATTTGAATTACGAGGAAAGCACGGAGGAAATATCTAATCCCGACCAAGGATTTTACCGTCCCGTATATGTCAAAATCAACGAAAACGGAGCGATGTACAATAAGGGCGTAATAAATTCACAAACGCAGCTGTATCATTTGCGTTGCGATATAAGCGCGTTTTCGGCGGTGGTAAATAACGTGGCAGACAAGCCGCTCACCGATGAGGCGCTGGAAGGGTTGGACGCGTTGCTTTGTTATCTTAAAGAAAACGACAAAAATGCTATCGTGAGGTTTGCTTACGATCCCGGCTATAACGGCAGTGCCGATAAGGAGCCGGCTCTCGAAGTAATGCTGGGGCATGTCGAGAGTGTTTGTTCTGTACTCAACCGTTATGTGAATACGGTTACCGCTATCGAAACGTGACTTATAGGCCCCTGGGGCGAAATGCATACGAGTGCAGCGGCAAATCCGGCGTATATAACACCGCTTATAAACGCTTTTTTAACCGTCGCTTCCGAAATACCCGTGTTGGTGCGGACGCCTGAAATGATATACAATTATATTAACGTATCTGACGACAAGGTTGAAGAAATTTCAATATCGCCCGCCGAAAAGGCTTACAGATTAGGCTTGTATAACGACGGATATTTGGGCTCAGAAAGTGATTTGGATACTTACCGCGACAGAGAGCGCGATATAAATTTTTTAAGCGTCCAAAACGCTCATTTACCGTTCGGCGGTGAAGTTACCGTCCCCGACAGTCCGCTTCACAATATTGAAATGTGTCTACCCGAAATGAATAAAATTCATTTAAGTTATCTGAATACAGAGTGGGATAACAGAGTAATCGAAAAGTGGAAAAACACCCTTTATACCGAAGCTTGCGGATTAGATAAACAATATTACGGCAAAAGCGCCTTTACTTACATACAAAACCGTTTGGGATACAGATTTGTATTGAAAAACTCGGTATTAACATATTCGGCCTCGTCGGAAAAGCTGAACGTCCGCCTTACGTTGCAAAACGCAGGGTTCGGAAACCTGAACAGAAACAAGCGGGCAAAGCTGATATTTACCGACAGTACCGGCGCGGCGGCGTATATTGCGGACTATGGAGAAATTACTGTAAAAGACGAGCTCGAATTCAACGTGGAGCACGGTCTTGAAAGCGGAAAATACGACGTTTATCTGCGTATTTACGGGGAAGAGTTGCAAAGCGTGCCTCTGTACTGTGTGAAATTCGCAAACGACGGGTTGTGGAACGACTATCTCAAAGCCAATAAAATAGGCAGCTTTGAACGCGTTTCCGCTTAACGATGGAATAAAACACATATTTAAAGGCTCTCGGACAATTGTCCGAGAGCCTTTTTCATCGATTTGAACAATGTAAAGTTCGCATTATACGGCGCTTTTTTATGCCTAAATTAATTTTCAAAAATTCTTGTGCATAGCACCGTCATATCGTCGCAAGCTTTGTGTCCCGTCTTGTCCAACGCCGCGGCAAGAATCGTGTCCGCCAAATTTTGCGGATTAAGCGGTTTAAGCTCCTGCAAAAACTCGTACAAGTCTGTCTGCGAGGGGAAAGCCGAAGTAATTCCGTCGCTCATAAACACAACTAAATCGCCGCTTCTAAGCGTTTCGCAGCTAACCGTCGGTCTAAGGTTGTCCAAAATACCGAGGGGCAGAGATGTGCTTTCGAGTATTCTTATTTCCCCTTCGCGCAGAATTATTCCTGCAGGTGAACCTATCTTAACAAAGTCCGCTCTGCCCGTTTCAAGGTTTACTGCGGAGATGTCTATACAGGTAAATCTCTCGTCGCGGTTAAAGGATAACAGGCTGTTTATTGTCTTTAAAATGGTATCCTCGGGCATTTCGGCGCGGTAAAACGCTTCAATTAGCGAAATTGCGGACTCGGAAACCTTTCTTGCATATTCTCCGCTGCCCATACCGTCCGATAGCGCCATCAAAAAACAGTGTTCGTTAATTCTTATTACCGAATGCGTATCTCCCGAAACTCGTTCTCCGCTTTTAATCGCATAGGCCACGCCGAACGCCGCGTCAAATTTGGGCGGAGCGGAAAATATAAGACAGGTCTTTTGTCCGTCGTAAATAATTTTGTCCTTCAACGCGTACTTCTTTTTTAAAACGTCTCCAATTACCGCGCACATAAGTTTAATATCTACGTTGCCCACGGTCACTGCGCAAACTTCGTTAGTTCCCTCGCTGTCCACATACACTTCGGGGCAGGATATTCCGTGCGCGGAAAGCGCGTGCTTTATACCTTCGGCGGCGCCTGTATATGACTGCATACGGCTCAAATCGACGGCACAGCTCTTCATAACCTCCGAAACGCCGCGCGCCTGTTCTGCAAGCATCTTTCGTCCCGACTTTGCGTTTTCGTTTTCGGTCATACATCTGCGGTATTCGGTAAGCAATAGGTTTAACTCGTTTAAAACGTCGGCAGGCCTTGCACAATTGACAGTCATTTCAGATGGCAAGTCAATTAAATTTACTTTCCCCTTAATACAGCCTGCGTCTATTAGGCGGCTGAAGCCCGTATATACGTTTGTGCGCTCGCAGCGCTTGCAACGCTCGCAGTTGTTACAGCATTTTTCTTTTAACTCGACAAACATTCTGCTGCGCACGGCTTGCTCGTCCACATTTTCGTCAAGCGAAAAAAACGCGCACTCTATTTCTCTGAATACTTCCGAAATACGGTAAAGCTTTTCGCTTGTCGCCCGTCGAGCTCTCACAACGGCAGTTTCGGTAAGTACGTCCAAAACAAGCAATCTGCGCCTTAGGTTCTCGTATTTTTCACTGCTTTTAAGCGAGGGTATGAAACACGCAAAAAATAGAATTAACGCGTAAACGACAATAATGGGAATCTCGCAATCGAAAAATCCCGAAAAGTAGGCGTAAAGCGCAAACAGAGCCGCACAAATCGTCCCCGTAGCAAACCTGCCTGCGCCCGAAAACAGCAGCGCCGCAGTTGTGATAATTATAAACGCCGTCAGCGGCATAAGCGAAAATTGCGCTGCGGCGGCAGGCAGCGCGCACACAAGCCCGAACACCAGCGAAGAGGGCGAGCGGCAAAGTCTTACCGCAAAAACAATTATAAACGCCGACAAAAATATGTAAGCAGGCACGCCGAACAGGTGCGCAATACCGGTTCCGCATACCGCATAGACTATCGCAAGGCACACAAGCTCGTCCTCGCGCAGCCTGCACCGTTCAAGTCTGTATAAAATCGCATACACTGTTCTTGTACAAAAAAACGTGAATATAACCGTCACTGCGGCGGCAACGGCGCGCAGGGCGTAAGGGTTAGTAATAAAAAATTCTCCGTCGGGAACAGTTCCGAAAGTGACGTAAGGCGCAAGCGCGATTAAAAGATAGACGCAAGCTTCTAACTTTATTTTTCTTCCCGAACGCCTATATAAAAAGACTATAAGACCCAAAAATATACCCGATGCAAGGCACAAAACACTGAATATCAAATCGAGGTTTACTATCGAAGCCAAGACAAACAGTATAGGCGTAGCTATAATGTTCGTTCCGCATACAAGCATAGCAAAACACAGCCCAAGCGACAGCGGAACTCCGCCCACCGCGCAATTTGCAAACATAGCGGCAACTGCATAGACGGAATATATAAAAATACTTTTCGCATTGATTTTTAAACGCATAACCTAATTATATAATTACACGTTTTAAAAAATTTGTCTTATAATAAAGTTATTTGCCTTATTACAGAAAAAATCCGACTGTAAGTTTAGTCGGATTAAATAATATTTATTTTTTTATCGTTGCGAGATATACCATTAAAACTGTTACGTCCGCAGGGTTTACCCCGGAAATACGCCCTGCCTGACCGAGAGTAAAGGGGCGCACCCGCGCCAATTTTTCCTGCGCCTCCAATCTTAGTCCGCCAATTTTATAATAGTCTATGTCGTCGGGCAGTTTTCTTTCTTCAAGTTTTTTGGCGCGGTCAATCTGTGCGCGCGTCTTTGAAATATAGCCCTCGTACTTAATCGAGGTTTCGCAGGTCTTTAAAACGTCCTTTGGAGCGTCGGTCAAAATATCAAACTTTTTGCAAATATCCTCTATTTTAGCTCCGCGCCTAATCAAATCCGCAAAGCTTACGCCGTGCATACTTCCGAGTATATCGTTCTCTTTGGCAAACTGTTCGGCAAGCTCGAAGTCCGCGCGGCAGTTTAATGCGTCGTATATTTTATCGCACCAATCCAGCCGCGATTTATAAATTTTTTCTCGCTCTTCGGTCAATAGCGAAGTTCCGAAAATTTTCGGTGTAAGTCTGAAATCTGCCGTATCCTGTCTTAAAGCAATGGCGTATTCCGCCCTTGAAGTCATCATTCTATAAGGCTCTTCGGTGCCTTTGGTTACCAAATCGTCAATAAGCACGCCTATATACGCCTCGTTCCTGCCGAGTACAAAGGGCGGTCTTTTTAAAATTTTGAAAGCAGCGTTTATGCCCGCAATAAGTCCCTGTGCGGCTGCCTCCTCATAGCCCGAAGTTCCGTTCAACTGTCCGGCAGTATATAGCCCCCGCATTTTTTTGAATTCAAGAGTGGGGTAGACGTCCAATGTGTCTATACAGTCGTACTCAATAGCGTATGCGTAGCGCATAAATTGACAGTTTTCAAGTCCCTCGACCGAGCGGTACATGGCCTTTTGCACGTCGTGCGGCATTGAAGACGACATGCCCTGAACGTAAATCTCGTTTGTGTCCGCGCCCTCGGGTTCCAAAAAAATCTGGTGCCGCTCCTTGTCTGCAAATCTTACAACTTTGGTTTCAATGGAGGGGCAGTATCTAGGCCCGGCAGACTTTATGTCCCCGTTATAAAGGGGAGAGCGGTCGAGGTTGTTCAAAATAAGCTCGTGCGTGGTTTTGTTTGTATAGGTTATATAGCACTCGCGTTCGCTTGCCTTAGGTACGGGGTTTAAAAAGGAAAAGCAGGGCACGCCGTTTTCTCCCGTCTGGCGTTGACACTTTTCAAAGTCGACCGTTCTTGCGTCAAGCCTTGCAGGTGTGCCCGTCTTAAATCTCCGCACATTAAACCCAAGCCTAATAAGCTCTTTTGTAAGTTTGGTTGCCGCCGCAAAACCGCTCGGTCCCGACTTCTGCCTGAATTGCCCCGTTATAGTTTCGGCATTGAGATATACGCCCGTTGCAAGTATAACCGCGCTCGCTTCAAGCACTCCGCCATATGTGGTTTTAACGCCGTAAACCTTGCCGCCTTTGGTAAGTATTTTTGCGCATTCCCCCTGCAATATGCTTAGGTTTCGGGTGTTTTCAAGCGTTTTTTTCATCTCGCGGTGGTATGCGTTTTTGTCGTTTTGGCAGCGCAGCGACTGAACGGCTTCTCCCTTGCCTTCGTTCAGCATTCTCATTTGCAGGGCAGTCTTGTCTGCATTTTTAGCCATCTCTCCGCCCAGCGCGTCAATCTCGCGCACAAGGTGCCCTTTTGCGGTTCCGCCGATAGAGGGGTTACACGCCATAAAGGCTATGCTGTCAAGGTTCAATGTCAGCATAGCCGTTTTAAGTCCGAGTCGTGCGCCTGCAAGCGCGGCTTCACAGCCGGCGTGTCCAGCGCCCACAACTACAATATCGAATTTTCCTTCTTTAAAAGGTTTCATTTATTTTTTTAGTATTATGTTTTTAATGTCGTCAACGTCTTTTGCGATTTTGTCGTTAATGCGGCAGAGCTCGCTTATCTTGTTTCTCGAATAAATAATAGTGGTGTGGTCACGCCCAAGCTCTTTGCCTGTTGAATCGAGTGGAATAGTCAAAAGCTCGCACATTAAATAACAACAAATCTGTCTTGGCAGAACTATTTCTTTTTTCTTGCTCTTGCCGAGAATGTCGTTTTTTGTAATGTGAAAATATCCCGCAACCGCGCCTATAATGTTTGCCGGCGTAATTTCTTCTTTTCCGCCCTCGGAAACGGCTTCAGACAGCGCGTTTCTCGCAAGCGCGATGCTCAAAGGCTCTTCGTGAAGTTTGGAGGCAAATATGACCTTTGCAAGCCTGCCTTCAAGCGTTCTTACGTCGTCTCCCGAGTCCTGTGCAAGGAAGTTGAGCACTTCGTCGGGCACAATACACTTCTTTTCAAGTGCCTTTTTCTTTAAAATCGCAATTTTTGTTTCGAAGTTGGGGGGGAGTATATCAAACAAAAGTCCGCCCGAAAAGCGCGTTCTGAGCCTCTCTTCCAAGTCGGGTAAATCCTTAGGCGGCTGGTCTGAGGATATAACAATCTGTTTTCCCTTTGCGACAAGCTCGTTAAAGGTATGGAAAAACTCTTCCTGTACGGCTTTTTTGTTCTTGATAAACTGAATATCGTCGACAATTAATATATCCGCGCTGCGGTAATACTGTCTAAGCCTGCTGCCTTTGTCGCGCGCGTCGGGCTTGCGCGTGAACATATTGTCGATAATTTCGTTTGTAAACTGCTCGCTTGTGACGTAAATTACTTTAAGATCGGGTTTTTCGGCAACAATTTTATTTGCGATAGCCTGAATTAAGTGCGTCTTGCCAAGACCCGTTCCGCCGTATATGAACAGTGGATTGTATATTCCCGCCGGGTCCTCTGCAACCGAAAGCGCGGCAGCATATACGAAATCGTTATTTTTTCCTACAACAAAGTTTTCAAAAGTGTACTTGGGGTTGAGATTGGAGGGTTGTTCGAACTTTTCCTCGGTGGGTGCGTTGTACGAATAACCTTCGCTGCCCTCGACAACCAGCCTGAAATCCGAAATACCCACGTCGGCTTTAATTATAGCCTCGCGCATTTTATCGGCAAGTACGCCGGTAATATATTTTGCGAAAAGTTCGGTCGGAGTTTCAAGAATGATAAACCTGCCGTCGATATCCACGGGCACAAGTTTTTCGATATAGGTAGAATAGTTGATAGGCGTTACAAGTTCACGCATTTTTTCCAAAATGGGGTTGTATATAAAATCAAAATTACCTTTTTCTGCCATAATCGCTCAATATCCTTTGAATTTTCCGAAATTTTTGCTATAATATAAAATGTAAAAGTAGTTTTAACTATTATAATACAAAATTAATTTAAAATAAAGTGTTTTGACCGAAAATGCGCATAAAAAATTTATATTTAAAAAATTTCAGAAATTACGAAGATGAAAACATTGAGTTCTCCGACGGACTCAACGTCATTTTCGGCAGAAACGCGCAGGGCAAAACCAACTGTGCCGAAGCCGTATTTTATCTTTGTACGGGTATTTCTCCGCGTTCGAAGCGCGATAAACAGCTCATCCGTTACGGCTGCGAGTTTGCCGAAATATCTGCCGAAAGCGAGGGTAGGTACGGCAATATGCAAATTTATGCAAAAATAACCGAGAGCGGCAGGGAATTTAAGCTAAACGGCAACAAAATTTCACGCGGAGCGGATATTTTGGGCAACTTGTTTTCGGTTTTCTTTTCTCCGCAGGAGTTAAGGCTAATACAGGACGGGCCCGACGAGCGCAGAAGATTTTTAAACGTTTCCATATCCCAGCTTTCGCGTCCATATTACGTCGCGCTGTCTCGCTATAACAAGATACTCGAACAGCGAAACAACCTTTTAAAAAACAGGGATATAAATTTAATTTACGATTCGCTTCCCGTCTGGGACGAGCAGTTGTGTAAATATGCCGCTATTGTCGCGCGTAAGCGTGCCGAGTATGTGGATATGCTTTCCCCTCTCGCCAAAGAGGCGCATGCCCACTTGACCGACGGCATGGAGGAACTTGAAATTTCCCCCGAAAAGAAGTATAAGGGCAGCGAGCAAGAGCTTGAAGAAAGGCTTTTTGCGGAATTTTCCAACAATTACGAGCGCGATATCAGGCTCGGCTATACGGCAAACGGACCGCACCGCGACGATATCGACGTATCGATAAACGGCGTCGACGCAAAAACTTACGCGTCGCAGGGTCAGACTCGAACCGCCGCTCTTTCAATTAAGCTTGCCGAAGTGGAAATTTTCAAAAATATGTCTGGCGAGTACCCCGTGTTGATTTTAGACGACGTCATGAGCGAACTCGACTTGCCACGTCGCAAAAAACTTGTCGAGCGGACTTCGGGCTTGCAGACGATTTTAACCTGTACTCACGCCGAACGCGTATTGTACGGCAAACAGACGAACAAAATAAAAATAGAGGGGGGCAAAGTAAAAAAATGAGGGCGGATTTACACACCCACAGTTATTATTCCGACGGCTTGCTTTCTCCCGAAGACATAGTTTTAGCGGCAAAGAACAACGGAGTGCGGCTTATCGCGCTTACCGACCACGACACTATGCATGGCTGCGCCGAGTTTTCAAAACTTGCACAGGCAAACGGACTAAAAAGCGTAAACGGGGTGGAGGTTTCGGCGTACTATAAGCAAATAAAGTTTCATACGCTCGGCTACAACATTGACAAGCAAAAATTTCAACCCTTTTTGAACGAACTTTTTGAAAATTCCATTAAGCGTACTCAAGAGGTTGTTTTCAAACTCAACGTCACGGGCATTAAAATTACTATGGAAGACGTCGACGCTCAAAGACGTTCCCCGTCCACGCCTATGCACGCAATGCACGTCGCTCGCGCAATGGTAAAAAGAGGCTACTGCAACGACGTGCGCGATTTTTTCAGAAACTACGTCGATTACGGCAAACCTGCGTTTATTCCAGTCTACCGTCCCACGCCCGAAGAAACGTGCGAGGCAATATCCTATGCCGGCGGATTTGCGGCAGTCGCTCACCCTGCGCGCATTCATTTAAGTGCGGAATTGCTTAAAAATATTATTATAAGGTTAAAAGGTTGCGGACTCGGCGGAATAGAAGTTTATTATACTACGCATACTGAGGAACAGACGACATACTATAAAAATCTTGCCGAATCGCTCAATCTTTTAATGACGGGAGGTTCGGACACTCATATGTCGGGTACGTCGCGCAAGGTCGGCACGCCCGAGTTTTATGCAAATAAGGAGCTTTTGGAAAGACTTGGTATCAAACAACAAACTCTTTAAACTCAATATTCTTTGTTTTATGCTCGTCCTTATGGCGGGTATAATTTTTTTGTGCTGCGGTTTTAGCGTAAGACTTCCCGACGGCGTGAAAATAAACGGGGAAGAGGTTGGCGGACTATCAAGAGAGCAAGCGGTCGAAAAAATCCGAAGCGGAGTTGTTAAAAAGTTAAAAGATAATACGCTTGAAATTAAGTGCGAAAATTGTACGTACACTTATTCCTATCCCGAAATAAATTTTAAAGACAATCTATATTCCGTCGTTCGCGACGTAAAAAAAGGACAAAATGCAACAGCAAAAATAAACTACTACCTCTGCGGCATAGACGAGGTAATTTCGGGGATAATGTTTGCCGAAAGTATTCAAGTAGTAGAACCGTATGCCGAGTTTAAGGCTTCGGCAAAACCCTTTATATATCACGAAGGCAGCGACGGCAAAACCATAGATATTAAAAGACTTAAAATGGATATATTAAGCTCTATTAACGGGGATTTTACGCCTGTAACTGCGGCATATGTGGGGGTCAATCGCAAAAATTCACTGCAACAGATAAAAAATGACACCGCTCTTCTGGCAAAATTTACAACTTATTACGACGGGGATAACCTTTCACGTTCTAGCAATATAAGGCTTGCCTCCTCAAAGCTGAACGGAAAAATACTCGGGGCGGGTAAACTGCTTTCATTCAATGATATTGTGGGGGCAAGGCTGAAATCGCGCGGATTTTTGCCCGCAAAAATAATTGAAAACGGAGAGTTTACCGAGGGGGTCGGCGGCGGTGTTTGCCAGGTGAGTACAACGCTCTATAACGCAGCGCTCTTATCAGGGCTTGAAATAGAGGAATATCATCCCCATTCGCTGCCCGTAAGCTACGTTCCGCCCTCGCGCGACGCTATGGTCAGCGGCACAGATTGCGATTTAAAGATACGCAACAGCCTTGATTGCCCCGTATATATATGCTCGCGAACGGGCAAAGGCTACGTCACGTTCGAGTTTTACGGCAGGCGCGGAGAAGCGGAGTATTCCATTTTTTCGGAAGTTACTGGTAATATTGCCGCACCCGAAGAAAAGGTCGACGACCCCGAAAAAGCGCGCGACGGCAAGGACGGTATTATTAGCTCGGGTTACCTCACGGTCAAGCGCGGAAACTATAAAAAGACCACGCTTTTGAGAAAGGACAAATATAAACCTTTGAAAAAATTAGTATACGAAAGCGAAGAGCAACCCATTGAGAAAAAGGAGGAAAATTAAGGCTTTTTGTCACGCCGCGCTGTTACAAAATTATAATAATAATTTGTTTGTTTTTTTTCAACCTTTGTGTTATAATGTAAAATAGGTTGCGTATATCGCACTCTCGGAGGTTGTATGATAAAAATTCTTGTTGACGCTATGGGCGGAGATAACGCGCCCTCGGTTACAGTTCAGGGCAGCGTTGAGGCGCTTGCAAACGACAAAGAGCTTCATCTCATTCTCACAGGCAGACAAGCCGAAATCGAGGCCGAGCTTAGTAAATTTAAGTACGATAAGTCGAGGCTTGAAATAGTCGATTGCCCCGACGTAATCGATATGAACGATATCCCCACCGAAGCGATAAAGCGCAAACAGTCCTCGCTAATAGCTGCCTATTGGATGCTTAAAAAGCAGGACGATATTGCCGCTTTGGTTACCGCCGGATCTACGGGTGCAACCATAGTCGGCGGACAACTTATTCTCGGCAGAATACGCGGCATAAAGCGTCCGGCGCTGTGCCCTGCAATTCCCAACTCTCGCGGCGGAGTAACTCTTCTTTGCGACTGCGGCGCAAACGCCGAATGCAGACCGGAAATGCTTTGCCAATTTGCCTTGCTTGCGTCGGCTTATGCGGAGGTCGGCTTCGGAATTAAAACTCCAAAGGTGGGGTTGCTGACAAACGGCACCGAAGAGCATAAGGGAGACCCTCTTCATCAGGAAACTTATAAATATCTTTCCCAGATGAACGGCATAAACTTTATCGGCAACATCGAGGGCAGGGACATAATGATGGGAGATTGCGACGTTGCTGTTGCCGACGGTTTTTCCGGAAATATTGCGTTGAAGTCAATGGAGGGCTGCGGCAAACTTGTACTCGGGGTTATGAAGAAGGAATTTTCTTCTAGCCTGTCTTCCAAAATAGGTTATCTGTTTATGCGCAAAGCAATAGGCAGAATGCGCGGTCAGCTCGACTTCGACAAGGTCGGCGGCGCACTGCTTTTGGGGCTTAAAAAGGTAGTAATAAAAAGTCACGGCTCTTCAAAGGCGGCAACAATAGCGGCATCCATAGCAAACGCCGCGGCAATTTACAGGGGCGGCTTAATTCAAGCGGTGGAAAATAAGCTTGAAGGCGTGGATTGGAAATAGAAGAAAAAATAAAATACGCTTTTAGGGATAAAAAACTTTTACGGCGCGCTTTCACTCTGTCGTCGTTTGACAAAGATTTCAATAACCAAACTTTGGAGTTCTTCGGGGACGCGATCTTGGAATTCATCGTTTCCGAGCGCATTTTCGACAGGGACAGCAGCGAGGGCAAGCTTACCGACAGGCGCAAAGCTATGGTGTCGGACAGGGCGCTTACGCCCGTTTCAAAAAAGCTGGGTCTGGATAAATATCTTATCAAGGACTCGGGAGATACAAAAAACAAAAAAGCCGTTCCGTCCGTCTACGAGGCGCTCGTCGCGGCAATCTATCTCGACGGCGGCATTTTCGAGGCAAAAAAATTTGTGCTTAGCACGCTCGATTTCAGCGTGTTGCC
Source organism: uncultured Christensenellaceae bacterium (assembly GCA_910587625.1). Lineage (GTDB taxonomy): Bacteria > Bacillota > Clostridia > Christensenellales > Borkfalkiaceae > Coproplasma. The sequence goes on from CAJUMW010000005.1 coordinate 53,723, forward strand.
CGAAACAAGAAATTACAAGGGTGAGCTGCAGGAAAGGCTTGCAAAGTCGCATCCGCCGCTCAGATATCGTACTTTCGACGTGGGCAATCCGCAAAGACCCGAGTGGCGCGCCGAAATAGAAGTTTGCGGCAAGGTTTATACGGGTCGGTCGACCAATAAAAAGCAAGCGGAACAGAATGCCGCGTGCGAGGCTTTAAAACATATCGGTTAGTACACGGGGTTTCCGTGCGGAGATAATTATGTTGACGTTTAAACAAATTCAACTTGTGGGTTTTAAATCGTTTGCCGACAAAACCACGGTAACGCTCGGCGAGGGCGTAACCTGTATAGTCGGTCCCAACGGCTGCGGAAAATCCAACGTTGCCGACGCTATACGCTGGGTTCTCGGTGAACAGTCTGCAAAAATGATGCGCGGCTCGCAGATGCTCGACGTTATTTTCAGCGGCACCGAGGCAAGGCGCAAAATGTCCATGTGCGAGGTTACTTTGACTTTCGACAACACCAAGCGCATGTTCGATATAGACTGCGACGAGGTCGAAATGACGAGGCGGCTCTACCGTGACGGCACAAGCGAATACCTTTTAAATCAACAGCCTTCGAGAATGAAGATATTGACGGGGCTATTGCACGGCGCAGGCGCGGCAAAGGAAGGCTATTCGATTATAGGACAGGGCAGAATAGAACAGATTATGAACGCGAAGCCCGAGGACAGACGCTCGATTTTCGAAGAAGCTACGGGAATTGTGGTGTTCAAGGACAGAAAGGCCGACGCCGAGCGCAAAATGAACGGTGCAAAGGACAATCTTTTCGTTCACGCGCAGCGTATGCAGGAAGTCGAAAGGCAACTTAATCCGTTGAAGAAAGCTTCCGAAAACGCAGTAAAATACCGCGAGCTTTACGATGAGCAGAGGCGGCAGGAAACCAACCTTTACATAGTTCGTCACGACGGCGCCGAGGGTGAAAAGCAAAAGATAAACGACAAAAAAATTAAAATCGACGAAAGAATAGAGTATCTTACAAAGCACGGGGAAGAACTTTTGCAGGAATATCAGACTTGCAGAAACGCGCTTGTCGAGGCGGACGCAAATTTACGCGACTTGTATGACAGGGTTCGTCGCTATGAAGTTGGAATCGAACATAAGAGCGGAGAAGCAAAGCTATATACCGAGCGCGCTCGTACGGTAAAGGCAAGTCTTGCCAAGGCACAGGAAGAAATTACGTATTCCTCGAAGCGCATAAACGAAATAGAGCGCGACGTACGGCGCACACAGGATCAGTGCGAGAAAAACACCAACCGCGTCAAGGGAATGTTGGAAAACTGCGAAACGCTGCAATCGCGCTTGGACGAGCTGTCAAAGAGTATATCCGACTACGAATATCAGACGGGCGAGCATAGAAAAAAGGTTATGGACACATTCAAAGACTTGTCCGAACTTAGAAGAAATATGGGCTCGCTCGAAGCTTCGAAGGCCTTTCTTGCCGAACGCCTCAAAGAAATCGAGGACGATATGGAAAAGATACGCGCACGGCGCGACGAGGCAAAAAAGAGCTATGAAGAGAGTATTGCTCGCGGTGAAAAGCTTTCGCAATTTTTGGGTAACGAAGACGCGCTTTTAACCGAAGCCGAAAATGCTGTGAAAGAGAGCGAGGATAAAATTCAATTTTTTGTCAACCGAGTATATGATACGCAGGCTCAGATAAAAAGTTTGAGCGAAACTCTCGACTCTTTCCGCGGCATTCGCGACAGGCTCGAAGGATACATAGGTTCGGTCAAAAGGCTGATGTCCGACGCAGCCAAAAATCCCGAACTTTCCTCAAAGATACTCGGGCTTATAGCCGACGTCGTTTCTTGCGATAAAGAATACGCCGTGGCTATTGAAACCGCGTTCGGCGCGGCAATGCAAAACATAATAACGGCTACCCGTCAGGATACAAACTATCTCGTTCATTATCTTGACAGGACGGGCGCAGGGCGCGCAACCTTTTTGCCTATCGAAGCTTTAAGACCCAGATATGAAAACGAGCAAATCCGCAGCGCGGTACGCGATACGGGCGCAATCGACTTTGCAATAAATCTCGTTGAATACGACAAGAAATACGAAAACGTAATTCACTATCTGCTCGGCAACACGCTGATAGTGGACAATAGGGAAAACGCAACCGCAATCGTCAGGCGCTATCCCCGTGCGTTCAGGGTAATAACTCTTGACGGTACGCTATATGCGTCGAGCGGTTCTATTACCGGCGGTTCGAAAAGGTCGGACGCCGGCAATCTTCTCGAAAACGAACGCCGAATAAAAGAGCTTGAAGAGGCTATCGAAACAAAGAAGGATTTTCTCAAACGCGCCGAAGTTAAACGCGTCGAGCTTGACAAAATCAACGAGGAGAGGAAGGGGCAACTCAATAAGCTTGAGTCGCGCTTGCAAAGCGCAAGGCTCGAACTTGCCTCCGTTACCGAAAAACAGACTTCGCTAATGTCCGCGGTTACCGCTGCGGAAAGCGAGTACGCGGCATACAATCAGTCGCTGTCGGCATTAAAGATAAGGCTTGAGGGGCTTGACAGCGAGTACTCGGGCGTGTTTGAAGGAGCTACAAACTTAACTCAGCAATCGGACGCGGCTTCCAATGCTATGGACGATATGAGTGCGGAGTACGATAAATTAAGAAAAGAGCGGCAGGAAAAACAGGATACGCTAAATTCTTTGCGTGTGGAAATAGCTTCTTTAAACAGCGTAATAGCTTCCGCAGGGGAAAACGTCAAAAGGCTGGAAAATGAAAAGCGTGACCTTGTAGCTAAAATGGAAGAGATAAGCGCGAAAATTCCCCAAATCAAGAGCGAAATAGAAATGCTCAATGCCGAAGCGGAAAAAACCGCTCTTACAGAAGAGGAACAGCGCGTTGTAAAGCATCTGCGCAACCAGATAACCGAAGTTACCAATTCCAAAGAAGTCTATAACGAGCGTATTAAAAAGATAGATATCGAAAGATTGGATGACGCAACCGAGCGTGAAGATCTTGTCGGAAAATCGCATAACTTAGATATGGCGCTTACAAAAATCGACAGCGACTTAGAGTATCTGCGCCAGCGCATAGACGAGGAATACGGTTTGACGTACGAGGGCTGCCTTGAATATAAAGAGGACGGCTTTGACCCTTCAACGGCAAATTCCAAAATTGCCAACTGCAAGAGGCAGATAAGTATGCTCGGCGCAATCAACCACAACGCGGTTGAAGAGTTTGAAGAGCTGTCGAAGCACTATGAAAAAATGGTGACAGACCGCGACGACATGGAAAAAGCGATAACCGATTTGACGGTTGCGCTCGACGATATCCGTGCGGAGATGCTTAAAATTTTCGACGAAGGCTTCAACACTATAAACGAAAACTTTAAGCGCACTTTTAAAGAGCTGTTCGGCGGCGGCAGAGCGGAGTTACAGCTCGACTATACCGACTGCGACGACCCGTTGAACGCCGGAGTTGAAATAATAGCCTGCCCTCCCGGTAAAAAGCTTTCTAAAATTTCTCTTTTGTCGGGCGGAGAGCGCGCGCTTACCGCAATTGCAATTCTTTTCGCTATTATAGGTATGCGCCCCATGCCGTTCTGCGTTCTCGACGAAATCGAGGCGGCGCTCGACGAAGCCAACGTGGCAAGATATGCAAGATATCTCAAAAAGTTTGCTTCCGACACGCAGTTTATAGTAATTACTCACCGTAAGCCCACTATGGAATGCGCCGACATTCTGTTCGGCGTCACTATGGAAGAAAAGGGTGTTTCCAAGGTTGTATCGGTCAAACTTTCCGAAGTTGCCGAAAAACTCGGCGGTGACGCAATACAGTAAATTATTTGGAGTGTATATGGGATTTATCTCAAAAATAAAACAAGCATTGAAAAAGACGAGGGACGGGCTTGCAAGCGCGCTTTCGGGACTGTTTTCAAAGAATAAGATAGGCGAAGATTTTTACGAAGAGCTTGAAGAAATTTTAATCGCCTCGGATATATCTGTAACTACCGCAGAGGAAATAGTCGATGAGATTCGCGACGAGGCAAAGCACGACAAAATAAAAGACAAGCAGTTTATATGCGACCTTTTAAAGGACGTTTTGGAAGAAAAGTTGACTGAAGCCGAAATTCCCGAAATGCAATACCCTGCCGTAATTATGCTTGTCGGAGTCAACGGCGTTGGTAAAACTACAACCGTCGGTAAACTTGCAAATTATTTTCTGTCGCAGGGCAAAAGCGTAACCGTTGCCGCCGCCGATACATTCCGTGCGGCTGCCGCCGACCAACTGACGGTCTGGGCTGACCGCGCAAAGGTCAGAATAGTAAAGCACGAAGAGGGCAGCGACCCTTCGGCAGTTGTATTTGACGCGGTGTCCTCCGCCAAGGCGCGCGGCACCGACGTGGTTATAGTCGACACTGCCGGCAGGCTTCATGTAAAAGCGCACTTAATGGAAGAGCTGAAAAAAATGTCGCGCGTCGTAAACAGGGAATTTCCCACCGCGCATTTTTATAAGATGCTCATTCTCGACGCGACTACGGGCAACAACGCCATTTCTCAGGCGCAGATATTCAACGAGGCTGTCGACCTCGACGCAATTGTCTTGACAAAGCTTGACAGTTCGGCAAAAGGCGGCTTTGTAATATCCCTATGCAGCGAGTTGCAAATCCCCGTAATGTTTACGGGCGTCGGTGAAAAAATGGAGGACTTAGAACTGTTTGACCCCGAAGAATTCATTGAAGGTATATTATAATTATTTAACGGATAAGGTAAGACGGCGGACAAAAATGTCCGCCGTCTTGTTTTTTACAGGTCGTCAACGTCCTGAACGGGTTTACCGCCGTCTATAGGCGTGCCTGTATAGCTACCATTCGGGTCAAAGCTATCTTTGAAATTATTTGCAGTCTTTCGTGTTTTTGCCACAGGTCTTACCGCTGTTCTTTACGTTTTTGTTTTCGCTCTTGCCTGAGCAGTTCTTGGTAGAATTTGTCTGTTTGTTTTCTGTTTTTCTCATATTTTCTCCTTATCAAACGGAATATGCAGTTGGACGTAACCTTGACTTGACTGACAAAGCGGACACTTGTCCCACGCCTTTGTTGAAGTGTGCATATATCCACATTCGCTGCAAACGTAGAGAATGGGTGCTTCGTTGCTGAAAAGAACGCCCTTATCGAACGCCTCGTGCAAATAATTAAACACCATTTCGTGTCTTACCTCTACCTGAGCAACAAGTTTGAAAAGGATAGCAATATCTTTAAAACCTTCTTCTTCGGCGTCTTTTTGGAACGAGGGATAAATTACCTGATGTTCCTGTCTTTCGTCGTCGGCAGCCAGCTTTAAGCTTTCCCCGATATCGCCGCTGTGGAACGGATAACCGGCGTCAAGCACGATATTTTCGAGGTATTCGCCGCGTTTGGACAGTTCTTCAAAAAATCTTCTCGCGTGTTCCGTCTCGTTCTTTGCAAGAATTTTTATAGTATCCGCAAGGGTAACGTAGCCCTGCTCCATACAAGCGCGTGCGATAAGTTGATATCTCATTCCGGCTTGGCTTTCGCCTGCAAAACTTCTTGCAAGATTTTGATAAGTCTTAGTTTTGTCAAATTGCATATCTTTCCTCCGTGTACAAATATTTTGCGAAAAACAGCGGCTATTATTCTGCTTTTTTATGGTATATTCTGTTATTTTTAGTATTGACATACTTGTTTCGGTGGTGTAAAATATAATTATGTATAAAGTTATAGTTATTAGCAGACAATTCGGAAGCGGTGGCAGAACTATCGGCTACGAAACGGCAAAACTACTAGGCATTCCATGCTACAACCGCGAAATTACGCAAGAAGTTTCAAAAAACTGCGGTTTTTCGATGGAATATATCGACGACCATGGGGAGTATGCAAATCATCGCTCTTGGTTCGGGCGCGCTTTTGACAGTCAGTCGCGGCTCAACGGAATGAGCAATCAAGATAAAATATGGATTGAACAACGCAAACTTATTTTAGAGCTTGCAAAAAGTCCCTGCGTTATTGTCGGGCGCTGCGCAGACTACATTCTCGCTGACAATGACGAGGTTTTAAAGGTGTTTATTCACGCGGACGACAGTTTTCGTGCCGAAAGAATTGTGAAATTGTACGGAGAAAGCGCCGAAAAGCCGGAGAAGAGGCTTAAAGATAAGGATAAGCGCCGAAGCGCATATTACAAGTATTATACCGAAACGGAATGGGGTGTAGCGTCAAACTATCACATAGCGCTCGATTCCGGCAAACTTGGCATAGAAAAATGCGTTAAAATTCTTGCCGACTTATATAAAAATACAAATTCTTGACAATTTCAACTTGCCCGAGTCGCATAATAACCCGACTCGGGCCCTTCTTTTTCTAAAAAACCGCATAAATCGACAAATCTCGGAATAAGTTTATAGTACTTAATTTTGGGGGCAAGTATGTGGGATTATTTAGCCGAACGTGTAATTAAAGAGGGAGAATACATAATAGAAACGTTGTCTACCGTGCGCGCAACTGCAAAGTATTTCGGTATATCTAAATCAACCGTACATAAAGACGTAACCGAACGACTTAAAAACGTTGATGCTAAGCTGTTTGAAGAAGTAAGAATGGTGTTGGACAAAAACCTGTCCGAGCGGCATATCCGCGGGGGTATGGCAACTAAGCGCAAATATTCGCATTGACAAAAATTTCATAAAAAATTAGCATAAAAAATGTGTTTATCCATTGAAAAAGATATATAATTTATGTTATAATTCTTCTGAATACAATCATGCCGAGATTATATACTCGGTTACGGAAATGTTTATGAAACTTTTGGGAATAGACGTCGGTTCAACAACCGTAAAAGCGGCTGTAATCGATGAGAACGGTAATTTAAATTATTCTTCATATGTGCGGCATTTTGCAAACGTAAAGCAAACAGTTCTTGCCGAGCTCAACACAATCAAGCAAAAGTTCGGCGGAGAATACTGTGTTTCGATTACGGGCAGCGCCGGCTTGGGTTTGGCGCAGCGCAGCGACATAAACTTCGTTCAGGAAGTTCAGGCTGCGTTTATTGCCATACGCAAACTTCATTCGGATACGGACGTTGCTATAGAACTCGGCGGCGAGGACGCTAAAATTATCTTTGTCACAGGCGGTACCGAACAGCGTATGAACGGTTCGTGCGCAGGCGGTACGGGTGCGTTTATCGATCAGATGGCAACTCTTTTGAACGTTTCCGTCGAGGAAATGGACGAACTCTCGCTTAAAGCCGAAAAAACTTATCCTATAGCTTCGCGCTGCGGAGTATTTGCTAAATCCGATATTCAGCCTCTTTTAAATCAAGGCGCAAAAAAATCGGACATAGCCGCCTCTATCTTTCAAGCCGTAGTCGACCAAACCGTTTCGGGGCTTGCGCAGGGCAGAAAAATTTGCGGTAAAGTGCTCTTTTTGGGCGGACCGTTGCACTTTTTAAAGGGGTTAAGACAAGCCTTTGTTAAAACCTTAAAGCTGGACGACGCTCACGCTGTTTTTCCGGATAACGCCCCTTGCTTTATGGCTATCGGCGCGGCATTGCACTCTGTTGGCGAAAGCGGCAGTAAAATCGAAGATATTATTGAAAAGATAACAAACTCCGCTTCGGGAAATGAAATAGTGACGGGCAGACGCCTGTTTGAAAATACTCGGCAATACGCCGAGTTCGTCAAACGCCACAGGGCAACCGACTTGCAGTTTTGTGACATAGCAAATTACGATGGGGATTGTTTTCTCGGAATAGACAGCGGTTCGACTACAACAAAGCTCATGTTGATAACTCCCGACTGTAAAATATTGTGGTCGCATTATCAATCCAATAACGGACAACCGCTCGATATTGTTGTCGAAAAACTAAAAGAACTCTACGCGTTGACGGATAATAAACTAAAAATCCGCGCAAGCGCAGTAACGGGCTATGGTGAAGACCTCATAAAAAGTGCAATAAAAGCCGACTTCGGAATTGTCGAAACGGTCGCGCACTTTAAAGCCGCGCTGCACTTCAACCCGAAAGTCGACTTTATAATAGATATCGGCGGACAGGATATCAAGTGTTTTAAAATTAAAAACGGCGCAATCGACTCGATAATGCTTAACGAAGCTTGCTCGTCGGGCTGCGGTTCGTTTATTCAAACTTTTGCCCGTGCCATGGGGCTGGAAATAGACAAATTCTCTGAAAAGGGTCTGTATGCCGCAAACCCCGTAGAACTCGGCTCGCGCTGTACGGTATTTATGAACAGCGCGGTAAAGCAGGCGCAAAAGGACGGCGCCACCGTCGAGGATATTTCTGCCGGACTATCATCGTCAATAGTAAAAAATGCAATTTACAAGGTAATACGCGCAACAAGCGTCGACGAGTTGGGTGAAAATATAGTTGTACAAGGCGGCACATTTTTAAATGATGCAGTGCTTCGTTCGTTCGAGCTCGAAACGGGTAAAAATGTAATCCGCCCTGGAATTGCGGGGCTTATGGGCGCATTCGGAGCGGCTCTGTACGCAAAGGAAAATATTTGCGGGGAAAGCACTACCGCAACGCGCGACGAGCTGGAAAGCTTTACATATAAATCCCGTTCTACAAATTGCCGCGGTTGTATGTCCAATTGCAACGTAAATATTATATCTTTTGGCGACGGCAGAAAATATATTTCAGGCAACAAGTGTGAAAAAGGCGCAGGGCTTAAACCTGTTTCCGACGATTACGACATCTACCGCTATAAGCAAACCAGGCTTTTGCAGTGCGTCGAAGGCATCATAACGGGCAAAAAGCGCGGCAAAGTCGGGTTATGCATGCAGCTTGGAATGTATGAGCAGTTGCCCATATGGGCAGGCTTTTTCGAAACGCTCGGTTTCGAAGTCGTACTTTCCGACTCTTCCTCGCGCGAGCTGTATTTCAAGGGACAGCACACAGTCGCTTCCGATACGGCTTGCTATCCCGCAAAGCTCATACACGGACATGTCGAAAGCCTCTTGGACAGAGGAGTCGACTTCATCTTTATGCCCTGTGAAAGCTATAATTTAGACGAGCACTGCTCTACAAATCACTACAACTGTCCCGTCGTGGCGTACTATCCCGAGCTTTTAAAGGCAAATAACGAGCGGCTTAATAACTCTAATTTTATAATGCCCTATCTCGATTTGAATATGCTCGATAAGACTGTCAAAACATTAAAGTCCGCGCTATCCGCTTATAAGCTAAAATCGGGGGAAATAAAGCGCGCGCTCAAAGTCGGATTTGCGCGCCTTGACGGTTATCACGGCGACGTGAAGTCCAAGGCGGATGAAATTTTGTGGAAATCGGAAACAGAGGGCAAGCAGGTAATAGTTCTTGCGGGCAGACCCTATCATTTGGACAGTGAAATAAACCACGGTATAAATAAACTTTTGACCTCGCTCAATCTGTCGGTGTTGTCCGAGGACAGTATTTTTGAAAAGGGCGACAACGTAAAAGTCAACGTTTTAAATCAATGGACTTATCACGCAAGACTTTATAGGGCTGCGGACTTTGTTTCAAAGCGTAAAAACGTAAATCTCGTTCAGTTGGTGTCGTTCGGCTGCGGACTCGACGCCATAACTACCGACGAAGTACGTTCTATTTTAGAAAAAAACGGCAAGCTTTATACACAGATAAAGATAGACGAAATAAACAACCTCGGCGTCGTTAAAATACGGCTTCGAAGTATGCTTGCAGCAATAGACGAGGCGGCAAAAAAATGAACGAAAGAAATTATTCAACAGTATATCCCAAGTGGGACAAATCGATGAAATCCACGCACAAGATACTTGTCCCCGATATGTTGCCCTGGCACTTCGAGATTATAGAGCAAGTTCTCAAATTAGAGGGCTATGACGTGGAGGTTTTAAAAAACAACACAAGAACGGTTATTGACGAGGGACTTAAACACGTCCATAACGACACTTGCTATCCCTGCCTTTGCGTGGTAGGGCAATACATCGACGCATTAAAGAGCGGAAAATATGATTTGGAACATACGGCGCTTATGATAACGCAGACGGGCGGCGGCTGTCGCGCTTCCAACTATATGCCGCTTATACGCAAGGCAATTAATGCCGAGTTTCCGCAGGTGCCGGTAGTGTCTGTCAATTTTTCCGGACTTGAAAAGGAGAGTTCGTTCGAAATAGGCGTAAAACTTTTCCTTAAATTTGCATACGCCATAATTTACGGTGACAGCATTATGTGGTGCTATAACCAGACAAAACCCTACGAAAAAACCGACGGACAAGCGGACGCGGCAAGAGAAGCTGCCGTCAATTTTGTAGTCGAAAAATTTAAAAACGGCGGCTACAATAAATATAAAAAGATAAACAGGGAAATTATAAAAATCTTTTCGAATGTAGAGCGGGACAAGCTTGAAAAAACCAAAGTCGGCATTGTCGGGGAAATTTACGTCAAATATTCGGCGCTTGGAAATAACGAGCTTGAAAAGTTTTTACTTTCCGAAAATTGCGAACCCGTCGTGCCCGCGCTGTTGGATTTTGTATTATACTGTATTGTCAACGTCATAAACGATTACAGACTGTACGGTCACAATAAATTTACCGCGTTTATATATGGTTTAGTCTATAAAATTGTACACGGCATGCAGAAAAATATTATAAAGCAGTTTGAAAAGGACGGAAATTTTGCGCCCGTACACGATTTTGAACACTTGCGCAAGTGCGCAGATAAAGTGATAAATCAGGGAGTAAAAATGGGGGAGGGCTGGCTAATTCCGGCGGAAATGGCTGCGCTTGCCGAAACGGGTGTGCCTAATATAGTTTGCGCACAGCCATTTGGCTGCCTTCCGAACCACATTGCAGGCAAGGGTACTATACGCACCCTCAAAACTCTGTATAAAAACGAAAATATTGTCGCAGTCGATTACGACCCCTCCGCAACCCGTGTTAATCAAGAGAACAGAATAAAGCTTATGCTTGCCACCGCAAGGGAAAATAAGTAAAAGTAAAAAGGTTGGAAAAATGATGAAAAAATCGCAATCTACGGAAGTAAATTTAAATAAAACTTCTTATAAATGCGCAATTTTAAAATTGTTTTCCTTCCTAAATTATAAAATAGTTAAGCTGTTATTTGCTCTCATACTCATTGTTGTAGCCGCTGTAGCATACGGATTTTCGTTCGTTGCCGCTACGACAGACCTTGTAACGGCAGAGCTTTCAAGCGCATATGACAACCGATTTGAAACGGTCGTTTTAACGGGTAAGGTGGATAAACGCACTGAAACGTTAAATGGCACGGTTAGCGTTAATATTCCGTTGCAGCCAAACCAACTTAAAATTTTAAGCGAATACACCTCGATAATGACTATCATACCGTCTACTTACGGTAGTAAAGCGTTAAATATCGGCAGTTTTGCCGAAAATAATTTGCCGTTTGCAGAACAATATAATCTCTATAATTATTTTGGCAGAAATTATATGGCTTCAAGGGTTATAGAGCTCAATCCGCAAACGGGCGTAAACGACGCGTCGCTTGTTCCCGACTCGCGGTTGACTAAAAATTGTAGGTTGCCCGAAAACTTTGAAGAGATAGCGATAACCGATTTTCAAGCCGATATTTTTATGCGGTTCGGCTATAAAGACGCAAGTGATAACGGCAGGAATTACGAAATTAAAAGCCCTGACGATTTACTCGGTAAAAAGCTTGACGGACTAACCATTGTGGGCGTTTATTCTACCGAAGAGGATAGAAATGAGTTTAAAGGCAGGTATGACTATGCCAATGAAAAAACTTATGCAGATTACACACATTCCGACGACGTATATATAGTTGATTGCGATATAAAATTTTATACGCTTATGCAGGGTGAACACCCTATGCAGTATGTGTTTGTTAAAAGCGGCTTTTATAAAAATAGAAACGGGTATGATTTGGATAAATGCGAGGTGCTTTATAAGTTGAGCGGAGAACTGCAAAGGGACAGAGAAATAATTGACGCGCTAAACTATAAAGACGCATCCGACGGAAATATTTATTCCGCAACTTTATGCACAAGGCTTTCCGGGTTTACGAAAGATACAGCTTATTTGCGAACGGGCTTGGGTATAATTGTTCCGCATATTATAGGTTTACTATCTGCGGTTGTCGGCGTTATACTGTTGTTGTCATTTTTTGTGGGTATTTTAAAATTTCACAAACAGGAAATTCAAAAATGCATATTAAATTATATTTTTATAATTTTATTGGCGGCTTTATTGTGTTTTGTAATTGCTGTTACGGTTGTGGGAATAAGTTGCCTTGCTATGAATATGTATGCCGGAATTAATTTGTTTGCTTTCAGTATAGTTGCTTGTCTGATAATTTTGGGGATTTGTTTCGGTTTGATTGCTGCTTCCGCTTTAATAACTTTTGCAATTGCAAAAGTTATAAATAATAAGTAAAAAACAAGTGCCGACCTTAATAGGTCGGCACTTGTTTTATTAATTTAACCTTTTTTAACCTTTTCGATTGAAAGTTTAGCTTTTTCGGCAACGTTTTCAGCAGTAAAGCCGAAGTGTTTAAACAGTACGTTTGCCGGTGCGGAAATCCCGAACGTGTGCATAGCCACAACTTCACCGAAATCACCGCAGTATTTATACCAGGCATAGTGTGAAGCCGCCTCAACGCAAACGCGCGCCTTTACCGCTTTCGGTAATATATGTTCGCGGTACTCGGGCGTCTGTTTTTCGAATTCCTCAATGCTCGGCATAGATACAATACGCACCTTAATACCTTCGTTGGAAAGCAACTCTTTAGCGCCTACGCAAGTATCTATTTCAGAGCCCGTGCCTATTAAAATTACGTCGGCTTTCCCTTTGCAGTCGTCAATAATATATCCGCCTGCAAGCGCTTTAATGCCCGTGCTTTCGTGTTGGTTGAGATTTTGCCTTGAAAGCACCAATACAGTCGGGGATTGTTGTGTGAACGCCGAAATATAGGCTGCAACCGTTTCCTTTCCGTCGCACGGTCTGAATACTTTTACGTTTGGAATAGATCTGAGAGCAATAAGCTGTTCTACGGGTTGATGGGTGGGGCCGTCCTCTCCGACGCCGATTGAGTCGTGCGTCATAACGTATATGACGGGCACGTCCAAAAGTCCGCTAAGCCTTATGCCTGCCTTCATATAGTCCGAAAACGAGAAGAATGTCGAGCATAATATGCGTAGACCGCCATGAACCTGAATACCGTTACAAATAGCCGCCATAGCGTGCTCGCGGATACCGAACTGAATGTTGCGCCCCGACCTGTTGATAGGCGTAAACTTTCCCGAGCATTTAAGTTCGGTCTGAGTGGAGGGGGCAAGGTCTGCCGAACCCGATAAAAGGTTTGGCATAAGCTTTGCAAGCTCGTTTAAAACTTTTCCGCCGGAAACGCGCGTCGCTTCGGGAGCGGTAAATTGGAAATAGGAGTAAAGCTCGGTAAAATCGATGTCAAAGCCGTTCATGTATTGATTGTACAGCTTTGCAAGCTCGGGGTACTGCTTTTCATAGCTTTCAAATAGTTTGTTCCATTTCTGTTCGGCGGCAAGCTTATTTTCGGCTAAATTGCGGCAATATTCCTTGACGTCCTCGGGCACCTCAAAAGGCTCTTCCGTCCAATTGAAAATCTTTTTGGTGGTTTCAAGGTTTTCCTCTCCAAGCGGTGCGCCGTGGCACTTTTCGCTTGCCTCGAGAGGGGAGCCGTGTCCTATTTTTGTATTGCATATGATAATCGACGGTCTTGTTAAGTCCGACTTTGCTTTCTCTATTGCAGATTTAAGCACAACAAGGTCGCAAGCGTCGGGTACGCGTATTACCTGCCAGCCCTGCGAGTTGAAGCGTGCAACAATGTCCTCGTTGAAGTTAGTTGCAATATCTCCCTCGATTGTTATATTGTTTTTATCGTAGAGTAGAATTAATTTGCCGAGCTTTTGCGTGCCGGCAAACGAACAAGCTTCATAGCCCAAGCCCTCTTCGAGGCAGCCTTCCCCGCATAAAACATAAGTGTAGTGGTCTACGATTTTATATCCGGGCTTATTGAAAACGGCAGCTAAATGTTCTTCGGCAACTGCAAATCCGACTGCGTTTCCTATGCCCTGTCCAAGCGGCCCCGTCGAGGTTTCTACGCCTGCGGTCTTGCCGTATTCGGGGTGACCGGGCGTGCGCGAACCGAACTGACGGAAGTTCATTATGTCCTCTTTTGTCACGTCATAGCCAAAGAGGTGTAAAAGCGAGTATAGGAGCATTGACCCGTGTCCTGCCGAAAGCACAAACCTGTCGCGGTTGTCCCATTTGGGATTGTTGTAGCTGAAATTCAAAAATTCGGCAAACACTTCAAAGCCTATGGGTGCGGCACCCATACAAATGCCCGGGTGCCCCGACTTTGCGCGCTGAATTGCTTCGGCGGAAAGAATTCTTATCGTGTCTACGCATTTATTCTCGATTGACATAGGTTTTTCTCCTTACAATGTATAATTTGTTAAATTTTCAAGCTCTAAAAAACGGTATGCGCTCAAAATTTCCAAAAGCTGGCAAGCAACAAGCTTTGTTCCGCCAACGTCGTCGCTTTCGAAATTTATAGGCATCACGGGGTCGTGAACGCTCATTCTTACAATAACCGTGCCGAAGTTTGTAGTAAACTTGACGCCCTCATAGTTGTCGGGGGCAAGCTGCATATTTTCTTTCGACTGCGCCAACTTCTTTAAATCTTCTATAACTTTTTTGCCCTCGGCTTTAAAGTCGGCGCTGTTGCCGTTGAAAGAAATTCGCACTTCTCCCTCCTCGGCAGGTCGCTTTAAGTTTTCAATCAAAGAAGTAAGGCTCTTGTTGTCTTTTGCTTGATTTGAAAGACAGATAAGTATTTTCGTAATCAGGTACGCGCCGTCGTCAAGATAATAATTTTCCTTAAACGCCGCATGTCCCGAAGTTTCGATGGCAAGGGGGGAATATGTGCCGCTTTCGTTCAATTCTACGCATTTGCCTATGACGTTTTTGTAGCCGCGCTTGAACCTCAAATGCTTGCCGCCGATACTTTCTATAAACTCGGTAAGTCCGTTGCTTGTTACGCTGTCTGTGACGATAACGCCCTTTTTATCCTTTAAAAGTATCGCGGAAACAAGCGCGATAAGCGCGTTTCTGTTAATTTCACCGCCGTTCTCGTCCACGCACGCCGCTCTGTCGACGTCTGTGTCGAAAATTATGCCGAGGTCTGCTTTTTCTCTTATAACCGCACGCGAAAGGCTGTCTATTGCCTGCTTGTCCTCGGGGTTTGGTATATGGTTTGGAAAGCGCCCGTCAGGCTCGAGAAATTGGCTGCCCGTCGTGTCCGCACCCAACGGCTTCAACACATTTTCCGTAAAAAATCCACCGGCGCCGTTCCCTGCGTCCACTATTATTTTCTTCCCTTTTAAAGGAAGTATTCCACATTCTTTTTCAACTTTTGCAACAAGAATTTTGCAATACTCGTCCATAAAGCTTTTGTCTGCGCATTTTCCTTCTCCCGAAAGAAAATTGCCTTGTGCGGCGCAGTATAAAACTTCGTCTATATCTTTAGAGTCAAGTCCTCCGTCGGGCGTAAAAAATTTCAGCCCGTTTCTGTCGTAGGGCAGATGCGAGGCGGTTATCATAATCGACGCGTCGCATAAGAAGTCCGACTCTTTCAAAAGTATGAACATTGAGGGAGTGGAGGACAGACCCGTATATACAAAATCCGCTCCCGAGGTTATGCAGGCGCTTTTAACGCAGCTTGTAATTCTTTCCGCGGAAATTCTCGAGTCGTTTCCGACGGCAATTTTTAAGTGCGTTTTTCCCGATTTTTGGGACAGCCACTTTAAAAAGCCCTTTACAATCAACGTTACGGCTTGATCGGTAAGAGTGATTTGCTCGGGCGTGCCAACGGCAACTCCGCGTACGTCGGTACCGCTTTTAAGTTTTTTCAAGTCCTGTAATTGCATACGAGATAATTATACTATAAACG
>CAJUMW010000005.1:69700-77736 GCA_910587625.1 uncultured Christensenellaceae bacterium
TTATTACAAGTATTTTTCCAAACAAAAATTATTAAAAATGTTTTAAAACGCTTTGTTTTCGTTGCCTGTTATGTTATAATATGTTGGAATTTTAAAAAGAGGTTTCATATGGCTAAGGATAATTTTGTCGAGCAAATTGCCGACATCGAAGCGGATTTTCCCCAATGGTACACCGACGTGGTTTTAAAGACTAAACTCGTCGACTACGGCCCCGTAAAGGGCACAATGGTAATACGTCCCTACGGTTACGCAATTTGGGAAAATATTCAGCGCGAGCTTGATTGCCGTTTCAAAGCAACGGGTCACGAAAACGCGTATTTCCCCTTGCTTATTCCCATGAGTTATTTTACTAAAGAGGCGGAGCACGTCGAAGGCTTTGCTCCCGAGGTAGCCGTCGTAACCCACGCCGGCGGTGAAGAACTTGCCGAACCGCTTGCAATCCGTCCCACGTCGGAGACGATTTTCGGAAATATGTACTCGAAGTGGTTGCAGTCATATCGCGATTTGCCTATAAAAATCAATCAATGGGCAAACGTTATGCGTTGGGAAAAGACTACCCGTCCCTTTTTGAGAACTTCCGAATTTTTGTGGCAGGAGGGGCATACCGCGCATTCAAACGAACAGGAGGCGGTTGACGAAACGCTGCAAATGCTTGAAGTGTATAAAGAATTTGCCGAGAATGTTCTCGCAATTCCCGTCATCTGCGGCAGAAAAACCGAAAAAGAAAAATTTGCAGGCGCGGTTGCTACCTACGGTATGGAAGCTATGATGAAGGACGGCAAAAGCTTGCAGGCAGGTACAAGCCACTATCTCGGACAAAACTTTTCAAAAGCATTTGATATAAAATATCTCGATAAGGACGGCGCGCAAAAGCTTGCATATACCACAAGCTGGGGGGTATCTACCCGACTAATAGGCGCTCTGATTATGGCTCACGGCGATCAACGCGGTCTTGTTTTGCCGCCAAAGGTTGCGCCTTTGCAGGTGGTTATAGTTCCCATAGCGGCAAAAAAGGGCAATGTTATGGAGGTCTGCGGACAAATCAAACAAACCCTTCAAGCCGCAGGCATCCGCGTTAAGCTTGACGATACGGACAACAGCCCCGGCTGGAAGTTTAACGAATGGGAGATGAAGGGCGTGCCTTTGAGAATAGAGCTCGGACCCCGCGATATAGAAGAGGGCAAAGCGCTTGTATTCCGAAGGGATACGCTTGAAAAGTGCCCCGTCGCTCTTGACGGTATTCAAACGCAAATAGCGTTATTGCTTGAAAAAGTTCAAAAGGAAATGTTGGAGGCGGCTCGCGTAAGGCGTGATGAAAGAATTGTGTATGCCGAGGACGTCGACGAAATTTTGAAGGGAGTAGAGGGCGGTAATTTTGTCAAAGCCGGTTGGTGCGGCTGTCGCGAATGCGAGGATAAAATAAAGGCGCAAACCGCGGCAACGGCAAGGGTGTACGCAGAGGGAGAGAGCGCCGAAAAGTGCGCTGTATGCGGTAAAGCAGCCAAGCATTTAATTATTTACGCTCGCGCTTATTAAAGTTTGAAATAAAAAAGACGGCAGTTGCCGTCTTTTTTTATAGATATTTTTTCAAATCTTCTACTTTTGTCAATCGTTCCCAGGGTAAGCCGGCTTTACCGAAATGTCCGTAAGCCGCCGTCCGTAAATATATGGGTTTTCTCAGCTCGAGGGTTTGAATAATCGAGTAGGGTCTAAGGTCGAATTCCTTTAAAACTATATCGGCAATTTCTCCGTCGTCAAGCTTTCCCGTGCCGAAAGTGTCCACAAAAACAGATACGGGTTTTGCAATTCCAATCGCATAAGCAACCTGCAATTCCACTTCGTCGCAAAGCCCTGCGGCAACAAGGTTTTTGCAAATAAACCTTGCCATATATGCCGCCGAACGGTCAACTTTCGTGCAATCCTTTCCCGAAAAAGCTCCGCCGCCGTGCGCACATCTTCCGCCGTAGGTATCGACGATAATCTTCCTTCCCGTAAGTCCGCTGTCACCCTCGGGCCCGCCTATTTCAAACCTGCCCGTGGGATTAATAAAATACTTTGTGTTTTCGTCCAAAAGCTCTTTGGGCACAATGCCGATGACGTGCTTTAAAATATCCCGTTTAAGATTTTCCTGCGTAACTTTCGAGTTATGTTGTGCCGAAACTACAATCGCGTCTATTCTCTTGGGAATTTTGCCGTCGTACTCAACCGTAACCTGCGTCTTGCCGTCGGGACGAAGATAATCCAATAGCCCCGACTTTCTCACTTCGGCAAGTCTGAACGCAAGCCTGTGCGCAAGCGCAATAGGCAGCGGCATAAGCTCCTCGGTTTCCCTGCACGCATAGCCGAACATCATTCCCTGATCGCCTGCGCCGAAGCTGTCGCGTATGTCTGCGCTCTGTGTCCTGTCAACGCCCATTGCAATGTCGGGGCTCTGTCTATGAACAGCCACGTCGATTTTGCACTTGTCGAACGCAAACGAGCCGTGTTTATATCCTATATTTTGAATGGTGTTTCTTGCAATCTTTTCATAGTCGACTTCCGCAAAGGTGGTAACTTCTCCCATGATAAGCAGTCTGTCATATGCCGCGCAGCACTCGACGGCGCAACGCGCTTCGGGATCTTGTTTTAAAATTTCGTCGACAATCGCGTCGGAAATATTGTCGCAAAGTTTGTCGGGATGACCTTCGGTCACACTCTCGCTTGTAAAAAATTTCTTCATACCATAAAATCCTCAATTAATTTTTTTATAAAGTGATAAATAGTTTGCGTCCTTGTAGCCTAAAGAAGTGTACAGTTTTAATGCTCTGTCGTTGTCTTTTTCGACTTCCAGCCTTATAAAATCATACTCGTCGCTCTTTTCCAAAGCGGCAAACACCTTTTTGCCGACGCCTTTGCCGCGGCAGTACGGTTTAATATAAAGCTCGTCCAGCCACATAACCCTGCCGCAAGCCTCCTGCGAGGCGGAAAGACAGCAAACGCAGTACCCTAAAATTTCGCTTCCGCACTTGATAAAATAGGCTTTAACTATCTCGCCAAGCTCTATTTCCTTAAAAAATTTCTCGCGTCCGTCGTCTGTTATAACCGAGTTTGTTACTCCCGAAGCGTAAAAATCCTTCGACATTTCAAAGTATATAAGCTTTTTGTCGGCTGTTATTTTCTCTAAAACAATATTTTCAAGCATAAAAAAACTCCCTCAACCGAAGGGGAGCGTCAATAATTATTTTCCCATCGGTTCGGCATTAGCACCTTGCTTTGCAGGTTGCTGTGTGGTCGTAAAGCCGTTCTCTCGCACACTCTTTATAGGTTTGAATGTATTATAACAATTAGCTCAAATCTTGTCAATAAAAATTTGCCTTTTCGCGCTTTTTATTTTATAATGTATCTATGTTATGCACCCAATGCCCCGTAAAATGCGGCGCGGACAGGCAAAATACCTCAGGTGCCTGCGGCGTAAAGGATATTAAAATAGCCAAATACTATCTTCATCAATTTGAAGAACCGCCTATATCCCATAAAAACGGCAGCGGCTGTATATTCTTTTGCGGCTGCTCGTTGAAGTGCGTATTCTGCCAAAATTTCGAACTTTCGCGCAATAAACGCGGAAAAGAAATAGATAAATATCAACTTGCCGAAATTTTTGCCGAGCTTGAAGCTATGGGTGCGGAAAACATAAATTTAGTCAATCCAACCCATTATTTAAGCCATATTAGGGGGGCAATTGAAATTTACCGCCCTAAAATCCCCATTGTTTACAACACTCACGGCTATGAAACGCAGGAGGCGCTCAGCCTTGCCGACAGCTTTGTCGACGTTTGGCTTACCGACCTTAAATTTATCGACAATGCGCTTTCAAAGCGCTATACCTCGCGGCCCGACTATTCCGACTACGCTTTAAACGCCGTCAGGTTTATGTCGCAAAAGCCGCTTAAAATGCGCCAAGACGGCAAAATGCTTTCGGGGTGTATTGTCAGACACCTAATCATGCCGCTTGCCGTCTATGACTCTATAAACGTAGTTAAATTTGTTGCTACGTTGCCCGAGGACGTGTTTTTGAGCCTTATGAGCCAATATACGCCCTTTGGGAATATATCTGAATTCAGCGAGTTACAGCGCAGAATAACTTCGCGTGAGTACGAGCGCGTGCTTGAAGCCGTGCGCGCGGCAGGGTTAAAAAACGTATTTATACAGGATTTTGCAAGCGCAAGCGAACAATTTATACCTGAATGGGACTTTTAAAATGCTTATTTCCGTCAATAACGCCACATTTTCTTACGGCGACAATTTAATATTCGAGAATGTTGATTTCGCTATAAACGAAGGGGAGCGGGTCGGACTTATCGGCGCAAACGGAGAGGGCAAAACTACGCTTATTAAACTTATATCGGGAGAACTTTTCGCGGATAGCGGAGATATCATAATTAAGAACGGTATCCGCATAGGCTATCTCGAACAGAACGGCGGCTATTCAAGCGGAAACACCGTGTATAACGAAATGCTCGAAGTGTTTAAGGTCGAGCTTGCCGCCATAGAAAAGCTTGAAAAGCTCTCCCGCCAATTGTCGGCTTGCGAGTATTTGACCCCCGAATATGCCCGACTTTCGGCTCAATTGGAGAGTTTAAACGGGTTTATCGCGTCGAAGGACTGTTACAATGTCGAGGTTAAAATAAAGACTGTTTTAAACGGAATGGGTTTTATAGACAGGTACGAACAGAGTATCGAAACAATGTCCGGCGGCGAAAAAACAAGGCTGAAACTTGCAAGGCTTTTATTGGAGCAACCCGACCTTCTGATTCTCGACGAGCCTACAAACCACCTCGATATTGCTACTTTATTTTGGTTGGAGGACTACCTTACGGCTTTCAAGGGCGCGGTTCTCGTGGTTTCTCACGACAGATATTTTCTCGATAAAATCACTCAAAAAATACTTGAAATAGAAAATAAAAAACTTTTGTCCTTTTCGGGCAACTATTCAAAGTACAAGATTTTAAAGGCGGAGCGACAGGCAAGGTTACTAAAGGAATACGAGGCTCAACAGGTAGAAATAGCAAAGCTTCAGGACTACGTCGACAGAAATATTGTGCGAGCGACAACCGCACGGTCGGCTTTAAGCAGGGTAAACAAGCTTGAAAGAATGGAAATTTTAGAAAAGCCTTATACCCCGAAATACAGCGTAAATTTTAAATTCGACTATGAATATCCCCCCTATGAAAACGTGTTGAAAATAGAGGGTTTAAACCTTGAAATCGGCGGTAAACGGCTTATATCAGGGGGGCAATTGAATATTCGTCGCGGAGAAAAAGTTGCGCTTGTCGGAGAGAACGGCACAGGCAAGTCAACGCTTTTAAAGGCAATTTTCGGCGGAGGCAATCATTCGATAGATTTGGGTAGGTTTGTAAAACTTGCCTATTACGATCAGGAAGGAGCAAATCTTAACGCGGACAATACCGTAATTGCCGAGCTGTGGGAGCGTCACACTGGACTTACGCAAACCGAGGTTCGTTCGGCACTTGCGCGGTGCGGACTGTTTGAAGAGGATATGCAAAAGCCGGTAAGGGCGCTGTCCGGCGGAGAGCGCGCCAAGCTTGCGCTGTGCGTGCTTGAAAGCGAGCGCGGCAATGTTCTGTTGTTGGACGAACCTACAAATCACCTCGACTTAACCGCAAGGGAAAGCCTTGAAAAGGCGCTGGCTGAATTTGACGGCACGCTTATTTTTGTTTCTCACGACAGATATTTTTTGGAAGCACTCGCGCAAAGGGTAGTTGAAATTTCAAATTTCTCTCTCAATACCTACGACTGCGGCTATGCGGAATACACTCAAAGAAAAAGCATTGAAAGCGAGCAAAAGCTGCGCGAGGGAGAGGCGCAAAAGCTTGCGGAGAGGCAAGAGCAAAGACAGTGCGGCTTCCGTTCCAAAAAAGAGCGTGCCGCTGAAGCGCAGAAAAAACTGCGCATAAAAAAACTGGAAGAGGATATTTCCTCGCTCGAAAGCGAGGAAAATCAACTAAACGAAATGCTTACCGTTCCCGAAATTGTGTGCGACTATAAAAAGACAGGCGAAATATCCGAGCGGCTTGCAGCCATAAAATTACAGCTTGACGCGCTTTACAACGAGTATGAAAGTGTGATAGAATAAAAAGGGTAAATTCTATGGATAAAAAACAGAACGAACAGGAAGAAGAGGTTGTCAATATACGGCATACCATAACGGCGGAAGAAACTTTCACGCTCGCAAAGGACGTGTTCGACATCCGCTGTTTTATCAAAAACGTGTATTCCAACAGGGCGTTGATTGCGCGTAGGCTCAATCTTTTAACCTTGACGGTGAGCACGGTGTTTATGCTGCTTTATTCGGCATACGTTCTCTTTACGGGTCTTACAAAAAAACTTAATTTCGCTTTTGAAATTGTACTTTATTGCTTTTTGGCGGCTTATGCGGTGCTCTTTATAGTGCTGATAACGCTATCTGTTTGCAGCAGCCGTTCGAGCACTAAAAATGTCGCAAAATTCAAACGGACATTGAAAATATTTAAGCTTTTGGTAAGGTTGGTATCGGTTGCAATATCGATAACGGCAATATCATTGTCGACTTCGGGGGGGGAATTTGCCGCGTCGAATATCGCGCTCGATGTCATAATTATAATATTTTCCGTGGTTTCGCTTATTTTTCAGATTATTCCCCTGTTTTTCGGCGGAATAGGTAAGCTTGTGCGCTGGCTTCTTTCCCCCGTAAAAATCAAGTACAGGTTCGGTAAAGTCATACTTGAATGGTACGAGCTCGCAGTGTCCGGTACAGCCGAAAAGGGCGCGGTCAAAAAGGTTTCAAGCAAGCATTTTGACGCAATAGGCGCGTTGATTGACTTATACTTAATGCCGTCGCTCGGAAAAAAGTACATAAATACAATTTCCGCGTCGCAGCTTGTCACGCTTGTAGAGCGCACCGACGAAACCGAACGCCCCGTTTTAGAGGGTATTTTGAAAAACGTGTTTGCATATGCAACCGAGTGCGGCTATGTAACTTTCGACCCTTGTAAGGATTTGAATTTCGAAGGCAGCGTCGAAGAAGAGGAAAAACCCGAAAAACCTACTATAAAGGGCAGGCTTTTGAAAATGGGCGCTAATATCGGCAAATCTATGCTCGATAAATTCATTGCAAAATCCACCGAAGATAATGACGATAAATAATTTTTAAAATCAAAACCGCCGTGCACTTTTAGCGCACGGCGGTTTTTTTACTTAGTTTTCTAAGTATTAATGTTTTTTGTAAATATAGTTGATATAATAAACGCAATGGAGGCAAATAATGGAAAGTAATAAAAGAAATTGCGAAAATTGTAGATACTTCAGTAGGTATTATCTAAAAAAAACAAATTATTGGTGGGGTATATCAAAAGGAGTATGTGAAAATGTTTCGGTTGCAAATAAAGTAAGCAAAAAATGTGCGGTTGGATTTGTTTGTGATTTATGGTCTGAAAAAGACAATAATTCAAATACAAAAGAAGAAAAATTACGGACTAATTTAATTGATATAAAACATAGTTTGAAGAAAATTTTTGATTTATTAAATGATAGACCGCAGTAAATATACTGCGGTCTGTTTTTAATTAAAATTCAAGCGATTTTTGTATATAGTTTTCAAGCTCGTCGATTTTCAGCCTTATTTGCTGCATGCTGTCCCTGTCGCGCACGGTGACGGTATCATCGTTGAGCGTGTCAAAGTCGACGGTAATGCAATACGGCGTGCCAATCTCGTCCTGTCTGCGGTAGCGCTTACCGATCGAGCCCGTCACGTCGTAAGTGACCGAAAACTTTTTGGCAAGTTTTTTATAAACTTCGTCCGCCTTGTCCGAAAGTCCTTTTTGCAACGGCAGAATTGCCGCTTTGTAGGGCGCAAGATAGGGGTGGAAGCGCATAACGGTTCTTACGTCGTTTTTCTCTGCGTCAAGCACCTCTTCGTCGTAAGCGTCGGTAAGGAAAGCAAGCACGCATCTTTCTACGCCGAGCGACGGCTCTATTACATAGGGTACGTACTTTTCGTT
>CAJUMW010000005.1:77746-112705 GCA_910587625.1 uncultured Christensenellaceae bacterium
GGGTCGGTATATTCCATATTTTCGCCGCTCTCTTTTGCGTGCTGGGAAAGGTCGTAATCCGTTCTGTCCGCAATGCCCCAAAGCTCTCCCCTGCCGTGAGCAAACTCATACTCGAAGTCGGTGGTCGCTTTTGAATAGAAACAAAGCTCCTCGGGGGAGTGGTCGCGAAGCGTCAGGTTTTCCTCCTTCATTCCAAGCGATAAAAGGAAGTTTTTGCAATAATCTTTCCAATAGCCGAACCACTCCAAATCGGTGCCGGGCTTACAGAAAAATTCAAGTTCCATCTGTTCGAACTCTCTAACGCGGAAAATAAAGTTTCCCGGCGTAATTTCGTTTCTGAACGATTTTCCTATCTGACCTATGCCGAAGGGAACGCGCATACGCGACGTTCTCTGCACGTTTTTAAAGTTTACAAATATGCCCTGTGCGGTTTCGGGGCGTAGGTACACGGTGTTTACCGAGTCCTCGGTAACGCCCTGAAACGTCTTAAACATAAGGTTGAACCTTCTAATTGGCGTAAAGTCGCTTTTGCCGCATACGGGGCAGACTATCTTCTTTTCCGCAACAAAATTTTCGAGCGCTACGTTATCCATCGACTCGACGCTCAAATCAAGCTTGTGTTTTTTACAATAGTCCTCTACAAGGTTGTCGGCACGGTGGCGCGCCTTGCAGTTTTTACAGTCCATCAACGGGTCTGAAAATCCGCCGAGATGTCCCGAAGCAATCCAGGTGCGCGGATTCATTAAAATAGCGCAGTCAAGACCGGTGTTGAGTGTGTTTTCCTGAACAAATTTCTGCCACCAAGCCTTTTTAACGTTGTTTTTAAATTCTACGCCGAGCGGACCGAAGTCCCAGGTATTGGCAAGACCGCCGTATATTTCGCTGCCGGGATAAATAAAACCCCTGTTTTTGCAAAGAGCGACAAGTTTATCTTGCGTAACCGCGCGTTTTTTGCTGTCCATAAATCCTCCGTAAGCTAATAAAATAATAGTTTAAGTATATTTTAATAAAATTGACTTTTTAAGTCAAGTGATACGCGTGCCAATAAAAAAATTTAAAAAACTCGCGTCAAAAGTTATGCTTTTTTTAACTCATATGTTATAATAAACTTGATATTTTATATTATAAGGTGAAATATGTTGACCGATATTCAAATAGCTGAAAGCTGCAAACTCAAAGACGTGCGCGAAATCGCAAAAAAACTTTGCCTCGAAGAGGACGACCTCGAACTTTACGGCAAATACAAAGCCAAAATCAATCTCAAAAAAGTAAATCCGAAATCAAAGCTTGTCTTAGTCACCGCAATTAATCCGACGGCAAGCGGAGAGGGCAAAACCACAGTTTCGATAGGTCTTGCCGACGGAATGTCCAAGCTGGGTAAAAAAGTATGCCTTGCGCTTCGCGAGCCGTCACTCGGACCCGTATTCGGAATAAAGGGCGGCGCGGCGGGCGGCGGCTATGCGCAGGTTGTGCCCATGGCGGACATAAATTTGCACTTTACGGGAGATTTGCACGCTATAACTTCTGCAAACAACCTGCTTTGCGCTATGATAGACAACCATATTTTACGCGGCAACGAGCTTAAAATAAAGGAAGTATATTTCCGACGCTGTATGGATATGAACGACCGCGCGCTCAGAGATCTGACAATTCACTGCAATGCAGGTAATATGAAGGGCTGCGCAAGCTTCGACCGTGCCGAGGGGTTTGAAATAACCGCGGCAAGCGAAGTTATGGCTATACTTTGCCTTGCAACCGATTTAATGGATTTGAAAAAGCGCATAGGCAATATCGTGATAGGTATAAACGAAAGCGGAGATTATATACGCGCCCGTGACTTAAAGGCGGACGGTGCTATGACCACGCTTTTAAAGGACGCAATTAAACCCAATCTTGTTCAAACGTTGGAGGGAACGCCGGCAATAGTTCACGGCGGACCTTTTGCCAATATCGCTCACGGCTGCAACTCGGTGCGCGCGACGTACACCGCTATGACTCTTGCCGACTATGCCGTAACCGAAGCGGGCTTCGGCGCGGATTTGGGCGCGGAAAAGTTCCTCGACACCAAGTGCAGGGTTGCGGGCATTCAGCCCGATTGCGTCGTAATAGTCGCAACAGTAAAGGCGTTAAAACTTCACGGCGGCGCGGATAAAACCACGCTTACGCAAGAGAATTTACAGGCTTTAAACGATGGACTTCCCAACCTATTGAAGCACGTCGAAAATATTCAAAACGTATATAAAAAGCCCGTCGTCGTTGCCATGAACAGGTTCTATACCGACACACAGGCGGAAATCGACGCAGTGCTTGAAGCTTGCGCGAACGCAGGCGTCAAAGCCGTGTTTACCGACGTATTCTTAAAGGGCGGAGAGGGCGGTAAAGAGCTTGCTAAAGCCGTCATAGAGGAGTGCGACAAACCCTCGACTTTGCATTATTCCTATAATTTGAATGACGGAGTTGTTAAAAAAGTCGAGGATATTGTCAAAAATATTTACGGCGGAGAGGGTGCAACTTTTTCGGACGAGGCTTTGAGAAAGATATCCGAAATGGAGAGTAAGGGCATTACGGGCTTGCCCGTGATAATTGCAAAAACGCAGTATTCCCTGTCCGACGACGCGAAAAAACTTGCCCGTCCCACAGGCTTTAAAATTCACGTCCGCGACGTAATTTACAAGGGCGGCGCCAACTTTATAGTCGCAGTCGCAGGTGAAGTAATGCTTATGCCGGGGCTTTCGAAGGTTCCTTGCGCCGAGCATATCGACATTGACGAAAACGGAAATATCACAGGCTTATCCTGATAAATAGAGAGAGATTTTATGAAACTTCCCGAAGCAAGTAACTTTATAGAACAGATTATTAACGAAGAACTCGAAGCAGGTAAGTTCGAGGCTCGCGGCAATGAAATTCATGTTCGTTTTCCGCCGGAGCCCAACGGCTATCTGCACATAGGGCACATAAAGGCAATGTGCATAAATTTCGGCGTTAAAGAGCACTATTCCGACTTTAACGCTACTTTGAATTTGAGAATGGACGATACAAACCCGGCAAAAGAGGACTATGAATATGTGGACTCCATTGTCGACGCGGTAAAATGGCTGGGTTTCGAGTACGACAGGCTTGTTTTTGCCTCCGACTACTACGACAGGCTCTACGAAATTGCCGAGAAATATATTTTAGACGGCAACGCGTATGTTTGCGACCTTTCGGCGGAGGAAATTACCGCGACGCGCGGCACGCTTACGCAGCCGGGCACGCCTTCTCCTTACAGAAACAGGAGCATTGAAGAAAATTTGCAGCTTTTCCGAGAAATGAAAGCCGGCAAATATCCGGACGGCTCAAAAGTTTTGCGCGCGAAAATAGATATGGCTTCTCCAAACGTAAATTTGCGAGACCCCATAATTTACCGTATAGCGCGCGTTCCGCATTACAGAACGGGGGACAAGTGGTGTATTTATCCTATGTACGACTTTGCTCACCCCGTATCCGACGCTATCGAGGGAATTACCCATTCGCTGTGTTCGCTTGAATTTGAAAATCACAGACCGCTCTACAATTGGTTTGTCGAGCGCGCGGGCTTTGAAAAGCCGTTGCCCAGACAGATTGAGTTCGCAAGGTTGAATATTACCAACACGCTTATGTCCAAGCGGTATTTAAAAAAACTTGTCGACGAGGGCTTTGTCAGCGGTTGGGACGACCCGAGAATGCCCACCATAATGGGTTTGAAAAACCGCGGAGTTCCCCCCGAGGCGCTTAAAAAATTCTGTACCGACGTAGGCGTCGCAAAGGCTTACTCGGTGGTAAATTCCGCTCAGCTCGACAGCTGTATCCGCGAAAATTTAAATTTGAACGCGGAAAGGGCAATGGCTGTTATAAATCCCGTAAAGTTGTCAATAACCAACTACGAGGGTGAAGAAGAACTCGATTTTGAAATTAATCCGACAAAAGGCGACGGTAAAACCCGTGCCGTCAGGTTCAGCGGAAGCGTATATATAGACAGCGACGACTTTTCGTTGAATCCTCCGCCCAAATACAAGCGCTTGCAAAAGGGCGGCACAGTCCGCCTGAAGGGTGCTTATATTGTTAGGTGCGACGACGTTGTTCTCGACGAAAACGGCGCGGTTTCCGAACTTTTATGCACATACTTCCCCGAAACAAAGAGCGGAAGCTCGAAGGATACGGGCATAAAGGCAAAGGGCGTAATTCAGTGGGTTGACTGCAAGTACGGCGTTGACGTCGAGTTCAGGCAGTACGAACCGCTTTTAAAGGACGAGGCTTATCCCGAACAGGATTATGCCGAGAGGTTGAACCCCGACAGCGAAAAAAGGTTTTACGGAAAAGCCGAGCCCTATCTTGCGGAAAGCGCGGACGAAACGCCTTTCCAGATACTTCGCACGGGTTACTACAAAAAGAGTTCGAAAAACGGATTTATATTATCGGAAATAGTGTCGCTAAAAGACAGTTTCAATAAATAATATTTGATTTTGAGAGGATGTGAATGAATATTTTGGCAATTTTAATTATCATAATACTCATTACTGCAACGGTAATAGGCGTTATCGTCGGACTTGTAAAGGGATTTACAAAAGTAAATTCCTGGGGCTTAGAATTTTTACTTTCTGTGGCTCTAAGCGTAGCCGTCGGCGGAATTTTTGTAAATTCGGCGGCGGAAAGTAATGAAGGCGCCATATCCGGCGGCATAATTACCATTATTTTTGCGGTTATTTTTGTCGTTGCGTTTTTGTTTTTGTTTAAATTGTTGCGGTTGATTTTTTCATCGCTAATAAAAAGAAAGTTGGAAAAAGCAAAACTGTCGACAGCCGACGCGTCGAACAGTGAAGAAAGCGATGACGAGGACGACGAGGATGACGAGGAAGAACCCGAAAAGGTAAGAAAACCCTCTGCGGGTTTTGTCGGATTTTTAAACCGAATTTTCGGCGCGGTAACGCTGGGTATAAAATGCTTTGTAGCGGTAGGCGCAGTTGCTTCGTTTGTGCTTGTCGCGCTTGATTTAACGCAACTTGACTTTATAAGCAGTATGGCGGATATCTATGAAAGTTCGGTATATCTCGGCTTTAAACCGCTGTTTATGGACTGTTTTATAGTCGGCGCAATAATGATTGCAATACATTGCGGCTATAAAAGCGGCATTTCCAATGCGCTTTGGTCGCTGGTCATTCTCGGACTTGTTGCCGCCGCAGGCTATGCCTCATATAATCTTGCGTTCCACAGCGAAACTTTTGCGCCTGCAATAGACAGTATTGCCAATGCGCTTATAAATATGGTGCCGGAAGGCGTTTCGGAAGCAAACGAACTTTTCAGAACAGTCGCGCAATGTATTCTTACCGCAGGAATATTCCTTTTAATGCTTGTCATAATTATTCTTATGTCCGTGTTCGTTCCAAGACTTATGGAGGGCTTGAGGGAAAACAAGGTATTCTATGCTATTGACGGAATTATCGGGGCAATTTGTTCAACCGTGATAGTTCTCGGCGTGTTGTTCGGCGTCGGCGTAGTGCTTCAACCTATTTATGATTTGCCTATGTTGGAAAAATTGACTTCATATTTTGCCGACAGTAAAATAGCGACGTATTTCTACGATAAAAACTTGCTTGCAATGTTCGGCGTAATAGTTCCTATCAGAGATTATTTGACTTAATATTTAAGTAAATCAAAGCGGCCCGCGAAATTTCGCGGGCCGCTTTTCGGAGTCAACCGAATTTAAAGCTTAATAATTAAACTTTTTCGGAATAGCTTTCGCAGCAAGTGCAATCTCTCTGACCGCATGAGCAACCGACCTTAATGTGTTCAAGTGTGCAGTTGCAGCCGGCGTGATTGAATTTGCAGCTTGCAACGTCGCAAGCTATATCGTTATTAATTTTTTCCATTATTAAACCCTCCGCTTTTATTTTGTGCGTAAACGCTAAAAATATTCTACCCCTTGACAAACCGCAGTAAAAAGTGTAAAATATTATTGTACAAACAAAAGGAGCAGACCAAATGAAAATTATTTTATTGCAGGACGTAAAGGGACAGGGCAAAAAGGGTGAAGTTATCGACGTTAACGAAGGTTATGCTCGTAACTTTCTTATAAAAAAGGGGCTTGCCGAGGCGGCTACCGCAAGTAAACTGAACGACCTCACGCAAAAAAAATCTGCGGCGGAGTTTCATAGGGCGGAAGAAGTAAAGGCAACAAAGCTTATGGCTCAGGAAATAAACGGCAAAGCGTTTACGGTTAAAATCAAAGCAGGTTCGCAGGGCAGAGTTTTCGGCTCGGTAACGGGCGCAAATATTGCCGACGCGTTGCAGACGGCAGGCTATAACGTGGATAAAAAGAAGGTTGTCTTGACCTCTCCCATTAAAACGCTCGGTGAATACGATATCGAACTCAAATTGTTGGAAGGTATAACGGCAAAAATCAAAATTTCGGTCGAGGCGGAATAATTGCTAAAAACAAAACACCCTACTGCGCTTTAAGCACAGTAGGGTGTTTTTTATTTTACTTATAAATCTATCTTCCGCGGAAACCGCCGCCGCCGTGGCCGCCGCCCATATGACCGCCGCCGAAGCCGCCGTGGCCGCCCGAACCCGACGAAGAGGGACGGGAGTACATATGCGAGTTCATTTTTGAAATGGTGCCGTGCATCATTCTGTTGAATAAATACAGCTCGAACAGCGAGTAACGGTTTGTCAACCAGTAGGGAGGTTCAATTACGATATTTGCAAATTTTTCTTCCCACTTGTCCGAAACACCCAGCACCTGCGCATAGGGCAAAACGTGGTAGTAAAATTGCGGATTTGTTTCAATCAACATTTCAAGCTGATTTTTTTCGGCAAGAAGAATAAAGTTTTTAAATCCGACAATATCATTGAGCTTTTCCGTATAGGACACTGTTCTGCTCAACAGTATCGAAGAAATTGTCGAAACCGCGCAAGCTACCAACGCAAGCACTATCTTCGAAGGCAAATCGAAAATAAACGACGGAACCAACAAAATATAGAATAGCGTGGCTATTACCGATATTCCCAAGATGCCCAGCCCCATTAACAACATAGTCAATTTTTTAAATTTTAGTATGCCGGTAATTATTGCCTGAGCTAATATGTTTATAAAAAACAAAGGAACAATCGTTGCAAATCCTGTAAAAACGGTGTATTCGGACGACACGCTGAAAAACGCCGTAATTAGGGGCGCTACGCCTAAAATAATAGCGCATAATACTGAAAAAGCGTGACTTGCAATTGTGCTTGATATAGAATAAAGTCCCTTTACACGGCCGTTTACCTGCGCTTTTACGTTGTCTGCCGTGACGTAAAATCTGTTTGCAAGGCTGCTTGTAGTCACAACTTCTCCACGCTCGAAAATACCGTCGAAAAGCTGTCTTTCATACGAACTGACGCCGTCGGGAAGCTGCGAATAGACTCGTATAAGAGTAGGGTCTTTCTCGTTTGTCAAATCTATTTTTAAATAGCCCTTGTCTGCCCAGTAGAAAATCATCGAAGTAATATCTTCGGTGTCTATCGAGTTGTCAATCAACTTACCCATCATAAGGGGGTCCATTCTCTCGGGCGCTTCGAAATTTACGACGGGCATAATTTTCGTCTTGTTGAAAAACAGCATTTTAAATGCGAATATAGCAAAGATAAGCAAAGCGCAAATTAAAACGTAGATATAGGGGGTAAAGTCAAAATAATTTGACAAAGCTCCGCTTTCAAACTCCAATCCGACGGTCACACCCTCGTTATATTCAAGTGCGACGTCCGACAAAGAAAGCACGTTTCTGCCGTTTTCGGTATAGGTGTCGAAATCCGCTTTTTGATAATTACCCAACGTACCAATCAAAAAGTTTGCGTTGTTGAATCCGTCGGGTAAAATAAGCTTGATATTTGCGCTCTTTATATCGCAGTAATATTCTCTGCCTACGCCTATTACGTTTAGCGCAATGTTGTTTGCGCCCTCTTGCGATTTGGTCAAAAGATACTTGTATTTTATGCGATATGTATGCGTTTCACCCGTTTTAATAGAGTCGCTGCCTATGTCTACGCATAGAAAATTATCGTAACTGTCCGCCTGCTGGGTATAAACGTAATAAATTACGGGCGTCTGCTCGCCGTCTATTAGCTCGTAAACCTCTATATCCCTCACAAGCTCCGCGCCGTTTACGGGTATGTCCTTTATAAAACCTGTGCTGAGCGAACCTTCGTAAGTGATAGTCAAATCTTCGCAAATATCTATCTCGCGGTTTGACGAAATATCGTAGACGGCATCGTACTTTTCAAAATGAAAAGCGTAGGAATAGGAGTTGTAAGCCGCGCTTGCAACCGTGCTTGTGCCTTTAATACCGCTCAACAAAATTATTGCGGTAAAAAGTGCAAATACCGCAACCAAAATCTTTTTAAAATTTAAGGCTTTCATAAATTAGAACTGAACGTTTACGTTCTCTCTCTCTCTGTAATCGGTAATCTCAAACATTGCAATGGGTTGAAGTCCCATAAATCCTGCAATTATCGACGAGGGGAACGAGTGAAGTTTTATATTATATTGTCTGACAGTTGCGTTATAATATCTGCGCGACTGTGCAAGCTCTGTTTCTATTTCGCGGAGCTGTGCCTGCAACGACATAAAGTTTGCGTTGGCTTTTAAATCGGGATATCTTTCGACAACCATATTGAGGTTGTTTACAGCCTGCGACAGTTCGTTGTCGAGATTAATTTTGTCGTTGGTAGTAGTTGCCTGCGAGCGCGCTTCGACTATTCTAATCAAAGTTTCGCTTTCGTGGCTTGCATATCCCTTAACTGTGTTTACAACATTTGGGATAAGGTCAAACCTCTTTTTAAGCGATACGTCTATGGTGGAAAACGCTTCGTCGCACTGTACGCTCATTGCAACAAGCTTGTTATGGCTTGTAATTATCCAGATGATAAGCAAAAGCACAACTGCAATAGCAACACCTATGCCGACCCAACCGCCGATACCGAGAAGAAGTTTCATAAATATCTCCTAATTAAAGTTTTTTAATTTCGGCAAAAGCGCTCTTTAAAAACGTTTCTGCCGTTGAATCTTTGCGTATAGCTTCCAAAGCTTCATCAAACGAAAACCATTTAATGTCGTCTATTTCCTTGTCGTCTTTGACGGGGTCTCCGTTTTCAGCCATTATTACATAACCGAGCATTAACACATTTCTCGGTTCGTGATAGCGTGACGACATATATTTAAACTTTACGGTGTCAAGTTTAGTTTCCTCTTTAAACTCGCGAGTAACCGCTTTTTCTGCGGTTTCTCCTTTTTTAATATATCCTGCAAATAAAATATAATCGTCATGCCCTTTATGTTTGGCAAGTAATATCTTGTCTTTTGTTCTGTTTGTTACAACCATACTGACGGCAGTCGGAAATTGCGCAAAACGATATTCTTTACAATTTTTGCAGTAGGGTACCAAGCCTTCGCCGTTTGCGAACATAAGCGTCAATTTCTCACCGCATTCCGTACAATACATAATTAAACCTCC
This sequence comes from uncultured Christensenellaceae bacterium, assembly GCA_910587625.1. GTDB lineage: Bacteria > Bacillota > Clostridia > Christensenellales > Borkfalkiaceae > Coproplasma. Next base: position 87,253 of record CAJUMW010000005.1, read on the forward strand.
TTATAATTTCATAGCATAATTATACAACAATTTTAAACATATTTCAATAGTTTTACCGAAATTTTACAAATTTATTGACATTAAATCACACATATTATATAATAAACTAAAATAAAACATTCTTTTTAAGGCAATAAAATGGATTACGAAAGGGCAAAATCTTATTTGGAAAAGCGCGGACAAACTCATCTTTTGGAGTACTATGACGAGCTTTCTCCAAACGACAGAGAACAACTTTTAAAAGATATAGAAAATACTAATTTTTCGGCAGTGACAAATCTTAGTACGGCAAATGCAAAGCGCGGTAAAATTACGCCGATTTCCGCCGTAACTATAAACGATATAAAGCGCAGAAGCGCACAGTTTGAAAGTGTCGGGCTTGACTTTTTGCGCGCAGGTAAAGTAGGCGCCGTCTTGCTTGCCGGAGGACAGGGCTCGCGACTTGGCTTTAACGGACCCAAGGGCAAATTCAATATAGGTGTAACGCGCTATCTCTCTATTTTTGAACAGCAAATGGCAAACATAGCCGAAGTAAACGAAAAATCTGGCAGACATTTCCACTTGTTTATTATGACAAGCCGCTTAAACAACGACGAAACCGTCGAGTTTTTCGAGGAGAATAAGTTTTTCGGCTATCCCAAGGATAAAATTCATTTTTATATTCAGGACGTTGCGCCTACCTGCGACTATAACGGCAAAGTTTTTTTGGATGAAAAGCACCGCGTTTCGCTTGCCCCCAACGGCAACGGCGGGTGGTATTCTTCGCTTGTCAACAGCGGTCTTGCAAGAATAATGGAGCGCGACAATATCGAGTGGCTTAACGTTTACAGCGTGGACAATGTGTTGCAGCGCATATGCGACCCCGTGTTTATAGGCGCTACAATTTTAAAGGGAGTGCGTTGCGGAGCAAAGGTAGTAAAAAAAGTCAATGCCGAAGAAAAAGTCGGCGTTTTATGCAACGAAAACGGCAAACCTTCGATAATTGAATATTATGAAATGCCCGAAAACTTAAAAAACAAGACTAAAAAGGGAGAGCTTGTCTACCGCTACGGCGTTACGTTAAATTATCTTTTTAACGTTCACGACCTCAACTTGACGCTATCCGGGAAACTTCCATACCATCTTGCCGAAAAGGCAATACCGCACGTTGAAAACGGTGAACGCATTAAACCTCAGGCGCCCTGCGGCTATAAACTTGAAACGCTTGTAGTCGATATGGTCAAGTTAATGGGCACATGTCTTGCATTTGAAATCGAGCGAGAAAAGGAATTTGCTCCCGTTAAAAATGCGGAGGGCAACGACAGTGTGGCAACGGCACGCGAACTTTTAAAGCTTAACGGTGTCGAGCTTTAATTTTCACGTTTCTTTCAAAATATAAAAATTCAATGAACTTTTCTTTTTAAAAGCTTATGCTAATTGACAATTATGTATATAAGTCATACTATTTATATATATAAAGGCGCGAGGTATGTATGAAAAAGCTAATAATTGCAATAATTGCGGTAACGGTGTCGGCTATGTTGCTTTTGGGCGGTTGTGTCAATCTTTCCGGAGTGGACGGAAAGGACGGCCGCGACGGCAAAGACGTTTCTATCCGTGAAATATTTGAGGAAGCAAACAACGAAAGGAAAAAAGATGGGCTTGAAGAACTCGATTTTTTGGAATTTATAGAAGAATATCTCAATTATGACAGCTCTACTATTGAAAACAGCGTTTCATTGCAGACAAACATAAACAACTCGCTGCGTTCCGCCGTGTCGGTTCGTGCGGATTTCACCGTAACATCCTACAGTTGGGGTAAACCCATAACACAAACGCAGACCTATTTCGGCGGCGGGGTAATTATAGACCTCGATAAAGAAAGCGGCAACGCGCTTGCGGTTACCAACTGCCACGTCGTATATAATGAAAACGCAACCAAAAGAATTTCACAAAATGTTTATCTGTATTTGTACGGACAGGACGATGACTATACAAATCCCAATTGCGCTATCTCCGCAAAGGTAATAGGCGCGTCCCAAACTTACGATATCGCGCTATTAAAGGTTGAAAATAACGATATATTAAAAAACAGCGACGCCTTAGCGGCAAACTTCGATAAAAGCGACGACGTATATACGGGTGAAACCGTTTATGCAATCGGCAATCCCGAAGGTTACGGAATGTCCGCAACACAGGGAATTATAAGTAAAGAGAGTGAAACTATCTCGATAAATTTATCTTCGTCCTCATATTTGCAGAATATCAAAGAATACAGGGTAATTAGGACGGACGCGGCAATAAACAGCGGTAACTCGGGCGGCGGACTTTTCAATCGTGCCGGAAAACTTGTCGGCATAGTTAATTCGAAATCGGGAGAAAGCGACGTTGACAACATGGGCTTTGCGCTTCCGTCAAGCAACGTTCGGCGGCTTGTAAATCTTATGCTTGACAGCTATAATTCAAACGGTTTTTCGGGTTCTAACGGAATAGTTCGCGCATACCTAAAAGCCGAATATACCTCACAGCCCAAGGCTTCCAAATGGAACGAGTCAAAGGGAGTTTACGAAATATATGAAAGCGTTTCAATCAACGTTGCGGCAGACGGACTTGAGGTTGGCGACTCTGTTCGTGCGATAAAGCTTTTGGACGGCAACGGAGATGTTGTGGAGGACAGGGAGGTCACAAGGCTGTATCATCTCGACGACGTTTTGCTTTCCGCGCGTACGGGCTATACTGCCGAAGTTACCGTGTCGCGCGGCGGCTCGGAACAAGTAATTTCAGTTCCTATAACAGCCTCGCACTTTGTTTCAATGGATTAATTAAAATTTTAAAAGCGCCTTTAAAGGCGCTTTTTTTATACTTCGTTAATGTTGTACGGCGTAACTTGGTAAACGTAATAGTTAAGCCAATTTATGTAAAATAGGTTTGCGGTCGAAGTCCAATTCATCTTTACTTCGTTCATTTGTTTGTCGGCAAAGTAATTGACGGGCGGCTTAATATCAAGCCCCTTCGAAAGGTCGCGCTCGTACTCATTTTTAAGCGTAAATCTGTCGTACTCCATATGACCCGTTACAAACACTTGTCTGTTGTCGCAGCTCTTTATAATAGAGGCTCCGGCACGTTTCGAGTACGCTAAAATTTTAAGGTTATCGATGTGCAGAATGTCCTTTGCGTAAATGATAGTGTGCCTCGAATGCGGCATATGAAATTCATCTGAAATGCCGCGCATGAGCGGCTCGGCAACTCCGTCGTTTATCTTTTGGTGCGCAAAAATACCAAAGCATTTTTCCTTTAACGGGTGCTTTTTAATGCCGTAAAAATAGTGCAGCGCGGCTTGCGCTCCCCAGCAGATAAAAAGCGTGGAAGTGACGTTCAGCTTGGTCCAATCTAAAATTTCTTTAAGTTCGTTCCAATATGTAACTTGCTCGAACGCCATATTTTCGACGGGTGCGCCCGTAATAATCATACCGTCGAATTTATTGTTTTTAACCTCGTCAAAAGTTTTGTAAAACTTGTCCAAATGCGTTTTATCGGTGTGGGTTGCGTTGTACGTCGAAGTTTTGATAAGCGTTACGTTTACCTGCAAGGGAGAGTTGGACAAAAGTCGCATAAACTGCGTTTCCGTAGTTTCCTTTGTCGGCATAAGGTTCAAAATTGCAATTTCTATGGGGCGAATTTCCTGCGTAACCGCGCGCATTTTATCCATTACGAAAATTTTTTCGTCGGTAAGAATTTTAAAAGCCGGAATATCTTTATCGATGACAATGGGCATAATTTAAACCTTTTCCAATGCTTGTTCCAAATCGGCAATAATGTCGTCGGCGTTTTCTATTCCGACGGAAAGTCTTATAAGGTTGTGCGGCACGCCTGCGGCTTTCAAATCTTCCTCCGAAAGCTGTCTGTGCGTGGTGGAAGCCGGGTGCAGAACGCAGCTTCTCACGTCGGCAACGTGCGTTTCCTGTGTAATTAGTTGCAGCGCCTCTAAAAACTTGGCGCATTTTTCCACGCTGCCTTTAATGCCGAAGCTCATCATACCGCCTTGACCGTCGGGCATATACTTCATTGCAAGCGCGTGATACTTGTTGTCGGGAAGCGAGGGGTGGTTAATCCACTCTATTTTTGCGTGGTTTTTGAGAAACAGCGCAACTTTTTTAGCGTTTTCGCTGTGGCGTTCCATTCTGAGCGCAAGGGTGTCGCTGCCTATGTACGAAATAAATCCGTTTTGCGGACTCATAATGGCACCGAAGTCGCGCATCATCTGCGCGCGGCACTTAGTTCCGAACGCGACGGGTAAGTCCGCATATACCAAACCGTGATAGCTTTCGTCGGGTTCGTTAAACGATTTGTAACGCGCGTTTCCCTTGAAATTAAAGTTGCCCAAATCAATAATTACACCGCCGAGCGCCGCCGCGTGTCCGTCGAGATACTTTGACGAGGAATGAATTACAAGGTGTGCGCCCCAATTTTTGGGTCGGCACAAAACGGGCGTTGCAAGCGTGTTGTCAACCGCAAACAAAACTTCGTGTTTTTGTGCGATTTTTGAAATTTTTTCAAAGTCGAGAACAATTATCGAAGGGTTTGCAACCGTTTCGGTAAATATCATTTTTGTTCTGTCGTCAATCAGCTTTTCAATCTCTTCCGCTGGCGCGTCGGGGTTGAAAAATCTGCACTCTATTCCCAGCTTCGGCAAGGTTGTGGAAAACAAATTGTATGTTCCGCCGTAAATTGCCGAGGAAGAAATAATGTTATCTCCCGCCCCCGCTACGGTAAAAATAGCAAGCGAAGTGGCGGACATACCCGAAGCGCAACCGATGCCGCAGACGCCGCCTTCAAGTGCGGCAACTTTTCCCTCAAACGCCGCAACCGTCGGGTTGGCAAGACGGGAGTAGAAGTAGCCCTCGCTCTTCAAATCGAACAAGTCCGCCATTTCCTGCGTTTTGGGATAGAAAAACGTAGTCGACTGAGCTATAGTCGGAATTCTGCTTTCTCCCGACTTGGGAGAGTAACCTGCCTGAACGCAAAGCGTGTCTATCTTAAAATTTTTCATATTTGACCTCGTAAAATTATTTGTATTCTTTAAGCTGTCTGTCAAGCGCGCGTTTTTCATCGCGTTCGGCAATAGTTCTTTTTTTGTCGTAGTTCTGTTTGCCCTTGCAAAGCGCAATTTCAACTTTTATAAGACTGCCCGAAAAATAAAGTGCAAGCGGAACAATGGTGTAGCCCTTTTCGTTTATTTTTCCGGCAAGCCTGGAAAGCTCGTGTCTGTGCATAAGCAGCCGCCTGTCGCGCTTCGAGTCCTTTACCGAAAATGCTCCGGCTTTGTCATAGAGGGGAATGTGCAGATTTTTCAAAGTCAGCTCTCCGTTTTTCAAAATACAAAAGCTGTCCTTCAAGTTGCAGTTGCCAAGCCTGAGTTGCTTGACTTCCGCACCCTCCAAAACTATTCCGGCCTCGAATTTTTCTATTACGAAATACTCGTAAAGCGCGTATTTGTTGTAAGCAATTTGTTTAGTCATTTTCTATATTATATAATAATTATTTGTGTATTTGCAAACCTTTTTGTCCGACAAGTTTAAAAATAACTCTAAGCCTGCCAAGGTCGCAGTCGACGACTTTTATTTTTACTTTATCCCCGAGTCTGAACTTGTTTTTCGCGCCTTTTAATAAAAACTTATCCTCGAAATATTCATACTCGTCTTTCGGCAAGTCCTCAAGCGGAACAATGCCCTCTATCGTGTTGTCAAGCTCGCAAAATATTCCAAAGCCCGTGACTCCCGAAATTACCGCGTCAAACTCCTCACCCAACCTTTCGTTCATATATGCAAGCTTGTACAAGTCGTCGACTTTGCGCTCGCATTCGTCGGCAACGCGCTCCCTTGCGGAAGTATCTATTCCCGACTCGTGCGCTATGCGCCCGTATAATTTTATGGCGTTTTCTTTCTTGCCCGATAAAATTTCTTTTAAGTTTCTGTGTACAAACAAATCGGGATAGCGGCGGATAGGGGAGGTAAAGTGGCAGTAACATTCCGAAGCCAAGCCGAAGTGCCCCAAATTTTCCTCGCAGTAACGCGCCTTTTGCATAGAGCGCAGCATTACTTTATTTATAATCGAGTAAAATGGTTTGTCCTCGCAGTGCGTCAAAATATTCTGGAAATCTATAGGCTTTAAATCGCTTACGTCACCTCGGGCGTTTACACCCAAATCCCGTAAAAAGGCAAAAAACGAGCTTGCTTTGTCCTCCGAAGGGCTTTCATGCACGCGGTAAAGGCAGGGTGCACCGTGCTTTTGCAAAAATTCGGCAACCGCCTCGTTGGCGGAAATCATAAATTGCTCTATAATGCGTTGCGAAATCGTGCGCTCGGCGTTTGGTATAACAATTTCTCCGTTTCCGTCAACGTAAATATGTGCCTCTTTCACGTCGAGCGTAACGTTGCCAAGCTTTTCACGCCGCCTTTCCATTGCAAGGCAAAGCGTTTCCATATCCCTTACGATGTCTACTATGTCGGAATATTTTTCGCATAACTTTGCATCATTCTCGCAAATTGCCGTAATCTCGTTATAGGTGGTGCGATGCCTGCTGCAAATTACCGAGTTGTAAATTTTGTAGCTGACTCTCTCTCCGTCGGGAGTAAACGTCATCACGCAGGACATTGCATATCTGTCCTCTCCCTCGTTCAAAGAGCAAGCCCCGTTGGAAAGCTCTTTGGGTAGCATGGGCAGAACTCTGTCGGGAAAATAAACGCTGGTGCCGCGATCGTAAGCGTTTCTGTCCAAAACGGAAGTAAACTTAACGTAATGGCTGACGTCGGCAATGTGTACGCCAAGCACAAAATTTTCCCCCTGCCTTTCTAAGGATACGCCGTCGTCGATGTCGCGCGTGTCCTCTCCGTCGATAGTTATAATCAACTTATCGCGGAAATCTTTTCTGGTACCTAAAACAATCTTTTCTTCGGCAGCTTCGCGCGCTTGGTCTATAACGTTTTGCGGAAATTCTTCTTCGAGATTATACGAGCGGATAATAGATAATTCCTCCGTCAGCAAATCTCCTTCCTCACCCAAAATTTCAATAACTTTGCCTTCTGGCGCTTTGTTTTTGGGAAAAGCGCAAACTTCGCAAACAACTTTATCTCCGCCTTTTGCGCCGAGGGTAGAGGAGGGGTTTATAAAAATCGTGGGCTGCTTTGAGTTATCGGGATAGACAAAGGCGTAGTTTCTGTCGCGTTCGAAAGTGCCTATAACTTTCTTTAAACCGCGTTCGGTAATGCGTATAACGTACGCTTCGTCCTTAGTGCCGCGCCTGTGCGCAAAAATAACCTTATCTCCGTGATATGCGCCGTTCACGTCGCGGCGCGGTACAAAAAAGTCGTGTCCCAAATCCTCGTCGGGTATGATAAATACAAAGCCGCGGTCTGTGCCCGAAACCGTGCCCGTGTACGTTTTATCGCGCTTATTTTTGGCTTTTGCGCTCTTTCTTGTAAAACTTTTAAAAACTTTTTTTGTATTGTTCATATGTATATAAATTCCAAAATTAAAGGCGGCTATATAGCCGCCTTTGTATGTCTATTAAATAAGTATTATCTGTACAATGTACTGAACTATTGCAAGTACGCTTATAACGCCGAGAACAATCCACGACCATTTTTTAAGCTTGCTCTCAATAGAAGTGCCCTTATTCTTGCCGTAGAAAGTTTCGCTTGAAGCGGTTATACCCTGAATACCTTCGGAGTTGCTCTTTTGGAATAAAACAAGCAAAATTCCGAACAGTGCGGCAAGGAAAATAGCCACAAGACAAATAATATTGAATACCCAATAAACCACATAGGCGGTATCGCCGAGTTGTGCTGCCATTAAATGCATTAGCATAATTAACCCTCAATAATGTTTTACCCAAAAATTATAACACAGTAAAAATAATTTTTCAATCGATTTTAGCTTGTTTTTTCAATATTTTTCTCATCTTTGGGTATTTTTTGCCGTCGTTCCCCAAATTTATTTATAATAAATATACCAAGGCACACCAAAATAAGCGCAACAAGCGTCAAGGGGTTGAAAAGCTGCTCGCTTTCGCTGAGAATAATTGCGGAAAATAGCGCGCCGAACAGCGGATTTGTGCTTTTGAATACGGCAACTTTCGAAACGGGGTTGTATTTAAGTAAAAAGCCCTGTAAAGTAAATGCGCATGCGGACAAAAAACCGAGATAAATCAAAAGGAATATCGCACCAACCGAAACTTGCGGAATGCTTCCGCCAAAGCTTAAACCTATAATAATTAGCACTATTCCGCCGATAAAAAACTGATATCCGCACAAAACCGAGGTATCCTCGCGCTTTGAAAACACTTTTACAAGTCCGGCGGCAATAGCCGACGACAGACCAGAAAAAATTATAAAACCTTCCCCGAGTATTGTAAAATCAAAGGAAAAATCTCCGCCGAAATTAATTAAAACAACTCCGCCGAAGCCGAGAATACAGCCGCAAAGTTTGACAAGGTTAAATTTTTCGGTGCGGAATAAAAAGCAGGCGGAAAGTATTGTGAAAAATACGCCCAATCCGTTTAAAACGCTCGATTTTACGCCCGTAGTGTTGGCAAGCCCTATATAGAAAAACGTGTATTGAAGAATTGTCTGAAACACGCCCAAAACAAGCACACGCCAAATATTTTCGGGTTTGGGATACAAAAATTTTTTACGCGCAATCGAAGAAAACAAAATTACCATAGCGCCTGCAAGCGTAAATCTTGTTCCTGCAAAAAGTATTAGAGAGGGAATGCTTTGGGTGTCTATTTCAAATAGAGAATATCCTATTTTAACGCACGGGAAGGCGCTGCCCCACAAAATACAGCAAAATATTGCACCCAAGCATACGACTGAATTTTTAGAAAAAAATTTTTCAGGCTCTTTTATAAGCATAACACTAATATTATATTGCAAATTAAAAATTTAGGCAAGCATTAGCGCTTTTATTCTGCAAGTCCAAGTAAATAGTCTACGCTTTCATCAAAAAACTTTGCAAGCACTATAAGTGCGGAAGCGGTGGGTTCCGTCTTATTCAGCTCCCATTTTGCTATTGCGGACTGACTTATTCCGGTTGCCTGTGACAGTTGCATTTGACTTAAATTATTAATGTTTCTCAGTTCTCTCAATCTGTCGCTGAATTGCATAACTGAATTATAGCCGATTTTAAGTCCAAAAAGACTTGACAAGTCTTATAAGACTTATTATAATGAAGCTAAGTTATAAAAAAGGAGAAAAAATATGAAAGTTGCAAGTTGGATTATAGGTATCCTTGCATATTTAGCAATACCTGTAATGATTATGTTTTGGAAGTTTTCGGACGACGGTATGGGGGTTACGGGGCTCTTTGAATATTTAATCGTAGGCGCCGTTTTTTGGCTGATATTGGGTTTTATATCGCATATTTTAATTGCGAAGTATCGCAATACATACGGCGGGCAGACGTTTTGGTATGTAAGTACATTTGTGCCTTACATAATACCCTTTATAATTTTTTATGCGATAATATTGATACTTACCTTTATCGATTGGTTTATCTACGTTATTTTTGACAAGCACTATGTGTTGAATTTTATTAAGTCAATTAAAGAAATGCTGTTCGGTACTAAAAGGCCCACGGCTAAGGATATAAGCTCCGGAGACGCATGTGTAATAATCGATAACGGATTTGAAAGGGTGCTCGTATTCATAGAAACAAAGCAAGACCACGATAACGGAAAAATGTACAACAGGTTCAGGGACGATACCGATAAGTATTGGCGTTCATACGACGGCAATCAAACTTTTATAAAGGAAACTTTAGAACAGACAAGCAGAGGATATTAATAAAAAATCGCCTGCCGCATAAAACGGTAGGCGATTTTTTATTATTGCAATAATTATTTAATTAAACTTTTACCCGTCATTTCTTTGGGCACGGGCAAGCCCATAACCGTCAAAAGCGTGGGGGCAAGGTCGGCTAAAATTCCGTCCTCGCGCAGTTTTTCGTTTTTGAATTTTTCCGAAACCAGCACAACGGGAACGGGGTTGGTAGTGTGCGCAGTGAACGGAGAACCGTCCTCCGACAACAGTTTATCCGCATTGCCGTGGTCCGCGGTAAGCAAAGCCGCGCCGCCCATTTCCAATATTTTATCGCAAACTTTCTTAACACACTCGTCAACGGTGTGTACGGCCTTTACCGCCGCTGGAATAACGCCCGTATGTCCTACCATATCGCAGTTTGCAAAGTTTAAAATTACAACGTCGAACTCTCCGCTGTCAAGCTCTTCCAAAACCTTGTCGGTAACTGCATACGCGCTCATTTCGGGCTGCAGGTCGTAGGTTGCAACCTTGGGTGAGGGGATAAGGTCGCGCTGTTCTCCGGCGTTAGGCGTTTCCACACCGCCGTTAAAAAAGAAAGTGACGTGCGCATATTTCTCGGTTTCGGCAATTCTGAGCTGTTTTTTGCCGAGCTTTGCAAGATATTCTCCCAAAGTATTGTCAAGCGAAGTCTTGGGGAAGGCTATTGAAAGCCCTTCAAACGCCGCGTCATAAACAGTGAAGCAGACGTAAGTTGTGTCAAGATATCCCGTCTTTCTTTCAAACGCAGTGCCCTTAGGTACTACAAATTGATCCTGCGAAACGGCTCTCGTTATCTGTCTTGCACGGTCGGGGCGGAAGTTGAAGCATATTACGCTGTCGCCCTTTTCCAAAAGTCCCACGGGCTTGCCGTCGTCGTAAACTTTAATGGGCTTTATAAACTCGTCGGTTACGCCCTCGGCATAGCTGTCCTCAACGGCTTTAACGGGGTCGGTGCATTCCGCGCCCGTGCCGAGCGTAAGCATATCGTAAGCCTTTTCAACTCTGTCCCAATTGTTGTCGCGGTCCATAGCATAGTATCTACCGCATACAGAAGCAATTTTGCCGACGCCGATTTTGTTTATCTCGTTTTGCAAATCGCGTATAAAGTCTGCACCGGAGGTGGGGGAAACGTCGCGCCCGTCCATAAAACAGTGAACGTAGCAGTCCTCGATTCCCTGCTGTTTAGCCATCTTCAAAAGCGCGTAAACGTGGGATATGTGGCTGTGAACGCCTCCGTCCGACAGCAATCCGTACAGGTGTAGTTTTTTGCCGTGTTTCTTTGCGTGCGACATAGCTTTGACAAGCGCGGCATTCTCATAAAAATTGCCGTCCTGTATAGCCTTTGTAATCTTGGTAAGGTCCTGGTAAACAATTCTGCCGGCGCCCATATTCAGGTGCCCGACTTCGCTGTTTCCCATCTGTCCGTCGGGCAAACCGACGCTCATTCCGCTTGCGCCGAGCGTAGCGGAGGGGTAATTTTTTATAAGCTCGTTTACGTTTTTGCTTCCGTCAATCGAAATCGCGTTTGCGTTTCCGCTCTCAGCAATTCCGTAGCCGTCCATAATTATCAAAGCGTAGGGAATTTTTTTCATAATAAGCCTCTTTAAATGCGCTACTAAAAATGTTTTTTAGTAGCGCAAAAAATTAATTATTTATTGTAATTAACGATAGTTGCAAAGTCCTTTTTAAGCGAAGCGCCGCCTATAAGACCGCCGTCGATATCGGGCTGAGCCATAAGTCCCTTGCAGTTTGCGGCGTTCATGCTTCCGCCGTATTGAATTCTAACTCTGTTTGCGTCTTTAACACAGAACATTTTTCCAAGTTTCTTTCTTATAAACTTAATGGTTTCCTGCGCCTGCGCGTCGGTTGCAGTCTTGCCTGTGCCGATAGCCCAAACAGGTTCGTAAGCAATTACAAGCTTTTTGATATCCTCAACGCCTGCAAGCCCAATTTCAAGCTGACGCGTAAGTACCTTTTCCGTTTCTCCGCTCTCGCGGTCCTCAAGCGTTTCACCAATGCAAACAATGGGGCAAAGGTCGTTTTTAAGCGCCGCCAAAGTGCGTCTGTTTACGGTTTCGTTTGTTTCTCCAAAGTATTGGCGTCTTTCGCTGTGACCTATAATGACGTATTTAACGCCGTACTCTTTAAGCATCGTTGCGGAAATTTCTCCCGTGTATGCGCCGTTCTCGGCAAAATGCACGTTTTGTGCGCCGATTTTAATTTTCGAACCCTTAGCCGCCTTAACCATAGCCGGTATAAGTATAGCCGGAACGCAAAGCGCAATGTCGCACTTAGCTTCTTTGACAAGAGGTTTTAATTCTTGTATAAGTTGCTTGCCGCTCTCGGCTGTCATATTCATTTTCCAGTTGCCTGCAATAAAAGGTTTTCTTGCCATTTGTTGACTCCTTTACGTTTTTATCTTAAAAATTATAGCACATTAAATTGCGAAATGCAACGGCATAATAAGCCATTCGTTAATTTTTTACACTTTCGTCAAAAATTTTTTCCCGTTCGTCATCTGAAAGGTATCCGGCTAAAAACATTTCCTCCAGCCCGATGTTGTAAAATTGCGAAAACTTATATGCCTGAATTATGCTCGGCGTATTCTCTCCGCTTTCATACCTTAAAACAGTGGGGGTAGGAATGCCTGTCCCGTCAGAAACTGCTTGTAAAGTGTAAGCTTTGTATTTTCTTAATTCTTTTAAACAGTTTGAAAACGCGTTCTTTAATTGCTCTTCCGATAATTTGAACTCATTTCCGTCTTTGTCGGTAAGAATCGCATAAAAAATATTATCAATAAACATAATAACTCCTTATATTCTCAATAAAATATTATCACGTATTCGTAAAAAATAGTTGACTTTTACGAATACGTAATATACAATATTATTACCGATACGTAATAAATTAAAAAAGAGAGGTTGAATATGAGCAACGCTATAACTGAATTGTTATATTATGATTGTAATGTCAGTGAAAAAATAAATTATGGTGAAAATTATGAAAAATTGAATAATAAAAGCTATCAACTTTATAAAAAAATAACATCAATACTTAAAGAAGATGAGTTAAAATTGTTTATAGAATTTGTTGACTTATCTTATCAAATTGAAGATGAGGCTTGTGCGGCAAACTTTAGAGAGGGAATTAAAAAAGCATTTTATCTTGTGTTAGATTTATTAAAAGAAAATTAAAACGGCGAAGCAATTTTACTTCGCCGTCAAAATTATATTTATTTTATTTCTTATCGTTCAAGCAAGCGATACCGGGCAATACTTTTCCCTCGAAAAGTTCAAGCGAAGCGCCGCCGCCCGTAGAAATGTGCGTCATTTTATCGGCAAAACCAAGCTGTTGAACTGCCGCCGCGGAATCTCCTCCGCCGATAATGGTGGTGCACTTTCCGTGTACGTCTGCAAGCGCCTGAGCCACCGCAATTGTTCCCTTTGCAAGGGTGGGATTCTCGAACACGCCCATAGGACCGTTCCAGATTACAGCTTTAGCCGAAGCAATTTTGTCGGCGTAAAGCTTCCTCGTCTTTTCTCCTATATCCATACCCATTTTGTCGGAAGGGATTTTGTTCGAATCAACAATTTCCACTGCGATAGCCTCGTCAATGGGCTCGGGGAAATGAGTGGTAACAACTGTATCGATAGGCAGTAAAAGTTCTTTACCCGATTTTTCTGCTTTTGCCATCATTTCCTTGCAGTAGTCGATTTTTTCCTCGTCAAGCAGCGAGGTGCCAACTTCATAGCCCTTTGCTTTGAGGAAGGTGTAAGCCATACCGCCGCCTATGATAAGCGTGTCGCACTTTTCCAAAAGGTTTGAAATTACGTTGAGCTTATCCGCAACCTTTGCGCCGCCGAGAATAGCTACAAACGGACGGCTGGGGTTTTCCAGCGTGTCAGCCATAACTTCAAGTTCTTTTTCGATAAGGAAGCCGCAAACTGCGGTTTTAACTATGCCGTATTCAACGATAGCCGCGGTGGAGGCGTGCGAGCGGTGCGCCGTTCCGAAAGCGTCGTTGACGTAGACGTCTGCGTTATACGCAAGCTCTTTGCAGAAGTTTTCGTCTTTTTTCTCTTCTTCCCAATGGAAGCGGAGGTTTTCCAAAAGCACGGCTTCTCCGTCCTTTAAAGCGTCGCGCTTAGCTTTGGCGTCGGCGCCTATTACGTCGCTTGCAAACACAACTTTTCCGCCGAGCAACTCGTTAAGTCTTGCTGCAACGGGTGCAAGAGTAAGCTTTTTGGGTTCGTCCTTCAATGCCTTTGCAATAAGCTCTTCCTTGGTTGCCTCGCCCTTGTCAATTTTCTTTAAATCCTTTTTATTGAGCTTTACTTCGCTTGAAAAAATCGAGTGGGGTTTGCCCATATGCGAACACAGCGTAACGCGCGCGCCGTTTTCAAGCAAATACTTAATTGTGGGAAGCGCGCCCATAATTCTGTTTTCGTCGGTTATAACGCCGTCTTTCATAGGTACGTTGAAATCGCAACGTACAAGCACGTTTTTACCTTTGAGGTCTTTGAGGTCCTTGACGGACATCTTATTCATAGTTTGTTCTCCTTGAATAAATAATTTTTTACTTATTTATTATAGAATAATGCTTTAAAAAAGTCAATAGAAGTTTTGCAATTTAAAGCCGTTTTGTTTAAAATTCTAATTATCGGGTATTGACTTGTAAACTGCCGTATGATATAACTGAAATATGAGAGAATTTTTTGTCAACGGTTCGGCATTTAAAATAATTCAGATAATTATTTATATATTGGTTACTGTTGCGTTTGGCTATATAAGTTACTTACTTTTTTCGTTGGGATTTATCGACTATTTATATGACGAGTATAAAAAAGGATACGTTTACGAAGTACAAATAAACGACTCTGATTTAAACGAAGATAATTTACAATATTATTTAAAGTTTGAAAAAGACACTTTAAAGTTATTTTGCAGCAAGGACGATAGTGGGGACGTAGAAATCGGAACTTTAAAATTTAACGATAAATCAAGAAGATATTTTGTTTTCACTACCGCCGACGAACAAACGCTTACGGTCGAGTATGACAGTATCGACTGTTACACGTTTTACCTTATTATTCACAGTGTTAGTGTTTTCATTATTTCTATAACCGTTTATTTTGCTTTGATTACAATTTTGCATTGTTTAGTGACGTATTACGGCAGAAACTCTTTTAACGCAAATAAATGCGGTATTATTTTAAACGTAATTGCGCTGCCCGTCGGTTTATTGGGGGTTTTCGGTTGCTATATGGCAAGCAGTTATTTGAAATCTAAACCTGAAGTTTATTTATGGCAGTGATATTTAAAAGGCACGGCTTTATGAAAGCCGTGCCTTTTTTATTGTTTACCCGAATTTGCCAACTTCAACAGTTCATAAATTTGATTGACGGCAAGTGCGTCCATTTTATTGAGCTCGCTAATAATTTTTTTGTATTCAACAGGGTACTCGAAATTTTCTTCAAAAAACTCTCCCAAAGATAAATTGAAATACTCGCAAAAATTTATAAGCGCTTCAATCCGTTTTCAATCTGGTTTATATATTCCGAGCTTTGCCCAAGCTCGAGGCTCAGCTTTCTTGCGGAAATGTTGTGCGCAATGCGTATGCGCGAATACCTTATTTTAATAAAATTTTTATCCATATTACCATTCTATAATATGTGTAATTATTATTTACATATTTAAACCTTTCAACGCTTGACTTACATATTTTCACTATGTATAATGTAATAAATAAATATTTATGAGGTGTATATGAAGAAAATCGGTTCAGGTTTTGCATTCAGAATTGTGCAGGCAATTATATATTTGCTTGCATTTAGCGGATTTCTTTTCGGAAGTATCTGGTTAAATCAGGGCAGCATTTCAAACTATGTAAAAAAATATTGCGCAGAAAATGAAATAGGTTTCGAAGGATTATCCGTAAGTTTTGATTATGACAGTCCCCATTATAGAACAGGAGATTATAAGTTAGTAGTCGAACAAGACAGTTTGGTTTTAAAACATAGGGCAAGCGGCAGTAATAGCAATTCCGATTATACGGTTATAGGAAGTTTAAAAAGCGACAGTCAGTCCGAGAAAATTATTACATTTGAATGTATAGACGGAAGCAATATTCAGATAAACTACGACGAAGTAGATAGCTACTGTTATTATGAATATGAAACATCTACGAATATGTCGTTTGCTTTTATGATTGTTGCAATAATTATGTCGGTATTTATGCTGCTTGAATTTATCGTTGCATTCTTTGGCAGGAAATCGATTGCGGCAAACAATTGCGGAATAGCTTTGAACTTTTTGTTTTCCCTTTCGGCTTTCGGTTTATGCGGACTTATCGGTGCAATAAAGGGAAGAATGTATCTGCAGTTTAAGCACAATATGGAAATTATGCAAGCACAGCTTGGCGCTCAAAATCAAAGCGAAGAGTATGTGGAAGCCGCAACCGCCGGGTGCACAGTAGAGAACTCTGCAACGTCACAAGAAGTCGGCACGGACGAAACTTATGCAACTACTCAAAATAGCGCGGCAGTAAGACAGGCAAACGTCAAAAGCGGAACCAAACTTTCGGATAAAATATTCTTTATTGCTGTTTGTGTGCTTTATGCGGCGTTTTTAATAATGGGCATTGTCGGTATGGCGGCGCCGTCCTCGGGATTGCTATGGAGCAGCGGAGATATGGCGGAACTCGAAATTATAGCCGCTAACTTTATTACGGGCTTGGCTATACTTCCTATGTGTGCCACCGCGGGCTTATTTATTGCGTTTTGTTCTCCGCTTAAAACTAACAGAAAGGCAATGTTTATAACGATCGGCGTTACTGCGGCAGTTATGTTAGTTCTCGATATTGTTTTCTTTGTGGTAAAATCAACCGCAGACGAGGGAATGTACGAGCTTATCTTGTCGGCTTCCAATGCAATCAACGGCAACCTTTCCGACTCGACGGCAATTTCGGTCAGCCTCATACTTTCACAGGTGGGTGTAATTTTAATCTATGCTTTAAAGTTTGTGCCTGTCAATCCCGACAAAATCGCAAAGTTGAGCGAGCGTATCGAAAATTCGGGCGGCAGCGAAATTGTCGACGCAGGCAACAAAGTAATAGCCATGCTTCTAAATTGCCTTAAAGCTATTTTAAGGTTCAGATACAAACACGAGAGGGCGTTTGTGTTTATCGCTACGTTTATGATGACTTTCGGGGTTTTCGTTTCGCTGTATGTCATTGTTGTTGCAATGGTTCTTGTAGTTATAGTCGGTTTGGTAATATTCTTCGGCAAGTTCTATGTCGATACTCCCAGGCGCGATTACGTCATAATAGAAGGGGGATACGAGCGCGTTTTGAAATACAACGGTTACTATCTCGGCAGTGACAAGTATGTGGACGACATAGGTCGAACATGGTTTACCGACGACAACGGTTCGACGTTTTATCTTGGCAAATAATTAAAATTTTCAATCGGCGCGGCTGTTTAAAGGCTGCGCCGTTTTTGTATGTAAAACGTTTGTAGTAAATTTTATTTTATGTTATAATGTATAAAACGGAGAAAATTATGAAAATTTGTGTTGTAGGTCTCGGTATAATAGGCGGGTCGCTCTGCCTCGCTTTAAAGCGTGCAAAATATACCGTTGACGGGTGGAACAGAAACCCGTTGCCCCTGGAATATGCCTTAACTAACGGTGTAATCGACGGGGTTGCGACGCATTTTAAAAACTACGACGTCGTCTTTTTGGCGCTGCCTCCAAAGGTAACTCAAAATTATTTGGACGGGTGCGAGTTCGGGGACGGCGCAATAGTGACCGACGTTTGCGGCGTAAAAAAAAGTGTCGAGGACATTGTTTTAAAGCGTGAAAGAAATTACCGCTACGTCGGTTGTCATCCTATGGCGGGCAAAGAGGTTTCGGGTATCGAAGCGGCTTGTTCCGACCTTTTCGACGGAGCAAGTATGGTTATAACTTCCAATGCGGCTACAGACGACGACGCTTTGAACGTGATACGTCAACTTACAAAGGATATGGGCTTTGGCAGAATAGTGGAATGTTCTGCGGAAATTCACGACAAAAAAATCGCATATACCTCTCAGCTTGCGCATATTGTCTCTAATGCCTACGTCAAGGACGACGATATCGACTGTTGCCTTGGTTTTACGGGCGGAAGTTTTCAGGATATGACAAGGATAGCCGGTGTGGACGAAAGTATGTGGGCTGCTCTTTATCTTGAAAATTCGGTAAATATATCCGAAAAAATTCAAAAACTAATATCTTCGCTTGCGGAAATTAAGTTGGCAATAGACGAAAACGATATGCAAAAGTTAGCTTGTATTTTGAAAAACGGTAGATTGCTGTTTGAAAATAGTAAAAAAATTAATGCAAATAGTCGTATTTTAGTAAAAAATTTGAAGTAATTTTCAAATTTATATGTTATAATGAGTTAGACTATGAATTGTAGGGTAATTTTCAGGGGGCAGACAGGGGAGTTTTTCTCAAAAGGCGAACTTTTGCCATACTTAAACGGTTTTTTGTTGAAATACACGCTTGACGGCGACAGGTGCGAGCTGTGTGTTGAAGGGAAAACCGTCAGGCAAACGCGAGAAGGCAGCGTAAATATTCAAATGTCTTTCAAGCAAAGCGAACAATCGCTGTGTTACATACGCGACGGCGAGCTTTCGGGCTGTTTTCCCGTGTTTACCTATTTATTGTCGTCGTCTGTAAACGAAGAGGGCGCAAAACTCAACCTCGAATACGAGTGCGCCGACGAAAAAATCACACTCGAAGTGATAGCGGAAGTATTATAAGCGCAAAGCAAATCCGCGAACTGTAAGTTCAATTCCAACGGTTTTGCAAGAGAAAATAATGATTATTGAATATCTCGGTCATTCAAGTTTTAAACTCACTGAAAGTACGGGCACGTCTGTTGTTTGCGACCCGTATTCCGAAGAGGTGGGATTTTGTATGCCGACTGTGGATGCGGACGCAGTGACCGTGTCACATCAACACTACGACCATAACGCCTTGAACCTTATCGGCGGAAACCCCGTTATAATCGACAAGGACGAAATTCACGATTTGCACGGTGTGGAAATCAACTCTATAAAAAGTTTTCACGACGAATGCCGCGGTAAAAAGCGCGGTGAAAATATAATATTTAAGTTCCGTATGGACGGTATAGACGTTTGCCACCTCGGTGACTTGGGGGAGGCGTGTTCTTCCGACTTGATAGAAACGCTTTTGCCCGTTAACGTACTGCTTATTCCGGTCGGCGGCACTTATACAATAGATGCGGAAATGGCAAAGGAATATGTAGACAGAATAATGCCCGACATCGTCATTCCCATGCACTACCGTACCAAAGATTGTAAACTCGACATCGATAAAGTCGATGAGTTTTTAAAGCTGTTCGATAATGAATGTATTGAAGAGATTGACGGAAATTCAATCGAACTTTCACGCATTGATTTGAGCGGCGAAACAAAAATAATTGTACTTAGGAGAACGTAATGCAAGATAATCGTATGCTGGAGGATATTGCGGCAAGGCTTGATGCAAAGACCATACACGAAGTCCGAAGAATTGCCCGTCAGGTAGGCGCGCATTCTGAAAGCAGTCAAAAATCAAGCATTATAGATGCAATTTTGGGTGTTGCTGGCAATACCATGAAGCCTCATCTTCCCTCTAAACGCGGAGCGCCTCCCAAAAGTGAGGATGCCGATCTTAAAATTGTTGCTGACGTGAGGCTTTGTCGTCAGTATTATATCGCACTTGAAAGCGGCGACGATATTTCAAAATTCAGCGTAAACGACAGCGGCGCAAACTTTGCAAAGTCCGTAAATTTCGAAACGCTCAAACGTATCTATCCGGACAAGCTTTTGACGCTTAAAGGAGACATATCATGCCGTGTAATCAATATGTTTGCTCCCGTTATGCTTGGTCAACGCGCATTTATAAGCGGTTCGGCAAATACGGGCAAGACCTTTATTTTAAAGAGTATAGCAAAATCGGTTTACAACAATTATTGCAATATTCTGCCCGTAATTTTGATTGTCGATGCAAGACCGGAAGAGATTTCCGATTTTAAGCGCGACGTATGCACAGCCGAGTATTTTTGTACTTCTTTCGATATGCCGCCTGCAAATCATATTAACGCCGTTCTTCGCGCTACTGAATTTTGTAAGCGCGAGATAGAAAAGGGCAAAAACGTTATGCTGTTTACAGACGGGCTTTTCGGCGGATATATTCCCGAAGAAACGCTCAAAAAACTGCTGTATTTCGCGTGCAATACCGAAGAGGGCGTTTCGCTTACCATAATTTCCACAATCGACAGCGACAGCGCGCAATATTCCAATTTCATTAAAACCGCAACCGCGCAAATAACTCTTTCTTCCGAGCTTTCGCGCGCGCGTGTTTTTCCGGCTATAGATGTCAAAAACTGTTTTGTGGACATGGAGGAAAAGATTCTTGCTCCTCAGGAGTTTGCGCAGGTAAACGCCATTCGCGAACAGGTTGATTCGCGGGAAATAATCAATTTGTTTAAAACTACGCAAACTAATTCGGAAGTTTTGGAAAAACATAAAAATGGCTGATAAAAATTTATTTACCGACAGGGTAAAAATTACAATAAAATCGGGTGACGGCGGAGACGGAATGAACTCGTTTAAGTCGTATAAGGGAAAGCCCGCCTGCGGACCCGACGGCGGAGACGGCGGTAACGGCGGCAACGTCTATATCCTTGCCGACAAAAACGTAAACGATTTGCTGTCATTCAGATTTATAAGTAAATATTTTGCCGGTAACGGGGAGCGCGGCGGCAGCAACAAGTGCTTCGGTCGCAGTGGGGACGACATAATAATAAAAGTTCCGCTAGGTACAGTTGTTCGCGACTTTGAAACTGGCGCGATTATTGCCGATATGTTCGAGGACGGTGAAAAAAAGCTTATTGCCGAGGGCGGCAGAGGCGGTAAAGGCAACGTGCGTTTTACCACTTCTCGCAGGCACGCTCCCAACTTTGCACAAAAAGGAGAAACCACCGAGCCTCATATTCTTGCGTTGGAGCTTAAAGTCATAGCCGACGTCGGCATTATAGGCTTTCCAAACGTGGGGAAGTCAACGCTTCTTTCGAAAATTTCCGCAGCAAAGCCTAAAATTGCCAATTACCATTTTACAACGCTTTCCCCCAATCTCGGTGTCGTAAAACACTATGACGATTCGTTTGTTGCTGCGGATATTCCCGGGCTTATAGAAGGCGCGGCAGACGGCGCAGGGCTTGGACACGATTTTCTAAGGCATATAGAAAGAACGCGCATGCTGGTTCACGTCGTCGATATTTCCGGCACGGAAGCGCGCGAGCCTATAGAGGACTTCAAAAAGATAAACGAGGAGTTGAAGGGTTATTCTCAAAAGCTTGCTTCGCTTCCTCAGATAATTGCGGCAAACAAGTGCGACGTTTACGGCGCGGACGAAAATTTAAAGCTGTTTAAAAGAAAATACGGCAAAAAATATAAAATTTTCCCCATTACAGCAGTATCGGGGGAAGGAACGCGAGAGCTTGTCGAAGCAGTTTTTCAAACCCTGCAAACCTTGCCTCCCGTTTCAAGGGTGGAAGCGGACGAGGCGTTCACTTACAGAAAGAGCGGCAATCTCGGCTTTGAAATTTATATGGACGGAAACGTTTATGTAGTAGTCGGCGACCTCGTGGATATGTTATGCCGCAACGTCGCGTTAAACGACCCCGACTCTATGGCGTATTTTCAAAAAATACTTCGCGAAAAAGGCGTAATTTCAAAGTTGAAAGAGATGGGTATAAAAGAAAACGACACCGTTTCGATAGGAGAAGTTGAGTTCGACTTTATACCGTAAAAACTAAACGTAAAATTAAGGAAAAATATGTTGACGTCAAAACAACGCAGTAAATTAAAATCCCTTGCCGCAAACATTACGCCGATAGGGCAAGTGGGCAAGGAAGGAATAGGCGAAAATATGCTTGTGAGCTTTTCGGACTGTCTTGAAAAGCGCGAGCTCATAAAAATAAGTATTCTTGAAAACGCAGACGGAGACCCCAAGGAGCTTGGGCGCGAGCTTGCAGCCAAACTTAAAGCGGAATGCGTTATAGTAATAGGCAGAAAAGCCGTATTATATCGCAAATCAAACAGAAAGGATATCGAGCATATCGAGCTCAATTAAAGACCAAAGCAACGGTACAGATTAAAAGCATAATGCCGCCGCTCACTATATAATAAATGGGATAAAAGGTAAAATAGCTTAAAGCCAGAAGCCCTATCCCCGACCAAAACAGCGGCGCGCAAAGTTTTCTTGAAAAACGCGCTTTTATCTTTTTAAACACGTTTACTTTTTTAGCGCCGCCGTAAACGAATTTTTGCGGTAAAAGATTATTTTTTTTCAAAGCTGCATATACTTCGTCTGACTGAACAAGCGTTATTGCAAAATTTTCCGCAAGTGAAATTGCCTGTATGCAGGCTGAATTGCAGTAAATTACTTTATCGTTTTGAGTTGAATATTTAATAACCTTTGCAATGTCGTCTTCTGTCAACGGGCTCATCTTAAAATTGAAAAAACAACATTGCCCCCCACATATGACCCGTTTACCGACTATTTTTGCATTTGCTCCCAATAAATTTTGAAACAAATTGAGGATGTAATTGTCGTCGGAAAGCGATAAATGCAGCGAAAGAAGATGTTTGTCTTTTTCATCGCGCGAAAGTAAAAGGCGTTTATCCTGTTTTAGGCTTATGTATATAAAAACCAACGCACCGAACAATAGGGCGGCACATATGCCGAAGATAAGCCCCAATACTGCGTTTTTGGTGTAAAATCTTACAGCCGTAAAAAACAATAAAAACGCGCAAACCGAGCAAAACAGAGTATCGCAAATAAGCGGCAAATTCAATCTTTTCATATATTGGTTTTTGCCTTAAAATATAAAAAATATACTATGAAAATAGCAATTTACGGAGGGGCGTTCAACCCCGTCCACAACGAACACGTCAATATAGTCAAGGCGGCAATGCAAAGCCTTTGTCTTGACAAGCTTATAGTCGTACCCTCGGCAATATCCCCCCACAAACGCACAACAATGACGGCTTCACCTCGCGCAAGATTGAAGATGTGCTGTTTTGCTTTCAGTGAAATTGCGGGCGTTGAGGTTTCGGATTACGAAATTAAAAAGGGCGGCATAAGCTATTCATATCTTACTTGCAGGCACTTTAAAAAACTGTATAAAGACGACGAGTTATACTTTATTGTCGGCGCAGATATGCTTTCAAACTTTCATATGTGGAAAGAGCCGCTTGACATTTTAAAAAACGTCACTCTCGCGGTCTGCGCAAGGGAAAACACGGCAGAACTTCAATATTTTATTAAACAATTTTCCTCAAAATTCAAACATAGCGTAGTCAACTTCGGCTATGTCGGCAAAGACGTAAGCTCCACAAAAGTCAGGGTGTACGCCGCGCTTGGAGAGGAAATTAAAAATTTAGTTCCCGAAAAAGTTGCAAAATTTATAAAAAAAGACGACGTCTATAGTTTGAAAGAGCTTTGGGGCGTCAAAAAACTTCTTACTTTGGATAGGTGGGAACACACCGTTCGGGTTGCCGTGTACGCTGCGGAAAATTGCAGGGGCGCAGGACTTTATGAAATAGACGCCATTACTGCCGCCGCACTGCATGACTGTGCAAAATACCTGTCGGAAAATGCCGTCGAGCTTGAGGGTTTTACTTTTCCCAAAGGTTATCCCCAGCCCGTACTTCATCAATTCAGCGGCGCGTACGTTGCCGAGCATACGTTCGGAGTCAAGGACGAGCTTATATTAAATGCAATACGCTATCACACGACGGGCAGGGAAAATATGGGTAAGCTTGAAAAGCTGATATTTTTATCCGACCTTTTAGAATACGGCAGGGATTTTGACGGCGTGGATAAATTGCGCAAAAAAATGAGTTGTGGCTTGGACGCATGTCTTAAAGCTTCGCTCGAACACCAACTTGAATATTTGAAATCAACGAGCGCGCCCGTGTGTAAATTGACTCAGCGCGCATACGATTATCTTAATGAAATATAAGGAGTAATTTTTTACAATGACAAGCAAAGAAAAAGCGCTTTTAATATGCGAATATTTATCGTCGAAAAAGGCTAAGGGCATAGTTTATATTGCCGTCGAGCATAAGACAAGTCTTTGCGACTATTTTGTAGTTGCCGGAGGTTCTTCCAAGACTCAAGTAAAATCCCTTGGAGAAAATCTTGAAGAAATGCTCAAAAAACAGCAAGGTCTATCCCCCCGTCGCGCCGAGGGAATACGCGAAGGCAGGTGGGCGGTTTTGGACTATGCAGACGTAATAGTTCACATTTTCGGGGATGAAGAACGCGACTTTTATAACCTCGAACGCCTTTGGGAGGACGGGGAAAATCTTATAAAATACGAGGATTAATTTAAAAGTTTTATTCCTTAAATTCGATTTTTTTGGGTTCGGAATATTTGGCTTTTCTCGTTTTTTTCCTTTCTACGATGTAATATACCGGCTCTGCCTTAGGTTGCGGAGTCGGTTTTTTTTCTTCCTTGACGGGCTGTTTTTTTGTGGATAAAATTCCGAGATATGCAAGTTTTACAAATACCACCAGAATAAAACACAATAAAAACGTCAAAAACAAATACAAAATTCCCATAAACATAGTTTAATTATAAATTAAAATTATGGTAATTTTTTGTAAATTTTTTTGTTAAAAGGTGGAATTTATGGATACGACAGCAACAAACGACGTTTTTTCACAGAATGAAAAGCTATTATACTCGCAGTTTAAACGAAAAATAAACACCGAAGCCGCGCGCGCACAAATAAAAAAGCTCGAGTACGACCTTGCCGACGTAAAGACAGGGTTAAGTTTTCTTAAAACCGCCTGCACCGACTCGCAGGCATTAGGGCTTGGCGCAATTTGCGTTATGCCCAGTTACGTTAAAAGGTGCGCCTCGTTTCTCGGAGAAAAGCGTTCAACGTCGCTTGTGGCGTGCGTAAGCTT
The DNA here is from genome assembly GCA_910587625.1 of uncultured Christensenellaceae bacterium. Lineage (GTDB taxonomy): Bacteria > Bacillota > Clostridia > Christensenellales > Borkfalkiaceae > Coproplasma. The sequence continues at coordinate 112,119 of CAJUMW010000005.1, forward strand.
CCCCAACGGCGGAGATTTGACCTCAATAAAGGTCAAAAGCGTAAAATGTGCGGTAAAGGACGGCGCAGACGAGGTGGAAGTAACCGCGCCTATATCACAAATTCGCGACGGCAACTATGCCTACGTCAGGCGCGAGTTTAAAAAATTGCGTTCTGCGGCTAAACGCAAATCCTTGAGAATAAACGTTTCCTGCTCGTATCTCACGCGCGAGGAAATAAACAGGGTTTGCATACTTGCCGCCGATTGTAAGATTAACGCCGTATCTCTTTCGGGCGGTAACTGCGTGGAAAGAATTGCCGAAGCCAAAACTTCGGTTAAAAATAAATGCGCAATAAAGTGCGAGGGCGGAGCTACGGTGCTCGAAATGAGCAGCGCGGTAGATCTCGGCGCAAGCATAATAGGCAGTAAAAACGCCGCCGACGTCGCGCGCGCAATTCTTACCGCAGCCGAAACGGAAATTTAAAGAGTAAATATAAAAAAAGCAGTCGACATATATAGAAATGTCGGCTGCTTTTATCGTACCAAAATAAGTTTCTTTTTTGCTCTCGTTATGGCTGTGTACAGCCAGCGGTTTTTGTCCTCTTTAA
>CAJUMW010000005.1:112715-120237 GCA_910587625.1 uncultured Christensenellaceae bacterium
CAGTAGCTTTCGTCGAAAACTATCACGTTGTCAAATTCGCTACCCTGCGCCTTGTGACAGGATATGCAGTAACCGTATTCAAATCTGTTTAGGTTAAACGCCCCGGCAACTTCCCCGTTTTCGTCAAACTTTTCAAAGTAATCCGTTCGCTTGTATCTGTAATATCCCTCCTGAAATATTCCCAAGTCGAGAGGCAAAGCCTCGGGGCAGTTTTCGCTCAAAAAATCGGGTTTGAACTGAATAAAGCCTATTGACCGAGCTTCGTCGTAATAGGGGTCGATTACAGTGCCGATAATTCCGTTTACCATATTAAATCTAAGTTCTTCGTCAATAAAAGTTTCCCAATTATTCTGTGTGCAAATAAGCTTTTCTCCGCTTTTCGGTAGCCCGTCAAAGCCCTTATACTTTCGCATTTCATCGTTTATCTGCGCTCTCGTCTTGTTGGTTCCGCAAATAATTTGGTCGGCTCGAACCAGATAATTTTTTCTTCTCTCTCCCGAAAAAACATTGCGCGAAATTACGGTTGCGCTATCTCCGTATCTGCCGTAAGGTATAAATTTGCCCTCGCGCGCCATTTCCGAAAGCTTGATAATGGGGTTGTCCAAATTTTGCCTTACAATAGTTTTAAGCGTAAAATCGGGCGCGGTCAAAAACCCGTTGAATCCTTCTACGGGCGGTAACTGCGCGTTATCTCCGCATAAAAGAATTTTAACTCCAAACTCGGCTAAATCCATTAAAACGTCGTCCGATACCATCGAAGCCTCGTCCAAAATTATTAACTTAATGGATTTGTCAATGTTTTCACGGCGCTTGAAATTAAGTTTTTCCACGGTAATTTTTTTGCCGTTAAGCTCAATTTCAACTTCCTCAACCATAGATTGATATATAAGCTTATGCAGTGTGGTGGCGTGAATTCCCGAGCGTATAAGTACGGTGGCAGCCTTTCCCGTGGGCGTCACAAACGCAGCCGAAATTTCGGGTTCCAAGCCCAGCGTATTGCACACGGTGTGTTTCAATAAAGTAGTTTTGCCCGTGCCTGCATATCCTGCGAGCACGAAAAACGGCTTTTCTGAATTTTTAAACCAATTTTCGATTAATTTGTCCGCTGCTTTCTGGTCGGCTGTCATTTCTTCGAACATAATTTTATTATAGCACCGAACAAAAGTTTTGTAAAGTACAATTTTATGTAAAAAATCTCAATGTTATATTTTTTTGTAAACTTGATACTAATAATTGACTAAATAAAATAAATGCGCTATAATTTTTTAGCGATAATAAGGAAAAATGTAAATCGGAGGATAAAATGGCGTATAAGACAAAGGAATGGCGCGGCAATATGCGCGTGACGGTGGACTATAATTATATGATGTCCAAAACGCTCGGCGACAAGGGATTGACTGATTCTCAGTTTAAAGCTATAAAAAATCAAGCGGAGGAAGCATTTGACTTTGTTGCGAAAAATCGCGGCAAAGACGAGCTTTTTATGGGCTGGACCGAACTTATGTACAATCAGGACGAAATAGTTGCCGACATTCTCGCTACGGCAAAATCGGTCAGAAAAAAGTTTAAATATTTCGTTGTTTTGGGTATCGGAGGCAGCGCTCTCGGTCCTATAATGGCTTTTAACGCTTTAAAACATTTGCATTACAACGAACTTCCTCCTAAAAAGAGAGGCGGCCCTAAGTTCTATGTCGAGGACAATGTAGACCCTGTAAGAATGCAGGCGCTTTTGGACGTAATCGTTCCCGAAGAAACCTGTTTTAACGTTATTTCAAAATCGGGCGCAACAAGCGAAACTATGACGCAGTTTCTTATTATTGCCGACATTCTCGAAAAAAAGGGACTGTCCTTGCCCGAGCATATGATTTTCACTACCGACGAAAAGCGCGGTAACTTGATAAAAATAGATGAAAAGTACGGCGGAAAGTTCAAAAAATACGTTCTTCCCGACGGAGTCGGCGGCAGATTTTCCGAGCTATGCCCCGTGGGGCTTCTTCCTGCGGCAGTTTTAGGTATAGATATTAAAGGTATGCTTGCCGGCGCAGCTTATATGGATGGACTTTGCTCGAAGCCCTCGATTGCAAAAAACCCTGCGCTCTGCCTTGCTGCAATGCAGTATATCACGATGCAACAGGGTAAAAATATAAACGTAATGATGCCTTATTCCGACAATTTAAAGCTTGTTGCCGATTGGTACTGTCAGCTTTGGGCGGAAAGTCTTGGCAAGGCGCTGGATTTGGACGGAAAAGTCGTCAATGCGGGAACTACGCCCGTTAAGTCGCTTGGCGTAACCGATCAGCACTCGCAGGTTCAGCTCTATACCGAGGGACCTTTCGACAAAGTAATAACCTTTATTTCGGTCAAAAACTACGCTACCGAAATGCCCATACCTCACGGCTGCGAGGATATTCCCGACGTAGGCTTCCTCGGCGGACACACTATGCAGGAATTAATTCAGGCGGAAAATACCGCAACTGCTTACGCGCTTATGAAAGCCGGCAGAATGAACTATACGATTACTATGCCCGAAGTAAACGCGTTTACATTAGGGCAGCTTATGTTCCTTTTGGAAATGCAAACCGCATATACGGGCGCGCTTTTGAATATCAATACGTTCAATCAGCCCGGCGTTGAAAACGGCAAAAAAGCTACTTTTGCACTGCTTGGCAAAAAGGGTTACGAGGCGCAAAAGCGCGAAATAGCCGAAGTTGGTGAACCCGACAGTAAATATATAGTATAATAAATAAAAAGAAGAGCGAGCGTATGCTCGCTTGCTTTTTTGGAGTTTTATGCAACCCTGGTTAATTGCAATTATATGTATCGCGGCATTTATAGCGCTGCTTTTTGCATTGGCGGCGTTTACATTAAAAGTCGCTTTCGGCAGCCGCTGCGACAAAGATCCCAACCTTTACTATCGCTTGCCCGAGGAATTCTCGCTGAAATTCGAACCTGTGAAGGTAATGCAGGGTAAACTTGCGTTAAACGGCTTTATTTATACGAGCGGCAATGTCGATAAGGTTGATAACCTTGTAATTTTTTGTCACGGTCTGGGTGCCGGACACATTGCCTATACAACCGAAATTGCATATTTTTGCAATCAAGGCTATCCCGTACTTGCGCTCGACATTCGCGGCTGCAATTATTCCGAGGGTAAGAATATCGGAGGAATGTACGAGGGGGTTAATTGCGTAAAAGCGGCTATCGATTTTGCACGGGCTGACAGTCGATTTAAATCAAGCAGAATTATTCTTGTCGGGCACAGTTGGGGCGGATACTCCGTGCTGTGCGCTTCGGCAGAGAAAAAAGTTGACAAAGTGGTTGCAATAAGCGCGCCGCTCACTCCCGTAAAAACCATATATAACGGCGCGGCAAAAATAATTTCAAAGCCTTTTGCTTTAGTTTTAAGTCCGTTCTGGTATATTTTGAATTTCTTTAAATTCGGCGTTAAAGGCAATTTAAACGCCGCAACTTGCGCAAAAAATTGCGAAGCGGAAGTCTTGCTGATTCACGGAGATAAAGACAATATAGTCCCTTTGAAATTTTCGGCATATGCAAATGCTTCGGGCAATAATATTAAAAAATATATGGCAACAGGCAAGTCGCACAACCCCTATGCGTCTATGCGCGCACAACAACTTTTGATAGAGTTGAATGAAAAGCTCGCTCATGCGATAAAACCCGACGAGCAAACAAAAAAGTATTTAAAAGAGTTCGATTTTATTGCCGCTACCGAGCAGGATAGCGACGTTATGCAAAGTATTTGCAAATTTTTAAAATTCGCTTAAAAAAATAATTGACAATACAAATTAATTAATATATACTAACCAATGTAACCGCGCTTTTAGAGTGCAAATATTAAATCGGCTTCGGCCGCATTATTGATTGAGTTAAAAGCTCAAATTTTATAAGTTGATTACTTTATAATCAAGCCTTAAAAGGTCACTTGTGAAACGGTCAATAAGAGTAGTAAAAGTATTTGCTATATAGACTCTGAAAGTTAAGTTATTCAAGAAAATCGTAGAATGCGTCAAATTCGCAAAATTCGTGGACGACCTTATTGGGGTCGTCTTTATTTTTTTGAAGGAGAAACAAAATGAGCAAAAGCGAAAACATTATCGAACTTATCGACGTGAGAAAGGAATTTGACGACGAAACCATTGCTGTCGACAGCTTCAATCTGCAAGTTAAAAAGGGGGAGTTTGTCACGTTTTTAGGTCCGTCGGGCTGCGGCAAAACAACTACTTTAAGAATGATAGCCGGCTTCGAACTGCCGACGTCGGGTAAAATTTTGTTGAACGGCGAGGATATAAGCTCTCTTCCGCCGAACAAGCGTCCCGTAAACACGGTATTTCAAAAATACGCCCTGTTCCCGCACTTAAACGTCTACGAAAATATTGCTTTCGGGCTTCGGCTTAAAAAGAAGGAAAATACTTATAAGAACGCGGACGGGCAAAGCTATTCCAAGGTTCAAAAACTGACCAAGGCTGAAATTGACAAAAAGGTAAAAACAGCGCTTGAAATAGTTGATTTGGAGGGCTTTGAAAAGCGCAGCGTTTCCACGCTTTCGGGTGGACAGCAGCAACGCATTGCAATTGCCCGTGCAATTGTAAACGAGCCCGAAATATTGCTTTTGGACGAGCCTTTGGGCGCGCTCGATTTGAAAATGCGCAAGGAAATGCAAATTGAGCTCAAAAAAATGCACCAGCGCTTGGGTATTACTTTTATTTACGTCACGCACGATCAGGAAGAGGCGCTTACAATGTCTGACAAAGTCGTCGTTATAAACGACGGAGAAATTCAGCAGATAGGCACCCCGACGGAAATTTACAACGAGCCTATAAACACCTTTGTTGCCGACTTTATCGGAGAAAGCAACATTTTCAACGGCGCGGTTGTCGGAAAACTGAAAGTCAAGTTTTGCGGCGCAACTTTCGACTGCCTCGACGACTATGAAATTAACCAGCTTGTGGACGTTGTAGTTCGTCCCGAGGACATAAAAATTTGTCAGCCCGGAGAGGGACAGTTAAAGGGAAAAGTAATTTCTTCCGTGTTCAAGGGCGTGCATTACGAAATTACCGTCGCTATCGGAAAGTTTGAAATTGTAATTCAAAGCACCTACACAGCCGACGTCGGCAGCGTGATAGGGCTCAGAATCGAACCCGACGGCATTCATCTTATGGAAAAGGTATATACCGTAAATAAATATGACGGCGTAATAACCAAAACTAACACGGTCGAGTTCGGTGACGGTGAGTTCGAGTGCGACGTAACTCAGCTCTACAAGGGCTCGACTCTCGACGACGAGGGCTATTTAATAACGGCTCAGGGAGAGAAATTGGACTTGACGGGTATCGAAGTAAACGTCGAGGTCGACACTCACGATATTTTAATGACGGACGACACGCAGTCCGGCGGCGCGCAGGGCAATATTATATCGATGATTTACAAGGGCGATCATTACAGATACATAGTAAGAACGGAAGAGAATGAAGAGGATTACGTTTTGTCTTGTCCCGATATGTGGAACACGGGGGACCTTGTCGGCATTATAATCTCAAAGGATAAAATAAAGTTGACTTTAAAACCCACAGGCGAGGAAAAATAAGTGAAAGGTTTGCGTTTCAGCAGAAGTCAGCTCTGCATACCCTATGCGGTATTTTTGATTTTATTTGTGATAGCGCCGCTCGTAGTAATAGTCTACTATGCCTTTACCAACGGAGAGGGGCAATTTACTTTCGATAATTTTATAAACTTTTTTGCAAGCACGAACACGCTGGGTACGCTGTTATACAGTTTTTCGCTTGCAATAGTTACAACGCTTGTCTGTCTTGTTATCGCATATCCCACGGCGTATATACTTGCAAGAAGTAATATAAGAAAAAAGTACGTTCTTTTACTTCTTTTTATTCTGCCTATGTGGATAAATTTCACTCTAAGAATAACCGCTCTTAAAGAAATTTTATCTCTTTTCGAGGGCAATATTTCAAGCTATCCTTTTCTAAACTCCGTAATCGGAATGACGTACGACTTTTTGCCGTTTATGATTTTGCCTTTGTACACGTCCTTGCAAAAACTCGACAACAGTCTTTTGGAGGCGGCTTCGGATTTGGGCGCAAATAAGTTGACGGTATTTTTAAGGGTAACTTTGCCGCTATCCGTGCCGGGTATAATTTCCGGCGTAACAATGGTGCTGCTGCCTTCTATGACAAACTACGTAGTACTCGATATGTTATACAACAGTACTTATATAATGGGCAGCCTTATAGGCAGTTATTTCAGCTCGTACGATTGGAACAACGGCTCTATGATTTCGCTTATTTTGCTTATCATAATATTTATAGTTACGCTTGTGACAAACAGATTCAGCGACAAAGACGCAAACAACAGGGGGGCAATTTTATGAAAAAGGCTTTCAACATTATATGGCTTGCGCTTATTCTCATATTTATATATGTTCCCATACTCATACTTGCAGTTTACAGCTTTACCGACGCTTCGATGGTCGGAGGCAGCATAAGTTCTTTTTCCTTTGAAAACTATTTAAACCTCTTCAAAAACGAAGAGTTGAGAAATATGATTTTCGGCACGCTGGTGCTTGCTTTCGTCTGCGCTGCAATTTCAACCGTGCTTGCAACGATCGGTGCGATTGGCACGTTCTATTCTAAAAAATTGCCGAAAACGTTGATAAACACGGCAAATCAGGTTCCCGTAGTAAATGCGGATATAGTGACGGGCTTTTCTATTTGTATTTTATTAATCGTAATAATGCGCGTCGGCAAGGACACATTTATTCCGCTTGGAATAGGTCACGTTGTTTTAACCGCGCCGTTCGTGTATTTATCCATTTTACCTAAACTCAAACAAATGGACAACAGCTTGTACGAGGCCGCTCTCGACCTCGGCGCAACACCGGCACAGGCGCTTTTCAAGGTAGTCATTCCTCAGCTTATTCCCGGCATACTTTCGGGCTTTATGCTGGCGGTAACGCTTTCCTTGGACGATTATTTTATAACTACATATACAAAACCCTCGACATTCGACACAATAAGCACCTATGTTGTCAATGCGACAAAAGGCAGTCAAACGGAAAGCAAAACCGCGCTTTGGGCACTGTCAACGCTCATATTCTTGGTTGTTATTGCGGTTGTAATTGTAATGAATGTGCTTGCAAGCAAGAGAGGTAAAGAAAAGAAATGAAAATAAAACAAATTTCCGCAATTTTGGCGGCAGGCTGCGTGCTCGGCGGCTCGTTATTGGCATTTTCGGGCTGTGCGGACGAGCGTGAAGAAGTTGTTTTGCGTGTATGTAATTGGGAGGAATATATAGACCTCGGAGATTGGGATGACGCCGAGCTTATAGAGGTTGAAAATATTTTCACGGACGAAGAGGGCATTATAGGCGTCAACTCTATGGTGGACGACTTTACGGAGTGGTTTAACTCGAACCACGACTTTAAAGTAAGGGTCGAGTATTCGACTTTCGGCACAAACGAGGACTTGTATAACAGACTTAGCCTCGGTGA
>CAJUMW010000006.1:0-85858 GCA_910587625.1 uncultured Christensenellaceae bacterium
CTAAATTACTGTTTATCGTACAATCATTATATCACGAAAAATGAAAGAGCGCAACTGATTGAATTTTGCGGGAAATATAAAACATATCTATATCTCACTAGGCTACGAGTAGCCTAGTTCGTCCACGAAAAAAAGTACAGAAAAGGCACAGCTTAACGCTAGCCTAAACCTTTTTATTTGCGTTTTATTATATTCCCTATGGGAATTACGGTAATTACGCGAGGCGTTTATTTAACATCTGACAAACTGTAAAACGTCGACGAGAATAGCAAAGCCTATAATCAGGAAAAATCCCACGGCGTGAATTATTGCCTCTATCTTTCGCGGTACGGGCTTTCTGAAAATCCACTCTATCAAACAGAAAATAACCTTACTTCCGTCGAGCGCGGGTATCGGCAACAAGTTGAATACGGCAAGGTTTACGCCTATATACGCCGCTATTTCAAAGAAACTTTGCGCGCTTTGCGCGGCTATCTGCGAAGTGAGCTTTATCGTCGTTACAGGTCCGCCCATTGCAGTCAACGAAAGTTTTCCCGTCAACAGCTCTCCAAGCACCTGAAATATCGTGCCAGCAACCTTGAACGAGTAGACAAATGAATTGCCCAGCGTTTCTAAAAAGGAGTAGCGGTAATTTTCCGCGAAAACGTTCCAATACTCTCCCTCCTCGCGTATGACGGTGCCAAGCCCGACTGCGCGCCATAACCTGCTTACCTGCGACGAACTTTCAAAGTTGCAATCTTCACGCAGTTTTATTACAGTTTCCACCTCTTCTCCGCCGCGATTGACGAGAAACGTAACTTTTTCTCCCTGCTTTTTTCCGTTTAACGCGTTCATCATATCGGTTACGAGATATACCGTTTTGCCTTCGACCTTTAAAATAAGGTCGCTTTCTTCAAAGCTGTACTCCCGATAAATTGCCGCCTCTTCCTCGGTTTTGAACTCCTGAACTCCGCCTATGCGAAAAACCATTTGCCCGAACGCAAACATTGAAACTATTATTAGAAGCAACGCAAGCGCATAGTTCATTAAAGGTCCGGAAATAAGCACTATTATCCGCTTCCACGGGGCTTTATTGTTGAACGCGTTTTCGCTCTCTTCTGCGCCGTCCGTCCCGTCCTCCCCGTCAAACGCGCAAAAACCGCCGAGGGGCAGCGCGCGTATCGAAAAAATTTCACCCGTCTTTTTCGACGTGCGCTTAAATAGCTTAGGCCCGAAACCTATTGCAAACTCGTTTATTTTAAATTTAAGAATTTTACCGGCAATATAATGACCAAACTCGTGTATGGTTATCATTGCAAGCAGAATGAGAATTGCAAGAAGGACAGAGCCCACTGTTGCAAGTACGGAAGTTGCTGAAAGTATCATTAAGTCCTTTAATTTATTAGTTTATTGACGACGTACCGCGCTTTATCTCGCGCCGCAGAGTCAATCTGTTCAAGCTGAACATAGCTTGCTATCTCCTCGCGCGCAAAGCTTGAAACGCTTTCCGCCACCACTGAATGTATTTGGGTAAATTTTATTTTATTGTCTAAAAAAGCTTCGACAGCCACCTCGTCCGCCGCGTTTAAGACGCAGGGCATAGTGCCGCCGCTCTTGCCGCAATCGAGCGCAAGTTTTAAAAGAGGATAGTCCGCGGCGTTTATAGGCAAAAATTCAAGCGAAAAAGCACGGGCAAAATCAAGTTTTTTAACGCCCGTACTCTGGCGCTCGGGATAGCTTAAAGCAAGCTGAATGGGAACAAGCATACTCGGCGTGCCGAGCTGAGCCATTACCGCGCCGTCGCAAAATTCAACGAGGGAATGCACCACGCTGTCCGGCTGAATTACCGTCTGAATTTTGGAATAGGGCGCGTTGTACAGCTCGTGAGCCTCGATTACCTCGTAGCCCTTGTTCATAAGCGTAGCGCTGTCGATAGTAATTTTTTTGCCCATTTGCCAGGTAGGATGATTTAACGCCTGTTGCGGCGTAACTTGTTCAAGCATTTGGGGAGTATAGCCCCTGAACGCGCCGCCGCTTGCCGTAATAATAAGCCTTTCGAACTGCGCGCTGCGGTCATAACCGAGGCACTGCCAGATTGCAGAATGCTCACTGTCGACGGGAATAATTTCAACGCCGCGTTTTTTTGCAAGCTCGGTTACAAGCTTACCTCCGCAGACAAGCGTTTCCTTATTTGCAAGCGCGAGCGCTTTACCGCAATCAATTGCGCATAGGCTGTATTCAAGCCCAGAAAAGCCGCCTGCGGCGTTGAAAACAACGTCCGCGTCGCACTGAGCGACAATTTCAACCGCCTTTGATTTATCCTCGCAAGCCGCCGCCCAAAGTTTGGGAGCAAACTCTGCGATTTGGCATTTGAACTCGGCAGAAAGCCTGTTTGCAATAAGCGCGACTATTTTGTACTGCGAAGAATGGCTTCGCACAACGTCGAGAACCTGTCTTCCTATCGACCCCGTCGAACCTATCAGAGCAATCTTTTTCATAACTATTATACCCGAAAATTTTTATTTAATGACAAAATGCCGCTTCCGCGGCATTAATATATTTTATATTTAATTAAAAACAATTAAATTATCGTTCCGAAGCTCAATAAAATTACTACTCCGCAGAACAGCGTGCTGTCAAACCTGTCCAAAATTCCGCCGTGACCGGGCAAGAGCGTGCCCATATCCTTAATTTTGCACTCGCGCTTTACCGCACTTTCAAATAAATCGCCTATTTGGCAAACTACCGACGAGCAAAGTCCGACGAGAATGAACGATAAAAGCGGACTGAAATTAGTGCTGCGCGTGACAAGAGTTGTAGCGTCCATATACGCGCCGAGATAGAATATGACGTAATAGCACATAAGTCCGCCGAGCAGACCGCCTATCAAGCCGCCGATACTGCCAATTACCGTTTTGTTGGGGGAAAGCTTGGGTGCGAGCTTAAAGGGAATATATTTTTTCAACAGCGAACCGACTACGTATGCGCCCGTATCCGTCAGAACGGGACATATAGAAAGCACGAGTATTGCCGCCATTGAATTTACCGTTAAATGGTTGTTTGCGGCAAGTATTGTTGAAAACACTCCGCAATAAAGCATACAGAACACGCAGTATATCGTGCCCTTGACCGTGCTTTGCTCGGGATCGAAAACCGAAGTTGCCGCAAGAAATAGCATATACACTATAAATGCGCAGGCAACCGCGAGCATACCCGAACCTTGGGTTTGGGGAATCATTTCCATTATGACGTATAGCGGAACGGTAACCGCGCAAAACGCTATTGTAAACGAGCGCTGCGGCGTTGAAAAACGGAACGCGCCTCCGTTCGTTTTCTCGATAGCGCGCATAAATTCATACGCGCCGATGACCGAAATAGCCAAAAAAACCGCGTCAAAGCCCAGCGCGCCCCAACCGCCTGCAACGTTGCCCCAGGGCGTAGCCCACTTTAATGCGCAAAGCGCAAGCCACACCACAACGTATACTACCGAGGTTATTGTTCTTTTCTGAAACGAAGTCAAGCTACGTTTTTGCGTCTGTTGTTCATTTTTTACTGTCTGTTCCAAAATTAGCACCTTTAAAATTAAATATTTCCAAAACGTCTTTCACGCTTTGAATATTCTTCCAAAGCCTTTAAAAATTGCCGCTTATTGAAGTCGGGGAAATAGACGTTTGTAAAATACAGTTCGGCGTATGCCGCCTGATATACAAGAAAATTCGACAGCCGCTTTTCTCCGCCCGTCCGTATTATAAGGTCGGGGTCGGGTATGTCGGCAGTATAAAGATAGTTCGCAAACTGCTCTTCGTCAATAGCTTTACCGCCCTCAACGGCGCGGTTTACGGCTCTTAATATTTCACTGCGCGAACCGTAGTTTATAGCGAAAACCAAAGTAAACTCAGCGCTTTCGGGCATTGATTTTTGACTTTCTTCCAAGGTCTTTCGTATATCCTCGGGAAGAATAGACAAATCGCCTATTATCCTTATTTTTGCGCCGCGCGCATAAAGCTTTTTGACGTTTTCGGTAAAATATTTTCGGATAAGCTCAAAAAGCGCTTCAATCTCTTCCTTGGGTCTTTTAAAGTTTTCCGTGGAGAGAACATAGACGGTAAGATATTTTACACCGCAGTCCTGTGCGCACTCGGCAAGCTTTATCATCGCGTCCATACCCGCTTTATGCCCGAACGAACGGGGCATAAGTCGCTTATTAGCCCATCTTCCGTTTCCGTCCATTATTACCGCAACGTGGCGCGGAATATTCAGGCTGGGCATTAAACGGTCATTATCTCCTTATCCTTGGCTGCAACCGCGCTTTCTATTTTTAAAATAGCGTCGGCTACCGCTTTTTCAACGTCCTTTTCGCAAGCGGCGTACTCGTCTTCGGAAAGAACCTTGTCGGTTTTGAGTTTTTTAAGCGATTCCAAAGCGTCGCGGCGGATATTGCGCTCGGCAACCTTTGCGTCCTCACCCATCTTTTTTATCTGTTTTGAAAGCTCGCGCCTTCTCTCCTCGGTAAGCTGAGGGAAAGCAAGACGGATAACCTTGCCGTCGTTAGTGGGAGTTATACCTATATTCGACTGCTGCAACGCCTTTTCGATACCTTTGAGAAGCGATACGTCCCAGGGGGAAATAACGAGGCATCTGCCCTCCTGCACGGAAATATTAGACGTCTGGGGAATGGGCGTAGGCGCACCGTAATAGTCCACCATTACCTTATCGAGGATATGGGGGTTTGCCCTGCCGGCACGGACAGCCGCGTACTCTTCCTTTAAAACGTCCAAAGTTTTTGTAAGTTTGTCGTCGAGAACCAATAAAATTTCTTCGACCTGCTCGTTGTCTATCATAGTTTTACTCCCTTTTTATTTGTTGTCGATTACCGTACCGCAATGCTTGCCGCAGACGGCGTTGACAATCGAGTTTTTCTCGTCAAGCCCGAAAGCAATGACGGGAATATCGTTTTCCATACACATAGTCGCTGCGGTTGTATCCATCGCTTTAATGTTTTCTTTAATAACGTCAATATATTTGATGTGGTCGTATTTCTTTGCCGCAGGGTTAAGTTTGGGGTCGGAATCGTAAATTCCGTCGATATTCTTTGCCATAAGCAAAACGTCTGCTTGAATTTCGCAGGCGCGTTGTGCCGCCGCCGTATCTGTCGAGCAATAGGGATTGCCCGTGCCGCAGGCAAGAATTACCACCCTGCCCTTTTCAAAGTGGTGCAAAGTTTTGCGAAGAATATAAGGCTCGGCAAGACTTGTCATAATAAGCGCCGTCTGAACGCGCGTCTGAATACCTCGGCGCTCCAACGCGTCCATCATTGCAAGCGAGTTCATAACCGTTGCAAGCATACCCATATGGTCGGCGGTGGTGCGCTCCATTTGTTTGCCCTGTCTGCCGCGCCAGAAATTTCCGCCGCCTATGACAAGAGCTATTTCGACTCCCAAATTATGAATTTCGGCAATTTGCTCTACAACTCCAGAAATTACGTTTTCGTCGATGCCGGTCCCCTGCGCTCCGGCAAGTGCTTCGCCCGAAAGCTTTATCAGTACCCTTTTATATTTAGGCAACATAAAATGCTCCTTATATCATACTCAATTAATTTTAACAGATATCGCAACAAAATGCAACCTTATTGACAAATATTCCCATAAAATTATGCCCCGTATAAACAAAGTTTACACGGGGCAACAATACTCTTATTATTCTGCTTTAATCATATATTTAAAAATGGGCTGAAACAGCTTTTTTGTGTCGTCGCTCAAAATTCTATGCAACGCGCCGCGGATGTTATCCTCGTATGTATCGTTGTTTACGGTATCCACTTCATAGTCGAAATTGATGCTATCCTCGTCAAAATACGCCTTCCAGCCTGCGCTCGCTTTGTTGAACGCGTTCAAAGCGTCGTAAAGCTCCTGTGTGGGCGCTGTTAAAGGGCTGTCAAAGTCGATTGCAAATGACATATAGCCCGAATTAAAACAGCAGACGCCGAGATAGAGCACCTCGTAATCAAAAATAGTAACGTCGCTTGCACAAATCTGTATACCGTTGCCGTTTATTTTGGAATCAACGTTGCTCAAATTCAAATCTTTCTTGAAAAATTTTTCCGTAATTGCCTTGGCTTTTCTGATGTTGAGCGTCTTGGGTGAATCGAAAAACATATCATTCTCTCCTTTTACATATTCAAAATGTTTATATGTTTATTCTACATTATTTTACAAAATTTGTCAATATTCTATAACCTTTAAATTAAAATTAAACCCGTGTACGGCACACTTTGCCGTACACGGGTAATTAATTATTTCTTCATTGCTTCGATTTGTTTTGCAACTTCGTCCTGCAAGTTCTCGCTCTTCTTTTCAAGCCCTTCACCCATTTCAAAACGGGTAAAACGAACTACCTTGAACTTGTTGCCGATAACCTGCGCTATCTTTTGGCTGTCGTCCTTTACAAAAGGCTGATCCATAAGACAGATTTCGGAATAGTACTTGCCCATTTTTCCGTCGATAATTTTTTCGAGAATGTTCTTGGGCTTGTTTGCATTTTTGGGATCGCCCTGCATCTGAACGAGCATAATCTCTTTTTCCTTTGCAAGAAGCTCCTGAGGAACGTCGCTTTCAACAAGGTATAAAGGCTTAGCGGCAGCAATCTGCAAAGCTACGTCGTGAAGCGTTTCTTCGTTTCCTGCAACAAAATCGACAGCTTCAACCATAACGCCTACCTTTCCGCCCATATGGATATAGGTTTCGATTTTACCTGCCGTCTTGTAAATTTCAAAGCGGCGGATGCTGATTTTTTCTCCTATGACAGCCGTCATATTTGTAATGTAATCCTTTACGGTAACGCCTTCAACCGTGCAAGCGTTAAGCGCTTCAACGTCGGAGGGAAGGTTTTCTGCAACCGTCTTGGCAACGGCGTCGACTATTCCGTGGAACTTATCTCCGCGAGAAACAAAGTCGCTTTCGCAGTTGATTTCCAAAAGCACGCCAATGCCGTTCTTTTCGTCGACATATGCGCCGACTGCGCCCTCAGCCGCAATTCTGCCTTCCTTTTTGACAGCCTTTGCAATGCCGCGCTCTCTCAAAAGCTCGCTTGCCTTTTCCATATCTCCGTCGGCGTCTGCAAGCGCCTTTTTACAATCGAGCATACCTGCCCCGCTTCTTTCGCGAAGCTCCATTACGTCCTTAGCGGTAAATGCCATAATTATATCCTCCTTACTCCGCCTTTTTCTCGACGGTTTCCGTCTTCTTTCTTCTTACAGTCTTTTTGGGCTGCTCGCTCTCTTCCTCTTTGACTTCTGTCAAAACAGCCTCTTCGGCATTTGCAACTACCTCTTCGATAGAAGTGGGTTCAGCCGAGTCGTCCACGGGAAGGACGGGGGTTTCTCCCTGATTAGCTTCGATTACCGCATTTGCGATTACAGACGAAATGAGCTTGACTGCACGGATTGCGTCGTCGTTGCCGGGAATTACATAGTCGATTTCGTCGGGGTCGCAGTTGGTGTCGGTTATAGCCACGATGGGAATGTTGAGCTTGCGTGCTTCCGCAACCGCGATATCCTCGTTGTGGGGGTCGACAATGAACATAACTCCGGGAAGCTTGCCCATATCCCTTATTCCGCCGAGGTTGGTCTGAAGCTTGTCGTATTCTTCTTTGAGTTTAGCTACTTCCTTTTTGGGCAGAAGCTCGAACTCTCCGTTCTGTTCCATTTTTTCGATTTTAACCATTCTGTCGATACGGGTGCGAATGGTCTTGAAGTTCGTAAGCGTACCGCCGAGCCAGCGCGAGTTTACATAGTACATACCGCAACGCTCAGCCTCTTCCTTAACGGCGTCCTGCGCCTGTTTTTTGGTGCCGACAAAAAGAATGTTTTTGCCATTCTTCACGCTGTCGCAAACGAACTTGTAAGCTTCTTCGATGAGTTCCACCGTGAGCTGCAAGTCGATAATGTGAATGTCGTTACGAGCGGCGTAGATGTATTTCGACATTTTGGGGTTCCATTTTCTTGTCTGGTGCCCGAAGTGTACGCCCGCTTCGAGCAGTTGTTTCATTGATATAACTGCCATTTTAATTCCTCCGTTTTACCTCCCCGAAGGCGCAGCTTACGACGCTTATTGCGGCATTGAAAGATTTACCGCCACGGAGCGTCCGCCCTTCGAGTGTGAATTTATAGCGTTGATATTTTAGCAAAATTTAATTTATTTGTAAAGCGGTTTACACCGTTTTTGAAAAATAATTTAACTACAGCGCAAAAAAGCGGCGCAACCGCGCCGCTTTAAAATTTGCTTATTATTAAACAGTAGGTAAGCTTAACGAGCCTGACTCGATAAGGTATACTATGTTAATGGGTTCGCTGTCTGCAGGAGCCGAACCGCTTTGCATTTGCAGACCTATAGCCTTACTTACAAACCCGAGGTTATTAGCCAAAACGTCCTGCGTTGCGTTTTCCCAAGTTACACTTATATCTCCGCAACTGCCGCACATTAAGGTAAGCGAAGCTTTCGACATATCGATGCCCATATATCCGAATACGCCGCCGACATAGAATGTTTTGCCGCTAAGCTGGTTGGTGTCCGTGACTGCGACGTCAATGTTGCCGTAGTTCATACAGTTTGTAACAACGCCGGCAGCATTATTGAGCTGAATGTAGCCTGCAATTCCGCCGAGATAAACCAAATCGGAATCTTCCCTCATAGTGTTTACCGTAGCTGCGTCTGCCGTTATATTGCCGAAGTTCGAGCAATCTTTGAATATAAAGAAGTTAGTGTTTGTGATAGCCGTACCGCTTCTGTAAGCAATTATACCGCCGGCATAAGCATTACTCTTTATATTTCCGTAATTCTCGCAGTTTTTGAACGTAACCGCACCGCCTGTGGGAGACGTGCCCTCACCTCTGTAAGCGACTATACCGCCGGCATAGAAGCCCCAGATGTCACCTTTGTTTGTGCAGTCTATAACGTTGAGTAAATCAAAGTAAGCAGGATGTCCTATAATTCCGCCCTTCTCTCCGTAGCCCGTGGTGCCGAGGTCTGCATAGTTTATACAGTCGGATATATTCAAGGGAAGGTAAGGTCCCTGCATACCCGATGCGTCCGAACCGCCGTAAGCTCTGCCCACAAGTCCGCCGACGCAGTTGCTGTGTCCTATTATATCGTTGCCGTTTTCGGAACCCACTCTGCAATTAGTGAGAGTAAGCGAGCCGTGAGCATAGCCGACGATTGCGCCTACGCTGCCGCCCTCGATATATTCTTCGTCGGGAGCGCCCTCGACGTGCTTGCGACCCAAGCTGATATTTACGTTTTCGATGTTGAGATTTTTAATCGTAGCGTTTTCAACCGTAGAGAAAAGACCGTACGAAAAGTCGTGTATCTTCTCTTCGCGAGATTCGCTGTTATCAATCAAAAGGGGAATGTTTGCCGTTACGTCACCGTTTTTATAGGGAATATAATAGCCGTTGTGCGTTTCCGTGTCCGTTGCGGAAATATATACCTCATAATCTCCGTAGTGAATAGCGTCGTAGAACTTTGCACTGTTGAGATTATATATAGTGTGTCCCTCTCCGTCAAACGTGCCCTTAAAAGCTACGCCGGGCGCATTCGAACGCGCACCGAGCCCAATGGGAACCCACATTTGGTTGTTGAGGTCGATATCGCATTTTAACGAAATAGTCCAACCGTCATAACCCTCGGTTGCGACAACCGAACGATATGCAAACCACGCAAACGCGTCGACGTTATGCAACTCGATAGTTTTCGCGCTCTCGTTTACAACATAAGAAACGGGTCTGTTGGCAATAATTTCATCTTCGGTAAGATAGGGTGCCTGCCAACCGGGGATTTTACCGTCCCAAGTACCTATACCGCTGTCGTTGCCGATATTGCAGATAAATACCCAAACTCCCTTTTCCATATGATAGAGGTTATATGTAAGAGTATTGATAAAGAAATCTCCGTCCTTTCCTTCGGTTGAAGAGGGCGTGTCCACACCCAAAAGCCAGGTCGCCGCATCGGAAGCTTCACCCTTGGCTTTTACGCCGGTATCTTCGTTGCCTATCCACCAATTGCCGTTCTCTCCTATGTACGGAGTTTTGCCGTCCTGACCGTCCTGTCCGTTTTGACCGGCAGCTTTTACGCCGGTGTCAACGGTACCTATCCACCAATTGCCGTTCTCTCCGATATGGGGGCTGATACCTGCGCTTTCTCCGCGAGCCGGAACGCCTGTATCGGTTGTACCTATCCACCAATTACCGTTCTCTCCAACGTGAGGAGTAACGCCGTTTTCTCCCTTTTCGCCCTGGATACCCTGCTCGCCCTGAGGGCCGCGTTCTCCTTGGGGTCCCTGCTCGCCGCCGAAGCAAGCCGAGAGCGAAATAACGCCGACGCACATCGTAGTTGCAATAATAAATGAAATTAAGCGTTTGATATTTTTAGACATAGAGTTTCTCCTTGAAATCTCGATTTAATCACTTGAATTATATAACAAAAGATATTTATCGTCAAGTATTTTTAATAAATTTGCTTATTTAGGCAGTTTCAAGCCTATTTTAGCTTTCTATTTCCTCTTCACCGTCGGTTTCCTGTTGATAAAACTCGAAAACTTCTTCCAAAAGCGCGTCGTCCTCGATAGGTTCGAGCACCTGTTCATCTTCGTTCAGACGGAAAATTACTACCTCGTCCTCGGCAATTTCCTCGCTGGGCTCCGCCGCAAGAAGCAGCGCGTATTTTTCCCCTTTATACTCGATTACGTCAAGAATTTTAAATTTTATAACTTTGCCGTCGTCGTCGATAAGCTCGATAACCTCCTCGTCAAGCTCAAACTCTTCAATATCCTTTTCTTCGCTCATTTTAAACTCCTTTTTTATTGATTTTAGCAAGATACCCGTCCAAAATATTGGCAGCGGCAAGTGCGTCAACATAATTTTTCCGCTTTTCCCTGCGCATACCCTCGCTTATTAGCGTTTCGTGCGCCATTTTTGTCGTAAACCGCTCGTCCTCTAAAATTACGGGAATCGAAGTTTCGGCTTCGAGCGCCTGAATAAAACGTGCGGTTTTTTCCGTTTGAACACTTTGCGAACCGTCGAAATTTACGGGCATACCGCAGACTATTGCGGTTGCGCCCTTGCTTTTAGCCAACTGTGCCAATGCCGAAACGTCGGTTTTAAAGTTTTTGCGGAAATACGTTTCGGACGGAAGCGCGTAGGTATTGAACGGGTCAGAGACGGCTACGCCTATTCTCTTATCGCCTATATCGAAAGCAACGTATCTTTCCATAGGGGTATTATAGCAGAGGAAACTTAAATTTACAAGCATATTTCGATAAATGCTTTAAATTCCATAATTTAACTATTATACCCGCCGCATTTTTACCCATACTTGTAGTAAGGGAATGCCCCGAAAGGAGAAAAAAGTGGAAAAGTTTATTTTCGGACTTGCCGTTGGTATGGCAGGCGGAGCTTTGCTTGTTGCCAACAACTGCAAACTTTTGAATCTTGTCAAGAAAAACCAGGAGGACATTATGGAAAAAGCCGAGTGTTATATTGACAAGAAGTTAGAAGAACTTGAAAGCAAGGGCGGAGAAAAGGAAAAGAAACCTTCAAAACCCCAACAATCCAACTAAAAAATATTGCCGCGGACTCTTGTCCGCGGCAATATTTTTAACTGTTGCGTATCTGCAACCGCAAAAGCGCATTTTCGTCGGTCAAACGCTTTATAAGCGTCGAAAGGCGCTTGTTTTCTTCCTTTAACGATGCGGCAAGTTTGTCATACAGGCTGTTTATTTCGTCCTCGATACGTTTTCTTGCGCCGTCCTCTCCTGCCCCTAAACCGCATTCACGCATAAGCCTTTGGATACGCTCGGGCTGCTTTACAACCACGTTGCGGTACTTGTTTTGATATCTTAGCATAAGTTTGTCGTCCCCGCCCGAAAGATTGAGCACGGCGCGGCGCACGGATATTCCCCTGCTCTTCTGCGTCAAAATTTCTTTTAAAATTCTGTCTGTTTCTTCCTCGGAGAATGGCAGTATTTTTTCGGCTTTCAAATTTTTGCCCGAAAGCATCTTTTTAACCCTTTCGTCCCCCGTAAGCCTTAAAAGCGAGTAATAGTAATTTCTTACGCTCCCCTTTGCCCTGCCCGTCTTTTGCGCATAGCTCAAAAACAAGCCGGAAAGAGTTTTGCCTTTCTTTTTGCCCTCGCTTATATATTCCACCAAACGCTTGGCTTCTTCCTCGGTGTAGCCGTTGATTTTTGTCATCGACACAATCTCCTTGATAAAAATTTTTTGTTACAGACAGAATATTGACATAATTTTCGTAACGTATTCATTAAATAATAAAAAACGTTGTCGAGGAAAATTATGAGAATTTACTTTTTATCGTACAAGCCCGCGATATTAAAACTAAACGGACTGTACGTCGGCGGAATAGACTCGTTCGAGCGCCGCGTGGAAATAGACATAAAAGACAGTGTTCTGGCGGAAATTGTACCCGGTGAAAACTTACAGCCCGTAAACTTTTTTATAAACGAAAAACTGCTTACCGCGCCTCCCCCGTTTATGGACGTATATCTTATGCCCGACGAAGCGCTCATTTACATACGCGAGTACGGAAATAAGGGGCTTAAACTCGACGTGATTTTTCAAACGCGCTTTTGCGGAAATTTGATTACGCTGTTCTCGCAGGGCGGAGTGTACCTTTCGGTAGAAGGAGAAAAGTACGAGCTGTTCACATTGCCCGCGCGATTTGCAAACGCGAGGTTTGAGGAAAAAGTTTTAAGTAATATGCCCGTGCTTGCAATCTACGGCGGCAATATGCTATTTTTGATTTCGGACAGGGGAGAGCGGATTTTTATGAACGAAATAGAGTCCGCCGAGTTTGACGAGCTTTTGAAAATACGCGCGGCGTTTGAAACCTGCACAGCCGCCAAAGCCGAATGCGAATACGCATACGACGGGCAAAAGCTTACGCTTATTTCAAGCAAGACGACGGAAACGCGAGCGCCGGAAAAAAATATTTTGCACTTTGCTTTTTTCGAAAGCGTGCTTACCTGCGGCGACTATAAAAAATATCTTTCGGAAGAATTGCAAGACCGCGCGCCCGTTTTAAAGGAATATTTGGGAGATTTTGTTTCGGTTACTGTTCCGACCGAAAAATTCTATGCGGAACACGCCGAAAGCCGCGCCGCAGGATTGGTTTATCCAAAGGCGGCAAATCTTTTCGAGGTAAAGTATTTTGCCGTTGAAATTACCCACGACAAAATAACCAACGTTTTTCCCGTAAACTGAAAAAGCACCGACGCGGTACGCGTCGGTGCTTCTATTTATAAAATTATTTTTTAAGGGTTATTTTAGCGCCGTCCTGCTCGAAAATAACCTTTGAACCGTCAAGAGTTACTTCGAGTTCTTCACCTTCAGCGGTAAAATAATATTTGCCGTCTTTTTCTTCCCATGTTCCTTCAACGCTTGCTTCGGTTCCCATGTTGATAGAAAGAACAAAAGTGTTGTCGCCTTTGACTTCGAGCTTATATGCGTCTTCGCTTACCTTAACGCCATTATACTCCTGTCCTGCTTTGATTTCTACGCTGAGTCCGCCCGAAACCATACTCATAGATTCGAACTTGTAAGTGCCTACAATACCCGTTGAACAAGCCGTCATGCATACGCACAACATTATTGTCAACAATGCGGTAACAACCGCTGCAACTGCCTTTTTCATTTTCTATCTCCTTTTTCTTTTATGTGTAATATATTACACACTTTATTAAAGTATATAAGTAAAAAAGGTAATTGTCAATTAAAATTGAGTAAAATTTTTCCATAATATCTATAAAAAACGGAAAAATATTATGTACAGAATTAAACAGTTACGGGAAGAAATGCATATAAGCCAAAGAACGTTGGCAAAGGAAGTCGGCGTAAGCCCCAAGGCGGTAAATTTTTGGGAGAGCGGAAAAGTCGAGCCTTCGGCAAAGTGCATATGCGCGCTTGCCAACGTTTTCGAAGTATCCTGCGACTATCTTTTGGGCAGAGAGGACGACCTCGGCAGCGTAAACGTCATGCGCGAGTTGACGGACGCCGAAAAGAGCTGGCTGGCACTTTTTTCAAAACTGGACAAACAAAATAGGAAAGAGGCAACCAACTACATAGAGTATCTTTTGAGCAAGTAAATAAACCTGATTGCAATAAAGTAATTGCAGCGAGTGTTGACATATTGTAAAAATTGTTGTAAAATTTAGTTATGAAACACAACAAGTCGCTTGAAGATTATCTTGAATGTATTTTGCTGCTTTCGCGCGAGTCGGAATTTGTTCATCGCGTGGAAATAGCGCGCAAAATCGGCGTTTCGCAGCCGGCTGTGCAAAAGGCAGTTAAAATTTTGCAGACGCTTGGGCACGTCGAGTGCGACGGTTTGCACATATACCTTACAAAAAGCGGAGAAAAATACGCCGAGGACATATACGAAAGACACTGTATAATAGGCAGGTTTTTGAAAATGCACGGAGTAAATGAAATCGACGCCGACGCCGACGCCTGCGAACTCGAACACGTCATTTCTCAGTCGACTTTTGAAATGATGAAAAAATACGTCGATAAATATTAATTTCAAATATTAATAGAGCGCCCCTCGGCATTAAAAATGCCGAGGGGCGCTCTATTAATCTATTTTATTCTTCTCCGGCAAGCTGAGCTTCGCGCTCCGCAACAGCCAAAGCCTCCGTCATACTTTCGATATCACCCATGATAAACTCGGTGAGGTTATATTGCGAAAGCCCTATGCGGTGGTCTGTAACTCTGCCCTGGGGGAAATTATAGGTGCGAATGCGTTCGCTTCGATCCCCCGTGCCGACAAGCGATTTTCTATGTTCGTCATATGCCGAACGGTTTTGAGAGTTGTAAAAATCGTACAACCGCGAACGAAGTACTTTAAACGCTTTGTCCTTGTTTTTCAACTGACTGCGCTCGTCCTGACAAGTTACCACAATTCCCGTGGGGAAGTGAGTAATTCTTATTGCCGTTTCGGTCTTGTTTACCTTTTGTCCTCCCGCGCCCGACGAACGGTAAACGTCCACGCGGATATCCTCTTCCTTTATCTCTACTTCAACGTCCTCCGCCTCGGGAAGAACGGCAACCGTCGCGGTGGAGGTATGCACGCGCCCCTGCGACTCGGTTTCAGGCACGCGCTGAACGCGGTGAACGCCGCTTTCAAACTTCAACTGTTTGTATGCGTCTTTGCCGTTGACGTTGAAAACCACCTCTTTAAGTCCGCCGAGTTCGGTTTCGTTTATGTCCACAAGCTCTATTTTAAGCCTGTGCCGCTCGCAGTAGTTGATATACATTCTGTAAAGCTCGTAAGCAAACAGCGCCGCTTCCTCTCCGCCGGCTCCGCCGCGGATTTCAACTATGCAGTTTCGGTCGTCGTTTTTGTCCTTGGGCAATAGAAGTATTTTAAGCTCCTCTTCGAGCGTTTCGAGCTTTGTCTTGCAATCTTCGATTTCTGCGTACAAAAGCTCCTTCATTTCAAGGTCGCATTCGTCTTTGACGACCTCCTCTGCCTGTTGCTTTTGCCGCTCGACTTCGGCGTATTCCTCATATTTTAAAGCCGTTTCCGAAATTTCGGACTGAGCCTTGGCAATTTTAGTCCACTCCGCCGTGTCCGCAATTACCGCGGGGTCGCTCATCTTTTCGGAAAGCTCCCCGTATCTCGCGTATATATCTTTGAGTTTTAAAATCATATTAGCCTTAGCCATATATATACCTTTTATCAGAATACTATCTTTACAAACCTGTCGACTCCGCTCAAATCCTTCATAACCATAACGTAATCACGCTTGGGGAAAAGCTGCAATATGTCGTTTGCCTGACCCTCTCCGCACTCCATAATAAGCATGCCGTCCTTAGCAAGATAACTGCGGACGTCGCTTGCAATTCTGCGGTAAAAGTCAAGCCCGTCTTCTCCGCCGTCCAACGCCACGCGCGGCTCGTGCTCGCGCACCTCTTTTTGAATGTGCGGTATTTCTCCGCTCTTTATATACGGCGGATTGCATACTATAATGTTAAATCTGCCGCGCACGTTTGTAAACAGGTCGCTCAAAACAAAGTTTACGTTTACGCCGTTCAACGCGGCGTTTTCGGTTGCAAGCATAATTGCCGCGTCCGAAACGTCGGAAGCCGTCACCTGACAGCCCTTGCCCCTCAACGCCTTGGCAACCGAAACGGCTATACAGCCCGAACCCGTGCAAAGGTCCAAGATTTTATCTCCGTTTTCGGCGCTTTTAACAACTGCGTCGGCGAGAAGTTCGGTTTCGGGACGTGGAATGAGCGCGCGCTCGTCAACCTTTATTTTGCAGTCCATAAACTCGGTATCGCCTATTATATACCAGAGCGGTCTGCCCTTGAGCCTTTGTTCCGCAATTTCGTTTATACGCTTGCTTTCGGACGACTTGACGTTGCGCTCGATTGAAAGCTCGCTGCGCGGCACGTCGAGGACAAGCGAATATATCCACTCGGCGTCGCTTTCGTCTATGCCTGCTTGCTTGAACTTGTTCTTTGTGCTTTCAAGCATTTTAGAAAGTATTCCGCCCGTGATAAAGTCGGTTTCGGGAACAGATTGGTCGTTGTCCATTTCAAGCACCTTATTAAACGCCGCAATTGCTACGGCAATCATCTCCTCGTCGGGCTCGCGCGTGGTAAGCGCCTTTTGCAAAAGCTTGCCCGGCGCTTTCAATATTGCCACAAAAAAGTTATCGAACTTAGCCAAAAGCTTCAAAACTTCATATGAAAAACCGGCAATAAGCGGCAACAGCACCAATTCTAAGCCGATATTTATAAACGAAAGCGCAACCTGATTTGTAACGCCGGGAATGACGTACGTCTTGAACGCCCAGGTTATTACCGATATCAAAACTATATTTACAAGCAGTACTATAAAAAGAAACGACGTGCCGCATCTGTCGTGCAGGCGCGAACACTGCTTTACTTTTTCGGGGGTAAGCTCGACGCCGTGTTCATAGGCGTTTATCGTCTTATGCTCGGCGCCGTGATACATATATAGCCTTTGAATATCCTTTAAAAGCAGTATCAAAGACAAATATAGAATAAAAATCAACAGCTTGAATACGCCGAGAAAGACGTACCTGACCCATTCAAACGATGCTGCCGCGTCCTCCGGAATAAAGCCCATTATAAAGTCGGTTGCAAATCTCGGCAAAAATATAAACAGCGCAAGCGCGAGCGCCACGCCAAGAATTACCGAAATTGCCGTTACTACATCCATTACGCTGAGTTTGAATTTTTCGGCAAGCCACTTGGATATTTTGCCGCCCTCTTCATCGTCGTCCCCGTAGACTGCCGCCGAACGCATAAGCGTTTTTGTACCCGTAACAAGCGAGGAAAATAAATTTACCACGCCGCGGACAAATGGAATTTTAGAAGCTGTTTTTACGGCGTTGCTCTTATTCAGGCGCTTTGCTTCGACCTGAATTTCACCCGAAGCGTCGCGTACGGCAGTAGCCATACACGTTTTGCCCATCATCATAACGCCCTCTAAGACAGCCTGACCGCCTATATAAGTTCCGCATTTTTTTGATTTAGTTTTCTTAGTCTTATCGCTTGACGACATTTTCTAACCCGCCTTAAATAAGTAAATTAGCTCCACTTGTGTATGGAGCTAACGTAATCAAAGATTGTATTTTTTGTTGAACTTTTCTACGCGGCCGCCTGTATCTACAAGCTTTTGCTTGCCTGTAAAGAAAGGATGGCATTTATTGCAGATATCAACTTTAAGCGTTTCGACATTCTTTGTCGTACCCGTCTTGAACGTAGCTCCACAAGCGCAAACGACCGTAACTTCACGGTAATCGGGATGTATTTCGGGCTTCATATCTTTCACCTCGCTAATATTTCTTATAGTGCTTAACTATTATATAACAATAAAAATTCATAGTCAATTAATTTTTGACTGAAAACTTAATTTTTATTAATAATGCCGTAAAACGCCGCAAAATGAGAAATTTTTCTAATTTTAGTTGCAAAATCGGGAGATATAGCGTATAATAGGCAATAAGTTATGGATAGTTGGATTTTAAAAGGCGTTAAAAACCTTGTAAATGAATCTCAAAGCGTAAACATTACTTCTCCCACACAGGTCAAAGTCAAAATTTCGCATCTGCTTTTAACCGAGTTTGACGAAATGCTTTTTAACGGCGATGTTGCGGTAAACTACCCGAAAATTCCCGGACGCGTAGCGTGCGGAATCGTTACCGAAGTAGGAGAAAACTGTTACGGATTGCAAAAGGGGTCGAGAGTTTATATCGAACCCACTCGAGCGTGCGGAAATTGCCTTGCCTGTAAGAGCGGTAAGAAAAAAAACTGCACAAAGATTGCAGTTGCCGGTAAAGATTTCGACGGATTTTTGCGCGATTTTATTGTATGCGAATACAATGAGGTCGCACCTCTTCCCGATTCGGTAGACGATTTCCACGCACTGTGCATAGAAACCGTGGCTATTGCCGAAAATATTTACGATAAACTTAATCTTTCTGCGGGTCAGAGAGTTGCGATTATCGGCGGCGACCCTTCGGGTATTCTTATCGCACAGATTTTGATGTACCACAAAATTATTCCCATCATAATCGACAACAATCCGACGAACCTTGAAAAGGCAAAAAAATGCGGTATATTCTTCGCGTTTACGGGGGACGACGACATAGACGCGAATATAATGAGCGCAACAAGCGGCAATTTATGCGACGCGGCAGTCTACTGCGCGGCTTCGCGTATGCCTATCTCGTTTGCGTCAAGATTTGTCGGCTATGATAAAACGCTTGTCATTTGCTGCAACTCGGCTATAAACGCAAGCTTGCCGGCGCGCGATATTCTCGATAAAAACCTTACGGTCATAGGCGTTACGGACGCTTACGGCTATACCGATACCGTAATTAATTTACTTGTCAACGGCGCGGTTAATATCGACCATTTTGAAAAAGAAGTGCTTACGGAATACAACCCCGCGGCAATATTAGCCGAAAAGTCCACAAGTCCTTCCGCCAAAAAGAGCAAGATGACCATATTAAAAATGATTCTCTGATTCCGCGCATTTTTGTTATGCGCCAATTATCGAATTTATTTTTCAAACTAAATTTCTGGATAATAATTTTGATTGCGGTACAGATTGCCGCAATCATTTTTTTGTGCCTTTATATTCCGTCGCTTATGAGGGTGACTATTTTTGTTGCACTGTTTTGGTTGCTTGCCGCAATTTCGGCAACCGTGCTGTTTTTAAGGAAGGGTTCGCTCGAAACAAAATGCGTTTGGTTTGTAATTATATGCGCTTTGCCGGTTGCAGGCGCGCTTATATTCTTTTTGGCGTCGCGCCGCGATAAGCCGCACGGAATTCTAAAAATACGACCGAAAACGCAGACAGAGGAAAGCGCACGCCTGCCATACGCGGTAAGCTACGACAATGCGCAATACTTTAAAACGGGCACTGAATTTCTTTCTTCCGCGCTCGAAAATATAAACGCGGCAAAAAAGAGCGTGTATATAGAATTCTTTATTTTTTCGCGCGGGCACGTTTTCAATACGCTTATAAAGGCTTTGGAAACGGCAAAAGCAAACGGAGCAGACATTAAAATTATAACCGACGGCGTTGGGTCGGCGTTCAAAATAAACAGAAAGGACGTAAAGCGGCTGAAAGCCGCCGGAGCGGAAGTTAAAATATTTCACAGACTTACCCCCGTTCCCCATGCCAGAATAAACTACCGCGACCATAGAAAAATTCTTGTAATCGACGGAAAATGCGCCTATACGGGCGGCGTGAATATCGGTGATGAATACGCCAACATTTCAAGCCCTTACGGATATTGGAAGGACAACGGGGTTGTCGTTTTCGGCAAAGCCGCGCAGGTGTTCGAGGGAATGTTTCTTGCAATGTGGAACGGTATTTACGAGATGGACGCGCCCGAAACGGGCAATAAAAGCTGCGTTCCCTTTTTCGACAGTCCGCCGTACGAGTACTTTTGCGAGGACGCATATGTTCACGCCGTATCATCGGCGCAAAAGCGGGTGCATATTCTTACGCCATATTTCTGCGTTTCGGAAAAGACCGCCGCCGCGCTATCGTTTGCGGCAAGACGCGGTGTGGAAATTAAGGTTATTATTCCGCACATACCCGACAAGCCCTATGCGTTTGAAGTTTCAAAGGCATTTGCAAGCGAGCTTGCCAAGTACGGAGTTGAATTTTACGAGTTCGACCCCGGGTTTATGCACGCGAAAGCATTAATTTGCGACAACACGGTTTTTTTGGGAAGCTATAATTTCGACTTCCGCTCGATGCATTTCAATTATGAATGCGGAGTTATGTTTAACGACACCATAACCGACGAAGTAGAACGCGACTTTCAGGAATGTCTTACAATTTCGCGCAAATTTTCAGACAAAAAACCCAACTTTTTCAAAAGACTTTACCGCTCGTTTTTACGCTTCTTTGCTCCGTTGATTTAACATCATATTTGCGGCTTGACAATTTTGTTGCCGAAAGTTATAATTTAGATAC
The DNA here is from genome assembly GCA_910587625.1 of uncultured Christensenellaceae bacterium. Classification (GTDB taxonomy): domain Bacteria; phylum Bacillota; class Clostridia; order Christensenellales; family Borkfalkiaceae; genus Coproplasma. The sequence continues at coordinate 20,520 of CAJUMW010000006.1, forward strand.
TAAGGAGTTATTATGAAGATTGTAATTGCCTCGGACATACACGGCTCGGCTAAATGGTGCGGCGAGCTTTTGAAGGCTTTCGAAGCCGAAGGAGCACAAAAGCTTTTGCTTCTCGGGGATATTTTATACCACGGGCCGCGCAACCCACTGCCCGACGATTACGACCCAAAGCGCGTTGCCGAAATGCTGGGCGGCATAAAGGAGCGCATACTTTGCGTACGCGGTAACTGCGACAGCGAAGTCGACCAAATGATTTTGCCCTTCCCCGTGTTTTCGGACTACGCCGCGGTATTTACGGACGGAATAAATATCTATATGTCGCACGGGCATCGCGAGGTGTTGCCGCTTTCGCAATGGGACGTATATTTGACGGGACACACGCACGTTCCGCTTAAAGAGCGCAGCGGATACCTGCATTTGAACCCCGGCTCGGTTTCTTTGCCCAAGGAAAACAGCGAACATTCGTATATCTTATACGACGACAAAACCTTTTATTTCAAACGCTTTGACGGAACGGTTTACGACGAAATTAAAGTTTAAAATAAAAAATGCCTTTCGCAAATTTGCGAAAGGCATTTTTTTACTTTCAATTAAAAGAAGAAAGGTCTTCTGTTTAAAAGTACACAAATGATGTCTAAAATCCAACCGATACCTAAACCGTAGAAAATCCAAAGAATACCAAGCAAGATTTTGACAATGTTGCCCTGCATAAGACCGTCTATAAGACGAATGATACCGAGGACAAAATCAAAGAAAATTGCTACAAGTACCCTAAGAATCCAAGGTAACGAAAGGAAAACGTCAGCTAAACTGCCACCGCGCTTTTTTGCCATAACAATAAACTCCTTTTTTATTTTTATAAATATATTATATCACACTATCAAAATATGTCAATAGAATTTAATAAATTTGTAAAAAGTATAAAACAGCGGATATTACCGCTGTTTTAAAACATTAAACCAATTCAATAATTGCTTCTTCGGCGCCGTCGCCAAGACGCTTACCGAGAAGATAAATTCTCGTATAACCGCCGCCCTGACCGAGCTCTTCGGCACGCTGAGCATATTTGGGCGCAATCTCGTTGAAAAGCTTTTCCATTAAAGGGTGCTGAATGTCGGCTGTTCTTGCCTTGAATTCAGACTTCTTTTCGGCAAAGGGCTTAACTTCCTGAATGTCGCGAAGCTTGCCGATAAGCTGACGGCGGACTGCAAGCTTTTTAGGGCTGTCCTTTACGCCCTTTACAGTCTTTTCCTTGCCTTTCTTGTCAACGGTAACAACGTCGTATTCAACGTTGTCGTCGTAAACGCTGATTGCCTTAGTGATAATTTTTTCAACGTAAGGCTGCAATTCCTTTGCCTTTGCCTTAGTTGTCGTTATTTTACCGTACCATAAGAGGTCTGAAGCCTGATTTCTTAACAGCGCGATTCTCTCCTCTGCGGTTCTTCCCAATTTACCGGGCATAATTTAGTCCTCCTTGTTTGAAAGTGAAAGTCCGTAAGACTCGAGCTTTAAAATGACCTCGTCCAAAGACTTCCTGCCGAGGTTTCTTACCTTCAACATCTCGTCTTCCGTCTTTCTTGTTAAATCTTCCACTGTGTGAATGTTTGCACGCTTTAAGCAGTTGTAAGAACGCACCGAAAGGTCCATATCTTCAATAGCCATAGCAAGTATTTTTGCCTGTTTGTCGTCCTCGTTTTTGACGAGAATGTCAAGCCCCTTTATTGTATCGGACAAATCTACGAACAGAGAAATGTGGTCTTGCATAATTTTTGCCGCAAGCGACACAATTTCTTTTGCGCCGAACGCGCCGTTCGTCCATACTTCGAGCGTGAGCTTGTCGTAGTCGGTATTCTGACCCACGCGAGTGTTCTCGACCGAGTAATTGACCTTTTTAACGGGGGTATAGATGCTGTCGACGGGAATGTAATCGATAAGCTCGGTCTTGGTGTGGTCGGCGCCCTTATAGCCGCGACCTCTGCCGATTGTAATTTCCATATCGATTTTTGCGCCTGCGTCAACCGTGCATATATGCGCGTCGCCGTTTATAATCTCTATTTCCGCGTCCTCGGAAATGTCGCTTGCCTTAACCTCGCAGGGACCCTCTTTATAGAGATGAACGACCTTTACATAGTCCGTATCGGTTACGGTTGTTTTGATAGCAAGCGTCTTGATATTTAAAATAATTTCCGTTACGTCTTCTTTTACACCGGGAATTGCCGAAAACTCGTGCTTGACGCTTCCGTCTAAAAATCTTATGCCTTGCGCCGCTGCGCCGGGTAAAGCCGACAGAAGTATTCTTCTAAGGCAGTTGCCTATTGTAAGACCGAAGCCCTTTTCAAGAGGTTCGACGACGATTTTGGCATAAGCCTGATTCTCGCTTTCCTCGACTGAAATTTTGGGCATATCCATTTCGATCATAAAACTTCCTCCTATTTTTTAATTTTTTACTTGGAGTACAGCTCGACAATCATATGCTCGGCAATCTGACTGTCAATATCTTCTCTTTGGGGCAATGCCAATATCTTTCCCTGTAATTTTTCATTGTCAAATTCAAGCCATTTGGGGGTGTTTCCGCCCTTAGTTGCTTTGAGTTCTTCAAAATACTTGTTGGAAGTCTTGCATTCTTTGACGGTAATTACGTCTCCGACCTTGACTATATACGAAGGAATATTTACTTTCTTTCCGTTTACAAGGAAATGTCCGTGATTTACAAGCTGACGGGACTGCGAACGGCTCACGCCTATGCCCATACGGAAAATTACGTTATCAAGCCTGCGCTCCAACAGTGAAAGCATGTTTTCACCGGTGATGCCCTTCATTCTGTCGGCTTTTGCGTAATATGCGCGGAACTGACCTTCCTGTACGCCGTAAATTCTCTTAACCTTCTGCTTTTCGCGCAGCTGCTTGCCATATTCGGAAACCTTCTTTCTTGCAGCCGCAAGACCGTGAGCGCCGGGCGCCATAGGTCTTTTTTCAAACGGGCACTTGCCGTTATAGCATTTATCGCCTTTTAAAAATAACTTTCCGCCCTCTCTTCTGCAAAGGCGGCACTTAGCCTCTCTGTATGTTGCCATATACTGTTATCTCCTTATACTCTACGACGCTTAGGCGGTCTGCAACCGTTGTGGGGAATGGGGGATACGTCGGAAATGAGCGTAATTTCTACGTCGCACGCGCCAATGGCACGGATAGCCGACTCTCTGCCCGAACCCGGACCCTTTACATAAACTTCGGCATAGCGAAGTCCGTGTTCCTTTGCAGCCCTTACCGCTGTTTCGGTTGCCTGCTGTGCCGCGAACGGCGTGCCCTTTCTCGAACCCTTGAAACCAAGACTTCCTGCGGACGACCAGCTTAAAGCGTTACCCTGCATATCGGTAACGGTAACGAGCGTGTTGTTGAAAGAGGATTGAATATGAACCTGACCTCTGTCAACTTTTTTAAGTTCTCTACGCTTTCTCGTAGTTGTTGACTTTTTCTGTGCTGCCATTTATCCGTCCTCCTTATTTAGCTCCCTTCTTCTTAGCTACCGTGCGACGAGGTCCCTTTCTCGTTCTCGCGTTCGTCTTGGAGGATTGTCCGCGTACGGGCAAGCCCTTTCTGTGACGAATGCCACGATAGCAGCCTATTTCCATAAGCCGCTTTATATTGAGCGACACTTCACTGCGAAGTTCGCCCTCAACTCTCAAATTGTGATCGATATATTCTCTTAATTTAGATACCGTCTGTTCGTCCAAATCCTTAACTCTCGTATCGGGGTCTACACCCGTTTCCGCAAGAATTTTCTGGGACGTTTTAAGACCGATACCGTAGATATAGGTGAGTCCGATTTCGACTCTCTTTTCTCTGGGTAAATCCACACCGGCAATACGTGCCATCTTGATTTAATTCCTCCGTTAAAATTTTAAAATAAATTTAATAAATGTATATAAACCGCACTAAATCCCCGCCCTGAAATTTTGGAATGTGAGCGGAGAATTTGAACGGAATTGCTTTCTTTGCCCTTGCGAGCCTAAAAATCATTTGGTATTAATTATACCATATATATTTGGTTTTTGCAACCGAAAACGCTTAGACTATGACGACTAAACGCACTTTTTATGCGGAAATTTGCAGAAAATTTGTACTTTCCGCACGCCGCTTTTTATATGAGGCTATTAGCCCTGACGCTGTTTATGGCTCTTGTTCTTAGAACAAATTACCATAACTTTGCCGTTTCTTTTAATTACTTTGCACTTGTCGCACATAGGTTTTACGGAAGGTCTTACTTTCATAACAGTACTCCTCAAAATTTTGTTTAGCGGACTGTGCCGCCGAATATGTTTAAATCAGTTTTTGGAACGCCAAGTAATGCGCCCCTTATTAAGGTCATACGGGCTTATTTCAAGCTTTACATTGTCACCCTCGATAATGCGGATGTAATTCATACGCAATTTACCCGAAATATACGCCGTAATGACGTGACCGTTTGTTAGTTTGACTTTGAAATTTGCATTGGGAAGGCACTCTATTACTTTGCCTTCTGTTTCAATAACGTCGTCTTTGGACACAAAGTTACCTCAAAATTTTTTTATTGCTCGTCGTTTTGAACAAGTTGGGGATAATTGTATTTTTTCAGCGCGGAGAATATCTCGGTATCGTAAACCTTGCTGCCGTCCGCAAGCTTTGTCGCAATACTTTCGCAAAACTCGGGAAGCAAATTTAAGTGTTTAAGATTTTTCTTTTTAGGTTCGGCAAGCTTTTTGAAGTTGCCGTCCGAAACGCTAACCGTTCCGTCGTCGTTAAGCTCGACTATGAGATAGTACCGCGATTTATCTCTGCCCTGTATGCTTTGACAAATGCCGCCCACGGCAGGGGTCTTTACTTTCATATCTTTTAAACCAGCGTTAAAGAGTTAATATTTCAACTCCGTCCTCCAAGATGAGTACGGTGTTTTCATAGTGTGCGGCAGGCTTGCCGTCCGCAGTTTTAACCGTCCAGCCGTCGCGCCTGTCTACCGTGACTTTGTAAGTACCCATATTAATCATAGGCTCTATACATATAGTCATTCCGGCTTTAAGACGCATTCCCGTACCGCGTTTGCCGTAATTGGGAACCGACGGGTCCTCGTGCATGCTTCTGCCTATGCCGTGCCCCGTAAGAGCGCGGACAACCGAGTAGCCGTTTGCTTCGGCGTGAGTTTGCACCGCGTATCCTATATCGAACAGCGGAACACCTGCTTTAAGCCCTTCGCAAGCTTTAAAAAAGCATTCCTCGGTAACTTTTACAAGCTTTTTCCTTTCTTCGGAAACGTTGCCGATAAGATAAGTTCTTGCGCAGTCGCCGTGATAGCCGTTTTTTTCCGCCACTATATCGACGCTGACAATATCGCCGTCGAGAATTACTCTGTCGTCGGGTATGCCGTGAACAACAACTTCGTTTACGGACACGCACGAACTTGCCGGGTAGCCCTCGTAGCCGAGCTCGGACGGGGTTGCGCCGCAGGAAGTTATGTACTTATAGACAAGTTCGTCAACTTCCTTTGTCGTCATTCCGGCGCAGATATGCTTGCCGACAAAATCCAAAGTTTCCTTTGCTATGCGGCAGCTCTCGCGCATTAACGCTATTTCTTCGTCGTTCTTTACAGTAACCATTATTTATCGAGAATTTTGCGGATTTGCTCGAACACTTCGTCGGGAGAACCCTTGCCGCTTGTAACCGACGCAAGCTTGCCCTGCGACTTGTAATAATCGATTAAGGGCGCGGTCTGCGTGTTGTACGTTTCAAGACGGGCTTTTACAGTGTCGGGGTTATCATCCGCACGTTGATAGAGTTCGTTGCCGCATTTTGCGCAGGTAGTTGCGCCGTTGAGCGTGGAAACGTGATAGCTTTCTCCGCAAGAGCAGACGCGTCTGCCGCAGATTCTGTCCATCAAGAGCGCCTCGTCAACGTTTATGTTGAGGCACAAATCGATATTTGCGAACTTATCAAGCTGTTGCGCCTGATAGAGGTTGCGAGGGAAGCCGTCGAGCATATAACCGTGCTTTGCGTCGTCCCAGGTGAGTCTGTCCTCTACTATTTTGCAGGTAACTTCGTCGGGAACAAGCTTGCCTGCGTCGATATACGACTTTGCAAGCTTGCCGATTTCGGTACCGCCCTTAATATTTGCACGGAAAATATCGCCCGTGGAAATATGAAGAAGTTTATAATTTTCTGCAATTTTGCTTGCCTGTGTACCCTTGCCTGCGCCGGGTGCACCGAGTAATATAATATTCATTATATCGTTTCCCCTGTCGGTCGATTATTTCAAGAAGCCCTTATAATTTTTCATCATAAGCTGGCTTTCAAGCTGCTTGTCGAGTTCGAGCGCAACGGAAACTACGATTAGAATACCCGTTGTGGAGAACACCGAAAGAAGCGTAAGATTGCTCATACCCAAGCTCGATAAAATCATAGAAAGAATGGACGGAATGAACGCAACGAGCGAGAGATAAATCGCGCCGAAGAGCGTTATTCTGTTGTTGATCTTTTTAAGATAATCGGAAGTGGGTTTGCCGGGACGGATACCTTGAATAAAGCCGCCGTTCTGCTGAATGGTCTTAGACACGTCCTCGGGATTGAACTGCATTGAAGCATAGAAGAACGAGAACGCAAAGATGAGTAAGCACAGCGTAACCATATATATAAGCTGACCGTACCAATAAGGCGACGAACCGGAGAACCAATCGACAACGCCCTGCTGAGCCGGATGATCTGCCGGACAGAACAAGCTTATAATCATCTGAGGGAAAGAAATAAGCGCGAACGCGAAGATTAAAGGCATAACGCCCGAACCTGCGATTCTGATAGGGATTACGGAGGATTGTCCGCCGTACATCTTTCTGCCCTTAACCTGTTTAGCGTACTGAACGGGTATCTTTCTTTCCGAAAGGTCAACGGTTACGATAGCCGCAAATTCGACTATTGTCAGAATTATAAAGCCTAGAAGCTCCCAGAACCTTGCATAAGTTCCCGTAAATCCTTCGGTAAGGTTTGCTACTATCGTAAGACCTGCCGTCGAAAGGATACCTATGAAAATTATAATGGAAATACCGTTGGAAATTCCGTATTCGGTTATTCTTTCGCCTATCCACATAACCAGCATTGCGCCGGCAGTATAGACGACGGTAAGGAAAATACCTGCCATCCACTGTGCGCCGAGTTCGCTTACCGCACCTACGGTGCCGCCGCCGAACACAGCCGTTCTGATTGCCGTAACGCCGTCCTCGTTGGGTTGGAAGCCGAAGTTTACGATGATACCTATTGCCTGCGCTACCGCAAGAGCGATAGTGACGTAACGGGTTATCTGCGCAATTTTCTTTCTGCCTTCTTCACCCTGTTTGGACAATCTTTCAAGGGCGGGAATACCGACTGTCAAAAGCTGAATAATAATCGACGCGTTGATATACGGGCTTATGCCGAGCGCAAACAAAGTTGCGTTGCCGAGCGAACCGCCCGTTATCGACGACATTATCGATAAAAAGCTGTTGTTGTCGATTACGCCTGAAAACGTTTCCGGATTTATACCGGGTACGGGAATATAGCAGCCGACGCGGAAGAGCAAAAGAAGAAGCAGAGTTATCCAAATCTTCTTTCTTATTTCCTTGACCTTAAAACAATTTTTTATTGTTTCGAACATTTCAAACCTTCTTACCGTGCGACAAGCGCACGGGAGCGTTTATTTTTATTGAATAACTTCAACCGTGCCGCCGGCTTTTTCGATAGCCGTCTTTGCACTTTCGGAGAATTTAGCCGCTTTGACAGTGAGCGCAACGTTGAGCTCGCCGTTGCCGAGAACTTTAAGTCCCACGGAATTCTTAACCTCTTTTGTAAGTCCGTTAAGCCTTACATAGCCGAAGTCAACCACAGTACCTGCAGGTACGTTTGCAAGCTGACTTAAATTGATTATGGTATAGCTGGTAGCCCATTTGTTGTGGAAACCGCGCTTGGGAATTCTTCTTGCAAGGGGCATTTGACCGCCCTCGAAACCGGGACGAACGCCGCCGCCCGAACGAGCCCACTGACCTTTATGACCTTTACCCGAAGTTTTGCCCAAACCCGAGCCTATACCTCTGCCCAGCCTCTTTGCCGGGGTCTTTGCGCCCTCTGCGGGCGATAAAGTATCGATTCTCATTTTGTACTCCTTAAACCTTTTCAACCTTGACAAGGTGCGAAACCTTGTTAATCTGACCTAAATTTGCCGGATTTTCCTCAAAGGTCTTGGACTGACGGATTTTTTTAAGCCCGAGTGCGGCAGCAGTTGCCTTTACCGACTTAATTTGTCCGTTTAAACTTTTTATTAAAGTTACTTTAACCATTATCTGCCTCCGATTATCTAAGCTCGTTCACGTCTTTGCCGCGTGCAGCCGCAATTTCTTCGGGCGACTTCAAGTCGTAAAGTCCGTAAACAGCCGCCTTTACACAGTTGATGGGGTTAGAAGTGCCGTGCGACTTTGTTCTTACGTCCTTGACGCCCGCAGCTTCCATAACCGCACGGACGGGGCCGCCTGCGATAACGCCGGTACCTTCGGATGCCGGCATCATAAGTACGCAACCTCTGCCGAATACGCCCTGAACCGTGTGGGGAATGGACGTGCCCAAAAGCGCGACCTTTCTCATATTTTTCTTAGCCTGAGCGTTTGCTTTTTCGATTGCCTCGGGAACTTCTTTGGATTTGCCCATTCCGTAACCTACCGAGCCCTTGCCGTCACCGACTACAACGAGCGCGGCAAAGCGCATGTTTCTACCGCCTTTAACGGTCTTGGTAACTCTGTTTACCTGAATGAGCTTTTTAATTAATCCGTCGTCTTCCTGCCTGCGTCTGTCGTTATTTCTTCTTGCAGGTCTTTCTTTCTTTTCTTCCATAATACGCTCCTTAGAAATTGAGTCCGGCTTCCCTTGCGCCGTCTGCGACCGCCTGTACACGTCCCGTGTAGAGGTATCCGCCCCTGTCAAAGACTACGCTCTCGATTCCGAGCTTTTTAGCCTTTTCCGCAACCGCCTTGCCAACTTCCTTAGCGGCGTCGGTCTTGGTCATTTCGCTTATCTTAGCCTTGACGTCCTTCTCCATAGTAGACGCCGAGCAGAGCGTAACACCCTTTACGTCGTCTATAATCTGAGCATAGATGTGATTTAAACTGCGGTAAACGCTCAAACGAGGAGTTTCGGCAGTTCCGCTTATCTTTTTGCGAACTCTGGTGTGCCTTCTCAAACGCTCTTCGTTTTTGTCTATCTTCTTTATCATAATATCTCCTTCGAGCAAGCAACCCTGTCAAGGGTTTCTCCTCCCGTACGCCGCGGCGTGGGGAATTACTTCTTGCCCTTACCTCCCGTCTTACCTTCCTTACGCTCGATTACCTCGTCGCTGTAAGCGATACCGTAACCGTGGTAGGGCTCGGGGATTCTTACCGTACGGATATTTGCAGCCGTCTGTCCGACAAGCGTTTTGTCAATACCCGAAACTTTGATTTCGTTGGGTGTGGGGCACTCGAGCTTAATGCCCTGAGGCTCGACAAACTCTACGGGGTGTGAAAAGCCTACGTTCATAACAAGCTTGTTGCCCTGCTTTGCAACCTTCCAACCTACGCCGTTTACTTTGAGCGTTCTGGTATAGCCGTCGGTAACGCCGACTACCATATTGTGAAGGAGCGCGCGGTAGAGTCCGTGCTTTGCGTTTGCGTCGGTATTGTCAGCCGTCTTTTCGACGATTGCTTCGGCGCCGTTTACTTTGATATCGATATCGCCTACGACTTTCTGCGTAAGCGTACCCTTGCTGCCCTTTACGGTAACAAGTCCGTTTTCAAACGTAACAGTTACGCCGGCAGGAAGGTGTACGGGTAATTTACCTATTCTTGACATTAAAATTACCTCCTTACCAGATATAGCAAAGCACTTCGCCGCCTACATTGCGCGCCTTTGCCTGCTTATCCGTCATTATTCCCTTGTTTGTAGAAAGAACAGCGATACCGAGACCGTCCATTACTCTGGGCATGGTTTCCACGTCGGAATAGACGCGAAGTCCGGGACGGGAAACGCGCTTTAAGCCGTTTATAACGCTCTTCTTTTTACCGATATATTTAAGGGTTATTACTATTTTGCCGTTATAGCCGTCGTCCGCATAGTCAACGCTGTTGACGTATCCTTCGTTAAGGAGAATTTCAGCTATAGCTTTTTTCATATTTGATGAGGGAACTTCTACCGTTTCCTTGTTGGCTCTTATAGCGTTTCTTACGCGTGTGAGCATATCTGCAATAGGATCTGTCATTTCTTCTTTCCTCCTCTTATTACCAGCTCGATTTTCTTACGCCGGGAATCTGTCCCTTATAAGCGAGGTTTCTGAAACAGATACGGCATACTCCGTACTTGCGAAGAACCGCGTGGGGTCTGCCGCAGATAGAACATCTCGTATAAGCTCTGGTAGAGTATTTAGCAGGCTTTTGCTGCTTATTTATCATTGCTTTCTTTGCCATATTTACTCCTTACTTCTTAAAAGGCATTCCGAGTGCCTTTAAAAGCTCTCTCGCTTCTTCGTCCGTATTTGCGGTAGTTACGAAACAGATGTCCATACCCCTGATTTTTTCAACCTGATCGTATTGAATTTCGGGGAATATAAGCTGTTCCTTGATACCCATACAGTAGTTGCCCTTGCCGTCGAAACTGTCCGTGGGAACGCCGCGGAAGTCGCGCACGCGGGGCAGAGCTATGGAAACAAATTTGTCGTAGAAATCGCACATCATTTTGCCGCGAAGGGTTACCTTCAAACCTATGGTCATACCCTCGCGCACTTTGAAGTTTGCAACAGACTTTTTAGCCTTGCAGAGAACGGGTTGCTGTCCCGAAATCGTCTTCATTTCGTTTTGCGCTATCTGGATTGACTTTGCGTTATCCTTGATGTCGCCGAGTCCCGAGCTGAGAACTATCTTTACAAGCTTGGGAACCTGCATCGGGTTTTTATATCCGAACTTTTCAGTGAGGGCGGGAACTACTTCCTTTTCATACATTTCCTGTATTCTGGACTTATATACCTTATCCGCCTTAGCCGTCTTCTTTACGGTCTTTGCCGGTTTTTCGGACTTAACTGTCTTTGTTGCTTTTACCGTCTTTTCGGTAGTTGCAGTTTCTGTCTTTTTAGCAGCCATTATTATCCTCCTTACTCAGCCTTATCATCCGTAGTTTGAGTCGACTCTTCCTTCTTGGCACGCTTTCTTACGCGCTTTGCAGGAGCTTCGTCCTTCTTTGCAGTCTTTTTGGACGTCTTAGCCGTTACGCCGTCGATAACGGCGCCGCACTTGCCGCAGGCTCTTGAATTTTTGCCGTCGACTTCGCTGTGCTTAATGCGCGTAGCCTTGCCGCAGGTGGGGCAGACTACCATAACGTTTGACGCGTCCAAAGGAGCCGGAATTTCAACGATTTTTGAAACTTCGTTTGCTTTTCTGGCTTTTTGCGCCTTTTTGTGAATGTTTATACCTTCAACAGTTACCGTTCCGTGCTTGGGGGAAGTGGCAATAACTTTGCCCGTTCTGCCTGCATATTTGCCGGAGATAACTAATACATTATCATTTAATTTTACGTTCATAGCTTTTCTCCTTAATTAAAGCACTTCGGGTGCGAGGGATATAATCTTCATATAGTTCTTCTCGCGAAGTTCCCTTGCAATCGGTCCGAAAATACGCGTGCCGCGCGGTTCCTTATTGGTGTTGATGATAACTGCTGCGTTTTCGTCGAAACGGATATACGTTCCGTCGTCACGTCTTATACCTTTTTTAGTACGCACGATAACGGCCTTTACTACTTCGCCTTTCTTTACCGCGCCGCCGGGCGTCGCCGTCTTAACCGAGCATACGATTACGTCGCCGATATTTGCCGTTTTTCTGAACGAGCCGCCGAGCACCTTTATACACATAAGCTCTTTTGCGCCGCTGTTGTCTGCGGATTTGAGCCTTGTCTGAGGTTGTATCATATAATATCTCTCCTATTATGTTTAACTTACAACTTTTCCCCTTTTGGGGGACGTGCAGAGGATTGCGCCGGACTTACATAAGCGAAGAGAGCGCTCCGCTCTACTTTAAGCCCCGAATAACAATCTTGACTACTATGTTTTTTGCCGATTAAATATTACTTAGCCTTTTCTATTATCTCGGCAACGCGCCAGTTCTTGTCTTTCGACAACTTACGCGTTTCAACTATTCTGACCTTATCTCCCTCGCCGCACTCGTTGTTTTCGTCGTGCGCCTTGAAACGGGTGGTCTTGGTAATTGTCTTTTTATAGAGGGGATGCTTGCTTTTTTCAACGACCGCAACGACTACGGTTTTATCCATCTTGTTTGAAACTACAAGTCCTACTCTTTCCTTTCTGAGCGTTGTTCTCGTTTCCATTCTCTAACCTCCTTACGCCTTTAACTGCCTTGCGCGGATTACGGTGTTTACCCTTGCGATATCCTTTTTAACGAGGTTTATCGACATAGGATTTTCAAGCTGACCGCTGGCGTGGCGAAAGCGCAGATTGAAAAGTTCGCTTTTAAGTTCCTGAAGCTTTTTCAAAAGCTCTTCATCGCTCAAATTTATAATTTCCTTAGCTTTCATTAGCTTCACCGCCCTCTTCGACTACTTCAAGTTCTTCTTTTTTAACGAACTTGCACTTTACGGGGAGCTTGTGGCTTGCAAGACGCATTGCCTCGCGAGCTATGTCCTCGCTTACTCCCGCCATTTCAAACATTACTCTGCCGGGTTTAACTATCGCTACCCAATATTCAACCGAGCCTTTACCTGAACCCATACGGCTTTCCGCAGGGTGCTTTGTAATGGGCTTGTGGGGGAATATGTCTATCCAAACTTTACCGCCGCGCTTGATGAACCTTGTCATAGCGATACGCGCAGCTTCTATCTGGTTTGAAGTAATTCTTGCACCTTCCAAAGATACAAGGCCGTACTCGCCGTAAGCAACCTTGTTGCCCTTTTGAGCCTTACCCTTTATCTTGCCGCGGTGCTGCATTCTTCTTTTTACTCTCTTGGGAATTAACATTACTCTTCGCCTCCCTCTGAAATTATCAGACGCTTAGCGGTGTCGAGCACTTCACCTTTGTAAATCCAGCACTTGATGCCGAGAACGCCGAAGGTGGTGTGCGCTTCCGCGAAGCCGTAATCGATGTCGGCGCGGATTGTCTGAAGGGGAATGGAGCCGTCGTGGTAGCTTTCGGTACCTGCGATTTCACGTCCGTCCAAACGTCCGCTTACGGTGATTTTTACACCCTTGACGCCGGCTTTGGAAACCTTTGCAATCTGCTGCTTGACCGCTCTTCTGTAAGATACGCGCTTTTCAAGCTGAGCTGCAACCGATTCCGCAACAAGCTGTGCGTCGCAGTCGATTTTTTCGACTTTTTTGACGTTGATTACGATAACCTTGCCCTTGGTAAGCTTTGCAAGGTCTTTCTTTATAACTTCGATTTCAGAACCGGCCTTACCTATAAGCACGCCGGGACGACCCGTGTAGATGCCTATTTCGATTTTGTTGGCTGCCCTGATAATTGTAATTTTGCTGATTGCCGCGTCGTAATACTTCTTTTTTAAGAAGATACGGATATCGCTGTCCTCTTTGATATACTTGGAAAAGTTTTTCTTATCCGCATACCATTGAGTGTCCCAGGCGGATATAACGCCGACTCTTAAACCGTGAGGATTAACTTTCTGTCCCATATCTCTCTCCTTAAACCTTCTTTGCGTCGAGTATTACCGTGACGTGGCTGGTTCTTTTCAAAATAGCGTGGCCTCTGCCCTTGGAAACGGGCTGCATTCTCTTTAAGTGAGGGCCGCCGTTTGCAAACGCTTCCGAAACGTACAAATCGCTTCTGTCCATACCCTGATTGTGCTCTGCATTTGCAGCCGCGGACAAAAGTACTTTTTTGACTTCGAGGCTGCCGCCCTTGTTGCAATATGTGAGAATGCCTGCCGCCTCTTCAACAGACTTGCCGCGGATAAGCGCGAGCACGGTTCTGATTTTGTAGGGGGAAATTCTCAGATATTTTGCGGTAGCATAGGGACGGGTGTCCTTGTTTGCTTCTCGTCTTTCGAGTTTTACATTCATATTTTTTGCCATAGTACCGCTCCTTACTTCTTCGCGGTCTTAGCCGCGTGTCCCTTGAACGTTCTGGTGGGGGCAAATTCGCCGAGCTTACAGCCGACCATATCTTCGGTAATATATACGGGAACGTGCTTGCGTCCGTCATATACTGCGATAGTGTGTCCTACCATCTGGGGGAATATAGTCGTTGCTCTTGACCAGGTCTTTACGACCTTCTTCTCGCCTGCCGCATTCATAGCCAAAATTCTCGACATAAGTCTTTCTTCGGCGTAAGGTCCTTTCTTAATGCTTCTTGACATTGTCTATTCCTCCTTAATTGATTCTCTTTAATATGAATTTAGAAGTGGGATTCTTCTTCTTTCTCGTCTTATAGCCAAGCGCAGGCTTGCCCCAAGGCGTCATAGGACCGGCATGGCCCACCGGGCTCTTACCCTCACCACCACCATGAGGGTGATCGTTGGGGTTCATAACCGAGCCGCGGACGGTAGGACGGATTCCGAAGTGACGGGTTTTACCTGCCTTACCTATCCTTATAATCTCGTGTTCGAGGTTGCCGACCTGTCCGATAGTTGCTCTGCATTTAAGCGAAACCAATCTCATTTCGCCGGAAGGCATCTTAATTGTAGCGTAGTTGCCCTCTTTTGCCATAATCTGAGCGGAAATACCTGCAGACCTTGCGATTTGCGCGCCTCTGCCGGGTTTGAGTTCGATTGCGTGAACAACGGTACCCACGGGGATATCCGAAAGCGCGAGGCAGTTACCGGACTTAATGTCCGCGCCCGAGCCGGAAATTATTTTATCGCCGACATTTAAACCGACGGGAGCGAGAATATATCTCTTTTCTCCGTCAGCATAAGCAAGGAGCGCGATATGCGCCGAACGGTTGGGATCGTACTGAATTGACTTGACCGTTGCGGGGATACCGTCCTTATTGCGCTTGAAGTCGATAATTCTGTATTTGTTTCTGTTGCCGCCGCCGATGTGACGAACGGAAATTTTACCTTGATTGTTTCTACCGCCCGACTTGCGCTTGTCGTGGAGCAAACTTCTCTCGGGCTTGTCGCCGGAAAGCTCGCTGTAAGCGCTTACCGTCATAAAACGGCGTGCAGGCGAGGTAGGCTTATATCTCTTTATAGCCATTTTCGTACCTCCTTACGATAACGAATTGAAGTACTCAATCGCCTTGGAGTCAGCCGTAAGCTGGACGATTGCCTTCTTGTAGTCGGGGGTGTAGCCTTCGCTTCTTCCCATTCTCTTTTTCTTACCCTTGCAGTTTACGGTGTTTACGCTTTCAACCTTTACGTTGAAAAGCTTTTCGACAGCCGCCTTAATCTGAATTTTGTTCGCGGACTTTTTAACGATGAACGTGTACTTCTTGTCCGCTATACCGTCGTAACCTTTTTCCGTGAGGAGAGGCTTTAAAATTATATCTTCGGCAAACATTATTCTCCGTAGACCTCCTCTATTTTCTTAATAGCTGCTTTTGTCATAACGACCTTAGCGTTGGCTACCACTTCGTAAGTTGAAATTTGAGCGACGGGCAAAGTCGAAAGGTTGGGCAGGTTTCTCGCCGCTAAAATCACCTTTTCGTCGTTGTTGTCCATAACTACCACGCAGGTCTTGTCAAGCTTCAACGCCGTCTGGAAAGCAACCATTTCCTTGGTCTTGCCTTCCTTTACTTCAAGGCTGTCCACAACTACAAGTTCACCGTCCGCAACCTTTTTGGAAAGTGCGGAAAGGAGAGCTGCAACCTTTGCCTTTTTGTTCATATCCTTGGAAAAATCACGACTCTTGGGAGCGAATACAACGCCGCCCTTTACCCATTGGGGAGCACGGATCGAACCCTGACGGGCGTTACCCGTTCCCTTCTGACGCCAGGGCTTTCTGCCGCCGCCCCTTACTTCGGTACGGGTTAGCGTGGATTTTGTTCCCTGTCTTTCGTTTGCAAGCCTCGTTACGACCGCCTGATGAATGAGGGGTTCGTTGTACTCTACGCCGAACACCTTTTCGTTGAGCTTAAGCGTACCGGCTTCGGTGCCGTCCATTTTATATACTTTTACGCTGGGCATCTTTTAGTACCTCCTTATTTCACGGTGTCGTTAATCGTAACGACTGCGCCGTTGGGTCCGGGAAGCGAACCCTTGATAAGTAAACAGTTTCTCTCTACGTCTACTCTGACAATTTCGAGGTTTTGTACGGTTACGTTTTCAACACCGTACTGACCTGCGAGGTGTTTATTCTTGAATACGCGCGAAGGGGAGCTGTTAGCGCCCATTGAACCGGGTTCCCTGTGTACGGGGCCCACGCCGTGCGTTTCCTTTAAGCGGTGCTGGTTCCAACGCTTGATAACGCCGCTGTAACCGTGACCTTTGGATACGCCGTGTACGTCTACTTTGTCGCCGGCAGCGAACACGTCAACCTTTATTTCCGCGCCGACGGCGTAAGAAGCCGTATCGTCAAGACGGAATTCCTTCAACACTTTGCAGGGCTTAACTCCTGCTTTCTTGAACTGTCCGAGTTCGGGTTTTGTCAAATTCTTTTCCTTTGCTTCGTCAAAACCGAGTTTCAATGCGGCATAGCCGTCTTTCTCAACAGTTTTGATTTGCACTACGGGACAAGGACCGGCTTCGACTACCGTTACGGGAATAACCTTGCCCTCTGCCGTAAATACCTGCGTCATTCCGGCTTTACGACCGATGATTGCTTTATTCATTGATAAAGTTCTCCTTTTAAATTTTTATTTTCAGATACCGCGCCTCAGCGTTCCGCCGTTAAGTTTGAAACTTTCGTCGTCTGTAAGACGTAGAGTATCAATTTGTCAAATTAATTATTATATATATGGTATAGATTAAAGCTTGATTTTGATATCGACGCCCGCAGGCAACTGAACTGTGTCCAAAAGCTTTGCGTTGGGCGTGTACAAATCGATTATACGCTTATAGGTGCGCTGCTCGAACTGTTCGCGACTGTCCTTATACTTGTGAGGGGAACGAAGAATTGTAACTATTTCCTTTTCGGTGGGAAGAGGAATGGGTCCGGATATCTTTGCTCCGCTCTTTTTCATGGTTTCAACAATGCGCGAAGCCGCAAGGTCAACAAGCTCGTGATCATAAGCTGCAAGTTTGATTCTTATTTTTTGTCCTGCCATTTTTTAACTCCTTTATACTAACAAGAAAAATTTTTTATTCGCGCCAACTTAACCGTGCGTGTCGCGGATTTACCAATTAAAAAACACCGAAGTTTCGGCGCAAGGTAAAGCCACGGTTAGTCGCAGGGGTCAAGCCCCCACATTTGTCGGTGCAAATTATCTGCGACGGGAGCTTTTTGCCGTCATTTTACAGTAACTTTGCACGTCAACCCACATACACATTTTTACGCGCTTATCTATTATATAAAAACAAAACTTAAAAGTCAACGGAATTTTGCCCTGTTTTTAATGTTTTTTGCCACTTTTTAAGCGTTTTAAGCCTGTTTTTTGCAATTTTGCGTTAAAATGCGCCGTCTTGCGCAATTTGTTACAATATATTCTTATGGGCTTTTTAAAATGTTATATAATTTCAAAACCGCCGAAATTTACCTGTATTTTTGTTAATTTTTAAAATTTCAGGCATTGTCCGACGTATAAAATACATCTTCGTCAATGCATTTGACGCACATTTCCTGCACATTGCCGTACCAATTTAATCCCAAATCAACGTTGCTCCAATCCGCCTTGGTGCCGTTATAATATATTTGAGCAACGTCGCTACCCGAAAAGTCGAAAGCACTGTCACCTATACTTTCAATCGTACTCGGCAACATTACGGCAGCAAGCTTAGTGCACTTGTCAAACGCGTGATTGCCTATCGATTTTAAGCTTTCCTGCAACACTACTTCGGAAAGGTTTTCGCACCGAGCAAAAGCGCTGTACTCTATTCCCGTTATTCCGCGCGAAAGCACCACGCTTTCAAGACTTATCCAACCGCTGAACGCGAGCGAGGGCACAGCCCCCTCTCCCGTCAAGGTAAGCATTTTCAAATTATCGGGCAAATAGCCGTTGAACAGCCGAGAAAAGGCGCCCGAAGCCCCCACCGTAACGGGCACAGCAAGAAATTCAAGCGCCGAACAGTCATACAGCACGCCGGTACCGACGTATTCCACGCTTTGAGGAATAACTATGCGAGACAGCGACGAGCAATACGCAAACGCGTTTTCCTCGAGAAAATGTAACTTCTCCGTAAACGAAATTGACTGCAACGCCACACAATTTGAAAACGCACTTATTCCAACTCTTGTCACGCCTTTACAGCCCGTAACCGACACCAAACCAATACAGCCGTTAAAAGCGCCGCCGTTTATTTGCGTAACGCTTTCGGGAATATCAACCGAAGTTATACTGTATCTGCTCGAAAATGCGTGGTAGTCTACCACCGTTACACCGTCGGCTATCACAATTTCTCCGCGCAGCTGTTTGGGTACATGTATCATATCAGTCAATTCCGCACTATAAAGTATTCCGCTTTGACTGACGTATCTCGGGTTGCCGCTTTGCACCTCTATTTTTTCCAACACATTGCACTGCTCAAACGCAGTAGTATTTATTTCGATTACGCTATTGGGAATTATTACGGTTTTGGCATAATAGCTTTGAAGCGCATTGCTCTTAATAGCGACAACCGGCAAGCCGTCATATTCCGACGGTATGCCCAAGATTTCGGCTGTGTCGGAGCCTCTCATACCATATACTCTGTAACCGCTTACCATATTGACGCCAAGTCGCACGCTATACTTTTCATACAAAAGATTTTCACTTTCCATATAGTGTCCGCAGACGGTACAAAAGCCCTTTTCAAAGGAATGCGCCTCTTTTTCGGGCTCGACGTCGTGCGGACAAACCACCTCGCGCCAATGCCCGGCGGCGTCATACTCCCAATTTTCGGAATATCTGTGAGGAGGTATGCAAGCCGTGCAGACAAGCGCGGCGCAAACAACGACAAATAATGTACATAAAATAATCAAACACTTCTTTTTCATATCAATATATAAATAGTACATTTTTACAAAAAAGTCAAGTGATAAGATATATTTAAATAAATTACGGCATACCCCTTGAAAAAACAAAAATGTGTGATATAATTGAATAAACATCCGTTTTAACAGACGGGATAAGGGGACAAATATGAATATTACGGCTAAAGAGATCAGAAACGTAGCTATTATCGGACACAGCGGAGAGGGAAAAACGACGCTGTGCGAAGCAATGCTGTTCAACGGCGGAGTTATCGACAGAATGGGCAAGGTCGAGGACGGCACAACCGTTATGGACTTTGACGAGCTTGAAAAAGCAAAAAAGACCTCCGTCTATACTTCGGTTGCATACCTTATGTGGAAGGGCATAAAGATAAATTTATTGGATTTGCCCGGCTTCTACGATTTCGAGGGCGAGCGACACGAGGGACTTGCGGCTTGCGGCGCGGCGGTGCTGGTAATAGGCGCAAACGGCGTGCTGCCCATCGGCGCGGAGAGCGTGGTTGAATATTGCTTAAAACTCGGCAAACCGCTTGTAATATTTATTAACGGAATGGATAAAGCCAACGCCGACTACACGGGCACGCTAAACGCGTTGAAAGAGAAATACGCCGGCAAGCTTGCACCCATTCAACTGCCGATTATGGCGGAGGGCAAAATGACGGGCTACTTGAACGCAATTCAGGAAAAAGCTTATAAATTCTCCACCCAGGGCCCTCAGGAAATACAAATTCCCGAAGAATTAAGGCAGCAAATGGACGATATGCAGGCGTCGCTTATGGAAACGGCAGCCGAAAACGACGATATATTGCTTGACAAATATTTCGAGGAAGGAAAACTTTCAAAGGACGACACCGTCCACGGAATAAGGCGCGGCATTGCGACGGGAAGCGTAATACCCGTTATGGCGGGAAGCGCGCTTCAGAACAGGGGCGTAATAAATTTGCTTGACGAAATAGTCAGATATATGCCCAACGCCAACGAGCGTAAAAATTCACTGGCAACAGATATCAACGCGGACGAGATTATAAGCGTTGAATGCGAGGAAAACGCGCCGTTTGCCGCGCAGGTATTCAAGACCGTTTACGACTCCTACTCGGGCAAACTAAACTACCTTAAAGTTTTCCGCGGCTGTATCAAGACAGGTCAGACCGTTTTAAACTCGAACACGGGCGTCGAGGAGAGAGTCGGTCAACTGTTCCTTTTAAGGGGCAAAAAGTGCGAGCTTGTAAACGAGATTTGCGCCGGAGATATAGGAGCTATAAACAAGCTTACGAGTACGGACACAAATCACACACTGTGCGCGATAGGCACGTCAATACAGTTCGACCCCATACGCTTCCCCCGTCCCTCGCTTTCGCTTGCGGTCAAGTCCGCAAACAAGGGCGACGAGGACAAAATGTTTGCCGGATTTAATAAAATGTGCGAGGAAGACTATACTTTTTCGGTAGAAAAACGCGCCGACACCAACGAGCTTATTTTGAGCGGTCAGGGTGAAGTCCATATAGAAATGCTTGCGAAAAAGCTTAAAGCGCGCTACGGATTGGACGTAATTTTAACCGAGCCGAAAATTCCCTACCGCGAAACCATACGCACCGTTGCCGAAGCCGAGGGCAAGCACAAAAAGCAGTCGGGCGGTCACGGACAGTACGGGCACTGCAAGGTTCGCTTCGAGCCGTGCGAGGCTGAATTTGAGTTTGGTGACGAAGTCGTCGGCGGTGCGGTGCCGCGCCAATATATACCTGCGGTTGAAAAGGGACTTAAAGAATGTATGAGCCGCGGCGTGCTTGCGGAGTATCCCGTGACGGGCGTTCGCGCGGTTTTGTACGACGGAAGCTATCACGACGTCGACTCGTCCGAAATGGCGTTTAAGGCGGCGGCAGCGCTTGCGTTCAAAGAGGGAATTAAAAAAGCCAAACCCGTAATTTTAGAGCCGGTTATGAAGCTTAAAGTTTTGGTCGACGGAGAGTATCTGGGCGGAGTTATGGGGGATATTTCAAAGCGCCGCGGCAGAATTTCGGACAGCAGCGCCGAGGGCGGCTTAACTTTGGTTGTTGCCGAAGTTCCCCTTTCGGAAATTACAAAGTACGCAACCGACCTGCGCGGACTCACTCGCGGACAGGGCAAATTTACGACAGAGTTTTTGCGCTATGAAGAAGTTCCGCCCCAAGCGGCAGAAAAAATTATAGCCGACAGCAAAAAATAAAAAAAGCAAGCCGCATTTTAAAATGCGGCTAATTTTTCTTCTAAAAATATAAGCATTTGCTCAATCATATCAAGCTTTTTATGAATTTCGCAAATAACATTTTCTATTGACTCTACTTCTCTATCGATTTTATCAAAATCTTCTTCAAAATGATCGCAATTTTTTTGCAGAGCATTTTTATTCTTTTTTCGCACCTTGTATAATTCTTCGTTTATACAGTGCCCGTTGCACAAATAAACATAGCGTGTGCCGTGTTTTGCAAAGTGCGGTAAATAGTATTTACAATTTTCACATTTTATTTCATTCATCATTGTAATACTATTATAACTTAATTTTTATGCGCTGTGTTAAAAATACGCGAAACGCGTAGTGATTTTATTTTTACTCCCTATTTTTAAACTTTCAAATAAAAAAGCGCAAAGAAACACTAAGCATTTCATTGCGCTCGAAAAACTAAAATTACCATTGACGTGTAAATTTTAATAATAAGTTACAACTATTTCTTCGGGCGGCTCGGCTGTTTCCACCTTTTCAGCGATAAGCACGGGACCTTCGGCACGGTAGACGTCGTTATACTGCGTAGTAACCGTGGCGGTAACAGTCAGCCAATCGCGCGTTTTTACGCCCTTAATAAGATTAGCAATGTTAACCGCAAAGCCGTCGTAGGAAATGTCGGCTTCGCAACAGGTCATAATATGCCTGCCAAGCACTATAAATCCCTTGGGTACGCGCTTTGAAACTGCCGCCATTCCCTTAAATTTGACCTTTTTACCCTCGTAATCGGCGGCATTTTCCGCCAAGTCGCGGTAGAACCAGGCAAAATCCCTGTCCTCGATCTCAATGACGGGCGCGCCCTTATCAAACGGCATAGGGTCCTCGATTTCGTCAAAAGTAACTTTGCCGCCGACGTATTCATATACAATGTCGGGGCGCCGCGAAATTCCGCGCACTACTTTATGAAAATCAAGCTGCTCAAACTCTCCCTTAAAGCGGTTAAAAACCACCATTTGCGTCATCTGTATTTTATCGAATACAAGCTGGCGCATATTTTTATTATAGTTTAAAAACGTCGTCGCGTCAAAGAAAGTCATAATCTGGTTTATTATCCAGCTTTCGGGCATAGACTCGAAAAACTTTTCCAACAGCCAAGTTCCGTTGTACTCGACAATTACCCTCTGCACACCGTATTTTTCGGTCAGACGGTTCAAGTTTTCCTGCGTTAGCTCGTCCTCACTTTCAAGCGTGACCTTTGTGACGTATTTTACGTTGAAGCTGTCGGGATTGTATTCCTCGTCCCCCTCTTCGCAGACGAGAAGCAAAGTCTTTTCTCCCGTATCCATTCTCGGGTCCTCGAGCGTTTCCTGTATAAATTTAGTCTTGCCCGAGTCGAGAAAACCCAAAAAAAGATATACGGCTATTCCCTCGTCCATATTAAACCCCGAAGAGCAGAGCAAGCTTTTGCTCGTCGATTTTTGAACCTATTACGCACAGTCTGCCCGTGTAAGAAGGCGTGCCTTCGCGAACTTCGGGCTCTCCGGGAACATAGTCGAAATGTATCCACTTGCCGTCGTCAGCTGCAACAATGCCCTTTGCGCGCAATACAGTGCCGTACCTCTCGTCCGAAAGCGCTAAAAGCATTTTTTCAAGCTCGGCGCGGTTGAACTTTTTGCCCGTTTCAACGCCCCAGCTTGTAAACACCTCGTCGGCGTGATGATGTTCGCGGTCATGCTCGTGATGATGGTGCCCGCAGCAGCCGCCCTCTTCATGTTCGCGGTCATGCTCGTGATGATGGTGTCCGCAGCAGCACTCTTCCTCTTCGTGGTCGTGCTCGTGCTCGTGATGATGATGTCCGCAACAATCGCCCTCTTTATGGTCGTGGTTGTGCTCGTGATGATGGTGTCCGCAGCAGCATTCTCCGTGATGATGTTCGTGCTCAAGTTCTTCAAGCTCGGACTGCAAAGTTACAGAGTGTTCCATTGCAGATAAAATTTCTTTGCCGTCAAGCTCATTCCAAGGCGTTGTTACTATAGTTGCCGCGCCGTTTTTCTCGCGTACGAGGTCGACTGCGTTTAAAAGCTTTTCCTGCGAAGTAACGTCGGTATGACTGAACACTATGCAACAAGCTGTTTGAATTTGGTCGTTGAAAAACTCGCCGAAGTTCTTCATATATACCTTGCACTTAGCCGCGTCCACAACCGCAGTATATGCGTTAATTTTACAGTCTTTGAGGTCTGCGCCCTCTACCGCGCGGATTACGTCGGAAAGCTTACCGACGCCGGACGGCTCTATTAAAATACGGTCGGGGTGATATTCCTCGTACACCCTTTCAAGCGCCTTGGAAAAATCCCCCACGAGCGAACAGCATATGCAACCCGAGTTAAGCTCGTTTATCTTTATGCCTGCGTCCTGCAAAAATCCGCCGTCGATTCCTATCTCTCCGAATTCGTTTTCAATTAAAACAAGTTTTTCTCCGACGTATGCTTCCTTTATGAGTTTTTTAATGAGCGTAGTTTTACCAGCCCCGAGAAAGCCCGAAAAAATATCTATTTTAGTCATAAAAATTTACCTCTCAATATGTCAGCTTACGGAAAGAGCCGTCCTCTTTATGTATCATTATTCTTGCGTCCTGATTGTCCGCAAGCGTCTTTGCGTATGCAATTGCCTCCGCCTGGGTGTTGAAAAGTTTAATTGCCTTTGCCGCGCCCTCGGCTTTTATCTGCCAGCGATTATCTTCTTTGCGTTTTGCAATATGATATACCTTGTTTGTCGAAGCAGGCTTTTCTTCGGGTTTTTCCTCTTTTTTAGCGGCAGGTTTCGGCTCGGGCTTCTTTTCCGTTGCTTTATTTTCGGCAGGCTTGGGCTCGGGCTTTTTCTCCGTCTTTTTTTCCGTGGGAGTCTGCCCGTCCTTTTTATCGGCGGACTTTTTAGCCGTGGGCTTAGCCTCGGGCTTTTCCTTATTCTCGGTCACGGGTTTTTCTTTGGGCTTAGCCTCCGTCTTTGCCTCAACGGGTTTGCGCTCGGCAGGCTGAGCTTTTGCCGGCTTTTCCTCTTGTTCGGACGAGGGCTGCGTATCGTCAGTTTGGCTTTTGCGTTTTGTGAATTTAAAAATTAAAAATATTATAACTGCGGTAACAAGAAAAATCAGTGCGACGGTAAGCCACACCCACCAGGGAATATCCAAATTCGATGTTGCTAGAAATCTCATACAACCCTCCGTTTTTATCTATTGTATAACAAAAATGTCATAAAATCAAGCGTTTGGCGCAATTAAAAAGCCCTACCGTACGGTAAGGCTTTTGTGATACGATTTAATATTGAGTTATTTTAACCGACCTTATAATAATGGGCGTTTTGGGAACGTTAAAGTCCACTGACTTGCCCTTATCTTCCTCAGACTTGTTGGAAAAGTCGTCAAGGTTGTCCACACGAACAGACGTCGAAGAATAGAAGTTACTTGCCGTGCCGCCGTGATTGTCGGTTATATATGCCCTTACCGCGTCGACAAAATCGTCGAACTCGTCGGTGCTGTCAAGCCTTGCAAATACCGTGTAGTTGTTTGCGTTGTACGAAGAAGAAGTGCCCGTTTGAAGTGCGAAGAGCGAAGTTGCGCAATTGGTCTTATAGTCCGCCATTATAATCTGGTCCGAAGTCGGGGTAACATAAATCTTTTGTGCGGACTTCTTCTCATAGTAGAACATTTTAAGGCTGCCGTATTCGGCGGAGAGCGCACCCTTTTCTATCTCCTGATGAATATTTTCGTAGAACTCTCCCATAACCGTGGGAAGAGCGTCGGCTGCGTCTACTATTTCCTTATCATCTTTATAACCGCGGTTAGCGTAGACGGACGGAGTGAGCTTTCCTTCGTTGAACAGCTTCATATACGCGTCCTCTTTAGAGTAATTTTCCAAATACTCCGTCATCTGGCTCGCATTTTCGGACAATGCTGCATACTCGTCCTCGTCATAGCCGTAGCCGCCCGTAAACCAATCGTTGGACGTATAGTTGTGGATAACCGTATCGTCGTAAAAATTGTTTTCGGCAAGCTCGATAAAGTGCCTTACGGTATGCGGATACATATTTCTGTAGAGAGTATAGCTCACTTCATACGTCTGGCCGTTGAACTCGTAAGTTATTTCGGCACGGGGATGCGACGTTTCAATCGTACACGCGCTTGCGCCTACAACCGAAAAAGTTACGGCGCATGCGGAGATAAAACCTATTAAAATTTTTCCAAGTTTCTTGTTTTTCATAATTATACCATTTCATTTTAAATGGAATTTATGGTTAAGTCAAGCAATTTTTATTAAAGCAATCAATTTTTTATTAATATTTATCTCTTTTATAATAGCTCGTGTGCAAAAGCTCGTGCGCCTTGTGTGAATTGGGCGCGCCGAAAAACTCGTTATAAAGTTTTTCGACCGCGGGAGTTTCGTGCGAGCAACGCAATTTGTTTTCCCTGTCGCAGTCGTACAGCGCCTGTGCGCGCAGTGTTTTCAAATCTACGTTGTTGCGCACCTCGTCGTGAACATAGGGTTGACCGCCGCCGTTTATACAGCCGCCGGGACAAGCCATCACTTCTACGAAAGTATAATTTTTTTCTCCGCTTGAAATTAAGTCGAGCACCTTTCTCGCATTTCCCAAGCCGCTTGCTACCGCAACGTTTATTTTTACGCCGCCGATTTCGTACTGAGCTTCCTTTACTCCCTCTGTGCCGCGCACCTCTTTAAATTCCGGCTGAGCGCCGCTTCCGCCCAGTTTGACGGCAGCCGTCCTCAGCGCAGCCTCCATAACGCCGCCCGTCGCGCCGAATATTGCGCCCGCGCCGCTTGCCGAACCGAAAGGCTCGTCAAAGGGAGAGTCGGCAAGATTTGCAAAGTCTATACCTGCTTCCTTTATCATTTTGGCAAGCTCGCGCGTGGTGAGCGCGGCGTCTGTATAGTGACCGAGCTCGTCACGGGTAACTTCAAACTTTTTAGCCGTGCAGGGAATAACCGAAACGACGTACAAATTTTCGGGTTCTATATTGTTTTTCTCGCAATAGTAGGTTTTAAGCAGCGCAGAAAACATCTCCTGCGGAGATTTACAGGTAGACAGGTTGGGTATGTACTGCGGATAGTAATGCTCGAGGAATTTGACCCAGCCGGGACAGCAGCTTGTAAACATCGGCGTCGGCTTGCCGTCTTTAAGCCGTGCCAACAGTTCGTTAGCCTCTTCCATGATTGTCAAGTCGGCGGTTATATCCATATTGAAACAGCTTACGTCCCCGAGCTGTTTTATTGCCGTTACCATTTTGCCCTCGACGTTTGTGCCGACGGGAAGGGAGAACGCCTCCCCGAGCGTAGCTCTTACGGACGGAGCGGTATAGAACACAACTTTTTTATCGGGGTCGACGATTGCGCCCCATACGTCGGCAACCGCGCTCTTTTCATACAGTGCGCCTACGGGACAAGCCACCACGCACTGACCGCAGTTTACGCAGGGCGTGAACGCAAGCGACACGTCGTAAGGAGAGCCTATGACCTTTGCATAGCCGCGGTTTTTTGGACCTATTGCCCCTATCGTCTGGTGCTCGCAAGCCGCAACACAGCGCGTACACATTATACATTTGCTGTTATCGCGCACAACCGAAGCCGACAAATCGTCGATTGGCTTCAAGTCGTGGTCGGTGCCGAACTTATCCTCTTCGGCATTGTATTCAAGCGCGAGTTTTTGCAGCTCGCAGTTCATCGAGCGCACGCAGCTCAAACACTTCTTTTTGTGTGTGGAGAGAATTAATTCAATCGTCGTTTTTCTCGACTTTCTCACTCTCGGCGTGTTGGTGCGAACCTCCATTCCCTCCGAAACGGGATAGACGCACGCAGCGACAAGCCCCCTTGCGCCCGTAGCTTCTACAAGGCACAGCCTGCAGCTTCCCACGCACTGCACGTCTTTGAGATAGCACAGCGTAGGTATTCTGACGTTCGCAAGCTTTGCCGCCTGTAATATTGTCGAGCCTTCGGGAACGCTGACGGCTATTCCGTTTATTCTTAAATTAACAAGTTTTGACATACCGCACACCTCACTTTTTAACTATCGCATTGAATTTGCAATGCGCAATACACTGTCCGCACTTGATACATTTTGCCGTGTCGATCTCGTGGGCGCTTTTGACCGTGCCGGAAATAGCGTTTGCCGGACAGTTGCGCGCGCACAGCGTACAGCCGCGGCACTTGTCGGGCTCTATGTAGTAGTTCAAAAGCGATTTGCAGACGCCTGCAGGACACTTCTTTTCGTAGATGTGCGCCGTGTATTCCTCCCCGAAATGCTCCATTGCCGATAGTACGGGATTGGGCGCCGATTGACCGAGCGCGCACAGCGACGAACTTTTCATATGTTCGGCAATTTCTTTAATCTTAACAAGGTCGTCGGGCTCACCCTTGCCCGAGCATATCTTGTCGAGCGTTTCCAAAAGCCGCTTTGTGCCTATTCTGCAAGGGGTGCATTTGCCGCAGCTTTCGTCGGCGGTAAACTCCAAATAAAACTTTGCAATGTCCACCATACAGGTGTCCTCGTCCATAACTATAAGACCGCCCGAACCCATCATCGAGCCAATTTTGACAAGGTTGTCAAAGTCCATTTCTATATCCATAAATTTTGCCGGAATACAGCCGCCCGACGGACCTCCCGTCTGAGCCGCTTTAAACGATTTACCCCCGGGTATGCCGCCGCCAATGTCGTATATTATAGTTTTCAAGCTTGTGCCCATAGGCACTTCGACAAGCCCGACGTTCTTAATTTTTCCGCCCACCGCAAACACCTTTGTACCCTTGCTGCGCTCGGTGCCTATCTCCGAAAACCAATGGAAACCGTTTAGTATTATTGGGGAAATATTTGCCCAGGTTTCTACGTTATTCAATACCGTAGGCTTTTTAAAAAGTCCGCACTGCGCCGAAAAAGGCGGACGCGGTCTGGGCTCTCCGCGCTTGCCCTCTATACTCTGCATAAGCGCCGTTTCCTCTCCGCAGACGAACGCGCCGGCGCCCAAGCGCAGGTGTATATCGAAAGAAAATCCGCTGCCCAAAATATTTTTGCCCAAAAGCCCGTATTCGCGCGCCTGCTTTATAGCTATATTCAACCTTTCTACCGCTATCGGATATTCTGCACGGACATATATATAACCCTCGCTCGCGCCCACCGCATAGCCGGCTATCGTCATTGCCTCCAATACGCAATGGGGATCTCCTTCGAGCACCGACCTGTCCATAAACGCGCCGGGGTCGCCCTCGTCCGCATTACAGCAGACATACTTTACATCTCCCTCTGCAATGCGCGTAAATCTCCACTTTCTGCCCGTGGGGAAGCCTGCGCCGCCGCGTCCGCGAAGTCCCGACTTTTCGATTTCTTCAATTACGGAGTCGGGCGTCATTTCAAACAGAGCGCGCGAAAGCGCGGCATAATCGCCTGCGCCTATTGCCTCGTCTATATCCTCGGCGGCAATAACGCCGCAGTTGCGCAAGGCAACCCGCATTTGGTGCTTGTAAAAGGGTATCTCCGAAAAGGGAATTACGCTTCCGTCCTCGTGCAAGGTTTCGGCGTATAAAAGTTCCTTGACTATGCTTCCGCCCTTTACAAGGTGTTTTTCGGCAACCGTCTTTGCGTGTTCGGGCGTCATCTGCGAGTAGAACGCTCCCTCGGGATAAACTATCATTATGGGGCCCAGCGCACATAGACCGAAACAGCCCGTCTTTACTATTAAGACGTCGTCTATACCAAGCTCTTTAAAACTTTTTTCAAGCTGTTCTATAACCTTCAACGAGTGCGAGGAAGTACAGCCCGTTCCGCCGCAGACAAGCACCTGTTTTCTGTAACCCGTGCGCGCAGCCAGCTTTTCCGCCTGTTCCCTGACAATTCTGCGCACGTTTATGAGTTCCGCCTTGCTTGCGGCTATTTTTTTAAGCTCTTCAACCGTCATAACTTCCTCCTCAATCCTGCATATATTTGTCAAGAATGCCCTTGACGTCCTTTTCGGTCAGCTTGCCGTAAACGTCCCCGTCTATTATCATAACGGGTGCAAGTCCGCACGCGCCGACACAGCGGCAGCTTTCGATAGAAAACTTTTTGTCCGGGGTGCAATCTCCGCAGGATATGCGCAGCTCGCGCTCGACAGCCTGCAAAATTTTGTCGGAACCCTTTACATAGCACGCCGTACCGAGACAGATGCTTATTATATGCTTGCCCTTAGGCGTCAAAGAAAACCGCGAGTAAAATGTTGCCACGCCGTAAACTTCGGCAAGCGGCACGTTCAACTGTTCGGCAATTACCGTCTGCACCTCCGCAGGCAGATATCCGTATATATTTTGCGCCTCGTGCAAGACGGGCATAAGCGCGCCCGCTTCTCCGCGGTGCGCCTCTATACAGACGAGAAGCTGTTCAAGCTGCTCCTTTGTTCCCTCGAATAAATTTTGAGCCATTACACATATCCTCCAATCGATAAAAAAATACTCAATCCCGTTTATTATATCACACGCATTTTATAATTCAAAATATTTTAACTGTGTTTCGACAATTTTTTTATGTAAAAATTTGCAAAAAAAACGGGCGTTTGCCCCGGACTAAACGGGGTAAACGCCCAAAAACTAAGATAAAAGAGAGTGATTAAAATTATTTTAAAATATTATGCGATAAAAAACCTTAATTTTTACTTTTCATCTTTGTCATCCCACTTATCCTCGTCCTCAAAATCCCTGTACGCCCTGTCGAACGCATCCGCGATTATGGAAAAGTAATATATTATAAGCGTTACGGTCGTAAAAATACCTTGCACTAAAAAATAAAACTGAAAAGATTCTAAATTAATACGCGCATTAAATTTTATTACTGTCATTAAAGAAATAACCAGAATAGATATTAAGTTTACAGCCAAAAGAATAATGCGTTTTATATTTTTAGGTTTTAACGGTTTTTTCATAATCCCCCCTATCAATAATCTATGTCCGGCACGTCTATTTGTATTTGCCAACTGTCAGTAGCTTCGGAAATTTTAAGAGTTGCGGCTAATTCCGGCTCAGAGTTTGATTCAATTGAAAATTCTCCTTTGAACGAGCCCCAAGTATGAACATAGGTTGTTTTTACCGAGGTGTGCTTATCAAAATTTTTATCAGGTCTTATCATGTTTATGGTTACATAACACTGTTCCAACTCAGAGCCTAAATAACCGGATTTTTCTCTGAATTTCCACAAATAACCGCTGTAAGAGTCCGATTCGCAACGTGCGGCGTCTAATTTTTGGCCATTATAATAGTTTCCTGCCATATCAAACACCACTCTACCTTCCAGCTCGCCACCGCCCCAAGTAATCGAAAGGCAATCGTCTTTATCCTCTTCGGCAGAGGTATCGGTTTCCCAAGCCCAAACTAATTTTTGCTCCCACATTGCTTTGGATTTTACTAAATACAGCCTTGTATAGGGAACATAACTTACCCGAGTATATAATGTAAGCTTATAATGGGATGTTGTTTCTTCACCCTTTAACTCCGTAGCGCTGGTATCAACTATTCCGTCGTCACTTTGTAACATAGCGCATTGGCTTTCCAACTCGTCTATTTCGCATTTTTTCATACGGCGGCTGTCAGTGATAATGCCGCCGGTCTTTGTTTCTTCAACCCAAACGTTTTTTGTTGCGGCATATACAAATTCCATACCGTCATCGGCATCAGCCGAAGCGGTAAGTCTTGCCGAGCGCGAAGAGGAAGCGGCGTTCTGCCCTTGGTTCAAATAGGCGGCTTCGGTCAAATAATAAGTAGTTTCGGAATAGTATTCTTTGTCGTCGCAAACAGTATATGTATCCAAGGCATTTTGCGGCTTCGTTCCGAAAAACGCCCCGACGACAGTCCACAGCAATAAAAGAGAAAGCACCGTAGCGCATAAAGCAACCGCTGTTTTTTCATACTTTCTATTTTTGGATTTCATAAAATATTCCTCACCGAAAATTTAAGGGCTGTTACCGTAGTTTCAATTTAACATTAAATCGACTTAAAGTCAATAGTACCCCTCAAAAAAGCCGTCCCGTTTTTGTCCCGTTCTGTTTTTTATAAAAGTTTTTAAAATTTTTTACATATTTATTGAAAAAGACAGGTTGCCGTGGTATAATATTTACAGTTTCACTTAACTTTGTAAAAGGCAGGTACTATGCAAAAAATAGACGGTCAGGTATTGAGAGATTTACGCGAAGAAAGGGGTTATTCCCTGCGCGAGTGTGCGGAAAAGCTATATATCTCGAAGTCTTCGATACAGCGTTGGGAAACTTCGGTTTTACCTGACGACGAAAAAACGCTTTTACAAATTGCCGAAATTTTCGACATAACCGTAGAAGATTTATACTCCCTTTCAACGACGAAACACAAAAAAGAAAGACGGTATAAAAAACGCAGAATGAAAGTAGAACAGTACGTTCAGGCACAGTACGGCTTGAAATGGCTGTTATTATGTATGTTTATCCCTCTTGCAGTTTTGATTATAGTAAGATTTATATAAAAAAGACGTTCGTCCTCGAACGTCTTTTTTTATAGAGGCAAAGTAACCGTAAATTCACAGCCCTCTCCCTTTTTGCTTTTACAGGTTATGCTTCCGTTCGCAAGCGTGCAAATGCGCTTACAGATTGTAAGTCCCAGCCCGTTGCCGGCAACGCCCTTTGCAGAAGGCGTACGGTAATACTTATCGAAAATTTTACCGCACTCCTCCTCGCTCAACCCCACGCCGAAATCTTTTACGGTAATTTTGGCAAAGCCGTTTTGCTCCTTTAAACCTATCTCTATCTTTCCGCCCTCCGCGCTGAACTTTATTGCGTTAGATAAAAGATTTGTCCAAACTCCGCGCAGTAAGTCCCTGTCCCCTAATACCGTTACGGGGGAAAGATTAAGCTCGATTTCTATATTTTTCTTTGTCCAATCGCGTTCGGATAAAATTACGCAGTCGCGTATTTGCTCGTCCAGCCTGAAAATTACGCTTTCTCCCATAAACTCCATTTGCTCTAACTTCGAAAGCGTCAATACGCCGTCGGCAAGCTTTCTAAGCCGCTCCGCTTCGTCGGCTATTATTTTTAAATATTTTTTACTCTCTTCCTCGCTGAGTCCGCCCTCCGACAGCAGCGTCGCAAAGCCCTCTATCGAGCAGAGCGGAGTTTTAAACTCGTGCGAAAGGGAATGCACGAACTCTTCCCTCGAAGATTTTGCCGCGCCGAGTTCCTTTGTCATTTTATTAAAGTTGCCGTAAACCGTGCCGAAGTTGCCTGCGCCCCTGTCGGGAAGCCTTACGCCGTAATCACCGTTGGCAACGCTGTTCAGGCTTTCGACAAGCAAATTCGCACGCCTGTTGAAATTTATCGTAAGAACTATAAACAATACCACGACGCCAAGCGCGATTGCGGGAATAACTATAAGCGTATATGAATAAGCCGCAAGCTCGGTGTCCGCCAAAGCATTGTTTAAAACGGCAATTATAATTTCGCTGACAGTCAAAAGTATGATAAAAAGCAGTACGGAAAACCCGATAATTTTTGCCGTCGTGGATAATTTTTTGCGTTTCATTTATTTATTACCGCCTTATAACCCATACCGCGTATGGTAATTATTTCAAATTCCTTTACACCCTCGAACTTGTTTCTTAGCCTGTTTATGTGCGTGCGCACCGTCGTTTCTCCGCTTTCCGACTCGAAACCCCAAACCTTGTCGAGTATCTGCTCGTAAGTAAAAATTTTTTCGGGATAGGATAAAAGCAGATACAAAAGCTGAAATTCCTTTGTCGGCAGCTCTTCGGCTCTATCATCAAAAGTTACCGTAAAGCTGTTTTTATCGACGGTTACGCCGCCTATTATTATTTTGCCCTCGTTGGCTATTTTATATCTGCGGAGTATCGCGTCTATGCGCCAAATAAGTTCTTCGAAATTGACGGGCTTTGTTATATAATCGTCGCAGCCGACCATAAAGCCCTGCCCCTTGTCGGTCAAGGTATCCTTTGCGGTCAGCATAATTACGGGGGTGGTGTCCCCTCGCGCCCTCAGCGTTTCCACCATCTCGTAACCGTCCATTTTGGGCATCATTATATCGGTAACTATAAGGTCGACGCCGCCCTGCTCGATAAGCTCAAGCGCCTGCGCACCGTTTGCCGCCGTGATAACCGTATATCTGCTTTTTAAGCGGATTTCGAGAAGCAACCTTATATTTGCCTCGTCCTCCGCAATTAAAATTTTTGCCATATTTCTACCTTTTTCGATAAAATTTTATCAATAAATACTCGCAAAATTTATATTCAATTTATATTGACAGCGTAAAATCTGTACTGTAAAACAAAAATTTTAGGTTAGTATAATGAAAATTGTCATCGTTATAGATTTAATAGACTTACGCACAAACGGGTCGGTTATGACTGCGCTGCGCTTTGCCGACGGACTCAAAGCCCGCGGTCACGAAGTAAAAATCGTGGCTATCGGCTCGGAGGATTGCCCTTTGGAAGAGAGATATTTGCCCGTAGTTACGCCCGTTTCCGCAAAAAATCAAATTAAATTCGGAAAATTCGATAAAGAAAAAATCAAAAAGACTTTCGAGGGCGCGGATATAGTGCACTGTATATTCCCGTTTATGCTCGAAAAGAAGTGTAAATTTCTTGCCGACGAAATGGGCATTCCCGTTACCACCGCGTTCCACGTTCAGCCCGAAAACTTTTCGTACAATATGGGGCTTGGACAGAGCACGTTTATAAGCAACATCATTTACGCGTTTTTCCGCAGCAAGTACTATAAGCATTTTACGCGCATACACTGCCCCTCGGCTTGCATCGCGCGTCAGCTGGAAAAGCATAACTATAAGGGAGAAATTTACGTTATTTCAAACGGCTACGACAAGGATTTTGTTCCGCCCGCAGTCAAACGCCAAAACGATAAATTCGAAATAGTTATGGTGGGAAGGCTTGCGCCCGAAAAAAATCAAAAGGTGTTGATTTCCGCAATAGGCATGTGCCGCTACCGTGACAAAATACGCCTTACCCTGCTCGGCAACGGGCCCAAAAAGAAAAAACTGCAAAAACAAGCCGAAAAACTTAACGTGAATTTGGCATTCGATTTTATGAACAAGCAACAGCTCATAGAAAAATTGCAGCAAAGCGACCTGTACGTTCATTCCTCTAAGTGCGAAACAGAGGCAATTGCCTGCCTTGAAGCCATTGCCTGCGGACTTGTGCCCGTTGTGGCGGACAGTCCGCTTTCGGCAACGCCGCAATTTACGCTCGATAAAAGGTCGCTGTTTAAAAACGACAACGCCGTTTCGCTTGCGCAACAAATCGAGTATTGGTACGAACACCCCGAAGAGCGAGAAAAAATGGGTAAGCTTTACGCACAGTCGGCTAAAAAATACAGCCTTGACAACTCGGTTTTGCTTGCCGAAAGAATGTTTGCCGACCAGATTGCCGACAGCAAGAGCGCGCCTTCATATACAGAAGTCCCCAAAAAAGCCAAGGCAACAAACAAAATTTAAAGTTTAAATCTCTATCAGGAAGCCCTTTTGACGAAGGGCTTCTTCTATTTTGTCGAGTGTTTGCTCGCTGTCGGCGGAAACGTTGTGGTAGTGATAGCCGTCGGTAACGCTCATAAGCGGCTTGGATGCGCCCGACACGAGCGAGCGGTAAAGCTCTTCGACGTGCATACGGCTGTGCAAATCGAGCCTTGCGGAAATTCTGCCGTACACCCTGTGGTTTACAAATATGTCCTCTATCCTTCCGCCGAGGCCAATTACAAGAGCGCCCTCGTCCACAAGCTGCTCGAAGCTGTGCCGGCATTTGAACACGCGCGTTGCCTGAACCTTGACGTTTAAAACATAGCCGCGGTTTGTAGAGGTTATGTCGAACCCGTTTGCGCGCAGAATTGCAATATCTTGCACTATTACCTGGCGCGAGATATTAAATTTGTCCTTAAAGACGTTTGCCGGAATGGGCGAGTCCGCATTGACGAGCAAACTCAATATTTCGTTGCGCCTGTTTTCAGCTTTCATATTACACCAAAGGTTTAAGATTTTTAAGCGATAAATCGAGTATGGGCGCAGAGTGAGTCAGCGCGCCGCTCGAAACAAAATCGACGCCCGTTGATAAAATATTTTTAATATTCTCGCGCGTGACGTTGCCGCTGCACTCGGTAAGCGCGCGCCCGTCAATCATTTCGACGGCTTTTTTCATATCTTCGACGGACATATTGTCAAGCATTATAATGTCCGCGCCGGCAGCCAACGCCTCGCGGCACTGTTCGAGCGTTTCCACTTCGACCTCGATTTTTCTTACAAACGACGCATAGCTTTTAGCCGCGTTTACAGCTTGTGTTATTCCCCCTGCCGCGCCGATGTGGTTGTCCTTTAAAAGTATTCCGTCCGAAAGGTTGTATCTGTGGTTGTTTCCGCCGCCCGTCTTTACCGCGTATTTTTCAAAGATGCGCATGTTGGGCGTAGTCTTGCGCGTGTCCAAAAGCTTTGTCTTGCCGCCCTGCAACAGCTTGACCGTTTCCGCGGTGTAAGAAGCTATGCCGCTCATTCTCTGCAAATAGTTCAAAGCAGTCCTTTCCCCCTGCAAAATTACGCGTATATCCCCCGTTACCCTGCCAATATGTTGGAATTTCGACACTTTGTCACCGTCTTTCACGCTGAACTCGACGCAGGTGTTTACATCCAGAATTTTAAAAACTCTTTCAAACACTTCAAGTCCGCAAATTACGCCGTCCTGCTTGCAGATAAGCTCTGCCGTGCCCTGTTTGCAATCGGGCATTACCGCGTTTGTGCTTATGTCCTCGTTGGAGATATCCTCCCTCAAAGCCATTTTAATAAGTTCGTCCGCATTGATTTTAAAAGCCACGCTATCCATTGATTTTCTCCTTATCTATTGAACCGAGTATAAGTTTTTTATAACCTTCCAGCAAACTTTTATAGTCGCTGTATTTGTACTTTTCGTCGTTATTTAAGGCATATGTCCGCCCCAACCGCAAATTATCGCTCAATTTTTTATCTATATCCAAAGCCGCGCGCTTTGCAAACAGCAAGCTTTCCAACAGCGAGTTCGAAGCAAGCCTGTTTGCGCCGTGAACTCCGTTACAGCAGGTTTCCCCCACAGCGTACAGTCGCGGCATAGTTGTTTGCCCGTCTAAGCCGCTGCGTATTCCGCCCATAAAATAGTGCTGAGCCGGCACGACGGGGATACACTCGTTAAACACGTCGTACCCCTCTTCGGCGCACTTTTCGACAATTCCGGGGAAATGACTTTTGATTTCCCTGCTGTCGATAGGGCGCATATCCAGCCAGACGTGAGGCTTGTTGTCCTTTTTCATCTGCTTTAATATATTTCGCGTGACAACGTCGCGCGGTTGAAGCTCGTCGCAAAACCTTTGAAAATTACCGTCCAAAAGCTTTGCTCCCTCACCCCTTACCGACTCGGAAATTAGAAAGCTTCTGACCCCCGTCTTGCCCGTATACAGCGTTGTGGGGTGAATTTGAATATAATTTATGTGGTCGACAGCAACGCCGTGCTTTAAGGCAACGGCAACTCCGTCCCCCGTCAGTATGCGGAAGTTGGTGGAATGCTCGAACACGCCGCCTATCCCGCCCGTTGCAAGCACGCAAAAGTCGCTGTAAATTTCGTACAGCGTGCCGCTTTCGTTGCCGCGCGCAACAATGCCGACGCATTGCCCGTCGCTTTCGATAATGTCCAAAAATGTGGTTTGCGGCATAATTGTAACGTTTTCAAGCTTGCAGACGGCTGTCATAAGCTTCGAAGTAATTTCCTTGCCCGTGCAATCGGCGTGAAAAATTATGCGATTTTTGGAGTGCCCGCCCTCTCTGGTGGTCGAAAGGCTGCCGTCACTCTCCCTTGCAAATTCGACTCCGTAGGAAATGAGCTCGTCGGTAACTGCGATTGAAGAATTAATCATACACTCGACCGACTGCACGTTGTTTTCCCTATGTCCCGCGCGCATAGTATCTTCAAAGTAGCTTTCATAGTCGGTTTTACCCTGCAAACGGCAAATTCCGCCCTGCGCGAGATAGCTGTCGCTCTTTTCGGGCTCTGCTTTGCAGATTAAAAGAACCTTTTTATCGGAACCGATATGAAGCGCGCAGTTGAGCCCGGCAACGCCGCAGCCGACTATTACAACATCAAATTTTAATTTTTTCCATTCACTCATATAAAAAATACAACCCGTTGATTGTTTGAAAAAAGTTTACACCAAAACTTGACACCTGTCAAGTCATATGTCAATATTTATCGGTAAAATTTAAGTCGGGGCGACTAACTCGAAGTTAAATGCCCTAACTCTTTAAAAATCGACAAATTATTATGTTCACAGGTAGGATATGCGACGCGTTTGAAAAATATTATAGGGTGTAGTTTTTCAAACACAAGGAGCATTATATGAACATTTCTCAAATTTTCGGTAAAAAGGTCGTAGGCACAAGCGGCAGAAAGGGCTATGTTATAAGCGTAAACGCAAGCGGCGACAGGGTGGAAAGTTTTATTTGCGCAGACGAGGCGGAAGAGGAATTTATTATCGACTGCACCAACATAAAAAGTTACGGCAACGAAATTGTATTCGAGGACAGGCAGCGCGCCTTAAACACCGCAAAACCCGTAAAATTGGGCAGAGCCGCATTTGACAGGCGAGGCAAATTTTTGGGTTTTGTCGAGGACGTAGTTTTAAAGGGCAACAAAATTACAAGCGTAAAGATTGGAGATAAAAAATATTCCGCCGCAAATATAATTTTCGGGGACGCCGCAATTGTCGAAGAAATAAAAAAGCTTAAAAGCGACGTCATTAAAGACGGCAAAGTTTTAATTAAAAAGGGCACGCCCGTTACGCGTGAAATATTGCAAAAAGCATACGAAAACGGGGCATATATCGAGGTCAATTTAAAATCGATATAAAATTACGCCCCAAAACATGCTTGACAATATAGGCGCGCACCCGTATAATAGACGGGATACCTATGAAGCTTAGAAATCCTTTTAAAAATTTTACAAAGTTCGAATGGGCGCTTTGGCTTCTTTCGTTGGTCGGCATTTTAACGGCGTTTTTTGCGGCGCAGAACACCGACTACGCCACGCTTGCCGTATCGCTTATAGGCGTGACGGCGCTCATATTCGCGGCGCGCGGCGACCCGTTCGGCATGATACTTATGATAGCGTTCAGTGCCATATATGCCTTTGTTTCGTACGTTTTCGGCTATTATGGAGAGATGATAATTTATATTGCGATGCAACTGCCGAGCGCGGTTTTATCACTAATAAGCTGGCTCAGACACCCCAACGACAAGGACGGGGCGGAAGTCAAAATAGGCACGCTTAAACGCGTGCACATAATTGTGCTAATACCGCTTGCAATAGGTATAACCGTAGCGTTTTATTTTATTTTGAAAGCGTTCAATACAGCCAACCTTATACCCAGCACAGTTTCGGTTTTTACAAGCTTTGTCGCGCTGTATCTAATGGTGCTGCGCATACCCTGCTATGCGGTGGCGTTTATATTCAACGACATAGTTTTGATAGTGCTTTGGTCGCTTGCCTGCTTGCAGTCGCTAAACTACATTGCGCTTGTCGTGTGTTTTTCGATTTTTCTTATAAACGATACATACACGTTTATCTGCTGGACTTTGAGAAAGAAAAAACAGCAACTTGCGGCTGTAGAATAAAATAATTGCATTAAACAAAAAATTCGGCAAAAAATGCCGAATTTTTTGTTTGCGCAGGGATATAATTAAGCTTATGTTTCCTCAATTAATAAACGATTTGTTTGCAAGTTTAACGTCCCTGCCCTTTGACACGCTGATATGGTTTGTACTCGGAACGTACGGCGCGATTTTTATTGTAGTCTTTGCGCTGTGCCTTTTGAGCGCAAGGTTCAAGGCGCTGTCAAAACGCCCCTTCCTCTGCTTTACAAACGCATACGCGGCGCTTGTGCTTGCAGCCTTTTTGATTTGCTGCGAGCTGGGTCAGTCGATACTTGCCGCCGCAATGTTTTGGACGGTCGGGTATGCGCTTTACGGAATTTTATGCTTTTTATCGGTAAAAAAACAGCCGACGGCACCGGTCTATACCCAACAGGTAAGCACAATGCCGACTGCCGTTCCCCCTCAAAGAAGCGCAAAAGCCGACTACGCGCCCGCACAACAGCCTGCTAAAAACAGCGTAAGGCTCGAACACGCAATGACCGTCACCGATAAATTGCTGACCAAAAATTTATCCAAGCCCGACAGGCAGGACCTTGAAAAGCTTAAAAACACGCTTGCCGTACTGCAAATTAAAGGCTCGCTTACTCCAATCGAAGCCGAAATTTTGAACGACAACTTCAACGCGCTTTTAAAGCTTATGGCAAAGTATAACGTTTAAATTATTTGTTTTTTTCCTCACTGTCTTCCTCTAAAATCAATTTGACCGCGCTGATATCCGAAATTGCTTTATCGAGCGAATCGATAAAATTATTTAGGTTGCGCTTAAAATACCTTCTATATTCCCACTCCTCGCAAGCGCCATGCTTTTTGACTCTTTCCTTGTGTTTGAAACAGTTGCCGCAGTCAGTCCTTAAAAACTGATGATACGCCTTTTCGTAATAAGCAGTAAAATACCTGCAAGTTGCACATTCTTTTGCCATATAATTTCTACTTCCTTTGTCCCCAATTTGGAAACAATGATATTATAGTCCCTATTTTTGGGATTGTCAACTTATTTGTCCCCTTTTTTGATACAATTTTACAAAGGTAAATTATGAGTGTTTTTCCGCAGAAACTGCAAAAATTAATTGAAGATAGTAACAAAACGCAAAATGAAATCTGCAAAGATTTGGGTATCAGAAAACAGAAATTATCAAAATGGAAAACCGGCTATAACGAGCCGAGCATTGAAGAGCTTGCAATGATTGCCAAGTATTTCGGCGTTACGTCAGATTATTTGATAGGTTTAGAAGATTAATATAAATGCACCCCGTTGCGCTGTTTGCGCAACGGGGTGCTATTTTTATAAGTCGATTTGCCGCCTTAAACAGATATTTACTATTGTGGTTGCAATTTTACTTTCGGGCATTTTCAAGACCTTTGAAACAACCTTTTTATATAAATCAAGCTGCTTTGCATAGGTCGATACAAGCTCGCTGTCGGATTTATGCGAATATTTATAGTCTATTATTTTAATTTGACCGTCGCTTATCGCAAGCAAGTCTATTGCGCCCTGCAACAGAACAAAGTCGTCCGCTTGCGTCTTTAACACCTCGCAAGCTTTAAGCCGACACAAAAACTCCT
Organism: uncultured Christensenellaceae bacterium; assembly: GCA_910587625.1. Lineage (GTDB taxonomy): Bacteria > Bacillota > Clostridia > Christensenellales > Borkfalkiaceae > Coproplasma. Next base: position 61,114 of record CAJUMW010000006.1, read on the forward strand.
GTTCGCGCAACAGCTTAAATGCGCGCACGTTTTCGAACACAGGCATATTTAAAATTTCGACAAGCTCGTCTGCGTTCAACAGCGCAAACTGCCGCTCTGAAATTTTGCCCTCGGCTAAAAACTTTTGCAACTGCGCAGAAACGCCGCCAACCGACTTTACGGTAAAGTCGCAAAGCTCTAAAAACCTGTGGTACGCCGTGCCGCGCTCGATACTTGTACTGCCGTCGTACTCCGACTTGAACATTTCGTTTACGCGGTAGTGCGGCTCTTGCTCGCTGCCGTTCATTTTCAATATAGCCGAAGCCGAGCTTTTAAGCGGCAAGTCGATACTTTGGGTATAAGCGTACTTCCAATTAAATTTTTGCTCGATACTGTTTATCAGCGCTTGGTCGGGCTTGTATATAAACGCCGACGCGCCTGTCTTTTGTTGCTGCGCCTCGTAAAGCGCTATCGGCCGGGGATTGAACTTTTGCATATCGAACAAATCGGCGTAGCACTTTGCACTGTCTTTTGAAAGCTCGTCGAATTGTTTTTGTTCGCTTGTCAGCAAGTGCAAGTTGCACATTGCGCGCGTACACGCAACGTAAAAAAGATTGTATTCGTTTTTTAAATCCTCGGCATTCTCCCTTAGTTTGACAAGCCGCCTTAAAATGGTGTCGCACACCCTCATAGTCTGTTTATCGTATAGTCTGGGCGCAAAGCCGTACTTTTCGTCAAAGGGCATTTCGCAATACTCGACGCCCGTAAACCGTCTGCTTATATCCGCGAGAATTACGACGGGGAACTCAAGCCCCTTCGAGGCGTGCATTGACATTATTTTTATGCTGTCGGAATCCGCTGCTTGCGGCATTGAAATTTCATAGCCGCCCGTCTTTACTCTTTCCAAAAAGGCGGCAAGCGGCAGAGTTGCGCCCTCTTCGGCAAGCCGCAAAACGTTTTTGACCTTTCTTTCCCCGTCCGCGCCGTAACAACTTTCCACGCCGTAATTTTCCAACAGCTCGTCCACAAGCTCACCCGTGGGCAAAATTTCGGCAAGGTCGCGCAGTTCGGCAAGCTTCTTATAGAAAACTTTCAGCTTATCGGGGATTATGCCGGGCAAAGCCGAGTATTCCTTACAGCATTGCCTGAAAGATTTTTTGATAGACGTTTTGCTTTTGTCAACGTTTACCCTAATAAGCGCAAGCTCGTTTTCGGTAAAGCCGCCGACGGGGGAAAGCAGCGCGGTTACGAGGGGAATGTCCTGTTCGGCATTGTCGATTAGCGACAAAATGTCGAGCATTTGCTTGACCTCGGGCAGGGCGCAGATATTCGTTTCCTGAGCCCCCGACACGGCGTAGCCCTCGGAAGCGAGCGCGCGGACAATTCCGTCGACGGAATAGCCCTTGTTTTTTCTGGTTAAAATGCAGATATCTCCCGGCCGTGTGTTTACCTGTGTACGCGCGTTTAAATCGAAGTGGGTCGAGGCAAGCTCGCGCTTGACTATCGACAGCACGGCAAGCCCCTCGGGGGTAAGCGTCGTCTGCCTGCAATCATTTTTGACCGAGTAAACGTCCAACCGCACGTCCTGCGGTTTTTCCTGCGCGCCTACAACGTGTATCTGCGCATAGCCGTAGCCCTCGGGGTAAAGTCCGCCGCGCAGCATCTGCGACTTATTTCTATAATCGATGCCGCAACTATCCTCGGTCATAATATCCGAAAACAGTGCGTTTACAAATTCGAGCACTGCGTCCGAGCTTCTGAAATTGTTTGAAAGGCGCAACGCTCCGCCCGTGCCGCTTTCGTAACTTTTGAACTTGTCCGCAAAAAATTTGGACTTGCTGCCCCTGAATCCGTAGATTGCCTGCTTTACGTCCCCCACCACAAAGCTGTCGGAAGTGAGCGCGGAAATAATTTCTTCCTGCACGGGGTTGACGTCCTGATATTCGTCGACATAGGCGTATTTAAAGCCGTCGGCAATCTCCCGGCGGATTCCCCCGTTCTCCAAAAGTTTTAACGTCAAATGCTCCAAATCGTTGTAGTCGAGCCTGTTCTCTTCACGCTTAACCGCGGCATATTCCGCGTCGAACGCAAGAATAAGGCGCGAAAACGCCGCGGCTGTAACGCCGCTTTTTATAAAGATATTCTTTTGATTTTCCCTGTCTTGATACTCGTCGTGCAAGTCGTCGTATTGCTTTTTTATTTGCTTTCTGAACGCCTTGAAAGCTTCGTCCGCCTCAACGTCGTCCTCTCCGACCGAAGGCTTGCGAGATACCGTTAAAGTCGGCTTGACATCAAACAGCATACCGTCGCGGCTTATAGTCAAAGCCGCAATCATCTCGTCAAAAATTTTATCGAAACTCTCGCGCTTATTTTTCACAAAAAACTGCGACTTAAAGCGTTCAACGGCACATATTAGGCGGTCAAACGCGTTTTTGCGGATTTTAGAAAGCTCTTTGCACACCTCGTCGAACCCCTCGTCGGTGTACAGTGCCGCACAGTTTTCAAGCATCTTTTGATAGCGAGCCACGCCGCGCACCTTGCCGTAAGCTTCGTCCACCGTTTTACGCAGCGCCGCGTCGCTGCGCTTGCGCCAAAAACAGTCCAACAAATGCTTGAAGTCCGCATCGTCGCTTGCGTAGCCGCGCTCGAAAACGGAGTCGAGGGCGCGTTTTTTTAAGTCGCGCGCGGTTGCGTCGTCCGAAGAAATTATGTCAAAGCCCGAGTCGATGTCCAACGCATAGAAATACGTTCTCAACAGTTTGCCGCAGAACGCGTGGATTGTGGAAATGTTAGCCGAACCTATCTTTGAAAGCTGGCTTTTAAGCCTTACCTTTTCCTCGGCGGAAGCCGTTTCAAGCTTTTTTATTATTGCGGCGCGCAGCTTTTCCTTCATTTGCGAGGCGGCTTTTTTTGTAAACGTTACGCACAGCACGTCGTCGAGGTCAACGCCGTTTAATACGCTTTGCGCAAGTTTTTCTATCATTACAAAGGTCTTGCCGCTGCCGGCGGAAGCCGACACAATTACTTTTCCTTCCGCCGAAATTGCCGCCGACTGCTCAGAAGTGAGTTGCATTTTCGTCGTCCTCCCCGTTGTTTTTCCGCTGTTTTTGTACTATTTTGGCAATTTCGGCACATTTAACCGAAGCGGTTTTGCGCTCTTCAACGTCTTTGCCGAGAGTAACGCCGCAGCTTCCGCCCATTTTGCAGTACTCGCAGGCGCCGTCAATAGGCGACGGAGATATGTTTCCGCTCGTCATTTCCTTTACGGCCGAGTTTGAAATAAGCCGCGAATACTCCAAAAAGTCGATAAAATCATCGCGCATAAGCGTATTTTCAAGCTGTTTGCCCTGATAGTTTGCGTTGACGTAGCTGCTTTTCGTCTTTGGCTGAACGTTTTTATCCGAAGCGCCAACCACTTCGTCGCTGCAATCCATAAAGCCCTGCAACCTGAAAACGCCGTCCGACTTATCGGAATACAGTACCGAAGCGGGGAAATAATAGGCGCCTACTGCGCGCTTGCCTTCCGATACCGCCAAAAGATATAGAGGAAGCTGCAGCTTTTTGCCCGAATAGTAGCTTGAAGCCGCCGCGTCGATACTGCCCGTCTTGTAATCGATAACTCTTACCATATCTCCGCTTTCATCCACACGGTCGATTCTGCCGTAAACTTTTATCCCGTCGGAAAGGTTGATTTCCCCTGCGCGCTCGGCTTCCGAAAATACAAACGAAGAATTTTTCAGCTGTTGGTACATGCCGGAAGATATTTTTACCGCCTCGTCGACAAGCTCGTTGCAGACGTACTTTCCCCCGTCGGTGTCGGAAAGCGCGGAGTATGGCGGGCGGGAGAGCTTTTCGTTTGCAAGATTGCGCGCTTTTACTTCAAACGCGGATAAATCGTCAACATTCTCTACTTCCTTTGCCAAATCCTGCAACACGGCGTGGATAAAGTTGCCCGTATCGACGGCGCGCATTGCGCCCTCTTCCCTCTCTAAAACCTTTAAACCCTTGCTTATAAAACTCATATAAGGACAGGTAAAATAGCTTTCGAGCGTGGTGGGGGAAAGACTGTTAAACTTGCCGAGATATAGCTCGTTGCCGCAGGATATACCCGACTTTTCGGGGGTTTCAAGCGCGCAGTCCGCCTCGCTTTTATAGCCGCTGTTTTGCAATACGGCATATATCGAAGAAGCAGAATTCGACTGCGGATACTTTCTCAAATGCCTTAAAGCCGTAAGCTTTTCACTGCAATAATACGGCACTGCGCGCGCATTTTGCGCTATTCTCGAAACGCTGACGGGCAAAAGCTCGCTACCGCCCAAAGTCGAAAATATTGCCTTTGCGTAAGAAATAATTTCGCTTACTCCGCTTTCGCTGCCGTCCGATGAATAACTTAAATATAATTTATTTCTGAATGCACAGATATTCAGCGCACAGATTTCCCTGTTTCTCGCGTTTACCTGCCGTATTTTGGGGGAAATGTTTAAATTAACGCTTTCCAATGCGGCAATTTCTCTGTCGGTCAAAAGCGAGGTGTCGTCGCTTGAATTAGGCACATCCCCCGTCAGCCTTGCCGCAAACACAACGTTACTGCCCGTATTTGCCGTGCTTGTCAAATCCCCTACGAAAACCGCGTCGGACTTGGGCGGAATAAGCGAAATTTTCATAGCCGCAAAACCGCTTTTAAGTATCTTTATAAAATCCGAAACGGACATATCGTCCGCGGCTATACTTTCCGCCTCGGAAATCACCGCAAGCGCGCTTTCAAGCGCGCGGTGCGAAAATTCCGCCGCGCAAGGGCGCTGGTTTTTATACTTTTTTTCCGCCTTTTCGAGCGTTTGCTTTACCTCGAAATGCTCTAAAAGCGAGCGTAGACCCATACATATGGCGCGGTTTCCGCCCTTTACCGTCAAAAATTCAAGTCCCTTTAAAAACAGCGCGCGCACTCTTTCCACGCGCTCGAAATCAAATCCCGACTTTTCGAGGTTTTCACTGTTCGGCGCGCGCTTAATGCCGCCGCGGTAAGTAGCGTACTTTAAAGCGTAATTTCTGTACTCGTCCTTGTCCGCTCTTTCGGCAGGGAAATAGGGGGAAGCTATAACCCCGTCGACGTCGGCAAACCTGCAGCCCGAAGCAATGCAAAGCAGATAATTAATTATAAAAGTGCACAGCGCGTGGTCCGAAAGCGGAAGCTGCATGTCCGCGTAATAGGGAATTTTAAAGCGCGAAAACACGCGCGCAAGCACGCGCTCGCTGTTATTCAAGTCGGGCAACATTACCGAAATTTTAGCGTAGCGCTCCCCCTCCATAACGTGCTTTTTAATGCTTGCCGCAATAAATTCAAGCTCCTCTTCCCCGTCGGTTGCCTCGTATATTCCAACGTTAGCCGTGGCATATTTTGGGGTATAGAAGCTTTCGGGGTTAAAAATACCCTTTCTCAACGCTTCCGCCTCGGCATTGGACGATACGTTAAACTGCGCCCTTTCGACGCCGCCGAACTCAGCGGCGGCAGCGTGAAAAAACGCAGAAGCCTCGTTGACGTAGATATCCTCGGTGCCGCCTATAAACAGACCGTGAACGTTTGCCGCTTTTGACATAACGGCTCGCACTATCTCTTGCGAGGTACAGGTAAACGCCTGAAAACCGAGAAAAATTACCGTACTGCCTTTAAAACTTTCGTCGGCTTTAATTACGTCGGGCAATTTGCGCAGATATGCGTTTCTGTCCTGCATGCCGCTCTGTTGCAAGAACTTCGTATAAGCCTCGTAAATGATAGCAAGGTCGTGCAACTTTCCGCCGAGGACGCCGCCGCGCTCAGCCGCAGCCGCCGCATCCTCAGCCGAAACCCTCGACGAGTACAGCAGCGCTATAGTGTCATAAATCGTCTGCGCAGCTACCGAGGAGGATAATTTTTTAAATAAGTTTAACTTTGCACGATTTTCTTCTATAATTTTGCGCACAGCCATTGCCGAGCCCTGGCTCGACAAAACGTTGTCGCATTTCCCCGTTCTTGCTGTAAGAAACCTTGCAAACGTGTAAACCGACGTCAAAAACGAACCCTCGACGGCGGCGCAAACAGTTCGTTCGGCGGCAAGCGACAGCCTGTCCTCGCAAAAAATTATTGTGCGTAGGTTGTTTTTTTCGTTATGTTTTACAATTTCTTTAAGTTTTTCGAGCGCGGCGGACAACGCCGAACAATCGGTCAAGTAAATCATAGCTCCATTATAGCACATTTCACGCACTAAATTAAGGATTTACGCTTAAAAGTTTTTACAATTTGAAAATTATATGCTATAATAACTAAAAATAAAATTAAGGACTAAGTATGAAAAAACGTTTTGGCGTTACGGTGCTTGCGCTCGGCGCGAGCGTTGCTATAATTTTATCGGGCTGCGGCGGCTGCGCGGGTTGCGGCACAACAGCAAAAAATATTGCTTCGCTTTCGTCAAATTGGTACGCAAATACCGCCTATAAAAAAATTCAGCCCACATTTACACAGGGCAACGAAGATTTTAAAAAGGAAGAAATTAAGTATACCGTAACCTTTGACAAGACTGCGGCAAAAAATAACAGCTATTCCGTGAACTATTCCGACGGAACCTATATCACCGAGTTTTACGCCGCTGAATTCGACAGGGACAAGTACTGTGCAGAAGAGTTTAAGGACGCATATCCCGACAACCTCGTAGCATATTATTATAAGACCTCGCTTAACATACCCGAGGTTACGTTTAAAGTCGGCAACGACGAAAAGAGCTTTGAAAACGACAGCATTATTACGGAGTGCTGGTTTTTATCGGTAGAGGACGCCCTGCAGCCCATATACTCGAAAATTTCGGCTGATACCGTCAGCCCGGCGGCAAACCGCGTATCCTCTATTGACGAAGCTTATAATAAGATTAAATGCGAGTATGTGACGTATTACAGCTATCAACCGGGCGCGGCTTTGACCGAGGTTACTTGCGACGGACAAACGACCAAGAACACTACCGACGGGCTTGGCAACACTGTAAACACCGTGTTCGACTTATCTTCTTTAAATATCGCCATACGCGCGACAAAGCTTACCGGGGATTTATCGCAGGTTATAACATTGCATACCCCCAATGCAGGATTACAGAACTTTACGCTTTCGGGCAGGTCGGGCGCTTTAAGCGAAGCCGATTTGACGAAAATTGAGAATATTATGACTGAAAACGGGCTATATGTGGGGGGCAACGAGGACGATAAGTTGAATACGACCGCCGTCAGCATTACCTACGCGGGACAGCTTTCGGGCGTTTCGCAACAATATTGGTTTGCAGCAATCGACAATGCGCGCAACAACACGGGCCGTGCGACCATGCTTAAAATAGCGCAGCCACTGCCCTATTCTTTGGGTACTTTACACATAACTCTCGATGAAATAGTAAGCAAAATTTATTGATAGACCGCTTGTTTTTACGAGGTAGATAAAATGCGACACTTACTGCAAATACACCCCAAACCTACCGAAGGCTACATCCCTCGGGTTTTCGGTTGGGAACACCTGACTTATCTTGCGATATTCTTTGTACTAGCAATAGGAACGTTGATTTTAATTTACTATAAAGTTAAAAGCGAGCGCGACGTACAAATTACCGTTAAATGCACGGGAGCGTGTCTTTTAATTGCAATACTTGCAAACAGAATTTCGCTTATTGAATATTACGGAACGCCTATGGGCATTATACCCAACACGGTTTGCGGTACGACAAGCCTTATATTTGCGCTATGTGCAATATTCTTAAAGCGCGACAGCCTGCTTTTGAATTTTGCCGTTTACGCAGGTTTCTGGGGCGGAATTATAGTTACATTTTATCCTAATTTTGTCGTACAGGACGCGTCGTTTATGTATCCTCCGACGATTACGGGAATACTGCACCACAGTTTATCGGCATACCTTGCGGTAGTTATGCTTATGACGGGCTTCTTTAAACCCAACCTCAAAAAATTCTACGTCTATCCAATAACGCTGTGCGTAATTATGACTTACGGTGTATTCCTTATGGACGCGCTGAAAATAGAAGAATCGATGTACATTTTCGCGCCCGTGGTGCCCGGCACTTTTTTGACCTGGTACGTTGTCGGACCCATGCTAATTTTAGGAAACCTCGGATTGGTTGCGCTGTACGAAAAAATAATTGTACCCCGACTCCGAAATAAAAACCAAGTTACATAAAATAACGCTCCGTGTTTTAAACACGGAGCGTTTGTTATTTACTATGAAACGACGTTTCTGGGATTTCCGTCTATGTACGCTTTTAAGTTGCCTGCAACTATATTTAAGAGCCTTACCCTTGTTTCGTGAGGAGTCCAGCCGATATGCGGAGTTATAAGGCAATTTTTCGCGCCGAACAGCGGATTGTTCCTTAACATAGGCTCTTCGGCTACGGTGTCAAGGCAAGCGCCTGCAATTGCGCCCGAATTGAGTGCGTCGGCAAGCGCCTGTTCGTCGACAAGTCCGCCGCGGGCAGTGTTTATTAAAACTGCGTCCCTCTTCATTAAAGCGAGAGTATCGCGGTTTATTAGCTTTGCCGTAACGGGAGTTAGCGGACAGTGCAGCGAAACAACGTCGCAAATTTTCAACATTTCTTCAAAAGTTACCTGTCTGTAAGGGCAGTTTTGGGGCGGCGTTCGGGTACAGATTACCACGTTAGCGCCGAATGCTTCGGCAATGCGCGCAACGTACTTACCTATGTTGCCGTAGCCGTAAATGCCGAAAGTTTTGCCGTAAAACTCGCGCGTGGGATAGGGAAAATAACAGAAAGTTTTACTGTTTATCCAGCCTCCCTCTTTAACCGAACCGACGTACTCGCTTATTTTGCCGTAGAGCGCAAGCAAAAGCGCAAATACGTGTTGTCCTACGGGGTGCGTGGAATAGTCGGGCGCGTTGCAGACGGTTATACCTCTTTTGCGGCAAGCCTCGATATCCACTACGTTATAGCCCGTTGCAAACGTGCCGACGTACTTTATGTCGGGGCAGGCTGAAAGCAGAGCTTCGTCGACTATTACTTTATTTACGATGAGTGCGTCGACGTCCTTGCAGAACTCGAAAAGCTGACTTCTTTCAAGTTCTCCGAAATACCTTACGTCTCCAAGTTTTTCAAACTCGGAAAAATCCAAGTCGTCGGTAAAGCTTATCGCGCTTGTGTTAATTGCAATTTTCAAAAATTCTTCCTCTTATACCTTTTTGTATATTATAACAAAAAACGCGTATGTTGGCAATAATTTTTTAACTGTGTTTGAAAATTGCAGGTCTGTTATTACTTTTTATTTTGAAAGTTTTTAATAATTTCATATATTGCCGAGCGGTACTCAACCTCGGTTGTAGCCGAAGTGAAACAGAGCGGCGGATAAATTACGCACCACCAGTTATCTCCCGTGCCCGAACCCAGCTCGATTATAAGCGCGTCATAAACCCCGCTTTCAAGCGTCAGGTCGCCGTAGACTCGGGTGGGGAATTCCTCTGCGCGGATTTGCGCGCGAGAAGTGTACGAAAAACCCTTTGCTTTAAGCGTTGCGTCGCAAACCTCTTCTATTTCGGGCAAAATTTGGCTCATTTTCTCTATTGCCGCCTGTTTTGTAACGCACTCTGCAACATAGGGAGTGATAAATTTAACAACTTCGTCCTTGACGGCGTACTTTACGCTTTGGTCGATTTGCTCGTTCGAGTTTGCCCTGACGTGTATACGGAGATAGTCTGTTTCCGCCGCCGCGTATGTTTTTTGGTAACTTGCGATTAATATTCCGCATACAATGAGAGTGATAAGCGTTGCCGCCGCAATAAATTTTTTCATAGTTTACACCTTTAAAATTGATTTCAAACCATTTATCGACAATGAATTAATAATTTATACTCTCATTCAAAAAATTTTTGAAAATTTGTAAAATGCCTTTAAAAACGCTTGATTTTTATAATTATATTTGGTATATTAATTAAGCGTTTGGGAGCTTAGCTCAGTTGGGAGAGCAACTGCCCTACAAGCAGTGGGTCACAGGTTCGAGCCCTGTAGCTCCCACCAACAAAAGAATAGTGCGGCGTATATGCGGGAGTGGCTCAGTGGTAGAGCGTCACCTTGCCAAGGTGAATGTCGCGGGTTCGAATCTCGTCTCCCGCTCCACCAAGCCGCACTATTTTTTTATAAGGCGTCATAGCCAAGTGGTAAGGCAAGGGTCTGCAAAACCCTCATTCCCCAGTTCAAATCTGGGTGGCGCCTCCAAAGAACAACCACCCGTTCGGGGTGGTTGTTTCCGTTTATGCGCACACCCATTACCACCGAAATAACGTGACGCGATTGATTTTGAACACAAAATTACAATCGCTATTCCGTCGCGGTTTCCGCTCCTTACAAATCCGGGTGGCGCCTCCAAAAAAATCCTTGTCATAAGACAAGGATTTTTTTATTTAACTATCCCCACACTATTTTTCGGACTTGGTTGAAATCATAGGTGGAAATACTTTTTAAAAGAAACACCATATACTCGTATAGCTGCAACTGCTTTCTGTCGTGCGTGTCGCGCACGCCTTCAAGCATAAGTTCCGCCCTGTTTATCGCGCCGCGGTGCCCAAGCTTTTTGTCCGACTCTATCATTTTGTTTATTCTGCCGTAAAGCTCGTTATAAAATTCTCCGTCGCGCCACAAGCTTCGCGACGGTTCCTCGTCGGCTTGTATGGGCTTCGACTTTTCTTCGATAAAAAATTTTAATATTCCCACAAGGTTTTCCGCCTCTTGAGAATATATTTCCCGATTTATTTTATCGCTGTCTTCAGATTGACCCGTCTTTTCAAATTGTTCAAGCTTTTTTAAACATTCTTCAATGTCGTCCATAGCGTCGTCCATGTCGAAATCTTCGTCAAGCTCGTCGTCATCTCCGTCAAAGGCAAACAAATGGGTATCGTCGAGCTCGTCGTCGTCATCGAAATCACGTCGGGAGTGCAGTCCCCTGTAATTTTTTATATGTCCGCCATATTTTTTATTTTCGTCGGGCTGAACGCAGACGTAGGTAAGTCCGCCGTGCAGTTGCAGTTTACCCTCGTTTAAAAGCTCGTCGACGACGGTTTTAATTTCCCTATAGCTTGCGGAGAACCTTTCCTGCAAAGCGGCAATTTCAAAGCCGCCGCAAGTTTCCATATAGCATTTTATACGTTGTCTATCCATAATACCTCCTAATAGTCAAAGGGTGTTTTGCGCCTTATCACAACCTCGTATGCGTACTTTTTGTCAAAGGGATTTATAGCGCACACATAGTCCTTTTCGTACGAAATTTTCAGGTTTTTGAACTCGTCGCAAAGATAGTACCTTTCGAGCTTGGAATACATAACATAGCCGCAATTGGCTTCGGTTATAACGCATTCTCCGGCGGTAAAATGCGACAGCGCGCTGACGGGAATGAGCGGTATTGTTTCAATTTGATAATTGTCGATTTCTGCGCTTCTGCCGTTAATTGCGCTCAGCGGAGAAATGCGAGTGTACTTGCCGCATTCGTTTGAAAACGCCTCCAAGGTGCTCGGGTTGTTCGAGCCGAAAAAGATATGTACGTTAAGGTTGTCGCGTATAATTTCCGCAACGTCGGCGCCGTACACGCAGTTTAGCTGCGCGTACGACTGTATTATAAGCATAAAGAAAATATTGCGCCCGGCACAAGCCGAAATTGTAGTTTCTATGCCCATTATTTTAGGGAAATTGCCGAACTCGTCCAATATAAAATAGAAGGGCGCGGCAAGCTTGCCGTCAAGGTTGGAGTTTGCCTTTTCAATCAAAAACCTGTATGCATCCTGAACGAACAGACTTATGACCTCGTAATGCACCTTCAACTCGTCGCGATAGTCGATAAAGACCGCGGTGGGCGCCTGTACAAGTTCGTCCATTTCAAATGAGTTGCAGCAAGTTATAAGCTTTATGGCGTTGTCCTTAAACACGGCAAGTTTGGTAAAAAATACGCTCAAAATACTCGTTCTCGTGCCGCGAGCATTCTCGATAAGCGTGTTTTTAGCAAGGCTCAGCGCGCGCGAGTTTTTGCCTCTCGACGTGAAATAGCCGTTGTCGTTGTACGAGTGCCCGTCGCCGTCGTTAAAAGAATTTATTACCGCCCAAATAGTATTGAACGAAAAAGTTTCCTCCGTGACGGGGTTGATACTGTCCTCGTCGCTGTCCTCGAGCATAGCCCATAAAAACGCCTTTAACAGATTTTGCGAGGCTTGCTCCCAAAACGGGTCGCGCTGGTTTTCTATACTGATCAACATTATAGCGATATTGTCGACGTCGTTTGCAACCTCGGCAAGCAGCAAATCCTTTGCCCGTTGAATGTCGGCGTCAAGCTCGCTCTGCAGCTCGTAAATTTTTCCGCGGAAAAAATTGCGCGCACCCTTCTCGCAATGAACTAAGCTTACTTCGTCGCTTACGGCGTCGATTTTTTTGTATTTTCTGTAAATGGGCGTAAGCGGATTCCAGCACTCGCTGTGCAGATAGTCCCTGAAATTTAGAAGCTTGACGTTGTAGCCCTCGTCGCGGAGAAGCTGCGACGTCTGTCTGTAAATTTCTCCCTTGGGGTCGGAAATAATCATACCGCGCTTTTTCTTCTGCTTTGCATATGAAATTATGGTCGGAATGACGTACGACGTAGTTTTGCCGAGGCGCGTAGCCGCTACTACTCCTATGTTATTTTCCTGCTCGGTGTACGTTTGAATGAGTTTGCCGTCCTTGTGGTGACTGGATTTGAGAACGCCGCAAATTTCCCTTTCGGGCAGCTCGTCGAAACTTACCGTATTAGGTAGACTTTGCGAGTCGGCATAATGAACGTAGCGTATATTTTCGTAGCCCTGTAAAAGTTGCTTATCTATTTTCATTGACAGTACCTCCGAATCCGATAACTTTATTTCCCACGCCCTTAAAATAGGGAACGAGCGCCGCGTCGTCTAAAATAATTTTTTGATTTTTAACTCTGTTGGCACGTATTGCCTCGTCGAGAGATTTTTCTATCTCGTCCACGCCGTAGCTTTCGAAAAGTTGAGTTACGCCCTCGGCAAGCTCGATTTCGGACAGCCCGTAAAGTAAGGTTTTGGCGTCGAGCATATCTTGGATAGCAAGCGACCTTTCGTCCGTGCAGATTGCCGCAAGCTTTATTATATCGAGATACTGCCTGAAGAGATTCGCGTTCTTTTCGTCGCAGAAGCATACGGGCAATATCTCCCCCAAATTGAGCGTAACGCTCGGGCTGTTTAAATGGAATTTTTCGCGCTTTGCGCTCTGCAAAAAACTTTTTACCGCGTCAAAGGCGCGCTCGGAAAGTTCCCCCGTCAGGAATAAAAAGTAATAGTTATCCCTGTCCTCGTCCGCGCTGCGTATAAAAATATTGTTTGCCGTGGGCTCGAAATCATAGTCCGTGAGCGCACCGACGTCAATATTTTCAATATGTACGTCATTATTGACATCGGCTATGGCCTTTGCATAGCTGTCAAGCAAATATCTGCTGTCGCTGCAAAGGCAGACGGGACGGTACGAGCTTATACTTCTCAAATCTCCGTTATCCAACGCACGCGCCACTTTGTCCTGTTCGCATACTCTGTTTAAAGGCGTTGAAAAAGAAGTTTTGCTTTGCCGAAGCGTAGAGCGCGAAAGCTTTAAAGGCAGATCGCCTATTGCCGAAGTAAAGTCCTTATTCTGCGAAAAAATTGCTTTTTCCTTGTCCTTTAAATCGAGCGCACGACTGTAAAGTATTCTCGCATACTTGGGCTCGTACTGTTCGCGCTTCAAAGCAGGTGTATTGAAAGCTTTGTTTAAAAGCCTGACTTCGCTCACTTCGGTCGTTTTTTCTATGCCGTAAACAGCCGCAGCAGTGTAGTACAAATCTGCAAACGGGGTGTCGAGCGCAGTCATAGCAAGGCGCGAAACATTGAAGCTTCGCCCCTCTTTGCTGTAATACAAAAGGGTCAAAATACTTGCTATATCGTTCCAATCCGCCGCATTTTTGAGGTTTTTAATGCCTGAAATTACACTGCGCCTGAAAAATATACCCTCGCACTGCAAGATGCCCGTTATTCTCAGCGCGCAAACAACGCCGCTGTTGGCAGCCGCCAAAAGGTTATTGAAAACAACGTTTTGCGAGGCGTCGGATTCTGCGATAAGGTGCATACCCAGCGCACCTGTTAAGGCGTTGCCCTTTATCTTTATCATTTCGTCGAGCTCGGGGGAGATATTCGAGGACATTCCCATCATTTGAGTATATTGGCAGACGCGCTGGTATTGCAAAAAATCCTTTTCGCTCGAAACCTCGTCCAAGACGGGGTTATCTATTAAATTATAGAGTTCGTCCGCCTTTTTTTTGGGCAGCAGAAAGCATTTGGCAAGGTTAAAAAACAGTGCTTTAGAGTTGTCGAGATACTGACCGAGAATTGCCTTAATAAGAAAAAAATCGGACAAAAAAAGTTCTGTTGTTGAGTTTATCATATTCTTTCTCCTTTGCCGCAAGGTTAACTTGGGCCAATTTTATTATACCTTTTTTGTGACTTGACTCGCAACGTGAGGCAACATAAGATGTTACGGGTAAGCCGCAAAAAATTAAACGGAGCTTGTAAAATTTACAAGCTCCGTTTGGTATTTATAGGTCAAAATATCATTCGACGAAAACTATTACGTCGAACAAGTCGATGCCGCAGACCTGACTGTAAAAAATTAAATCGTCGATGTGCGGACAACTTTTATTATTTTCCCAATTAGCTACCATACTTTCAGATACATTGAATACCTGAGCAAGCTCGTTTTGACTTATACTGTGATCCATATCAAAGGTACATACCTCGCAATTAATTGCACAGTCACGCTTACCGTAGTAGAGCTGACCGCAAACATACCTGCGAAGATTGATATTATCCTGTCTTAACAGCTTGAGGTTTTTAGCCGTCTTAACCCAATCTATGTACTTTCTCTGAATACTTTTAACCATAATTAGCCTTTTTTAGTGTAAAATTGCTTGACACAATATATTGTGTGTCGTCGGCTTTCAATAACCAACGCGAGGCACAGTATAGCACATAAAGCTATAAATGTCAATAGTTGGAAAAAAATTTTTCGACAAATTTTTTAATTTTTTTGCAAAAATAAAGCCCGTACGCGGGAAATCATACTTTTCCGCGTACGGGCTATTGCTATGAATTATTCAAAATTTATGCAAATTAGTCCCTGTAAATTTTTCTGAACTCGGTAAATCCGCTCTTCTCCAACTCGGCAAGCTGAAACTTCACATTCTTTTTCATAGGCTGCACCGTTACGGTTTTGCCCTGCTCGCGCAAGCCTTGCGCATCTTTAAAAGCTTGCATTTTGCGCTGCATATCGACACCCTTTTCGATTATAAACGCGACGCCGCCCTCGCACAGTTTCAACTCCTGCGAAGAGAAATCCTTTAAAATTGTAACTATCCTTTCAAAGCCAATAGAAAAGCCTACGGCGCTTGTCTTTACGTTTGAGAACTTTTCTATCATCTCGTCATAGCGCCCGCCGCCTGCAACCGAAAATGAGTAACCGTCGATAGAAATTTCGAATATCGGGCCCGTATAATAGCCCATTCCGCGCACAAGCGTGGGGTCGAATTTAATTTTGACTTTTTCGCAAACGGACGAACGGCAACAGTCGATAATTTCGGACAAATTGCTTTCCACCTGAGTGTCAAGGCAGTCTGAAATTGTCGCGCAAAAATCACGGCAAGTGACGTCGCTTTGAAGGAAGCGATATGCGTCAAGGTAATTTTTTACGGTGTTTTGCGCAAAGCCCTTTGAAATTAACTCGCTTTCCACACCGTCGAAGCCGATTTTGTCGAGCTTGTCAAGGGAAATGAGAACCGTGGGCACGTCGTCTTGTTTAAAACCGTGCTTCAAAGCCGCAGCAACGAGAATGCGCCTGTCGTTCATGTGCACGGTAAGCGAGGGAATATTTACGTCCTTAAAAATTTGAGTAAGCATATTTGCCGTTGCGGTTACAAGCTCTATTTCGGCAAAGTTGGTGCCGTCACCCAAAATATCTATATCGCACTGCATAAACTGACGGAACCTGCCCTTTTGAGGGTTGTCCGCTCGCCATACGGGAGCAATTTGCATTGCCTTAAACGGGGAAAGCAGCTTCGAACAATTGTTGGCGTAGTAGCGCGCGAGAGGCACGGTTAAATCGTAACGCATTCCGAGGTCGGCAAGCTCCGCACCCGACTGTTTGGCGCGTTCAAGCTCGGCGCCGCGCTTCATTACCTTGAAAATAAGCTTTTCGTTTTCTCCGCCCTGTTTGGACGTCAAATTTTCTATATGCTCCATTACGGGCGTTTCGATTTCCTCGAAGCCGTAACGCGCATACGCCGACTTGATGCTTGACAAAAGCCGCTGTCTTAGACGCATTTCACCGGGTAAAATATCGCACATTCCCTTGACGGGAATTTTAATAAAACTCATTTTGTTAGCTCCCTATATACACCAATTATGCCATAAATCAAGCTAAAATTCAACTTATTTGACGCGCAAAATTGCATTAATATAGGGAAAATGCGCCGCGGGCTGTTGTCCGCGGCGCACAGTAACGCTTTAAATTAAATTTTTACGATAGTTCCGCCGGCGTTTTCGATAACTTCCTTTGCCTCGCTTGAAAACTCGTTTGCAAATACGGTAAAAGCTTTTGTTACTTCTCCGCCGAAAAGCACCTTGTAATAGGTTATGTATTTGGGGAAAATATGTTTTTTAATCAATTTTTCCAAAGTAATTTCTTCCCCGTCCTCAAAGCTTGCGTTTAGCTTGCCGGTGCTTATAATCTTACAGCTGCTGCCCCGAGGCTTGTTCTTTTTTCTGTGCCTGTAAGGCGTTTCCGCGGGCTGCGGCTGTTCGGGCTCGGGCTGCTCGCAAGTTTCCTCGACGCTCTGCTCGACGGGCTCGGGTTCGGGCTGCGCTATTGCGATTTCCTCAACGACTTCGGGAACAATTTCTTCAACGGGTTGCTCTTCTACGACTTCGGTGACGGTTTGAGTTTGAGGAACGGAATAAACGCGCTCTCCCGCATAATACAGCTTTATAAGCTTTCTGTTTACAAGGGGCGTGGTTTCCTCGTATTCCGGACAGAAATTTTCCTCTTGCTTTTCGATTTTTTCGAGAGAGTACTTTTCCGCAAGCTGAGCGATAAGCTCCTTTGCCCAGCGCACAGAACGGTCGGAACGCAGTTTTAAGCGCATAGGCGTTTTGGCGTACTTGGCAACCTCAGCAGAGTCCTCAAATTTATATTTGGTATCGACGTACTCGGAGGGGTCGAGCGAGAGATATAAAGAAAGTGTTTTGCCGCGTATCGCAAACTTGGCATAGGTCGTTCTGCCCTTGTAAAGCGACTCGTTAGGCCAGCTCATTCTCGGCTTTAAGGTATAGCGCATAAGCTCGTTTTTAAGCTCGCTGTAACGCGCCTTCAATATATCGTCCGATTGAATTAATTTTGCAGTAAAGCTGCGGTTATAGCGCACCTCGAAGGTATTGTCGCCCAAAACGACGACGCCGCGGTCCTCGCCGTCGTCCATAAGCACCGCTTCTTCGACAAGCTCGATTTCCTCGTCGATTTTGTGTTCGGCAACGAGTTGGGGCTGCTCGATTACGGGCTGAACTACTTCCTCCGCCGCTATTTCGACTTGTTCGGCAACTTCGACAGTTCCCTGCGGTTGAGGTTGCGTAACGATTTGCTCTCCGGCGTAATATAGCTTTATGAGCTTTCTGTTTACAAGCGGCATAGTTTCTTCATACTCGGGAGCAAAGTTCTCCTGCTGCCTTTCTATGCCTTCAAAACCGTATTTTTCCGCAAGCAGAGCTATAAGCTCCTTTGCCCAACGCACCGAACGGTCGGATTTGAGTTTGAGGCGCATAGGCGTTTTCGCATATTTTGCAACCGCGCTTGCGTCCTCAAATATATATTTAGTGTCCGTAAACTCGGACGGCTCAAGCATAAGATAGAGCGAAAGAGTCTTTCCGCGTATGGCAAATTTGGCATAAGTCGTTCTGCCCTTATAGAAGGACTCGCAAGCCCAACTTATTCTCGGTTTTAAGGTATAGCGCAAAAGCTCGTTTTTAAGCTCGTTATACCGCCCCTTTAAAATATCGTCGGACTGAATTAATTTAGCGGTAAAGCTTCTGTCATAGCGCACTTTAAACTGCGTTGCGCCGACAAGAATATGTCCCTCGTCCTCTCCGTCGTCGACAAGTACGGCATTTTCTTCAAGTTGAATTTCTTCGTCAAGCTTGTATTCCTCGACAGGCTGCGCCGCGGCTACCTCCTCGACAACAGGCTCGGGTTCGGGCTCGGGTTCGCAAACCTCGACGGGCACTTCGACTATCTTTTCGATAACCTGAGGTTGCGCGTCGCCGTGAATTACCCTGCGCTTGCGTTTGCCGACTATTTCCGCCACCAACAAAACAGCCACGACGCACAGTAATACTGCCGCAGCGACTATTAAGATTAATTTGACGCCATAGCTCCAATCTAAGCCGTCGGAAATGGCGGATAACAGTCTAAACATTTGTTACTCCTCGTCTTTTTTAGACGGTATTTTCTTTATAAGTACAATTCCTATCGCAATAATTGCGACAATGCCAACGAGATAAATCCAGCCGAAATCGAACGCAAACCAACTGAAAAACAGCCCGACGTTGGGTATAACCGACACCACTTCCCCGAGTATGTTTTCATAGGTTATGGGTCTGGGGTCCTCGGCGTTTCCGTTTGCGTCGCCGCGGGTATAGATATTTTCCCCGTCAATGCGCACAATGCGGTGAGTTGTGGGCACCTTATCTCCTTCGGGCAAAAACGTAACGATGTCGCCGACCTTATAGTCCTCGGTCTTTGCGATAATTACCATATCCCCCTCTTCGATTGTGCCGGACATACTGCCCGTCGCAACGACGAGAAATGAATGCCCGTAGACGCTTGTCACGGGGGACTTGCTTGTACATCTGTCGACAATTACCCAAACGAGCGTGATAATGAGAAACGCGAGCACGGCAAACAACAGGCTGTAAAGTACAATACCTGTAATTTTACGAGCGCGCCCGATTTTTGCCGTAGCTTGTCCCACGTCGGCGCCGTCGGAGTTGACGTTGTCGTTGTTTTCGTTTGTAGGTTCGTGCGTCATAGCGCGTTGCCTCCCTGTTGTGCGGTAAGATTTAAGACAATGGAAAGTTTTCCGCCGTCCGCACCTATTAAGGTATCTCCGTCGTTGCTGCCTCCGTCCATTGCCCAACGCCATTCGAGCGTGAACGACTGATCGGACTGAGGCATCATAGACAGTTTGGTGTAGCTTAGCTCGTCAACAGTGAGCCACCTGTCGGTTTGAATAAGCGCGTTGTTCATTCTCAACCTGAAAGTTAAGGGGAAATAGTCAATATCCGAAATATCTATGTCTCCGTCGTATTTGGGAGTAAGCGCAAATGAGTAATCGAGCGAAACTTCGTAGGGGTTGCGTATTACGAAACTGTATTCCCCCTCGCTGCCCGGCAAAACTTTATCGTCGAACACCGCAATTACGCCCTGCGCCTCCCACTCGCCGTTTTTATCCTTAATATCTATTACGGGACTGCCTTCAAAAGGCAGGTTGATTATAGTTACAAACGCGATAAACAGCGCCAAAAACACCGCTAAAACCGCAAGTAGCGCAATATGGACGAGGTTGCGCTCGGTAACTTCGCAAGTTCCCAAAAGCATTTCGTTCTCGCCCAATATAGCATAAAATCTGCCGTCCGAAAGATAGAAGCCGTTTTCCTCTTCCCCCTCGCAATCGACAGTGTAAAGTCTTATTTTATTATTTTTTCCGCTTGAATCTTCTTTTAATTCTTTGCGTGCGAAAAGAGCGATTTCTTCCCCGTTAAGGTCAAAAACCTTCTTTTTCGATACGCTGCCTAAAATTTTGTCGTGTGCGTCGTAAATTATTTTTGCTCCGCGCCCACGACGGAAATTCCCCTCAAACGGCTGCTGCGTAAGATTTAAGTTGTAGTTTTGCATTTCTTCCATAATTCTTATGCCGCGCTTTCAATGCGTGACAAAATCTTTCGCCGCGCAGATATATATTAATGCATTCTCTCTCAAATTTTAGGTACAAAACCCCACCTCCCCCGTTTGGGGGAGGAAAACTATGTAATTTTGGGTTTTGTCAAAAAAACTTTAATAAACTATTAAGAACCTGAAACAGGCGCTCTGTCGTTGTTTTGAATTTGAACTACTTCGATAGAAAGGTCAAACTCGATTTTGGTTACAGCGGTATAAGAAACGTGATTTTCAGCGTCGGAAGTATCGGTAACGGTAGTTGTATCACCGGTGATTGCCACAACATAGTCGCCGTAGGTGTCTGCTACACCCAAAGCGGCATAGCCGAGCATTGTATCGAGCTTGTTGTTTGTATCGGTAGTTGTACCCAAATCCCACTTCCAGGAAAGAGTATAATCGTGCTCTTTTTCGCCGATGGTTGTTCCTGCTTCGATTTCGGTGCTTACCTTTGCAAGCTCGGTAGAAACGTCGGCAAGAGTTTTGTCCTCTACCAATACGGTATCGCCCTTTTTCAACGTCCACTTAATGGGGTTATAAGTTGTAGCAGACTCGTCTTCACCTGATTTAAGAGATACGTCGGACTTAACTGTGAACTTAAGGTTGAGTTTGGCAAGTACTTCTGCGGAACCTGTAACGCCGAAAGTTATCTCGCCCTTGGTTCCGGGTGCGACAACGTTGCCCGAAGCCTTTACGTCCAACTTAGGATCGCCGGTTGTATCGGCAACGATTGCGGTATTGGCATAGTTTTTACCGAAAAGATTTTCGGTATTTGCCGTTACTACATAACCCCACTTAGCTACGGTTGCCTGGTTTGAAGGCAAGTTTTTGCTCGAAATGTATCTTGCGAACGTTGAGCCGCCGATGCACAGCAAGAGCACTACCAACGCAAGGACTATCGCAACAATGATGAGTCTTGTGTTTCTGTTTGTCTTTTTGTTTTCCATCTTTTTTCTCCTTTAAAAAGAATTTTTTATTCAGTTCTGCTTTTACAGATACTTTTAAGGTTAAGTTACCCACTTGGGATTTTGAGTTACGCCTGCAATTTCGGGATCTCCGTAATAATGATGAGTATTGTTTATATACCCGTAGTGAACGCCGAAATCAGCGTAAGTATTTGTGCGGATAACGTCGTCCGCCATATATCTTATAAGATCGCTGTTAGTGCCCGCCTGTTCGGATACTAACGTTTTATGGTTATAAATGTAGAAATTGAAGTTGCGGATATTTGAGTCGACAGCTCCGATTCCGCGCGTTTTTTGTTTGTCGCCTATTTCGTAAGTGCCGTAATAGACGTAAACGTTTATATTATACTTATAGTTCCAATTTACCTGCGACTCGTAGTTGATTGGAGGATAACCGTTGTAACTCGGCGCAGTGAATATGGGGTTGATTGCTATGGGGAAAAACTTTGCCCAGGTTTTAATAAGTCCGCGGCGCTGTGCGTCGGTAGTATAGCCCTGTGCGTTTAGTTCGGCGTCGGTGTACGCGCCGAGATAGACGTTTGCAAACTCAAATATATTTATACCGTCCTGACTGCCCTTATTTCCGAACGAGCCCTCGTAAACGCGAACGTTTGCATTTGCCTGACCCTGTTGTCCGCGAATAAACAAACCGCCGTTACGACCGTCGAATGTGCCGCCGTAAATATTTACGTCCGCCGAGCCCATAACCTGAACGCCGTAATGGCTTGCAGGCCCAGACCCCGTCACGGAGTGAGAAGCGCTTGCAGAGTGATTGAGGTTGCCGCTGAACACGCCGCCGTTTATTGTTATGGTGGAGCGTTGATTTGTATCCTGAGCGATTTCCACGTCACCCGTTGCCGTAACGGCATTGCCGAATTCCGCATTGAACGTGCCGTAGTTTACGGTAATGTTTCCCGAACGCGAAACTATTGCCGCGCCGCCGCTGAGGTTGGGATAAAAGCGCCAGCCGTTATAAGTGGCCGTGTTTAAATTTTGAGCAACGTAGATAAGCTCGTTTAAGTGCGCCCTGCCGCGCGTTTCTATCTTTATAAGTTCGTTTGCGTCGGCAGACGTGTTGTTTTCGTCCCCCAACATGATATTTCCGCCCTGCACCTTAACGCCGCCTCCGACGGCGCTTACAATGTTGCAGCGGTTTATATTTATATTTCCGCCGAAACAGGCAACGGCAAAACTTTTTATAACAAAGTTATCGAAATAAACGGTATCTCCGCTTGCCGCCGTATTGTACAAGTCATAGTCGTTGTATAGTCCGCGGAAATTTAAATTTAAATTGCCGTAACAGTTTAACTCTCCGCCCTGAACCCTTATCGCGTTGTTGTTTTCATAGATGCCCGTATAGGTATAGACGCCCGTTTCGCTGTTTCTTTCCCTCTGCCAAGGGACGTATATGGCATATTGATTTTCCGCCGCATTTTTGGCTACGGTCGTGCTGTCGACGCTGCAAGACGACTCTTTTCCGCTGAAATCAAACTGTTGCGAGGTCGATACGCCGTTGCTTTTTCTGTTAAGCTCGCAATTTACGTTGTAGCTTGCGCCGCTGTTTTCCAAATTCAAAGTACCTGCGTTTACGCCTATCGCAGTTGCGTTATACGCGTTGATTGTTGCGCCGCCTTTAAAGGTAAGGCTTCCGCCGTTGACGGCTACTCCCATACCCTGCGAATTTATTACAACATTGCTTGCGGTAACTTTGCCGCCGGGCTTGGTGCCGTTATGCTCGTCGAGGATAGAGTTTAAATATACGCCGACCGAAGTTGCCCTGCCCCTATAAGTTTGGGTCGTGCCGTCGGGATTGGTTATTATTATATTGCCCATACCCTCGGGGTCCTCCCCGACGTAGGTCTTGAATTCAAGATCCCTCGTGCCGGCAACATAGCCGCTTTTTGCAATATTTATCTGCACCGAGTCGAGGTTTAAGTCCACTGCGTCGCCTATCTCTCCCTCGGACTGCGCCGCCGTACCCATATTTACGGCATAAACGCCGAAGCTGTTTGTTCCGCTGGTTATGGTTATATCTCCGCGTATGATCTCGATATCTCCGCGCGTAGCGTATATTCCGTACGAGTCCGAACCGTGAATTACAAAATTTGTATCCGTACAGGTAAGGTCGGTCTGAATTGTTTCTTGTGAATTTGTGCCGCGCGCCAAAATACCGTAAGTTGTTTTGCCGACAGAGTCCGCTCTCAAATCCTTTTCGACTGTAAAG
Source organism: uncultured Christensenellaceae bacterium (assembly GCA_910587625.1). Lineage (GTDB taxonomy): Bacteria > Bacillota > Clostridia > Christensenellales > Borkfalkiaceae > Coproplasma. Next base: position 84,339 of record CAJUMW010000006.1, read on the forward strand.
TTACTGTCGACTACACTTACCCTGCCGCCGCGCATAAATATCGCCGCGTCCATTGCCGATTTGTCTATCGACAAGTCGTCCAAAGGTCGAGGGTCGTCGGTGTGGGAAAGAGTTGCCTTTTTTATAAAATTTGCGCCTTTGACCGACAAAGTGCCGCCGCGCATTGCAATTACGCTTCCGTTGTATGTAAATGCCGAGCCCAATTTTTGTATATTCAGCACGCCGCCGGAAGCGGTGTCGCGCAGGCGCTCGCTTATGATACACGAGCCTTCGCTGTTTTTTGCGAGAGTGCCTACGGGCAACTGCCCGGGGTCAACCGTAGAGAAAGTGCCCGACGTGCTGACGTCCATTTCTCCGCCGACCATATATACGCACGCGGAATGCTGTGTGCCGAAGTAGGAATAAAAACTTCCGTCCTCGCTCGCCCTCGCGCTGCCTTCGACGTTTACATTGACGTTTAATTTGCCGCTCTGCATTTGAACGGCGGCAAAGTTGTTGTAGAGCGCTCTGCCTTCGAGGCTGCCTATAGTGTTTTCCGCAGTTTCGACAACGTCGTGAAAGCCGATTACGGTTACTTCTTGCGAGTCATATGTATAGGAATAGACGAAAGCCGCCTCGCTGACGTCAAGCGCAGTCACTTCGCCAAGCTGTTCTTCGTTTACCGCAACGTAGCAATAGGTGTCGGAGTCGATTGAATATCCGCCCGTTCCTATCGATTGATCGAAATACACGTTGCCGCCTATCATATTGCCCGATGCGTCCTTGCGAACAGGCAACTGCGGCATTGTAGAAGGCGTACCGGCTTTAAGCGGCGTTACCGCGCCGACGGGAATACTCGAATACAGCGCGCCGTCGGTAGTTTTGAGGTTTGTGTAGTATTCTTTTGCACGGGGCCCGCTTTCAAACTTGCCGCCGAAAACGTTTAAATCTCCGCCGTCGATTGCAAGAACGTTGCCCGTAGGGTTGTAAAGTCCGCCGCCGCCCTTAGTGTCGATTATCGTAAGCGCGGTTTCCCCGGATACCGTAACAAGACCTGCGCGGCTTGAACGCTGTATCTCGTTGCCGTTCAAGTCCAAAGTCAAATTTGCCTGCAAATCGAGCGAGTCGCCCGTCATAATAATGGGCGCCTTCAAGTCCGAACTCAGCTGCACATAATTATAGCCGCTTGAAATTGCGTTGAACAAATCGAGCGGAGAACCGACGTTAAAGGGAGTCATAATCTCGTTGCCGAGGTCGTTGCCCTGTCCGCCGATACTCGAGCCCGTGCCGCCCATTTCGGTTACATATCTCGAATGCGTTAGTATAAGAAGGCTTGAAGCAATGATAAATGCCAGCGCGAGAATTATTATTAAGATTAATCTGATTATACGTTTAGTGTATAAACCGTTCATATTTGATTACCTCTCGCGAGTACCCGAACTATCAACTCTGCTGCGTGAACACCACGTTTATTCTGCTGGGGCTGGACAGCCCGACGCAGTCTTTCGGATTTATGTCGAACCAGCTTGCGCCGCCGTCCT
>CAJUMW010000006.1:85923-92615 GCA_910587625.1 uncultured Christensenellaceae bacterium
ATGCTTTTATCGTAGAGCGCCGGATTCCACACGTTTGTTTCATACTCCGAAGAAGGGAGAGCCGACGAGGGAACGCAACGGAAAAGAAAACTTTTTGTTGCACCCTTGCCGAGCAAATAATCGTCGGTCAAAGGTAAATTGACCGTCAATTTATAATAGTTAAATTTCTGTTCCCTACGTGTTGTAACAGAACACATCAGGCTTTCGACCTCCACGTCACCGTAGACGTCGGTGCGGTATGAGGTGTATGTGCTTAAAAGTATGCCCTTACGCTGTGCGTCTTCCTTTTCGGCGTGCATAGATAACTCGAGCCTGCCGCCCTCGCTGTCTATAAGTTGCCGATAGTCGTTGGGCACTTCCTTATCCCCGATACCTTCGATAACCGCGTCGCGGATACCGTTGGGAGAAGCGGGATGTATTTGATAGAGCTCGCTTGCCTTGACCGCGTCGGGATCGGCGGCAACGGATGACGCGCCGCCCGAAAGCTCGACAAACTGAAACATCATATTTTCGGCAAACCGCTCGGGTATGTACATTATAAAGCTATACCTGTAATCGCGGCTGGTTTCGTCCTTTTTGTTGTTTACCGTAACTACCGTTTCACTGTAAGCATTCATCTGCACGGCTTCGGCATCCGCAGATACTCTCTGCAAAAAAGGCGCGTTGACAAAGGTGCTCTTTTTGCCGTCAACTACAAACGAACAGCTTATGCCCGCCACGTTGCCGCTGTTCAACTCATCGTACAGCGTCACATATCGCGCAAAAGAATAAGAGGTGAGAACTACGGCACAGACTACCAAAATACAAGTTATCGCAAGCAATATTCTGAAAACGTTTTTTTGCAAATGTTCCGTTGTACTTTCCTCCCTTTTTTCAATTTCATTTAATAGTATCTTGCGTTTGCGAGCAAACGCAAGGGAGCCGACTCCCTTATTTTCAGATTATACTATATTATAATAATACACCCTATGTACCTATATTGCAAGTGTTTTTAAAATTTTTTTACTGTTTTTTGTCGATTTTAGGTGGAAATTTTGGAAAATTTTGCTTATTTGTTGATTGTTCAAAAAAATTGTACATCAATTTAACAAATTTAGGAATTTTTTATGACGACATTTATATTATAAAAAAGCGCAAACCGCGGCAGCAATGCAATGAAATTTTTTATACCCGCGCAGCAGTGAGATGAAATTTCAAAAACACGGGTTCGGATATATTCCGAACCCGTGTTTAAATATATTTTAAAAATTATTTATAGCCTATTTTTTTGCAACGCCCGTCCTTCGCGCAGCCGCAGCAACGGCTCTTGCCACGCTTTCGTGAGCACGCCCGTCATAGGCGTAAGGTAAAATATAGTCGCGGTTCAACTCGCTGTCGGAAACGCACGCGGCTATTCCTTCCGCCGCCGCAATCATCATTTCGCGGTTGACGGTGGTTGCGCGCACGTCGAGCGCACCGCGGAAAAGTCCGGGGAAAACAAGCACGTTGTTGATTTGGTTGGGGTGCTCGGAAGAGCCCGTTCCCACGATGTACGCGCCGGCTTCCAAAGCGTCGGTGCGCTGTATTTCGGGCACGGGATTGGCGCAGGTAAACACTATCGCCCTGTCCGCCATAGACGCCACCATTTGCTTTGAAACGCAGTTGGGTGCGGATACGCCTATAAACACGTCGGCGCCGTTCATAGCGTCGGCAAGCTTGCCGCGCAGACGCGCGCGGTTGGTTAGCTTTGAAATTTCCGCGTGAGCGCTGTTTAAGCCTTCGTCCCCCTCGCAAATAATGCCGAAGCGGTCGACCATTGTAACGTCCTTTACCCCGTAGGACAGAAGCATTTTACCTATGGAAATACCGGCGGCACCCGCGCCGTTTATCACCACCTTTAAATTTTGCTTATCCTTGCCGACAAGCTTCAACGCGTTTATAAGCGCCGCGGTAACGACAATAGCCGTGCCGTGCTGGTCGTCGTGAAATACGGGAATGTCGAGCTTGCTTTTAAGCTGCGTTTCTATTTGAAAGCAACGCGGCGCGGAGATATCCTCCAAATTAATTCCGCCGAACGAACCCGAAATTATTTCTATTGTCCTGATAATTTCCTCGGGGTCCTTTGTTTTGAGGCATATAGGAAAAGCGTCAACGCCGCCGTAAGCTTTGAAAAGCGCGCACTTGCCCTCCATTACGGGCATACCCGCTTCGGGTCCGATATCTCCCAAACCCAAAATTGCAGTACCGTCTGTTATGACTGCGACCGTGTTCCAGCGGCGCGTCAACTCGAAGCTCTTTTGAATATCTGCATTTATCGCAAGGCAGGGCTCGGCAACGCCGGGGGTGTACGCAAGCGACAGAGCCTCGCGGCTGTCGGTCGGCACACGGCAAAGCGTTTCGATTTTGCCCTTCCACTCAGCGTGTTTTTTCAGCGACTCTTCTCTGTAATTCATATTGACCTCATATGTTTAATTTTATCTGTTATATTATATACCTTATTAATAATAATGTAAAATAAAATATCTGCTATTTCGTGGATTATGCATAAAACGTACAAGCCCAGCTTTTTAAACATTTTTCGTATAAACTTATTTATGGAGATAGTTATGAAACATTTAAAGTTTGCCGAAAACCTGCGCGAGTCAATGAAAATGAATAAAGTATCACAACAAAAGCTTGCCGAACATTTGGGAACAACACAAGCAACCGTCAGCCGTTGGACAAAAGGTATTACCGAGCCCGGCTTTTTATTGCTGGTTAAAATTTGCCTGTTTTTAGGTGAAACGCCAAATTCGATTTTGGGTTATGACGAAATAAAAACCAATTAATCAATAATAAAAAGAGTTCGGTAAAAAAACCGAACTCTTTTTGTGTTTTAGCCTTTATTCGTTTTCCGTAACGCCTTTATCTGTATTTTTCTTTATAACGACGTCGTTGCAAGCAAAAAACGCTGTTTCTCCTATTACAGTATCGGAACCCGATATTTCCGCAAGAGTAAGGTGGGAACAAGCGGCAAAAGCATATTCGTCGATTAACTTGACTGTTTCGGGAATGACTATACCTTTAAGATTATCGCACTTGTAAAACGCCATTGCGCCTATTAGTTCCAATCCGTCAGAAAATACTAAACGCTCTAATCCGCAATTTAAAAAAGCTTTTTCGTCAAGCACTTTTACGCTTGAAGGGATCTCAATTTCACTAAGCGAATAGCAATAAGCAAACGCTTTAACCCCTATATATGTCATACTTTCGGGCAAATATACGCTTGTTATGGCTTCGTTTGCCTCAAACGCGCTCTCTCCTATTTGCACAACGGGTTTGCCTTCATACTCGGGCGGAATTACTATATTTGTATCTTGACCGATATAGCCAATAACTTTTAGTCCGCCTTCGCACTCCTCATATTCAAGCCCCTCGGTAGGCGTCAAAGCAAAGGTATAAACGGCGTTTACAATCAAATTCCCACCAGAAAGCTCGTAGTTTTCCCAACTTGCAATATAGTTTTTTCTCTCGGGCAAAACGGGCTCTTCAACGCTTTCGCTTTCAACGTTATAGCCGACTTCGGCATACACAACACCGTCTACAATAAATATTATTTTGTAATTGACCGCCAAATATACCGCATTTACAACTATTTCTTCGTTTATAAAATTCAAATTTTCCCAACTGCCGATAAAGTGTTGCTTTTCGGGAACTTTGGGCAGTTTTTTAGCAGCTTCTTCGATAGTTGCGGTAAATTGATAAATAGCTTTGCCGTCGACGAAGCATTTAATCGTATATATTATTGGCTCGTATTTAGCGGTTGCAGTTACCTTGTTTTCGTCAATTTCATACTGCCAAACCCCGATATATCCCTCGATTACGGGGGTTTGAGGCACTTCAAAGTCATGGTCTTCGACAGTACACTCAAACTTTATAACCGACGTTTGCATAACGTATTCTACTGTATAAACAATGGGTGTATAGTTTGCCGTAACGGTAAAATTGCCGCCGATAAAATCATACTGCTCCCACTCGCCAACGTAACCTTCGACTGTCGGAACTTCGGGCTCATCCTTCATTCCGTCCACACCGTATTCACAAACTGCAACCACTTGCTCACGGGCAATAAAGGTAATAAAAAAGGTCTTACTGTCAACGCCCGAAAGTTGCAAATTTTCGGTTACGGGCAGGTTGAAATCGTACGCTTCATCTTTACAATACCACACATTGAAGGGCGCGCCTTGCAAAACATATTCTTCCGCTGTTTCACCTTTTGCAACTACTTGACGGTAAACTTCCGCATCGTTTTTGTAGTAGGTAACAGTGAACTCATCGGGCGTTTCGGGCGGATTGTCGGGTTCGGGATTTGTTACCGGAGGATCGTCCGGCGTTTGATTAGGTAAATCCGGATTTACTTCGGAATTATCTTGGTCAGGGTTTGAGCCATCTTCGGTTACAGAACTATTATTGCCGTTCGAACTACCGTCCGAGCCCGACACTTCGACTACACAATTACAGGCAAGCATAGAAAAAATAGCCGCTAAGGCTATTATCATTGCAAGTATTAATCGCTTCATCTCAATAAATACCTCTCCAAAATTTTATTTTTTATTATATTTTAATTTATGTTTTGACAATAGTCAACTTTATTCGACATATTTCGACAACAATTTTAAAAAATTTTTAGTTATTAATAAATTTCATATTTTGATATGGTACTATACATATTAAACAGCGGTTCTTTTTCAAGAACCGCTGTTTAATTTAATCTCTTTTTATTTTTCAAAATATCATAACATTTCCCACATAACCAAACTAGCTTATCTTCTGTAACGTAACATTCAGTTTGAGTATTTTTATCTATACTATTCCAACAAACATTACAGTGCTCGTGCCAAATTTTTGAATAATCACCTTCTGTTTCTATGTATAATTCTTCTGCTCTATCTTGTGGAGATATTACATTATACCATAAAGCTTTATTATTAAAAAATTTATCTTTTAATTGCATTGCGTATCTATAAGGCATTATTTTATAAAATTTCTCATTAACAATATTTATTTCAAAAGACATTAATACTCCTTCTATTTAAACAATCTTTTACAAATTTTTAAAAGTCTATTTATATAATCCCAATGTGGTGCTATCCCCTTAGGATGATGTAAATCAGGATGAAGAAAATCACAGGTTTCAGGATTATACCATGCGCCTCTGTCAGACCCAACTTCACCTGGACCTCTCCACTCAAATTAGTCTTCAGGAGGGAAGAACCGCTGTTTATTAATTTAACTTTACTATTCCTTATTTCTAATTTCTAATATTAAGCATATTAAAACAATCAAAATTGCAATAATATTTATTATTAAAGCTATTAAAAAAAGAATTGAATAATATTTTATTAAGTAGATAATTGTCACACCTAATATACATATTGAAAATATAAGGCATAAAATTAACATATTTACATTAGAATTAAATTTCATATTTACACCTTAATTTAACCAAAAATTGTAATTAAACAAGCTATTACAGTAAATGCTATAGAAAATGTTGTTGCCATTAATCCGCAAATAAAAAATTTGCTATTCTTTAATTTTTTCATAATATACTCCTTTATAATAATTAAGTAGCTCCACCAAGCCCACCCTTTTATTATTCTAATTTCAAATCAAAAAGAACATTAAAATCTTCATAGCACTCTTTACATATCCAGATAGAATAATTATCCGCACAATAACATTCCATATTATTTCTTGTCATTATTTTTGCAGTGCAAAAAATACAATGTTCATGCCAAAAATCTTGTATTTTGTCATCTTTGAGATATTCTTCCCCTCTATTATAATTCTTTACAAAATTTTCCGCATCGCATTTAATTAATTTATAAAAATCATTTTTTAATGCATATGCATTATTCCAAAAATCAGGAAATATCACTTTTTTAAACGATTTTTTCTTTATAAAATCAGGCGGATCCATTAATCTCCAATCTTTCAAAATAAAACTCCTTTTATCCAAATATGTCAATGAAAACCAATTTCTTTTTTTATAAAGATATTTATTAACAAAATATTAAACAACTAAATAATCTTGCTCTGGAGTAAATATTCTATAAGCCTCGTCATCTATTACTGTATTAGGAATTATTTCTAAAATTACTCCATTCGCTAAATATATATACAATTCATTATTTTTTAACTCAACATTTGAAATTGGAATTCTTAAAATATATGTTCCATTATCTTCAACACAGTCATCAAATAAACTACTAAATGGTTTATCCCATTTAAAACGTTTTTTTGATTTACGACCTTTTTTATAAATATCTTCAGAACATATCAATGTCTTATTTTTATTAAAAACCCTAAAAAAACATTCAATATGCAACCATATCTCGTGTGAATTGTTTGCAAATGTAATCATAATTAAATTACAAGTTCTTTTAATATTTACTATTTCCATTTTTTCAAATAAAGTTAATAATTTGCTATTTACCATAAATATCCTTTTAAAAACCGAATTAATTCTTTATATCCCATTGGAGGCTCATTATGTAATGCGTCATGCGCTTCTCTCCAACGAGGATCTGTCTTTCTTATATTAAGTTCTGACATCGCTGATTTAAACTGTTCATTTTGTTTTTGATTATTTCCTGGTCTACCATTAGAAGCAAACAACACATTAGCGAGAGCAATACCGCCAACTACGCTGCCGGCTAAAATTGCACTTC
>CAJUMW010000007.1:0-3935 GCA_910587625.1 uncultured Christensenellaceae bacterium
TCGAATCCCTCTCTCTGCGCCAAAAAAGGAAGGTCACACCTTCCTTTTTTTTGGGCGCAAAGAGAGTAGAAAGAACTCCGGCGATTCGCGCGAGCAAAGCGAAGCTCTGCCGAGGGCTCCCTATGGGAAACGGCAGAATCCCTTAACAAAAAAGCAGGCGTAAACCGCTTGCTTTTTTTCATTGACATAAATTACTTAATTTGGTAAAATGTAAATTGCCAAATCAAAACATAATAATTATTTTTACGCGAAGTATATCTATTGGTAGAGATATACTAATTAATCGTTTTACTATGATTATACTCGTGTGGAGATAATTAAGTTTTGGTTTGGCGACTAAGCGATGAACGGTATATTCTGCGGTGTCGTTCTTCGTAAGGAGAACGGCATTTTTAATTATACTGTTCTGTCGCCAGTTCTGGTAAAATAGTATTTTATAATTAATTTAAATAGACTGCTCAATCAATTTCAATAAATATAAATTAAAAGGAAAGTGTGTTTTACTTTTTTTATTGACATAAATTAAGTTTTTTGATAGAATTTGAAGTGCCAAACTACAACTACATAAAAATTTAGTCAAAGGGCATAATTCTAGGTAGAATTATACTCATTTATTGCTTTACAAATCCCTTTGGCGAATTGTAGTTTAGTTTGGCGACTAAGCGATGAACGGTATATTCTGCGGTGCCGTTTTCGTAAGGGAACGGCATTTTTAATTATACTGTTCTGTCGTCAGTTCTGGTAAATAGTATTTTATAATTAATTTAAATAGACTGCTCAATCAATTTCAATAAATATAAATTAAAAGGAAAGTGTGTTTTACTTTTTTTATTGACATAAATTAAGTTTTTTGATAGAATGTGATTGCCAACTACAATTGAATAGATTTTTTTGCACGAGGTATAACATTGGTAGGATTATACTCGATAATCGTTATACTTTGATTTACTCGTGCGAGTTAATTCAATTGTAGTTTGGCGACTAAGCGATGAACGGTATATTCTGCGGTGCCGTTTTCGTAAGAGAACGGCATTTTTTTAATTATACGGCGTTCTATCGTCGGTTCTGCCAAGCAAGTAATCAATAGAAACTTTAAAAATTTCTGTTAGCTCAATAATATTTATTATTGAAGGCAAATATTTTTTCTTTTTCCAATTAGTAGTATAACTCGTTGATATATGCAATTTTTGAGCAATAGCATAATCATTTAAATTTTTCTCGTTTTTAAGCGTTTCATATCTTTCAATAAAAGTTATAGGATTGTCTGTTTTATAAAAATTTTCATTATTCGAGCGACCCAATAAATATTCAATTGAAATATTAAAATAATCGGCAATTCTAATTAAAATTATGGGTTTAGGAATAAATCCGAATTCTGTTATTTTTATATAAACATTATAATCTATCTTTAGAATTTTAGGAATTTGTGATTTTTTACAATCAAAATCTCCCGTTAAATCTAAAAAGCGTTGTTTAAATTTATCTGAAAATTCCATAGCAATATGGTATTATTATTTTTTACAAAAATAGCTATTTTATAATTACAAATTAGCTATAAAATTTTGCAAAACATGTGTAAACAAAAATATGTTTGTGTGTGCGTATTATAATTATGAAATCCTGTGCTTTTTTCGGACATAGCAAAATGAATTTGCAGCCATATAGAGAAAAACTATTGAATATTATTATTGACCTGATAGAAAACAGTGGTGTAACGCAGTTTTATTCAGGTTTTCGCGGCAATTATGATGAATATTGTTGCAATTTAATATACGAGTTAAAACATCTTTATCCACAAATAAAGATGACTTTGGTATTATCTTATATTCCTGAACAAAAAAAAGACCCGGATTATAATTTCAGTTTACCTAAATGTTTTGACGACAGTGTATATCTTTTGGAAAGAAAAGTACCAAAGCGATTGGCAATTATCGAAACCAATAAATGTTTGGTAGATTTAGTTGATTTTGTTGTTGCAGGAGTTATGCTTCACTGCGGTGGAGCTTATATGGCTTGTGAATACGCTTACAAAAGAAAAAAGCCAATTATAAATATAATTGACGGTTGGGAGATTATTTGATTAAAAATGAAATATTTAACCAAAGAATTTTATATTTTAGAGTATTTAGCTTACTCAAATAAGAATGTAAAAGTGCATAGGCGCGCCGAAAAGTTTGACGAGGAATTTTATCAATTTATATATAATAAACAATGCGGAGAATTTGTAAAAAAAGAGGAGTTCAATTATATTTACAATAATCCCGTTGATAAATTGCGAAAAATAGACGAAATAATAAACAGCAGCGATATTTCCGAAATACGGCGGCAATATTTTAGTGAGTTTAAAAATATCTTTAAAACAATTTATCGCAAAAAACTTATATATTGTGAAAAAAATAAATTTGACAAACAATTATGTGAACGCTGGTTTGCGGAAAATCAAAGTCGGCTTATTGAAATTTACTTGCACTTACCGACGGAAATATTAAACGAAATTGCGGATATAAGGCTTTTTGCTTTGGGCTATGCAAGCGAACGGGTCACACGCTCTTGGCAAATTTACTGCATAAAACTCAGGCGTAAACTTAACAGAATAAAGAGTCGAGCATACAATGAAACGAACGTCAATTATAAATATTTATCGGGCTCGATAATGCTGAATGAGTGCTTTGAGGGGTGGCGTGTAACGCAGCTAAAGGGAGATGGCGACAACATTATTATAGACGGAGAGTTAAATAGGCGTCTTATTATTAAAAATGCAAAAGTAATCGAGGGGGAAGACGGATATATTTATCCTTATAACGAAGAAAATCCGACAATTGCCGCAAGCTATATATGTTATGTTGAGCTACACCGCATAACCGATAAATTTGAGCTTTGTTTTTTGATGTCGAACAGTAACGAGAACGAGCGAGAAGAGCTTTGGTATTTGTCTATCGAGTGCGACGACGTAATAGAAATTAAATATTAAAAAAAGCAACGGAAATATTTCCGTTGCTCATTTTATTTTAAAGAATCTATAAACTTTTTCATACAAACGCAGGGTTTTCCAAAGCTGTCATAGCCCGTGTCTTTGCAAATTTCACAGGCGTATTTAGGGGTAAAGTCGGCTTTGTCTATACAAAGTTCCGAAAGGCGTTTATCCCCTAAAATTTCAAGTTCGGATATATTTTTAACTATTTCGGAAGCTTTTTTTCTGTCCGAAAGTTCGGCAAATGCAAGCTCTATTGAAAGTTGATTGAGTTTCTTTTTTATACCTCCGTAAACCTTGTCGCTTGTGGCGTTTGCCAGCGCAGTTTCGGCACGCTGCTCGGCTAAGTTCCTCAAATCGGAATAATGGCGCTCTATAACCGACTGTAATTCACGGCTCGAAGTGTTGTTTGCGGATTTGTTGACGGTGGAGGTCTGCTGTTCGATTTTATCCTTTGTATAAACGTTTTCGGCTTTCCAGGCTGAAAGTACGCCGTTCATATATGCTGTGGGGTTGGATTTTCCTGCCGAAAGCTTAGCCGCCTCATACAGCATTTCGTCTGAAAAATTCCAGCTACGCCATTTTGCAAGGCTCTCTCTGTCCCAGGGCAAAACTTTTCTGTTCAAGCCCATTACGGAAAGCAACTCTTTCAAAAGTTTTTCTTGCGAAGTTAGCGTTTCAAGGTGTTCTATAACGCTCTTTTCGGCAACAATGCCGCTGTTGTACAGCTTTAATACAAACGTGTGCATATCTTCAAACGAGTTCATTCTCTGTCTGAAACAATAGTTGGAAATCTTTTTAAGGCTTTCAAACTCGAATCCGAAGTTGCACCAGGGGTTGACGTAGTTTTCGACGTAAGGCGCGGAATTTTGCATATATACGCCTAAATTTTTGGCAATTTCCAGCGTAAGCGAATATATCGAGTTCTTGTTTTTGCAGTAATCGTCAATTTCTTTGACGTCGA
>CAJUMW010000007.1:3945-8416 GCA_910587625.1 uncultured Christensenellaceae bacterium
TTTCTGTTTTTGTACAATTCTTCGAGCGCCAAATCGATTTTTTCACAGGTCTTTGCCTTAAAAAGCTTAGCACAGGTTATAATTGCGTTATCCTCAAATCCAAGCTGTGCCGTCCATTTTTTGTAAAGCTTGTCGTCGTCTAGGTCGGGTTGCTTCTTTATGCCCAGCGCGTTGAACAGTGCGATTAGCGCAGGGGTTGAAGAGGTGTATGCCGCAAGCTTTTCGTCAACTTTTTTTGCCGTTGTCGCGCCTTCTTTGGCAAAACTTTTGGCAACCTTGCGTATGTATTGCAGTCTGATTTTATCTCCGTGCAAATTGACGCAGTAATTTATAATCATAATCAGCGCGTGTTGCTCGAAACCGTAGTCCTCCAACAGCGAAAAATATTCCATAAACTCGTTGGAAGAAATCATTCTGCCCTTTAAAATGCTTTGCACGGTCTTTGTAAAGTCCGAATATTTTTCGGGCTTGAATTTTTTCGGCGTGCCGCTTGTATTTTCCGCTTCGAGAAGTTTAATTTCAAATGGTGCGCGCGAAATTATCGAAACAAGCTCGAATTCTTCGAGGTAGTCGAAATATTCCTTAGCCTTATCTTCGGTTATTGAAAAGGTTTGCGCAAGGTCTGCAACGGAATATGACGAACCGCTCTGATATAAAAACAGCGAATACAGATAAATTTTAACTGCAATCGGGTCCAAAACGGGCAAATATTTAATTATAAATCTGTTTTCTACGCTCGTAGTAGACTTTTTTATAAGCCCGTCAGAAACCGAAATAAACGGCATTTTTACTAAACTCCTGTTTTCGCTTGATTTATTGCTTAAAATGAACTATAATCTTATTTAGCGGATGTTATCATTATAACTGCAAAACGCAAAAAAAGCAATACCAATCACTATAATTTATCACTTTTTTTAAACGGCAAATGAGAATTCTACACACTTCCGATTTGCATATCGGCAAAAAACTTATGGGCAGAGAACGCTACGGCGAGTTCAGAGCGGTTTTTTTTGAGCTTGCCGATATCTGTCTGCGTGAAAGTGTTGAGCTTGTTCTCATTGCGGGGGATATTTTCGACACATATACGCCCTCGTCCGAAGCCGAAGAAATATTTTATAGCGGAATAAAGCTGTTGTCAAAATATTGCGCCGTGCTCGTAATCAGCGGCAACCACGACGATTATGTTCGCTTGACGGCGGCTGCAACGCTTGCGGAAGAGCACAACGTCTATATTATAGGCAACAATTTAAAGGCTGTAAATTGCGCCAAACGCGGTAAAACTTACCCGATAAACTCGGGTTGCGGTTGGGTTATATTTGAAAATTCATCTAATGAACAGGTTTATGTAAATACTTTGCCATATCCCAACGAGGCAAGGTTTAAAGAGGGCAGAACGGACGAAATTTTTTCCGAGAAAATTTCGCGTTGGATTTGCGTGGGAGAAGAGGGCAAAACAAAAAAATTGCCTTCGATATTTCTTTCGCACATATTTGTTGCCGGCGGAAGCGTCAGCGACAGCGAGCGAGAAATCGACCTCGGCGGCGCGCGTGCAGTGCCTTTGGAACAACTGCCCGACTGCGATTATTGCGCGCTCGGGCACCTGCACAAACGCCAGAAACTCGGTAAAAACGCTTACTATTCGGGCGCGCCTATGCAGTTTTCGTTTGACGAGTGCGGCACTCAAAAGACGGTAAATATATTTGATTTAACAAAAAACGGGCTTAAAAATTTCAAACAGGTAGAAATTACAAGCACAAAAAAGCTTATAAGGCTTCAAGCCGAAAGCGCGGAAAGCGCAATAGCTCTTCTAAAACGCAACGCGCAATACTTTGTAGAACTTACTCTCAATCTCGACGCGCCTTTGACGTCGCAACAAAATTCTTCTCTTCATGAATGTGAAAATTTGCTCTCGTTAAAAATCGAGCTTGTCGGTGCACAGGCAGACGAGCAGCGTACTTCGAATAAGGGCAAAAGTTCTTCGCAGTTGTTTTACGATTTTTATAAATTGAGATACGGTTCGGACGTGCCGCAAGAGCTTTTGGAGTTGTTTTTGTCGCTCACGGAGGAGGAATGAGACCTTTAAAACTTGAATTTGAGGGAATAAACAGTTTTTCCGAGCATACAATAATAGACTTCGAAGTTTTGACAAAAAATGGTATTTTCGGTATCTTCGGAGATACAGGCAGCGGTAAAAGCACTATTTTGGACTGCATAAATTTTGCACTTTACGGCAATGTCGAGCGCAGCCGCGAAAAGACGGACATAATTAACTATAAATGCAGCAGCGCCACGGTAAAATTTGTCTTTAATATAATAAACGAAGGCAAACGCAAAACTTATACCGTCGAGCGTACCATAAAAAAGGATAAAAGCGGCACTCATAAAGCTGCATTATACGAAAACGACGGAGAAAGAGAGCTGTGCATTGCAGATAAAACAACTCAGGTTGTTGAAAAAATAACGCAAATTCTCGGCGTTGAGGCGGATGATTTCAGAAAGTGTATTGCTCTGCCTCAGGGTGAGTTTGCGCAGTTTGTACAGTCCGCGCCAAGGGAGAGGCTCGCGCTTATCGAGCGGTTATTTTCCCTATCTAAATACGGGGACAGATTGCGCGAAAAAATTGCCGCAAAAGAAAAAGAAACCGAGTATGTTTATCAAAACTTGCTCGGCAGAATACAGGCATATGATGGTATAACTTTGGAAGCCTTTGCCCGTTCGAAAGATTGTCTTGAAGCGGCAAAAGGCAACTTACAAGCTTTTAATAAGCAGTACGAATTGCGCATGCAAGAGCGCGAACAGCTAAAAAAGCTTTACGCGGTTGTATGCGAGCTTGAAGATATAAAAATACAATTAGCCCGTCTTGCCGAGCAAAGCTCGCAAATAGAGGAGCTTCGAAAAAGTTATTCGTCATTGTCGGACTGTCGCGAGGTTGTAAAACTCGACAGCG
Source organism: uncultured Christensenellaceae bacterium (assembly GCA_910587625.1). GTDB lineage: Bacteria > Bacillota > Clostridia > Christensenellales > Borkfalkiaceae > Coproplasma. Next base: position 6,893 of record CAJUMW010000007.1, read on the forward strand.
AAGTTTGTAAAAAAACAAACGAAATTAATACTCTAAATAAAGATGCAATTGCTTTTAAAGATAAATATGGTTCGGAGAGTGTAAAACTTTCAAATCTCGAAAGTCAAATGAATGAAAGCAACTTTGACGAGGAAATAGCAAACTGCGTTTCTATAGGCGCAGTGCATTCCGCAAACAGCGGCAACGCTAAAAAGCTTGAAATAATTACTGCCGAGCTTCAAATCAAACGCGACGAGTATGCTAAAAAGGAAAAAGAACTGTTAAAGCTCAAAGCAGACTACACAGTGGCTGCAGGTGCGCTTGCAACGGCGGAAAAGTCACTTGAAGAGGTAGTCGGCGCAGACATAGAAAAAATTATCAACATAGAGTTTAAAGGCGCGGTATTGCGCGACGAGTATATCTACAACCTCGATTATTTTGCTCAATTTAACGGCGGAATAAAGGTATATAAAGAAAAATCACCTCTATACGACTATGTAAGCGGAGAAATTGAAAGTAAAATTAAGGAATATAAACAGAGAATTGCCGACGTTAAAGATTGTGCGTTTGACCGTGTGGAAGAGCGGCTTGAAAATTTCAGGCAGAACGAAAAAGAGCGCGAAAAACGGCAAAGACTTGTAAACGACTGTAAATTAAAAGTTCAAAAATTAGAAAATGAAATAAGTTTAAAGTTAAAAGAACTTGAAATTTCCAAAAAAGACGGATTGGAATTGCGCGCTCGAGCGGAGGAGGTTAAAAATGAGCTTGAAAACGCATTCGGGGCAAACTGTGACGACTATGCCGCTGTAATCGACGCCAATCAAAAAAAGTTAAAGGTGTTGAAAGAGCGGCGCGACGAGCTTATAAAAAGCTTGGAAAAGTTGAAAAATTCTGTAAACAACCTGCAATTGTCGGTAGAACGCATAAAAACTTTGGAAGTTTCGGCACAATCCGAACTGCACAATATTAAGAAGTCGTTGGATGAAAAGCTTAAACTCTGTGGCTGTAATAGTATTCAAGACTGTAAAACGCTTGTCGAACGGTTTGAAAAAGTTACCGACGTCGAAGCTACCATTAAGGATTTTGACAGTAAGTTTGCTGCTTTAACTTTAAGAAAATGCGAGCTTGAAAAGACTGTCGAGTTGAATAGTTTTAGCGACGAAAAGCTGCATGAATGCAACATTGCATGCAACAAGCTGGACGAAGATATTAAAAAGTTGACGGGAGAAATAGCGGTTCTGTCCGCAGAGTGCAAAAATTTTGAAATTAAACTTGCTGAAAAGAAAAAGCTTTTGGACGAGTTTGAAAAAGTTGATAAGGAGCGCGGACTTGTTTCAAGGCTCAAAGACGTAACAAAGGGAAATAAATTTTTAGAGTATATTGCCAACGAATATCTTTGCGATATTTCTTCGCTTGCTTCGTCCACACTTTTAAAACTCAAAGACGGAAGATATTTTTTGACTTATAAAGACAATAATTTTTATGTGGGCGACAATTTCAACTGCGGTAATCTAAGGGGTGTAAACACGCTTTCCGGTGGGGAAA
>CAJUMW010000007.1:8426-10914 GCA_910587625.1 uncultured Christensenellaceae bacterium
TCTTGTATCTCTATCGCTTGCTCTTGCTTTGTCGCAAACCATATGCGCAAAGTCACTTAAATCAATTGAATTTTTCTTCCTTGACGAGGGATTTGGCACGCTTGACAGTTCCCTTGTCGATACGGTAATGAACGCGCTTGAAAAGCTTAAAAGCTCGTCGTTTACAATCGGCGTAATCAGCCACGTTGAAGAGCTGAAATCCAGAATAGACAGTAAAATAACAGTCAATAAAGCGACTGAAAACCACGGTTCTTTCGTGAGTATAAGTTGCTGAGGAGAATATTTTGCCTAACATTTTAACACCAGCTTCGCTTTGGAACAATTTTGACAAATCGGCGGACACTTTACCAGAGGTTGAGTCGACAACGCAAAATAACGAAATTTTTTACGACCGTATAACTTTTTCAGGCAGAAACACCGAGCAAGGCAGGGTAAAGATTGCTGCCATGTTCGCTTATTCTCAGCCTATGTCGCAAGAAGCCGTACTTATTTTACCCGACAGCAATAAAACGGTCGATTCGCAAATGCTTGAGTTTTTTGTGAGCCGCGGTTATTCTGCGCTCATGGTTGATTACAGGGGCGAGTGGGAAAACAGCGAGTTCTTTACAAAGTATCCCGAAGATATTTCCTATGCAAATACCGCCAAATGCGGTCGCACTAAGGATTATGTTGACGACAGCGCCGATAAGACCTGTTGGTACGAGTGGGTTGCTGTTGGATTATTTGCAATTAAATATTTAAGGGAACGCGTTCAAAGCGATAAAATAGCAGTAGTAGGTATTCGTGACGGCGGCGAAATTGCATGGAAATTAGCTTTTGCCGATAATTTGAAGTGTATAGTTCCCGTAAATGCTGTCGGTTGGAAAGCGTATGCAAATATCAGCAAATATTCAAATGAGGACCTTGTGCTCAATGAAGAGCGCTACCGCTTCATTGCCGGAATTGATTCTCAGGCATATGCGCCCAATATAAAGTGCCCCGTTCTAATGCTTTGTTCGCTGTACGACGACAGTTTTGATTACGACAGAGCGTTTGATACTTTTTCAAGGATAAATACTGCTTATCTGTCAGAGAGTTCAATAGCTTACTCGATACGCAGCGGAATGGGTATTGACTCTTTCGGCGTTGACGATATGTTTTTATTTCTCGGTAAAAACTTGAAAAACAGACAGGTTTTTATTCCCAAACCGCCGGTAATTTCCGTCGACGTAGACGAAGATTCAAACCTAATTGCTAAAATTAAATGCGATACTCTCGGTATTGTGGAAAGCTGTACAACATTTTTTGCCGAAGATAATATAGATTTTTCTTTGAGAGAATGGGATTTGTGTCCCGTCAAAGGTTTTGCAAGTACCGAATCTGCCGCATATTTAAACGTCTATGAAAAGACAGGTGCAATATTTGTTTTAAGCAGAGCAAAATATACAAACGGTTTTACTGTTTGGTCAAAGACAGCCGTTAAAAAATTAAGTGGAAGATTCCGCAATAATGCTTGTAAATGTAAGGTTTTATACAACGATAAAGTAGATGCAAGCGGAATTTTTGTTGCGAAAAACGACGGCGGAATAAGCGGCGTGTTTTATCCGGAAGCTTTGGAACTGCCTCAACTTGTAACAAAAGCGTTTGGGGTTAACGGCCTTTACTCTGAACATGGGTTATCCACTCTAAGAATGAATAGCCCCAAATACCGGCCAAACGAAAACAATATGTTGTCGGTGGACGCATTTTGCGATGTGTCGATAGATTTAACGTTTATCATTAAGGATATGTCTACGGGCGAGGAGTATTTTAATATTTTGAGCGTTGTGGGCGGTGTTTGGCAAAATTTGATTTTGCAGAGCACTGATTTTAAAACGGTAAACGGTGCGACGCTTGATAATTTTACAGGTGCCTATAAATTTTCGATAACTTGTCCAATTGGGTTTGCCGTAAATAATATTATGTGGCTTTAAGGGGGAATATGTCAATTGATGAAAACGGGGTCATCCCCGAAGAGTACGAGTTGAATGCCGTCGGAGAAAGCTTATATACAAAAAAACGCTCGGTTTTAGGCTTAGTTCTAAACATTATAATAGTTTTATTTGTTGTGATATTGTTTTTTGAATTGCTGTTTAATATGTTTTTCACGGGGATTTATGTTGTAAACATATCAATGCAACCGACCTTTATAGGCGCTGAAAGCGAAAATGTCTCGGGCGGAGATTTTATCTATATAAATACTTCGATAAAGCAGCCCGAATACGGTGACGTGGTTGTAGTGTACAGGGAAACAAAAAACCATAACGGCACGGTCGATAAAGGAAATATTATAAAGCGCGTCGTCGCATTCGGAGGAGATACCGTAAGGCTTGACCGCGGCGTTCTGTATGTGAACGATGAGATTGTCGACGAAAGCTATCTTTACGAGGGGAATAATACTCCGTCGCTGCCGATAAACAGCTTTTCCACCCATACCGTTAAAGAAGGATGTATGTTTTTATTGGGAGAT
>CAJUMW010000007.1:10924-20764 GCA_910587625.1 uncultured Christensenellaceae bacterium
ATAACCGCAATAAAAGTACCGACAGCAGAGAAAACGGAGATTATCCAATTGATAATCTTCTGGGCGTAGTTCCTAAATGGTCGCAAGATATCAAGGGATTTACGACAGCAATATATACGTTTTTCAATTTTACAATTTACGGAAAATAGTTTATACATTAAAATTAAGAGGTAAATAATGAAAAGAAGCGAAGTTAAAGAGCAATATAAATGGAATGTTTCGGATATTTTTCCGGACGACGAGGCGTGGGAAAAGTGCTTCGAACATGCAAAGAACAGCCTATCGTTCTCTCAATATTCGGGTAAGCTGGGCAATAAAAATACTTTACTTGAATTTTTAAAAGCCAACAGCGAATATCGCAAAATGCTTGAAAGGCTTTATGTCTATGCGCATATGCGTTATGATGAAAACAGAGGCGTTGCTAAATATTCGGCATATCATGAAAAGGCGGCGTCGCTCTTTTCTAAGTATTGTACCGAACTCTCCTTTTTTGAACCCGAAATGGCTCAACTTGATGAAAGTTATCTCAAATCGCTTGTCACAGACAACACTTTTTCAAATTATGACTACGATTTAAAGAGGATTATTGCAAGAAAACCTCATGTTATATCTCAAGCCGAAGAGCGGCTTATTGGTATGGCAAGTGAAATTTTTGATAATTTTACCCGTACTTTCGGCACAATAGACAACCTTGAGCTTCCGCTTGACGACATAGAGTGGGAGGGAGAAAAGACCAAACTTTCTCACGGACTATACGGAATAATATTACACTCCGAAAACAGAGAAAAAAGAAAGGAAGCATATGAAAAGTATTATGCGGCATACACGGGGCTAATAAATACTATAACTGCTGTGTATTCGGGCAACGTAAAAAAGGACGTATATTTGAGTAAAGTTTACAAATATAACTCCTGCCTTGAACACGCGCTGTTTGCCGAGGACGTAAACAGAGTTGTTTACGACAATTTATTGACGGCAGTTGACGGAAGCCTTTCTGTTATGCACAGATATATTGCCGACAGAAAAAAGATTTTGGGCTATGATAAGCAGTATTTTTATGATATCTATGCTCCGCTTGTAGACGGCGTAGACGTTAAATATTCCTACGAGGACGCTTATAAACTTGTTATCGAGGGATTGGCGCCGCTAGGCAAGGAGTACCAGGCTTTACTTCAAAAGGGCTTTGATGAGCGCTGGATTGACGTTATGGAGACGGAGGGTAAGCGCAACGGTGCTTACAGTATCGGCTGTCCCGACTGCCATCCATATGTGCTTTTAAACTATCAACCCACTTTGAGCGAGGTGTTTACCATAGCGCATGAAATGGGTCACGCACTTCACACTTATTTCTCGCAAAAAAATCAACCTTATTCAAAGAGCGACTATACAATTTTTGTTGCCGAGGTTGCAAGCACGGTAAACGAAACCTTGCTTTTAAAGCATATGGTTGCCAATGCTAAGGATTTAAACCTCAGAAAATATTTATTGAATTATTATTTGGACAGTATTCGCGCTACCCTTTTCAGACAGACAATGTTTGCGGAATTTGAATGCGAAGCTCATGCGATAGCGGAAAGGGAAGAGCCGCTTACAAAGGAAGCTTTGTGTAAGCTCTACGGCGATATTGGTAAAAAATATTACGGAGAGGCAATAGAGCACGACTACAATATTTCCTGCGAATGGGCAAGAATACCTCATTTCTATAACGCGTTCTACGTCTATAAGTACGCCACCGGTTTAACGGCTGCAATAAATATTGCAAAGCGCATTCTGACCGAGGGTGAAGATGCCGTAAACGATTATTTCAAATTCCTCTCCGGCGGTTGCTCTACGGACCCTGTTTCGCTTTTAAAGCTTGCGGGTGTAGACCTTGAAAGTACTATGCCTTTTGAGGTTGCTATGCGTGAATTTGAAGAAACTTTAACTCAACTTGAACAATTAATGAATTTATAAAAACTGTCAAAAAACATGGCAAAAACGGCAAAATTCGAGGTTTGTGAAGTACTATGTCAGACAAAACAAATGTAATGCCCAACAATTTGGACGCCGAACAGGCGCTTTTGGGGTGTATGTTGATAGATAATGAAATTCTTCCCGACGTGTTGGATATGTTGGGAGAAGACGACTTTTATCAGGATTCACATAAGTTTATAATAAGCGCTATAAAAAATACTTTTGCAGCGAGAAAGCCTGTGGATATTGTCACGCTTTCGGATAGTCTCGAAACAGAAGGCAACTTGCAAAAAGCAGGCGGAATAGCGTATTTGACCGAGCTTGCGCAGGTTACGCCATCGGCTGCAAATTACAATCATTACTTCGATATCGTAAAGCGTGATTCCACAAACAGGAAGCTTATAAGGGCGGCTCGCGAAGTTATCGATTATTCAAAATCGAGCGACGATGCCGTTGAAAGCATTCAGTTTGCCGAGCAAAAAATTTATTCTGTGTCCCAGCAGCGCGAGTCGTCTACCGTAAAGGATATAAGGACGAGCGGCGGACTTGAACAGGTTCTTGAAAAATTTCAAAAACTTGCCGAGGATAAAAACGCGTTCAGGGGAATACCTACCGGCATAAACAGGTTGGATAGGCTTACAAACGGACTTCAAAAGTCTGACCTGATAGTTCTTGCGGCCCGTCCCGGTATGGGTAAAACTTCGCTTGCAATGAATATTGTCGAGCATGCGGCAGTAAACGAAGGCAAGGTTTGCGCGGTATTTTCAATGGAAATGCCGGAAGTGCAAATTTTGACGAGGTTGCTGTGTTCCAATGCCGAAGTAAGTATGTCCGACGCGCTTTCGGGCAAGTTGTCGGACAATGATTGGAAAAGACTCGCAAAATCCAACGTAAGGCTAAAAGGGTCAAAAATTTTTATTGATGTAGCCTCGCGCGTTACCCCTGCCGACATAAATTCCAAACTTCGTAGAATCAAAGCGCGCAACAACGGTCAGCTTGACCTTGTTATGATAGATTATATTCAGCTTATGTCGAGTGGAAAGAAGGGTAACGAGGATAACAGAGTTCAGGAAATTGCGTCCATAACAAGAGATTTGAAAATTATGGCAAAGGAGCTGGACGTGCCCGTGATTGCGCTTTCGCAGCTTCGTCGAATTCAGTCAAACGAACCGCAGATTTCGGACTTGCGCGACTCCGGTGCAATCGAACAGGACGCAGATATTGTAATGTTTATTTCAAGGCCTGACGTGGGCGCGTCGGATGCAGATTTTGCAAGCGGAAAGGTTGTTAAGGGACAGGCATTTTTAAAAATAGCAAAGCACAGAAACGGTGAGACGGGCACAATTCCGCTTCGCTTCAGAGGAGAGTTGACCAAGTTTGTTAACCCCGAAATGAACGAGGAGTACGAACGCCGCGGTTCAATCAAGAAATCCGAGCACAATGAAGAACTTGCGCCGCTTACAGATGACGACGCACCTCAAGAGGACGAAGCACCTCCGTTTTAAATTATGAATACTCAAATTTTAGAAATAAACGAGCAGTCGCTTGCGATTTCAAAGCAGATAATTATAAGCGGCGGAGTTGTCGCGATACCTACCGAAACCGTCTACGGTCTGGGTGCAAATGCGTTCGATACACAGGCGGTAGACAGTATTTTTAAAATAAAAGGCAGACCTAACGATAATCCCTTAATCGTACACGTCCACAGTGGTTACGATATTTCTATTTTGGTCAGTGAAATTCCGGAGTATGCGAAATTACTTGCCAAGGCGTTTTTACCCGGTCCCTTGACTATGGTATATAAAAGTAAAGGGGTTGTCAGTTCTTCTGTTTCCTGCGGACTTGATACGCTGGCTATAAGAATTCCTTCGCACGAGGGCGCACAAAAATTTTTAAAATATGTCGGTTTGCCGATAGCCGCACCATCCGCAAATATTTCAAAGCACGTCAGTCCGACTTCGGCGCAACACGTTTTTGATGATTTTAACGGAAAAATTCCGCTTATTCTGGACGGAGGTATTTGCAAAGGCGGCATTGAAAGCACCGTTTTGGACTGTACGGGCAAAGTACCCGTGGTTTTGCGAAGCGGACTTGTTACTCGCGATATGATTGCTCAGGTTGTTGGAGAATGCCGAGAATACGTTTATAGGGACGGAGCGCGTGCAATTTCTCCGGGTATGAAATACAAGCACTATTCTCCAAATTGCAGAACTGTTATGTTTAGCTATGATCGGCTTGAACAGGCTGTTCAAATGTATAGGCAAGAATGTCAGAAGGGTGTGAAAGTCTTTTTATTGTGCGATGACAGCGTTGCTAAACTTTCCGGTTGCGAAAATGTACTAAATCTCGGTGCGGATGAAAATCAAATTGCCGCAAATTTATATGCAAAATTACGCGAGGGAGAGCGTATAGCTGAGTTAATTATTGCCGTAGCGCCGCAAAAAACCGATGGGGTTATGATTGGGGTTATGAACAGGCTTTGTAAAGCTTGCGCAAGTTAATTATGAAAAGAAAGAAAATTCTATTTGTTTGTACGGGCAACACTTGCCGAAGTCCTATGGCCGAAGCGTTGCTCCGCAACAAAATTAAACGCAATAAAATAAAGTGGTGGGATGTCGCGTCCTGCGGGATACAGGCGGAAGTCGGCGGAAAGATTAGCGCAAACAGTAAAGCCGTGCTTGAAGAACGAGGTATAAATACCGACAAATTTTTGCCGCGACAATTGACGCAAGCTTTAATAGAAAAAAGCACGCTTGTTGTATGTATGACAAAATCTCAGCAAACTATGCTTGAAGCATGCGGAAATATAACGTGCATAATGGATATTTGCGGTTTTGATGTTCCCGACCCATATGGTTGCAGTATTGACGTTTACAGGCTAACGCGCGAGGCTTTGGATAAGGCTTGCGACAAAATTATAGAAAATTATATAAAAACTTTTAAAGAGGAATAAAAATATGAAAATTGCAGTTGCTTGTGACCACGGCGGATTAAATCTCAAACGTAAGATTATAGCCTATCTGAAAGAGAAAAATTATCAAGTAAAGGACTTTGGAACGGACGAATTTGCAAGTTGCGACTATCCTGATTTTGCCCTTCCTGCGGCTGAGGCCGTAGCAAGCGGAGAGTGTGAGCGCGGAATTGTGGTGTGCTCGACAGGCATCGGTGTTTCGATTGTGGCAAACAAGGTTCCCGGCGTGCGTTGCGCGCACTGTCACGATAGTTACTGTGCCGAGTTTACAAGGCTTCATAATGACTCGAACGTACTTGCATTGGGTGAGAAAGTTGTCGGAGAGGGATATGCCTTAAAGATTGTTGAAGCGTTTTTGACTACGGAGTTCGAGGGCGGCAGACATCAACGCCGCGTCGATAAAATTACCGAAATAGAGAAAAAATACAGTAAATAAAATAGGGCGCGGAACTTTTAGTTCCGCGCCCTATTTTATCTGTTAGGTATTATTCCGTTTAAATACAGTTTTCCGTCATTTACTGAATAGTTTATATTTCCGCAATCGTAGACATTATTTTTATAGCCTTTTAATGAAAAATATACGTTTTGCTTTGTATTACAAACTGTATTTGCATACTTTGAGATAAGCAAATCGCATTTTGTAAAAGGAATTGTTTCTCCCGCACATATACATATACTAACTCCGTTATACTCTACAATAAGGCTGTATCCGTCAACGAACTCGAAATTTATTCCGCAAAGCTTGAAGTCCTTTTCATAGTGAACGACGGCTGTTTTAAAAGGTTGAGCGGGGAAATATAGGTTAGAGACGTAAACGTTACTGCACCGCAAAGATTGATCATAATCTAAAACACATTCTTCGTTGCCTAAAACAATTACGCCGTCAAGAAAAACCGAGTAGTTTTCATTTAAAAACTTTGCATTGTTCATTGTGTCCGTAGTGACAAGCACTGTGCCTTGCGATGATTTTAAAATTACGCTACCGCCAAAGTTATTTGCAGAAATTGATATGTTTAAAGTGTTAAAAGGCGCAAAGGTCATAAATACAACGTATAAACTAAGCACTATAATCATTGTAGAGGACGAAATTAATCGAAAGACAGCTGTTAAATTAATTTTATCCGAAATTATAAATATAAGCACAAAATAAATTACGGCAAACCACACCGAGCCCAAACCGGTAACAACAGCGCTGTCAAAGCCTGTTGAAAGTAAAAAAGACAAAAGCGCCTGAATTGGAAGTACGACTGTTGGCACAACAAACGTAGCTATCAAAGGAACAATGGCCGAGATAATAGTGCCGCCGAATAGCAATATAAACAGTATAGAAATAACGGGCACAAAAACAATATTCAGCAGCAGTCCGACTCCGCTGACGTAGCCGAAGCTCGAAAGCATTATCGGCATTGTACCGAGCTGTGCGCCGACAGCCGTGCCTACGGAGGAAGAAATTTTTTGCGGAACTCGAACTTTTTTAAGCAGATTATTGATTTGTCTTGAAAAAATGTTTATGCCGCCAACGGCGCATATCGAAAGCTGAAATCCTACCGAAAACAGACTTAACGGCTTAATTAAAAGAATTAAAAATGCCGATGTTGCAAGCGAGTTTAAAGAATCGTTTTTGCAATAAATTAACCCTGCAATAATCGAAACCGTGCACATAATAACCGCACGAACGGAGGACACGGTAAAGCCGCAAATTCCGGAGTAGAAGATAATAAGACCTATGCGAATTGCGGCTGAAACATATTTATTTGGTTTAATGGGCTTTAAAATAAGTCCGATAATAAGAAAAATTATTCCTATATGCAGTCCCGAAACGGCAAATATATGAGCAATGCCGCCGTAACGAAAATTGTCCAACGCCTCGTCGCTCATATATGTTGTGTCACCAATGAGCATTGCATAGCAAATTGCAGCCGTATCTCTATCGACATTTTCAAAAAGAGTTTGCCTTATTGCCGTGCGGATAGCGGCAAACAGTGAAAAACGATAGTCGGATTTAAGATCGCCGTACACAGAACAACGGTATCTGATATCTTCCTGAACAAGATAATTCAAATTTCCGTAATTGAATGCGTCATATTTTTGCAAAGCCGAATAAAACTCTACTTTGTACCCGACATCACAAAATTCACCGTAAGAGGAAGAAAGATTTGCCTGAACTTTTCCTCGAATGCTTTTTCCGTTGACTTTTACGTTTTCCAAAATTATGTACTCGCCGTAATCAGTTTGCGATTTTTCAAGGACAGTAGCCGAAATAAATACGGTTTCGGTTGTTTTTATTTCGTCGGTGTCGTAACTTTGAATGGCAAAATAAGCATAAAATAATCCGCCCGTAAATACTGCTGTTAATATAATTGTAATTACGAGCGGTGCAGTTTTATGTAGGAGAAATAAAATTATAATTATGATTGCGGCAAACGGAATAACTATCAAACCATAGAGTATTTCAAATCCGTAAAATGCAAAAATAAACCCTGCAAGGATACCCAAAGCAAGTAGGCACGCAATCAAAACTTGTAGCCTGAAATTTACAAAACGCTTCATAAATTTTTCATCGAAAAGTTGATTTTAAAGAAACAGAGGCAGGCTTTTGCCTGTCTCTGTTAGCTGGTGCGGACGAAGGGACTTGAACCCCCATGGTTGCCCACAGGAACCTGAAACCTGCGCGTCTGCCAATTTCGCCACGTCCGCAAAAACATTTAAATTATAAAATATTTATATTTAATTGTCAAGCAAAAAACATTGATGGCAGACTCATCTTAAAATAATTTAAAAAAAACGAAGAGGAGATCCTCTTCGTTTTTTTGTTAAGTTTTAGCGTGCTCTTTTGCGAGCGATAAATATTGCCACAACTATTGCAATAACTGCAACAGCTACCGCACCGATAACAATTCCGGCAATAATCAAAGTATTGTCCTGAGGAGTAGTTAAATCAAACTTACTTCCATCAATCGTAGTGGAAGGAGCGGCAACATTTGCTTCACCGCTAGTTGAAATCAGTACTTTTGCAGGAGCGATAATTTCGTTTCCTCTGTCTACAAGACGTTGAGCCGCCGCATTTGCAATGTATTGAATTTCAACTTCATTGTTGTTTTCCAAGTCGCTATAAGATAGGGTAAGTACACCGTTTGATATTTTGTTTGTTACGTCAACGTGATTGAGAGTTACGCTGTAAATCTGATATCCTTCATCGGGAGTTATGGCGCAAGTATATTTACCGTTTTCGCTTATAGTTTTAATTTTACCGTCGGCTTTACTTAGCTTGCCGCCCCTGCCTTCAATGCTTGTATATACAGTTTTATCGGATGACGCTTTATCAGCGTCGACAACTGCGACCATATAAGGTGAGAAGCTTGAAACAGTTGCTACAATGCCGAATTGAGTTACCACGCAAGGTATTTCTTCAATTATGTATTCATCTCCCTTAATATGTTTGCGGTGGAACAGTTTAAATGTTACTCCTGCATTGTTGGGACCGTAACCTTCGGGGAAACCGAGCGCAATTTTAACGTAGCTGCCGTCCGGAATAGTGGGATATTTACCGCAAATCTGTAATGAAATATCGTAAGTTTCGCTCGTTATAATATCATTTTTGTTTACAGTGATGTCGCTGTCGCCGCTTATTTCGTCAAGCATGGTATCTACAGTCTCCGTAGAAGCCGTTTCTGCAACCAGCATCATCTGGCTTCTTTCATTTTCAGAGAATGTGCTATTTCCGTCTTCGTCTTTAAAATCCATTTCGGATAAGTCTGAGTTTGAAACAAGAGTGGGTTGTGCGCAGCAATCTATCCAGAGCCTGCCGTCGTAGTTAAAACGAGCGGGGCATGCTAAATATAATCTTCCAAACCCAAAATAAACAGAATTGGGCAACTTATTTGATAATACAGTAACAGGTTCCCCGTCTACTATTCTTGTTACTTCTTTTGCAGAGCCTACGTTCGTAAAAGTGATGGTATATCCTTCACGGTTGTGTTCATACATAAGGCTGGGAGCAAATTTAAAGCGCAATGTGTTGGGAACTAATGTCGGGTCGCCTGAATTTTTGGGCCTTTCGACAATTTCTACAATTGTGCCTTCACTGTTTAGCGGGAAGAATTTAGCGTACTCGGATGTGTTGGGGTGTTCGGATGTGAAATTGATGCCGATAGGTTGGTTTTCGTCAAGAATGTGCAAAGGCTCGTTGTATGTGACTTCAATCAAGAACGCATTTTTTTCAGCCATAATAACTTTTGTAGTAATATTTTTATCGCGCATTCCGTCATTTATAGTTATTTCTCCCTGATGTGACGGGGTAGAGTTCGAAACATAGGGGGGGGGAGTATAAGTTCCGTACGATTCGTTTACTATAGGTTTGCTTATTTCAATTGATTTATTATCATTTACTATATTACTGCTGTACTTAAAATAATAATCTCCGAAGATTCCGAGCGAGGGTGCGTTGACGTTAAGCGGTACGTCGGGCGCCATGTCGAACACTGCAAGCTGAGTATAGTAAATTGATGTATTGTCATAAAAACGCGTTTCTATTCCGTTGTCATCAATATTGCCGTAAGGATTATCAACGCCGAGAAGCGCATACTGGCGGAAAGGCTCCAAAGCCATCCAATCAAACCAATGCAAATCACGTCCGTCATAAATTGCGAAACGACAAACAAGGTAAAGTCCGTCTTCTTCTAAAAGAGTTTTTGCACTTTTGCCGTTATAGCTGACGCTTAAATAGTTATTTACCAAATCATTGCCGTAGTCGTCTTTTTCACCGGTCGGAGTGTAAATTCTCGAGCATTGCAATCCGTCTGTTTCGCCTGAACTGCCGTAATTAAACTTCGAAACTTCGGGATAAGTAAGCTCGTAACCCGAAGAGGAGATAACTCCGTCGGTAACGTGAATTTTTTCTTCGTTGGAAGCGTTCA
>CAJUMW010000007.1:20774-25960 GCA_910587625.1 uncultured Christensenellaceae bacterium
AAAATAGAAAATCTGTTTTTGTTACCTGCCGAATTATTCCAGGTTACGTCTATTGAATACCATCTGCCGCCGCTTGCATCGCGCTCTATCGAGCGATTGTCGTTTTCGGGAGTTGCAAGCCATACATAGTTCCACATATGGTAAACGCTTGCGCCGTTTTCATTTCCGTTCTGGTCTTTTTGATTGCTGTAACCGTTTACCGTTATGCAAGGAATACCAAGTCTATCCATAACGGTCTTGTAAGCAGTGGAGAATCCGCCGCAGACTGCTTTGCCCTCGACAAGCGCGCCGTATGCCGTGTTTATGTAAGCTGCCGCCTTATAGTTGGGGTCGTCTTTGTTTTCATAAGCTGCGTAATCGTAAGTTACGTTTTCTGCTATATATTTGTTTACCTCTCTTGCAAGATAGACATCTCTTTCCGAATATTTGTCCGATGCCTGTTTTTCATTTACATAGTCTACAATTTCATTAATTTTTGCATTTAAAGCCGAAATTGCATTTTCTACGGATGAAAGGCTGTCAAGTCCGTTATCGACATATAGATTAGCTTCACGACCGCTGTCTATGTATGCTTTATACACGCCGTTTGCTCTGCCTACGCTTATTGTCAGTTTATAGAAGTCTATGTAGAAAAGTTCGGGGTGATCTGTAAGAAATGCGTCGCGCGCCGCGCTGAACGCTTTGGGGATAGTTAAATCACTGCCGTTTACATAACCTTGAATTTCCGCTGAAGTAGCTATACTTTCGGGAATGAGATATTCAACGTGACCGTCTTTAAAATCTCCTTGTTTATTGATTTCATCTAAAGCGTTGTAGAACTTTTTGGCAAGAGTGTATTCCTGTTTATTGTCGTCTTCATCGGCAATTGTAAGATTGTCGTAAAAATAATTAGATGCAATAGTTGACGGATTTTCAACCGTATCTGCAGATGCAAATCCGTTTCTGAACAGTTGAACGCCTGAACAGAGTGACAGCGCATATGCTGCAACAATGCCTAGCGCTGCAACGCGTTTTGTTGTTGATTTCATAAAACCTCCAAGAAATCTGTTTGTCTATGCAAAGATACAAAATTTATTTTTGCACATTACAACTTATATCCCATATTTTCGTGTTTGTCAAGCGTTTTAACGAAATTTTCCATTTTTGGAATGTTGTCGCTTTCGCTCAATTTGTTTGTTTTTTTCTAAATTTTATGTTAAAACACAAAAATATTCCTTTGTAAAAAACGGTAAAATATTTGTTGCAAAATTTATATTTATTTGATAAACTTTTATCGATAAATAAATATCAATTCTATACATTATTAATAAGGAGCAGTTATGGATTTTAAGTTACATTACGAAGTTTGCGACAGTATCGAGCGGCTTGAGAAGGAACTTGACCGCGTTCGTAAAGCGCAGGAAAAGTTTGCTTTGTATTCACAGGAACAAGTTGACAAAATTTTTCTTGCCTGTGCTACGGCAGCTAATAAGATGAGGATACCCCTTGCCAAGCTCGCTGTCGAAGAGACAGGTATGGGCGTGGTAGAGGATAAAGTTATAAAAAACCACTATGCTGCGGAGTATATATATAATGCGTACAGAAACGTTAAAACTTGCGGAGTTATAGAAGAGGATAAGGCGTATGGTATAAAAAAGGTTGCCGAGCCCATAGGCGTTATCGGTGCTGTAATACCCACAACAAACCCTACGTCAACGGCTATATTTAAAACGCTTATCTGTTTAAAGACGAGAAACGGCTGTATTTTAAGTCCGCACCCGAGAGCAAAAAATTCGACTATTGCGGCAGCAAAAGTTATCTATGAAGCAGCTGTTGCGGCAGGCGCACCCGAGGGTATAATCAGCTGGATAGACGTTCCCAGCCTCGATATGACAAACCTTCTTATGAAGTCTGTCGATACAATACTTGCAACGGGCGGACCTGGAATGGTCAGGGCTGCGTATTCGAGCGGCAAACCCGCTCTCGGCGTAGGGGCAGGCAATACTCCGGCTATAATCGATGAAAGCGCGGATATTCTTCTTGCAGTAAACTCTATTATTCATTCAAAGACCTTTGATAACGGTATGATTTGCGCTTCGGAGCAATCGTGCATAGTATCTTCCAAAATTTACAAAGAAGTTAAAAAAGAATTTGCTGCGCGCGGCTGCTATTTTCTTGTAGGGGAAGAGCTTGACAAAGTTAGAAAGACGATTATTATAAACGGTTCTCTCAATGCAAAAATCGTCGGACAACCGGCACATAAAATAGCAAAAATCGCAGGGGTAGACGTACCCGACACTACGAAAGTTTTAATAGGAGAGGTTGACAGCGTTGAGCTTGAAGAAGAATTTGCGCACGAAAAACTTTCCCCTGTGCTTGCAATGTACAAAGCCGAAAGCTTTGACGACGCTTTGAACAAAGCTGAACGTCTTATTGCCGACGGCGGATACGGGCACACTTCGTCGCTGTATGTCAACGTTGTTACTTCGCAGGAAAAGATTCACGAGTTTTCTGAAAGAATGAAAACTTGTCGTATTCTTATCAACACTCCTTCGTCGCAGGGCGGTATCGGAGATTTGTATAACTTTAAACTTGCTCCTTCGCTCACTCTGGGTTGCGGAAGCTGGGGCGGCAACTCCGTTTCCGAAAACGTTGGAGTTAAACATCTTTTAAACATTAAAACAGTTGCGGAAAGGAGAGAAAATATGTTGTGGTTCAGAGCGCCCGAAAAAGTTTACACAAAGAAAGGTTGTTTGCCTGTCGCACTTGACGAGCTTAAAAATGTAATGGGTAAGAAAAAGGCTTTTGTCGTTACCGACAGTTTTCTTTACAATAACGGATATACAAAGTGCATAACCGACAAACTTGACGAGCTTGGTATCGAACACAACGTATTCTTCGACGTTGCTCCCGACCCGACGCTTGCCTGCGCAAAAGAGGGGGCAAAGCAGATAAGCGCTTTCAAACCCGACGTTATAATAGCACTCGGCGGCGGTAGCGCGATGGACGCGGCTAAAATTATGTGGGTTATGTACGAGCACCCCGAAGTTGACTTCCTCGATATGGCTATGCGCTTTGTCGATATAAGAAAAAGAATATATACCTTCCCTAAAATGGGAGAAAAGGCTTACTTTATCGCAATTCCCACCTCAGCGGGTACGGGTTCCGAGGTTACGCCTTTCGCGGTCATTACCGATGAAACTACGGGAGTTAAGTATCCCCTTGCAGACTACGAGCTTTTGCCAAATATGGCTATCATAGATACCGATTTGCATATGTCCGCACCCAAGGGACTTACGGCGGCTTCGGGTATTGACGCAGTAACGCATGCTCTCGAAGCATACGCTTCGGTTATGGCTACCGACTATACGGACGGACTTGCGTTGCAGGCGCTCAAAGTTATATTCAAATATCTTCCTGCGGCATATGAAAACGGTCAAACCGACGCCGAAGCAAGGGAAAAAATGGCTAACGCGGCTACAATGGCAGGTATGGCGTTTGCAAACGCTTTCCTCGGCGTATGCCATTCTATGGCGCATAAACTCGGCGCTTTCCACCATTTGCCCCACGGCGTTGCAAACGCGCTTATGATTGACGAGGTTATAAGGTTTAACTCGGTCGAAGCTCCTGCAAAGATGGGCACTTTCAGCCAATACGCTTATCCCAAGACTTTGAGAAGATATGCCGAAGTAGCCGAAAGCCTCAATCTCGGCGGTAAGAACGACAGCGAAAAAGTGGAAAATCTTATCAAAGCTATAGATAAACTCAAAGCTCAGATAGGCATTAAAAAGACTATTAAGGACTACGGCATTGACGAAAAGGTGTTCCTTGATAACCTCGACGCAATGGTAGAGCAGGCTTTTGACGACCAATGCACGGGCGCAAACCCGAGATATCCGTTAATGTCTGAAATAAAGCAAATGTATTTAAATGCATATTACGGTAAATAAGGAGAGGAAAATTATGACAAACGCAAAATTGATTTTTTCAAGAGAGGACAAAAAGATTTACAAAGAGGGAGAAAAACTTATAAAAGTTTTCGAACCCAACTACTCTAAATCAAATGTTTTGAACGAGGCGCTAAACCACTCGCGCGTTGAGGAAACAGACCTTAACGTTCCGAACTTACATTCGGTAAACGTCGTTGACGGCAAGTGGGCAATTACTCTCGACTATATCGAGGGAGATACGTTGCAGACACTTATGGACGCACATCCCGAAAAAGAGGATGAATATTTAAATCTTTTTGTTGATTTGCAGAGAACTGTACTTTCAAAAAAAGTACCTATGCTCAATAAATTAAAAGATAAAATGCAAGGTAAAATTTCTCAAACCGACCTTGATGCAAGCACCCGTTACGATCTTCATACCCGTCTTGACGCTATGCCCAAGCATACAAATCTTTGTCACGGAGACTTCAACCCGACAAACATTATTATAAAAAAGGACGGTACGCCGTACATTATCGACTGGTCGCACGCAACACAGGGTAACTCCTCGGCGGACGTTGCAAGAAGTTATTTATTGTTCTATCTTGCCGGCAAAAAAGAACTTGGAGATAAGTACTTAAAATTGTACTGTAAAAAGAGCGACACTGCAATACAGTATGTTCAGCGTTGGATACCTATAGTTGCGGCGTCAAGGCTTGTGAAAGCGCCCGAAAGCGAAGCGGCATTTTTGCATAGCTGGATAGATGTAGTAGATTACGAATAATTGACATATAAAAAGGCTTGCGTTCGGCAAGTCTTTTTATTATAATAAAGTCTATGAAATGTAAGTATAAAATTGTTAACAGGCGCGAACTAAATTCTACCGTTACAATGATGGACGTCTATGCTCCGCTCGTTGCGGCTAAGGCTCAGGCAGGGCAGTTTATAATTTTACGCGTCGATGAAGACGGAGAGAGAATACCTTTGACGGTTGCCGGATATGACAGACAAAACGGAACGGTCAAAATAATTTTTCAGATAGTCGGAGCGACAACGGCATTGCTAAATGAAAAGAAAGAAGGGGAGTTTATCGAGGACTTTGTAGGACCGCTCGGCTGTCCTACAAAAACCGATAATCTTAAAAAAGTATGTATTGTCGGCGGTGGCGTCGGCTGCGCAATAGCTTTACCGATAGCGCAGCAATTGCACGAAAGCGGCTGTGAAGTTCACAGTATAATAGGTTTCAGAAATAAGAATTTAATTATTTTAGAGAATGAA
>CAJUMW010000007.1:25970-56753 GCA_910587625.1 uncultured Christensenellaceae bacterium
CTGCTCAAATAGTCTTACCGTTATGACGGACGACGGCAGTTACGGCAGACAGGGTGTTGTCACCGTTCCGTTAAAGGAAGCTATCGAACGTGGAGAAAGCTTTGACGAGGTTATTACTATCGGTCCTCTTATTATGATGAAATTTGTTGTTGCAACAACTAAGCCTTATAATATCCCGACAACTGTATCAATGAACCCTATTATGATAGACGGAACGGGAATGTGCGGCGGATGTCGACTTACCGTAGGCGGAAAAACAATGTTTGCATGCGTTGACGGGCCGGATTTCAATGGATTTGAAGTGGATTTTGACGAGGCGATTGCCCGTTCTTCGATGTATGCGCAATTTGAGCAAAATGCGCGTGAGAAGCATTGTAATTTGTTAAAAAAGGCGGAGGAATAATGGCTATACAACACAAAAAGAATGAAATGCCCGTGCAAAATGCGCAAAAACGCGCAAAAAACTTTGATGAAGTTGCGCTCGGATATTCTGCCGAAGTTGCGGTTGCCGAGGCGCAGAGGTGTCTTAACTGTAAAAATAAACCCTGTGTTGAAGGCTGTCCCGTAAACATAGCTATACCGGATTTTATTTCCGAAATTAAAAAAGGCAATTTCGAGGGGGCGTATGACGTTATATCCAAAAGCTCGTCGTTGCCTGCAATTTGCGGCAGAGTATGCCCTCAGGAGACGCAGTGTGAAAGTAAGTGTACGCTTGGCATAAAGTTCGAGCCTGTTGGGATAGGCAGGTTAGAGCGCTTTGTTGCGGATTACCATAATGCTAATTTTATAGGTAAAATAAATGTGCCTGAAAGCAACGGGCATAAAGTTGCCATAGTCGGCAGTGGACCGTCGGGACTTGCTTGTGCCGGGGATTTGGCTAAAAAAGGCTATAAAGTTACCGTTTTTGAAGCCTTACATACCGTTGGCGGAGTGCTTGTTTACGGCATACCCGAATTCAGACTTCCTAAAAAAATTGTAGAAAAGGAAGTAGCCACTTTAAAAAAATACGGCGTAGACTTTGAAACCAACGTTGTGATAGGTAAAACCTTGACTGTTGATGAATTGTTTGACTGCGGCTATGAAGCGGTATTTATAGGTTCCGGTGCAGGATTGCCGCGTTTTATGGGAATAAATGGTGAAAGTTTGAAGGGCGTTTATTCCGCAAATGAGTTTTTAACGCGCGTGAATTTGATGAAAGCCTACTCTAACGAAAGTCACACGCCTGTTATGTGTGCGAAAAATGTTGCGGTTGTGGGCGGCGGCAACGTTGCAATGGACGCAGCGAGAACTGCGTTGAGGCTGGGTGCGGAAAACGTTTATATCATTTACCGTCGTTCTATGAAAGAGTTGCCGGCAAGGAAAGAAGAGGTTGAGCACGCCATAGAAGAAGGGGTCAAATTTCAATTGCTCTGTAATCCCGTAGAGATAATCGGATATAACAATGCCGAGGATAGGCGCGACGCTAAAAACGGAACAGTTACGGCATTAAAGGTTATAAAATGTGAGCTTGGCGAGCCTGACGAGCGAGGTAGGCGCAAGCCCGTTGAGATGCCGGACAGTGAGTTTATCATTGATATAGACTGTGTAATAATGGCTATCGGCACAAGTCCCAATCCCCTAATAAAAAATACCACCGACGGACTTGAAATTAATGGGCGCGGTGGAATAATTGTTGACGAAGCTTCAGGTAAAACCTCAAAGGAAGGAGTGTTTGCCGGCGGAGACGCGGTAACGGGCGCTGCCACTGTAATTCTTGCTATGGGCGCAGGAAAAACGGCGGCAACTGCAATCGATGAATATTTAACAAAAAAATAAAAATAATAAAAATATGGTAGTTATGGAAATTTTTGATGTATTTGAATACGCACAAAACATTTACGTTTATAATCAAGGCAACAAATGCGAGTACGCGTCGGGCAGCGACGGATACAAGAAAATTATGGAAAGTTGGAACGAAATGATAGACGGCGCACACCCTATGCCTGCATTTGGAGTAAGCATAAACAATCTTACATTAAAGGAAATGCAAAGCGGAGTATGGGTCGAATTTGAGTTCGGCAAAGAACACATTGTCTACGGTATGCCGTTTGAACGCTTGCTTATAAATGTGAATGAAACGTATTGCGGTTTTAATATTGTGAGATATACAAGCGAATATGGATATGACGGCAGGTGCTATTATCTCGATCTTGTAAACAAGAATATGAGTAATTTTTATGCTGATTTGATGGATTTGTAGTATTTATATAGTACTATGTTACACATAATTGACTAAAAACAGTAAAAATAGAGCCCTTTAAGAGGTTGTCTTAAAGGGCTTTTAAATTTATTTCGAAGCTATAGAGTTTTTGTATGCCTGTATGGCTTTACTTAGTTGGTCTGGACAAGAGGTGTTGTTGCGGCACTTTATGCCTTCAAGCGTTACCTGAACTTCGTCGATATTTTTACCTTCGACAAGTTTTGCAACACCCTGCAAATTGCCGCTACAACCGCCAATAAATTTGACATGATGAATGTTGTTGTCGCTATCAACTTCAAATACAATCTGGCGTGAGCAAGTGCCCGAAGTAAAAAAAGTAAACATAGTTTTCTCCTAATCGCAAAGATTTTCGTAAATAGCCGAATAAACGTCCGCCGCTTTTTCTTCCCATTTTTTATAAATTGTCTTGGCGGTTTTTTTATCGGGAACTACAAATTTTAATTCAAGTATCGGTTGAACTGGCGCAAGAATTTTTAAAGATACGGTGTACGTTCCGTCCTTGTTTTGAAAATAGTCTGAGCGGCATTCTTGCCTGTTTCTATATCTTGCACTGTTCTTTTTGACAAATTGCAAGATTTCTTCTCTGACGCTCTTTGGTATATTTATGTAAAAATTAGCAAGCGTTTCCCTGCCGTCGGGCGTAAGGGTATATAACGGGTCGTCGTCCTCGTTTACGAAACAAATAAAATTGTCGTCGAGAAGTTTATGAATAATGTTGACGCAATCCATATATCCCATCCAAGTGTTGGACGTGGAGCACATATCGACGATAGTCCTTTCGGATAACGCGCTTTCCATTTTATCAAAAACGAAAAGAATTATTAATTTGTTAATCGAAGTTTCGCCTGTGTTCAACATAAAATACCAAAATAGACCTTATTTTGCAAAAGCCGATTACATTATACATAATTTTTTTATGAAAATCAAGATATTTAGTTAAAAATAATGCAATTTTAAAATTATCTGTGCTATAATAGCATAGAAAGTGGCTATATTCTAGGCTTTTTTCGAAAATTTAATAGTAATTAGTAGCGGTTACGAGTGGTTAATCGGAGTAAAAAGCAGCATATTTCTGCATTATTCCTATACTGCCGTAGCCGCTATTTTTTTTTACTCTTTTATCTTTTCGATCTCTTCCTTGAGCCAACTCAATTCTCTTTTGGTATAGGTCTTTTCAGTTATATCTGTAATTTTGTGACCTACGATATACTTAATCGCGTATTCGTCTACGTGATAATTTTTTGCCTTCGTTACAAAATGTTTTCGTCCATCATGAGGGCGGTGTTCTGGATTCAGATTTAATAGTTCTTTTATTTCATTAAATCTAGTTAAATACCTAGCATATTTGAACGGCTTTATCTTACCGCTTTTAGGAAGTACGGTATTGAAAAGATATTTGCTATTCAATGACAAAGCTTCCTCGTAACGTTTCTTGACCAAATCTCGAATCTTCGTATGTATCGGAACCGTTCTATTTTTACCAGCAGCAGTTTTCATTCCGCCGACAAAAATCCATTGTTCGAAATCAATTTCCGAAAGCTTGATTAAGCATAATTCTTGC
The DNA here is from genome assembly GCA_910587625.1 of uncultured Christensenellaceae bacterium. Lineage (GTDB taxonomy): Bacteria > Bacillota > Clostridia > Christensenellales > Borkfalkiaceae > Coproplasma. Next base: position 29,792 of record CAJUMW010000007.1, read on the forward strand.
GGACGCCATCCAGAGTAGGACTGAATTAGGATCATATCGATATCTTTTACGATATTAACATTTTTCCAAAGCAATTTCATTTCTTCATCTGTAAAAGGTATGTGTCCGTTTTTGGTAGTCGTTATTTCTTCTATCAGCTCATCGGACAATGTGAATGATCTTGAATAGTTCTTCTCAACCAATTCATATTCAAGAGCGTAGTCAAACATCTGATTAAACAAAGTCTTTATATCATTCTTTGTTCGTGCACTAGGGCATTCATTAGAGTCCGGCAAATGACCATATTCCATACAACCTTTTACATGCCTGACACGTACGTCAACAGCTCTCATATCGTAAACATTCGAGCAATATTTCCAAGCTCGTTTTACAGCATACGCAGCAGATTCGCTAATAGTAGGAAGATATTCTTCAATCCATTTTTCGTAAAGTTCACGTACAGTAATCGTTCTACTTAAATCGTAAGGATTTTTGTTATATTCCACAAGTGCGGAGTAAGCTTCATTGTAGGTTGCGAAATATGAAATTGGTTGTAGTGGTTTTGATATTGGTCTACCGGTAGGGGTCTTTCCAACAGTAACCATAGCTCTAAAAGGCTTTCTTAGATTCCGCTTTTTTATTTCGCTGATTTGTCCGAATCCATTTGGAAGACGTTTCCGTTTGTTTGTTGAAACTCGATTAGCTTTCGTTACGATTTCTGGTTTCATCGGATATCCGCAGTGGGGGCAAACTATTGCCTTATCACTAACTTGTAATCCGCATTCCAAACATGTTATAAGCATTTTATTATCACCTCCTTTATAGACTTCTTTTAAAACATTATATATAATAATATAGGAAATGTCAATTCCTACACCGAAATATTTTTCAAATTTCTAACCTAGATTAGAAAAATAGTTGTTGGTAGTAGGATATTTTTATGTCTTACAAAATACATACCCTTTTATTTTTTCGCCACATATCACCATCTTCTACCTTCTATTTCTAACCTAGATTAGAAACCGCCAATTTTCAGTACGGAGGTGACAAAAAGTTATGATATTTTGATAAAAACGAAAAAGGAGGTTGGTTTATGGAAGACATATGTTTTTCAGAAGGCTCGGTTCCGGTTTGTATTGCTGCGAAAGTCTATGGCAAAGACGCATCGTGGATACGTGCAGGAATCATCGTAGGGTGGTTGCCAATTGGTAAAGCAACCCGAAAAGGTAGAATAGTTACGAGGATTGAGGAGATGGATTCTAAGTACGGAAGAATTAATTTCTATATTTCCCCGAAATTATTGTTTGAACAAACAGGATATATTTGGAAGGGGGAAAGAAAATGGGTACAACAATAAGACCGGAGATATCAAAGAAAAACAGATATTGGATAGACAAGCATAGGTACTACGAATTAAAGCATTTTTGCTTGCAATATCCGACTTGGAAAAAGGCACATTCGAGCTTGGATAGTATGGTTAGATTCGCTTATGATGCAGCGGGTTCGAGTCGTACGAACAAGATTCAAAGACCAGTTGAAGATACTGTTATAGCAAGAGAGTATTATGCGGAAAGAATGTCGATAGTCGAGGCGACAGCAAAAGAAACCGATGAAGATTTATGGAAGTATATTCTCAAAGCGGTTACAGAGGGTTTGTCTTACGAGTGTCTTAGGGCGCAGACAAATATACCGTGTTGTAAAGATACATATTACGACTTGTACAGACGGTTCTTCTGGTTACTAAATAAAAGACGCAAATAAAACAATCTTTATTATGAAGTAATACAGGAGGATACTAAAATGTCAACATTATTTTCAGGAATTGTATCTGATATTTACGAATACGCAAAAGAATACGATGCCGATTATTACGATATAAAAAATGGATACATTTATCATGTTCAAGAGTACAATCGACTCGTTGGATTGGGTATTAAAAATGCAGAAATCCGAATAACTGATGAATTTGGCAATCATGTAGGTTATGCAAAAAGAATTAAAGAGTCTTAATCATAGACTCTTATTTCTTATTCGCAAATAAAACATGCTTTTTTATGAGGAGGGTAGTTATATGCGTTATTTAGAATTATTTTGGAATTGCTTGTACGCGCTTACGCTCGGTTCGTTATTTGGAGCTGGCGTTGTTACATGCGGAGAAAAAATTGCAGAAGCGTTTAGAAACAACCGTAAAGAAAAAGAGGAGTCTTAACAAGGACTCTTCTTTTATATTCGTATGTAAACTTGATCGAATTTTAGACACATTTGGCTTCGCGATGTCGTTTCCGCGGGTTACTTTGCTGGTGTGTACAACTTTGGCGATGCGGATTTCGGCGGCGCTGGCAGTGGCGATGGCGTGCTTCCGTACTATTTAACAAATTAAAAATTAATAAAGGAGAAATAAAAAAATGAAGGTATTTTTAAGTCATCAAATGAGTGGATTATCCAAAGAAGAAGTAATGGAAATAAGAAATACGGCTTTGAATAATTTACAGAACAAATTCGGGGCTATCGAGTTAATCGATAATTATCATCATGAAGATGCTCCCAAAGAAGCAGGCAGGTTATGGCATCTTGGGACAAGTATTCGGATGATGGAGCAAGCAGATTTGATATATTTCTGCGCTGGTTGGAAAAACGCAAAGGGATGTTTAATAGAACGTCAAATTTGCGATATTTACGGATTAAATTATGAAATTGAAAAGGAGAATTTTAAAATGTTAGTAACAAGAAAAGCAGTAGTAACCACCAATATGTTTAGAGTCGGCGATGAAATTACGGTCAATTTAAAAGACCTTGGAGAGTTAACTTTAACGGCGCAAAAAGTAACAGAAGAAGGAACATATTTTATGTTCAACAAAGCTATTGCAAATCGTTGCATGAACTCCAATGGCAAGAATAAAGGTGGCTTTAAAGAATCGGATCTGTACAAATGGCTTAACAGCGATTTCCTTAATTTGTTTCCTGACGAATTAAAAGAACGCATTAAAGATATTTCGGTTCCTACATACGGGCAGATGTTCGGTCACGATGACGAATTCTACAAGAATTTTGAACCCGATAACGACGAACAGTTCGAACTTATGAAGGACAGAAAGAACCGTATATTCTTTGATTTAGAAGATAAGTGGTGCTGGAGTTGGTTGCAGAATGCTACTAAAAAAGAAGTTTCCGCGTATTACTTTGCTTTTGTGGCCGACTATGGCTTTGCGCATTACAGCCGCGCTGCCAGTGACGATGACGTGCTTCCGGTTATCCTATTGAGCTAAACTCGGTTGCCCTTTATGGGCACCGTTAAAATTTATATTTAAAGGAGGATTAAAAATGTTTTATAAGGGATTATGTATTACCGCTTTGATTGCGTCGGTTACACTTAATGTAATTACTCTTCAGCATTACGGCGTTATTCCTAAATTACAGTTTAAAAAGAAAAACGATATTAAAGCATAAAGGTTACTGAAAAAAGTGATATTTTTGTATCGTGAAATACTGTAAAGGAGGAATACATTGCAAACTTGGGCTATCGTTCTGATAGTTGCGGCAGGAATATTGGCGGGATTCTTTATCAGACTTATATTTCAAAAAATTCGGAAGAGAAAAGAAAGGGCTATAGGAAATCTTATAATTGCCGATGCTGAAGATGGTAAAGAACCTCCTTATATTTATTTGGAATTGCATAAAGACGTTGATACTATTTATTCAAAAAAATCGGTTGAATTAAACGTTAAACACATTTCGCATAAATAACAAGTTCCTTTATGAAGTAATTATATTTTATAAGGAGAAACAACTATGGAACAAGAACTTAGAGAATTGTTATCTGGTGAGATAAGTAGGGAATTCGGATTGATATCCAAAACTGAAACCGGAAGCAAAGAACAGAAAATGGTAGTTGATAATGCTATCGCACTTTATCGCCTGATGATAGACGATTTAAAAGTGGAGTCTGAGACTAGACGTCTTAATGCCGAGCATCGTTTAGCGTTAAGAAAGCAGAAAGAGGAAGTAGAGCTTAAAGGAAGACAGCTTAAACTTGACGAAGAAAGAGTCAAGGAAGAGTTACGTTTGAAGAAGAAGCAATATGAAATCGATGAAGCAAAGTATTATAACGAGAAAACGAATCGCGAAGACGATAAGAAAGATGAACTTAAAGACCGTATATTTAAATGGAGTATTGGAATAGCGGAATTAATGTTACCGATGATGTTCTATGCGATATGGATGAAGAGGGGGTTTGAATTTGAAAGAACCGGAACTTATACATCGACAACATTCAGGGGGTTATTTAACAATTTTAAACCTGTGAAAAAATAATTAACTAAAAAGTAAAGGCAATAGAATAAAACATATTGCCTTTATTTCCCCAAAATGGTATAATCAACGAAAAGGAGAAATAAAGATGAAAAAGATATTAGCAACTTTATCAATTATATTTTGCTTGGCTTTTGCCATTACGGGATTAGGCGGATGTTCTGGTTGTTCGTCTACAGATGAAACAGGAAATGGAGGACAAACTGTGAATACAATTACAACTTTAGAAGGCGTATGGGAAAGCGAGTATGGTAAAACAGGTGAGCATGAAAAAATAATTATTGATGGGTCTTCTATCAAATGCTACATTAATAAGGGTCTCAACAATAAAGACGAATTAGAATGGGTCGGAATATATATTCCATTCGACGATCCTGTTAGCGAAGGTACTTGGATTTTTAACGAAGATCCGCTTGGCTACCCGGTCGAACAAGGTATTCCGGCTGATCCGGGCACAAGAGAATTTAATTATTCGAATGAAAAATTGTCTTGTCGTATGGACGATGCTCTTGGAAACTTCCGCAACATAACCTTCACCAAAGTCTCAGATTAAAAAATTTAATAAGAAATAGTAAAAGCCTGTACTTTAATTAGTACGGGCTTTACTTATATCTTTCGAACGTTTTCAAAACCTTGCAAACTCTAGAATGTTATGCAACAAGAACTTTAGACGCTTTCAATTCCAAGAGTTTGTTATTTTCCTTCTCACGCAATTCGACAAGGAAATCTTTGGTTTTGTCAAGAATTCTAATAGCGAAGTCAATCAATCCAATTCGAACTTCAGGAATTGCTAAAATGCCTTCAACAATACTATTGTTCATTTGTAAACCTCCTTAAAATTTTACTACGTGCTGCTACACGTAAATACATTGTATCACATTTTATGGCTGTTTGCAAGGTTCTGAAAGCGTTCGAAGACTATTTAACAAAATTATATTTAAAGGAGAAATAGAAATGAAAAAATTTTTAAGCATTATATTCGGAATAGTTTGGATTATTATTATTCCGATTTACATAATTGCTATGATTTTTGTAAGTTTGTTTACGGACGTATCGATACAAGACTGCTTAAAGTTCTGGGCATTGTGTATCTTTACGTTATTTTCTGGAAGAGGGTTTGAAGCATACGACCCATCACAAGGAGATACGGATGACTGGCCTTATGACGATTAAAGAAACTTAAATCAACCTCTATATTATTTGGCACATTTATGCGGTATCATTTTGTTAAACCACAACTTTATAATCCTAGATACGGAATTATTTATGAATGCAATCACGAAGTCTATTCCAAATGTACTTTATATTTAATAAAAGACAAAGGCTTGGCAGTCATACAGCAAAGGTATGACAAAGAAACCAAAACTACTTGGTGGACTGAAATAGATCCTTATTTGGTAGATGCATTATATTTGAACCAAAACTTCGAGGAGTATTTTAATCGTTATTCAGGAATAGTCAAAGGGGGATTATATCCTACAGTAACGATTAGACAAATTATGTGGGCTTTAAAGATGAAACCGATAAAAAGAGAACGATGGGAGACAACATTTGACCATCGAGATATTTGATAGCGAAGAAAACATTCACCATTGTGAGAACATTAATAAAATGGAGGTTGAAAAAGAAATGAACTTGATTAAGTCGATTATTGGTATGTTCGACGTTTCCGACTTCAAATTAATTAAAAAAAGGAAGAAGAAAGAGAAACCGTCGACAGTCAAGGATTTGATTAATAATCCGGATCAGTACAAACTCGAGATGTTCGTTGAGAATAACGAGATAGTCGTTAAGATCAGAAAACGAGAAGAGGAGTCTTAACAGAGACTCTTTTTCTTTATATTTTAGAAAGGAGAAATGAGAATGAAGGATCTAAGTGCATTTATTAAGCAACAGCAAGAATTAAAAATAAAGACTATACAAAATACAAACAGCATTTTGAGAATGCAAATAGGAATTCAAATATTACTCGGCCTCATATTGGTCGCTTGGATTCTAACAACTTGGTTATTATTCGATATGCTATTGGGTCAAATCGTTGGAACCATCTCATCTATGATTGTGTTGATAATGATTTCGATGAGAGTTATATTAATAGCTTTCGAAATAAGAGATAATAACTACAAAATAAAAGCTTTGACCGAGGAAAAAGACACAGATGCGGCACAATTTGAAATAAACTTTGATAATAAAATTCGTCAGGTACGATTTGAAGTCTCCGAAGAATTTAGAGATGAAATGAAAAAAGAATTCAACCCAGAAGCTTGTCATTTTTCATTAGAATACATATTTCAAACTTTAGATAATAAATGTGAAGAAATTAAGAAAGGAGAACATCATGAATAAATTAACTATATTTTGCAAAAAACACATGAACACAATTCTTTCTATTGTTTCCTCACTCGGGGTAGTGAGTACTGCGGTTCTTTCGGGGATGGCTACATATGATGCAGTTAAAGCAATAAACGAAAAAAAAGCCGAAACAAAGAAAGAAAAAATTAAAGTAGCAGCTCCTATTTATATTCCGACTGTTCTTTCTGGAATGGCTACTATCGCTTGCATTATATCTGCTAATTTGTTTAACAAAGTTCAGCAGGCAAGCATCGCAAGTGCCTACGCTCTTCTCAGTAGCTCATATAAAGAGTATCGTGATAAATTAAAGGAATTGCACGGCGAAGATGCTGATTTGGAAGTAATTTCCAATATTGCATCGGAAAAATTCCCGGAAGGGAAAATTCCAGAAGGTTCTGAATTATTTTATGATGAACATTCTAAAAGATATTTCTCGATGCCGATGGAAGATTTCATACTTGCCGTTTACAATTTAAATAGATTATTTTCTTTCAATGGCAATGTCTCAATTAATGATTTTTATGAATGCTTAAATATCGAAAAAATAGTTTCGGGAGATGCTGTTGGGTGGTCATCTTGGGAAATGAGTGAAGAAGGACTTATTCCTTGGATTGATGTTCACACTGTTCCTGTAATTACTTGTGAAGGGGAGCAATATTTTATCGTAAATTTTGATGTTGATCCAATAGAAGGATATGAGGATTACTAATGAAAATTACAATACTTGATATTTTAAAAAGAACTTTTATGGTTGTAAAAGATAAGAACACAACTGTTATTTCTTTCACGAAACCTAATAGAAAGTTCAAAAGGGCAGACGGGTTATATTGGTTCGAGTCAGGATGTTCAACACAAATGAATAAAATACCGTTAAAGGGCTGGAAGCCTACTTCTATTATGAAGATATTCTCGGTGTTCGGATGATAATCGTTCCTTATTTAAAATCATATAATAACCCACTGCCTGAGTCACTGATACCGATTGATATTTGTGTAGTTCAAAACCACGACATTCAACCGGTTGCTACTTTATATATTTTATCAAAGACACAAGACCAAAAAATGGCAAAATTCTTTCAAAAGAATTACGGTGAGTCGTTCTTATTTCTATATAGAAAATATTTGGAAAAAGAACTCGACTTCCAAAAAATTAAAAGATATTTAAGACTATGCGGCTTCGATCCCTCAACTTGGGAGGACAAGCCGTTTTTAAGTTTTAGAGCAGGACAAAAAATGACACCGGCAGTTATCGAAATTATTACGGTTGCCGAGGATATTTGTCACTATGAAATTATTAAAAATTCATAAAGGAGGTAAAGAATATGAGTAATAAGCGTGCATTTGCTTTGGGTGTTCTTACCGTATTCGGCGTCAATGCTATTATTAATTTAGCAACCGAAATCGTATGTTGTCGTGTTAGAAAAAAGCTCGGCAATTACGGAATTATATTCGGTATAGATATGACTAAAGAAGACGGAAAGAACGAACACAAAAACGCAAAAGAAAATGAGAAGGAAGGGTCGTAAAGGCTCTTCTTTCTCTTTATATTCAAGAAAGGAGAATTATACCAGTGGGTGTATTTAGCGCAATAGACCAGCAGATAAGAGAAATGGGAACAGTAATTTTACCATATTTGCAGCAACATAGTTCAACTGTTTGGTCACTTATATATCGTTCACCTAAAACGAATTTGGTTAGGAGCAAGTATTTTATAGCTTGCGATGAAGAGGAGGCGTGTAAGAAAATGAACGAATATTTGATAGAAATAGTAACGAAAGGAGATTTAAAGCAGGATGAGGATTATTGAGCCGAGTGCGGAGATTATAACTCATAATTCGATTAGCGGAATCGATATTTGCAAACACATTGAAAAGTGCGGAAGAGTTTGTTATAAATCAGAAGGAAAGATTACGGACGATAGTTATATTTCCTTTATTCAAAAAATTATCGAACGCGGACATGAAGCGGTTCTCGAACATTACTCGATAACTGTAAAATTCGTATGCGATAGAGGAGTATCTCACGAGATTGTTCGCCATCGTTTGGCGTCATATTGTCAGGAATCAACGAGATATTGCAACTACAATAAAGAAGATTTCGGATGTGAGATTGCAGTCATTAAACCTTGTTATCTGGTCGAAGGAACAAAAGGATATTCTGATTGGAAAGAGAGCTGCGAGAAAGCAGAAAATTCATATTTCGATATGCTCGACTTTGGATGTAAACCTCAGGAGGCTCGTGCAGTACTTCCGAATAGTTTAAAGACAGAAGTTATGATGACTGCTAATTTAAGAGAATGGCGTCATTTCTTTAAATTACGTTGCAGTAAAGCTGCTCATCCGCAGATGAGAGAAGTTGCATTCAAAGCGCTGTTCGAAATGCAAAAGTATATTCCCATCATATTTGATGATGTGGTAAATGAAGTAACACCTTTTTGATAATAGCGAAAAAAACAAACGCTATTATGAAACAATAAACTAAAAAGGAGGATTAGCAATAATGTCTACTAAACTTATCAAGGTTCTTAGCATTGTTACCACGGTTCTCGGTATTGGCGTTACGCTTGTATCGGGTTTCGTTCAGGACAAGAAGCTGGAGCAGTTGGTTGTGAAGGAAGTCGAGAAAGCTGTCACGAAGAACGTTTAAAGTAAAGGAAGAAGGGTCGCTAACAACGGCTCTTCTTTTTCTTTATATTCTAAAAAGGAGAAATAAGAATGAAAGAAGAATGGAAAGTAATTGCTAATAAAGCAAAAGCTGGCTTACCGCTTACACAAAAAGAGAAAGCCGTTTATATTCTGTTCATCGCCTCGAAAGAAGAGGCTGCTAAAATGTTATGCACGATGTAACAATTGGATTGATTCGCAAACATCTTGAAAACGATTTAGGATTTGATAACTACTATTTGTTAGCTTCTCGTCTTAGAGAAAGATCTTATATTCGTTGGGCATTCGAAGAGTTGCTCGTGATACTTTATGAGTATAGCGATCTTACGTTTGTTCCGGAACATATTTCTGGACGAAGAAAAAAAGGCGTATTCGAGATATTTGACGAGTTCGTATCTAAAATGGAGTATTTTTTAAGTTTAAGATACAATTGGGGATTTGACGTCGCTAAACACGCAGCTATCCAATTTAAAGTATATTTAAAGAATACCGGATTATTTGAAGAAGAGGTAATTAGACTGGATGAAGAATGAAAAAGTAAGATATTTCTTTAATGGCATTGCAAAAAAGATACAGTCGTATAGTCCTGAAATTCTTATAGGGGCAGGTATATCTGGAATGATATCTTCAACTGTTATGGCAGTTAAGTCTACTCCTAAAGCAATGACACTTATACAAGAAAAAAAGAAGGAATTGAATAAAGAAGAGCTTAAACCTATAGAAGTGTTTAAAGCAGCATTCAAATGTTATATTCCGAGTGCGGTAATAACGACCCTGTCTGTTGGGTGTATTATTGCGGCAAGTAACATAAATCATAAACGCAATGCGGCTTTGGCTACTGCATATTCCCTTTCCGAATCTGCTTTGAAGCTGTATCAAGAAAAGGTTATAGAAACCATCGGAGAGAAAAAAGAACAGCAGGTAAGAGATGAGGTTGCAAAAGAACAAATTGCCAGAAATCCTGCGTCAAAAAGCGAAGTAATCATCACAAGTAATGGTGACACACTTTGTTATGACGGATTATCAGGTAGATATTTTAAGTCCGATATCGAAAAATTAAGAAAAGCCGTCAACGAATTGAACCATACAATGATTAGCGATATGTGTGTTTCACTTAATGACTATTACGATTTAATCGGGCTTGCGAGTATTCCTGTTGGGGACAAGCTCGGATGGAACGCAAACAATTCTCTTGTGGAATTGGAATTCAGTACACAGATGGCGGATGTCGGAGTTCCTTGTTTGGTTGTAGATTTCAGAGTAAGACCGAAGTACAACTACGAATAAGTGATATTCGCGAAAAAAACAGACCCTATTATGAAACCAATAAAAATTATTTTATAAGGAGAAACAAAGATGGAAAACAAAATCGAAACTGTTGTTGAAGGAACGGAAGCTATGAGTGTAGCAACTCACGCTGGATTGAAGAAGGGAGCCGTAATCCTCGGCGTTGCAGGGGTTGTCGGAGTTGTTGGCTTTATCGCCACCAAGTTCGTTATTAAACCTGTAATCAAGAAGATTAAAGCAAAGAGAGCTTCGAAGAAAGCGATGTTGAATGCACCTGAGCGGGTGTTCGATTTCGACGATGAACTCGACCATGAGATTCCGAATTTATTCCCTGATGAGGATGATGAAGAGGATTTAAAAGAAAAAGAAGTGAAGTAACTTAAAAGAGGGAGCACTAAAAACATAGTGCTTTCTCTTTTTTATTTTTTAAAGAAAATAGAAAGGAGATAAGGATGAACGAAGAAACAGGATTAACTTTCAAATCGAATTCTGACAGATCACGAAAAGAATCCGAACACAAAGCAATTCCCGATAAGAAAGTTGAAAAGGTTATTAGCGGAGATGCTAAAGTTCGTAAAAAAAGCGGACTTGAAAAGCTTAAAGATTCTCTTGTATCTGAGGATTCAAAGAATGTTAAATCTTATATTATTGGCGGTGTACTTATTCCTTCGTTAAAAAAAGCCATATCTGATATCGTTACGACAGGAATTGATATGATTTTATACGGGGAGTCGAGACATTCTCGTAGTTCATCAAGTGGCGGTTCAAAGATATCTTATCAGAAATATTATGAACGCGAAACTGGTTACAAAACGCCCACTCGCGTAAATGCTACATACGGGTATGAAGTTAGAGAATTTATTCTCGACAATCGCGGTGATGCCGAATCGGTTCTTGATCAAATACAAGACTTGATGTCGGAATACGGTGTTGTAACTGTAAGTGATTATTATGATTTGGTTGGTGTATCCGGACAATTCACTGATAATTATTACGGTTGGACAGATATGAACGGAATGCGTACACGCGCAGTAAGAAACGGATGGCTCATTGAGTTACCGTCGCCTAGACAACTTAAAAATTAAAGGATTTATATTTATGGATGAAGAAAAGATAGATTATGTTAATCATCCGCCTCATTATCAATCAAAGAAGGGAATGGAAGTCATCGATGTTATCGAGGCTTTTACGGAAGGACTTGAAGGAGTTGAGGCAACCGATACGGGTAACATTATTAAGTATATTTGTCGTTGGAAAAAGAAAAACGGCATTGAAGACTTAAAGAAAATCGAATGGTATTTAAAGCATTTGATTAAGCATGTAGAAAAGAAGGAGAAATCAAAGAAATGAAACTGGAAGTAGGAAATAAGCTCAAAACTGTTTTTGCTAAAACCAAGTTGGGCTTTAAGAAACACAGTGCCGAAATTCTTATCGCCGGCGGTGTAACAGGAGTTGTTGTGAGTGCTGTTTTAGCGTGTGTCGCGACAACAAAAGTTGGAAAGCATGTAAATGACGCAAAAGAAAAAATTAAAGTAATCCACAAAAAAAAAGAGTCGGATTCTGAAAACTACACAAAGAAAGAACTCGGAAGAGAGCTTACTTGTGTATATTTGAAAACTGGCGCAAAAATTATCGGATTATATGCACCTGCTATTATTCTCGGTGGCTTGTCCTTAACAAGCATCATCGCATCGAATAATATTTTAAAGAAAAGGGCGGCGGCTTTGGCAGCGGCTTATGCTACGGTTGATAAGAGCTTTAATGATTACAGGAATCGCGTAATCGAGCGTTTCGGAAGTGAAGTTGATAAGGAACTTCGTTATGATATTCATAAGGATAAAGTAACTGAAACTGTTACGGACGAAAACGGCAAAGATAAAAAAGTAAAAAAAGATGTTCTCAAAACCGGTTATGATGGCGTAAGCGATTTCGCAAGAATTTTTGACGGAAAAAATCCAAATTTCATGTTGGATGATGATTATAACACGTTCTTTCTCAGTCAGATTCAAAGATACATGAACGACAAACTTATTGTTCAGGGTTACTTATATTTGAATGAAGTATACAGAGAACTCGGTTTCGAAGAGACAAAAGCTGGACAAGTAGTCGGTTGGATTTATGATAAAGAAAATAATAAACGCGGCGATAATTACGTTGACTTCAGAGCTACTAAACTTTGCACAAAGGATGAAGGTGAAGAAGTTGAATACGGATATTTGCTCGACTTCAATGTTGACGGAGATATTTTGACTTATGCACACAAAGAATAACGAAAAAGGGAGGATTAATATGAACGGTTTCGCAGCATTTGTATCGTGTACGTTGGCGGCGATGGCCGGCGTATGCTTCGTAGGCGGATTAGCAGTACTTAAGGGAAAGGGGGAATGATTATGTTTGAACTCATCGACAATATTTTAAATTCTATAGATTATGTATTGAACACATCAAAGAAACGTCATATTGTTGGCGGAGTTCTTTTAAGTGCATCTGCATTATTGGGCGGATTAGCATTAACAATCATGACAATAAGGAGCGAAGAAAAAAATGAAGAATACATTTAAAATTATTGCCAGCTTTTTTGTTGGTGGAGCTATCGGCGGCGGAGTTTCGTATTTTCTTTTAAAGAAAAAATTTGATGCGAGAATCGATGCAGAGGTTCAATCAATTAAAGATTTATATTCTTCCAAACTTGAAGAGAACAAGGAAGTAAAAACTTGCGAGAATCTTAATGAGATTGAAAATTCGAAGAACGAAAACAACAAAAAATCGGAAGAAAAAATTTCTGAAAACAAATCAAAGGCTTTAAAAAGCTCGATAGAAAAACAGGAAAAACAGCCTCCGGTTGATTATGCGAACTACTATGCTGGTGCAAAGGGCAGCGATGCCGAGGCTAAAAAAGACAACAACGTAGTACAAGAAGTAGTTGTTTCTGAAAAAAAGAATACAAAAAAAAGTAACCGTGTTGTTATCTCGCCTGACGAATTTGAAGACGATGATTCGTACGAAACCATATATCTTACATACTATGCGGATGGCATTCTTGCGGATGAGATGGATAAGCCTGTTAAAATTGAGAACACAGTCGGTAAAGAGGCTTTGAAACATTTCGGAGAATACGAGGATGATATGCTTCACGTTCGCGATGACAAAGTTAAGATATATTATGAAGTCGCAAAGGACAATCGTAAATTTTCGGATATTTCCGGAGATGATTCGGACGATAGCGACGAGGAGGATTGATATTCTGAATGACCAGAGAAGATTTGTCTAGTCGATATTTCGAATGGTTATGCGGAATCGTGTTTGACGGGCGGTATCTTAAAGGACGTTCCTATTCCAAATTATTTGAACTGTTACATTCTGTTGATTTTGAAGTTGTTATTGGAATGGATCAGAACAGAGCAGAGGACGGAATCGATTTGAGATACCGCTTCGGCGACGAGCAAGGTTATATTCAACCGATGATTGCGTCGCTTATTGATAATGTACCGTGTAGCGTGTTGGAGATGATGGTCGCTTTATCGTTTCAATGCGAAAATACTATGAGCGATCCAGAAGAGGGGAACAGGCTAAGCAAATGGTTCTGGACAATGATTGATAATCTCGGTTTGGGGTCTATGGATGATAACAACTATGATGATGAATTTGCAAGGTTTGTTATTTTTAGATTTCTGAACCGAGAATATTCAAGCAATGGTGAAGGCGGATTATTTGTTATAAATAATTGTAAATACGATTTACGCGAAGTCGAAATCTGGTACCAAATGTGCTGGTATTTAGACACCACTCTCAATATCTGACTTAAGAGATTGAGGAAAAAGTAATGCAAAATAAAAAATTAATAAATGAAGAAGGAGGGATATTTCGACTGATGTCGGAATAATGGATGCTACATGTTAGACTTTCTGATGATTTCTACGCGCAGCAAACAACGCGGTGTAATAGAAATTTATCCCAAATTCATCATTAAAAAGAGTAAGGATTTAATGGTTCGTGGTGGGGATTTCTATGCTATTTGGATTGAGGAAAAAGGGCTTTGGTCTACCGATGAGGAAGACGCTATTCAGCTTATTGACAGAGAGCTTGATATTTACGCCAAAGAGAACAAGGACAAATTTGATGCTCGAGTAAAGGTCCTGCATATGTGGGACGCGGAAACTGGTATGATTGATAGCTGGCATAAATATTGTCAGAAACAAATGAGAGATCAGTTCAAGATGCTCGATGAAAGAATTATATTTTCGAACCACGAAACCACGAAAGAGGATTATGCAAGTAAAAAATTAAACTATCCTTTAGAGAATTGCGAGACTCCTGCATACGACAAGCTTATGTCTACGTTATATTCTGAAGAAGAACGTAGAAAAATTGAATGGGCTATTGGGTCTATAGTATCCGGTGATTCACAAAAAATACAAAAATTTATGGTTTTGTACGGATCTGCTGGAACTGGTAAGTCGACGGTACTTAATATTATTCAGCAATTATTTGACGGATATTATTCGGTATTCGATGCGAAGGCTCTTGGCTCGTCCAGTAACTCGTTTGCGTTGGAGGCATTCAAGTCAAACCCGATGGTTGCCATTCAGCACGATGGAGACCTGTCGAGAATAGAGGACAATACAAGATTAAATAGTTTAGTATCTCACGAGCTTATGACTGTTAATGAAAAATTTAAATCGACTTATGTAAATAGATTTAAATGTTTCTTATTTATGGGAACTAACAAGCCTGTAAAGATTACAGACGCAAAGTCGGGATTGATACGAAGACTTATTGATGTTTCACCAACTGGCGATAAAGTAGAACCTAGAGATTACAAAAAATTAGTAAACCAAATTAAGTTCGAACTCGGCGGCATTGCCTATAAATGTAACGAATTATATTTGGAAAATCCCGGTAGATACGATGACTATATTCCAATCTCGATGCTTGGAGCATCAAATGACTTTTACAATTATGTCTTAGATTCGTATAATGTATTTTCAAAGGAAGACGGGACCTCGCTCAAAGCTGCTTGGGAAATGTATAAGGTATATTGCGATGACGCAAAGGTAGGATTTCCTCTTCCGCAAAGAGCATTTAAAGAAGAACTTAAAAACTATTTTAGAGAGTATCGTGAGCGTTATAACGCCGATGACGGTTCAAGAGTTAGAAGCTATTATATTGGGTTTAAAACTGATAAATTCGAAGAAAAAGTTGAGGCTAATGTTAAAGAAACTACTGAAACAAAGCCCGGTTTGATATTTGATTGTTCCGAGTCGATATTTGATAAGGAATACGCATCATGTCCAGCACAATATGCTACGGCTGATGAAACTCCGAAAAAAAAGTGGGATAAAGTTATTACGAAGTTGTCAGACTTGGATACAACCAAGTTGCATTACGTAAAAGTTCCCGATAGCCATATTGTAATAGACTTTGATATTAAGGACAAGAATGGAAACAAAGATACAGAAGCAAGTCTATTAGAAGCTAGTAAGTGGCCTGCTACATACGGAGAAATAAGTAAAGGAGGCGGAGTTCATCTGCATTATATTTATAGTGGTGATGCAGACAAGCTTAGTCGAATTTACGACACCAACATTGAAATTAAAGTTTTCACTGGTGGTAGCTCGTTGAGAAGAAAACTTACAAAATGTAACAATTTGCAAATAGCAACTATAAGTTCTGGTTTACCGCTGAAAGGAGAAGATAAGATGGTAAATTTTAAGTCCGTACAGAATGAAAAAGAAATACGGATGATGATAAAAAAGAACCTGAATAAAGAGATTCACGGTTACACAAAACCGAGTATCGACTTTATATTTAAAATATTGGAAGACGCGTACAACAATAATATTAAGTACGATGTTTCTGATATGAGAAATGCAGTGTTGGCCTTTGCTGCGAACAGTTCGCATTCCGCTGACAAATGCATAAAAATTGTAAATAAAATGAAATTTAAATCGGACGAATGTTCCGAGAGTGTCAACAACGATGATGCGAAACTCGTATTTTATGACGTCGAAGTATTCCCCAATTTGTTTTTGGTTAACTGGAAATTCCGTGGTAAGAATAACTCTGTTGTGAGAATGATAAATCCGAAACCTAAAGAAATAGAAGAATTAATGAGATTTAGGTTAGTCGGGTTTAACTGCAGAAGATATGATAACCATATGCTTTATGCCAGATTGATGGGGTACACTGAACAACAGCTTTTTGATTTATCACAAAAGATAATCAACAATCCGGATAGAAATTCAAACTATCTGTTCGGTGAGGCTTACAACATATCGTACACCGATATTTACGATTTTGCGTCGGCTGGCAATAAGAAGAGTCTTAAAAAGCTTGAAATAGAAATGGGTATTCACCATCAGGAGTTAGGTCTTCCTTGGGATCAACCCGTTCCTGAAAGCCAGTGGATTAAAGTAGCAGAATATTGCGATAATGACGTAATAGCCACGGAGGCTGCATTCGATTACTTATCTGCCGACTGGACGGCTCGTCAGATTCTGGCAGATTTAGCTGGGATGACGGTAAACGATACTACGAATACGTTAACCCAAAGAATTATATTTGGCAAGAACAGAAAACCGCAAGGACAATTTAATTATAGAAACCTTGCAGAACCTGTACATCATCTTGATAGGGATACATTGATATTCTTAAAAGAAGCTTGTCCCGATATGATGAAGACTAAGCACGGTCCCGAAAACAGTTTATTGCCTTACTTCCCGGGATATCGGTTCGAACGTGGGAAGTCCATATATAAAGGCGAAGAAGTTGGAGAAGGCGGTTATGTTTACGCTGAACCCGGAATGTACACGAATGTGGCTTTGCTTGATATTGCTTCGATGCATCCGCACAGTGCAATTGCCGAGTGTTTATTTGGACCCGAGTTTACAAGAGCCTTTAGAGAAATAGTAGAAGGCAGAGTAAGCATCAAGCACGAGGCTTGGGACGAAGTAAACAAAATGCTGGATGGCAAATTGACGCCTTATATTAAGAGAGTTCAAGATGGAGAATTGACGTCCAAGCAACTCGCAGATGCGTTAAAGACTGCTATAAATTCGGTTTACGGATTAACTTCTGCTTCGTTTGAGAATCCTTTCAGAGACCAGAGAAATGTAGATAATATCGTGGCGAAGAGAGGGGCGTTGTTTATGATTGACTTAAAAGAAGAGGTTCAAAAGCGTGGCTTTACCGTAGCACATATTAAGACCGACTCGATTAAGATTCCGAATGCAACGCCTGAAATAATTCAGTTTGTAATGGACTTCGGTAAGAAGTATGGCTATACTTTCGAACATGAGGCAACATACGATAGGATGTGTCTTGTAAACGATGCAGTTTATATTGCAAAGTATAAGGACGGAAAAGAAAAAGGAAAATGGACGGCGACTGGTAAACAGTTTGCTGTCCCTTATTTATTTAAGAGGCTTTTCTCTAAAGAACCGCTGGCATTTGAGGACTTCTGCGAAACATTTGCAGTATCGAAAGGTAACTTATATTTGGATATGAATGAAAAACTTCCAGATGTAAGTGTGTATGAGGCACAGCTCGAAAAAGCTGAAAAATCTTTCAAGAAGAATGCTTTAAGTGAAGATCAGTTTGCTGATATTTCCAGCGATTTGAATGAAAAAATAGGCGAAGGTCATAACTATCAATTTGTTGGTAGGGTTGGTCAGTTTACACCCGTAAAGCACGGTACGAACGGTGGCGTTTTATATCGTGGCGATAAGGGTAAGTATTATGCAGCTTCCGGTTCTACTGGATATCGGTGGCTCGAATCGGAAATGGTTAAAGAACTTGGCAGAGAAAAGGATATTGATGAATCATTCTATGAAAATTTGGCAAATGACGCAATAGATACCATTTCTCAATATGGCGATTTTGAATGGTTTGTATCGGATGAAGAAGAACCGTTGCCTGACCTCCCGCCTTGGTTAGCTCCTTGCGGGTCGGAAACGCCTTGTCAGAATTGCCCCGACTTCTGCGATGATGAATTCCATTTCGATTGTGCGAAAGGATACGATATATCCGGATTAACAATTAATAATAAAAAAGGAGATAAAAAATAATGGCACAAGTACGCGATAATATTAATATCGAGAACGCAAAGATTATCTTCCGCAACTTCAAAGGGGAAGGTAGTAAGTACAACAGACAGGGAGCCAAAAACTTCTGTGTAATTATCGATGACCCCGAGATGGCAGAAGAATTGCTTAGAGCTGGTTGGAATATCAGAAAACTTCCTGCTCGTAGCGAAGATGAGGAAGAAGTATATTATCTTCAGGTTTCCGTAAGCTTCGACAACATTCCGCCTAAGGTATTCCTTATCACGGGGAAGAACAAGACGATGCTCGATGCCGACACTATTTCGACTTTGGACTTCGCAGAGATTAAGAATGTCGATTTGATTATTCGCCCGTATAATTGGGAGATTCCCGGTAAGGACGAAACCAAATGCGGCGTAAAAGCATATTTGAAAACGATGTATGTTACGATTTTCGAAGATGAATTTGCGGAAAAATATTCGGGATTTGAAGGTCCTGACGAACCGCCGTTTTAACAAACAATATTAAAAGTATAGGAAGAGCTGACGAATGAAAGGAGCGTTGGCTCTTCTTTTATATTTTACAAAAGGGGGAAATATTTATGTTAAATGACGATGTAAAAGACTTCTTGAAGACATTCCGTATTCTTACATATGGAAACAGTAAATGGCAAGTTTGGCAAGACTTTATATTTATGTCGGCTTGCTCTTTTTCAAATGCAGTAGCAAAAAACGATTATGTAAACCGAGAAAACGCATATCTACAAACAATCAACAAGTACAACGAAAGAGACAGAAAACTATTCCCTAAACTTTTAGCTAAACTCACTATGGCTTTGGAACATAATCCAGAACAAGATTTCTTGGGAAAGATATTTATGGAGCTTGATTTGGGTAGCAGGAATAGAGGACAATTCTTTACGCCATACGATGTTTGTAAATTAATGTCTGAAATAAACTTATTGGGTTTAGAAGATGATATTAATCGACTTGGATATCACTCGATAAACGACCCGACTTGCGGGGCGGGTGCTACGTTAATTGCTAGCGCGAATGTTGCTAGAAGAATTCTTAGCAAAAAAGGAAAGAACTTTCAAAACTATATTCTGTTTACAGGACAGGATATAGATGAAACAGTTGGATTGATGTGTTATTTACAATTGTCATTATTAGGTTGTGCGGGATATGTGAAAATAGCAAATACGCTTACAGACCCGATGCGAAAAAATGACGATATTAATAAATATTGGTACACCCCAATGTATTTCTCCGATGTTTGGAGAATACGAAGAGCTTTACATAAAGCAAATATTTTAACAGATGGAGATGAATAATGGACAAGTTAGATTTAAAAGATTATCTTATCATGGTTCTTGATGCAATAGCGGAACTTCCTCCGGTTATTCAGGAAGGTTCGACGATTCCCGATTTAATACCAAAGAAAGTTGTTCTTGATATTTTAAAAGATAAGAAAATATTCATAGACGGGCATAACGAATCTCTCCCGAAAACATACACCAAAATTATGTATGTCGAAGATGGTAGCGTAGATGTTGCGGAATTAGAATCCGAACTTCCCGATACAAAAATAATCGTTTACAGACAGGGTGCATGTCCTCCTGAATTAAAGGATATTCAAAGCAATCCAATAAAAGGGTATTAATATGTCGGCATACGGTCTTAGAGATTACCAATATGACGCTATGAAACGTCTAAAAAACGGAAACATATTATGCGGTGGCGTCGGAAGCGGAAAATCTAGAACGGCATTAGCATATTACTTTAAAGAGCAGGACGGTTACTTTGATGAGAATAAGTACGAACCTATGGATAACTGTAAGGTGAAGGACTTATACATAATAACTACTGCTCGAAAACGAGATACATTAGAATGGGAATCAGAAATGGTTCCCTTTTTAATTACAACGCACAAAGAAGAAAGCTTATATTCTCACAATGTTGTTGTTGACTCTTGGAATAATATTCAAAAGTACGTTGATGTAAAAGGAGCTTTCTTTATATTTGACGAACAAAGAGTTGTCGGCTCTGGAGCTTGGGTTAAGGCTTTCTACAAAATAACAGATAAGAACAATTGGATTCTGTTGTCAGCAACACCGGGCGATACTTGGCAGGATTATATTCCAGTGTTCGTTGCAAATAAATTCTTCAAAAACAAAACGGAGTTTATTAGAAATCATATTGTTTACAATCACAGAGTAAAGTTTCCGAAAGTTGATAGATATTTAGAAACTGGAAAATTAATAAAGCTTAGAAATTCTATTCTTGTTACTATGGATTTTAAGCGACATACGGTATCTCATCACGAAGATGTGTATGTTAAGTATAATATTCAGGATTATAAAGATCTAATAAGAAACAGAAAAAACCCCGCAACAGGAGAACCAATAAAAAGTGCTAGCGAGTTCTGTTACGAACTGCGAAGAATTGTAAATACGGATATTTCACGACAAATAGTTCTTATGGAGATTTTAGAGAAACATCCGAAAGCGATTATATTCTACAACTTCGATTACGAACTCGAATTATTAAGGCAATTGTGCGGTAGCTCTGGTTTAAATGTGGCAGAGTGGAACGGACACAATCATCAACCAATACCTACTGGTGAATCGTGGGTGTATTTAGTTCAGTATACGGCTGGTGCTGAAGGTTGGAATTGTATAACAACCGACACCATTATATTCTATTCGGAAAACTACTCATACAAGATAATGGAGCAGTCAGCTGGAAGAATAGATAGAATGACAACTCCGTTTACCGATTTATATTATTACCACCTAAAATCGAGAAGTGGTATAGAGCTAGCAATAGCAAAGTCGTTACGAGAAAAAAAAGAGTTTAACCAATCAGCATTTGCTAAGAAACATTATTTTCAAAACAATTAAAGAGGAGTAAGAAAATGTGCCCTAAATGCGGAGGCAAATCAGAGTCGTTTGCCATTGTACATAATAAAAAGAATAAGGAAACATATAGAAAAAGAAGATGCTTAGAATGTGGGCATGTTTTCTATACTGTTGAATTCGATGTTCCACCTACGAAAAGATTATTAAGAGATTGGTTCATCAACAGTAAGAGCAAGGTGAGGAGATAAAGATGACTGTAGAAGAGCAAAGGACAGCTATTTCAAAAGTATATCCTACGGAAAAGTGGAAAAATAAAGTAGAGAATATGCCCGAAGATCAGGTTATAGCGATATATTTAACTTTTCAAAAGCGTGGTTTATTGGGTAAAGTGATTACTAAACCTTATCAAAGAAAAATGGAGGCGGCTAAGAAAAAGAAAACGTTGAAACCGCCGCTCGAACCTCATCAGATGACTATAGACGATATTCTGAACAACGGAGGTTCTTAATGGACTGTCCTATATGTAATAATAAATCAGATGTGATAGATTCTGTAAAAAATCCAATCCAAAAAGAAACTTATAGAAAAAGAAAGTGTAAGAAATGCGGAAATATTTTTTACAGTGTTGAGTTTGAGGCTATATACGATAAGCGGCTTGCGAGCGATTGGCTTCTACATCACAGAAAAAGCGGTAATAAAGGTGAATAGGTTAATTAAACAAACGATATTGGCTTCAATAGTTATATTGTTGGCTATATGCTGTTTTTAAGATATTAAATGTAAAGGAGAAATATATGCATTTAAGTAAATCTGAGCGTATCTATAAGAAAAAATTATTTAGATACATTAAAGTAAAGAAAAAGTCAAAACAAAAAGAATTAACAGCGATTATTGTAAAAACTAAACTTTACAAATGTGGCGGATTTAAACAGGTATATTCGGCGACCAAATACGGTATAGTAAAATTAAGTAATGCAATTATACATATTACAAATACTGTGAGATCAGCAACAAAAGCATTATGCAATCTTGTAAATTCTTTAAATCTTATAAGAAGTCAAAACATTAAAAATGAGGTTAAAACGATATGAGCTTAGATTACGACATATATTTAAGAGAGCATAAAAATAATGTTGCAAAAGGTTTTTATTGGATAAGGGAGCATCTTCCGAATTTAATTAATAGCGATGTGAATTACGAATGTTATATTTGTGAGATGCATGACTCTTCCAAAAACGATATGGATGAGTATAAACCTTATGACGATTATTTCTACGGTAATAATAAATCGAGTGCAGTGGTAAATGCATTTAGAGTAGCTTGGCTTAATCATATTCATAGAAATCCTCATCATTGGCAACATTGGGTTTTAAACAACGATGAACCTAAAGAGGGTGAAATTTTAATAGAAATTCCTTATCATTATATTTTAGAAATGATATGCGATTGGTGGTCTTTCAGTTGGAAAACCGGTAACCTTTATGAAATATTTAATTGGTATGATGCCCATAAAGATTATATTAAGATGCACCCGAAAAGCAGAAAGAAAGTTGAGACCATATTATCAGACATTAAAACAAAATTAGATGAGCTTAATAAGCCCGAAAAAAGTGGGCTTTAGCCCGTTTTTACACTTTAAAAGTGGGCTTAAAAAATCTACTAAAATCTATGAAAAACCTTTAAAAACAATGATTTTTGGCATATTTTAGCCAATCTTTGAAGAATTTTACGTACGTTTGCCCACTTGCCCACTTTTATTCTTAATTAATCGTGATAAAAAATATTAAAAATTAATATAAGTCAAAAATAAAAACGGGTTTTTGGGCAAGAAGAAAAAATTAGTGGAGGTGTGCTTTCGAACTTACAATTCTACTAATTGATTACTTTTTATATTCTAGACCTCCCCCGAATCAGTTCTTGATTTGTCGATTGTTTTATGCTATACTTTGATAACAAAAACTGAAAGGAGAATTTACGATTATGGGGAAATCGAGAAACAATAAAGAGCAAGATATTTTTAAGCGCGGTAATAACAATTCCGAGCTAAGTAACTTAAAAGGACTGATATCTCCCTACGGAGATGACGATGACGAAGAAAATATTAATGACTATTGCGATGATTTCACAATGCCGCCTTCTTGTGGGTGTTGCGGTACTGAGATGCGTTTCAGTATTGCCAGATTGAAATTTATGTGTCCAAACTGCGGTCACACGTTATATTTAGACGAATATGCGTTAGAAGGGGACGATAATGCAGATTACGATGAATATTACGAAGACCCAGATGATGATATTCCAGAATGCTGTATAGCTTGTGGTGGACCTTATCCTAGTTGTCGAAATAGTTGTAAAATATTTGATGATTAAAAAAATAAACGTGTTTGTAAAAGCCTGTACTCTAATCGGTATGGGCTTTTATATTCGCGTGAAAAACATCTTCCTTTATGGAGAGAGTGATTATATTTTTAAAATAGAACATTTTCTCTTTAATTTTTGCAGGAGACCAGTATGTTAGAAAGTACTTTCAAAACAAAGCTTATTAAAGAATTAAAAGCACTGTTTCCGGGATGTATGGTATTTCATTTGGATCCTAGCGATGGACAAGGTATACCAGACTTACTGATATTGTTCGGAAAGAAGTGGGCTACCTTAGAAGGAAAGAAAAGTAAGAATTCGAGTCATCGTCCTAATCAGGATTACTATGTTGAGTTATTAAATAAAATGTCTTACTCGGCTTTTATATATCCCGAGAATAAGGAGAAAATTTTAAATGAACTTCAACAAGCATTCAAATCTTGAGGGGCAACACGCTTTTCTTGGAGCGAGTAAATATCATTGGTTAAATTACAATGATGATAAATTAGTTGAAACCTTTTCAAATCTCAGAGCTGCTCAAAAAGGAACAGAACTTCACGAGTTCGCGGCGATGTGTATAAGGTTGAGACAAAAACTTCCGAAATCGCAAAAAACTCTTAACGAGTATGTAAATGATGCAATAGGTTATAGAATGCATCCGGAACAGGTTTTATATTTTTCGGAATGGTGTTTTGGAACAGCGGACGCTATTTCTTTTAGAAATAACTTTCTTAGAATACACGATTTAAAGACTGGAAAAGAGAGAGCACACATAGAGCAATTAAGAATCTATGCTGCTCTTTTTTGTTTAGAGTACAGAGTTAGTCCAGCTGATATTAAAATTGAATTGCGTATCTATCAATCGGATGAGGTTATAATAGACGAACCTGACGCCAGCGTTATAGTACCTATAATGGATAAAATTATTACATTCAGTAAAATCATTACAAAACTTGCTATGGAGGAAGACTTATAATGGAAGAGAATTTTGATATTCCTGTTGATAACGAAGAAAGCTTTGATGAGTTACTTCATTATGGAACCAAGTACCATTCTGGTCGATATCCGTATGGTTCTGGTGAAGACCCGTATCAACATAGCGGAGATTTATTAAGCAGAATAGAACAGATGAAACAAGAAGGTTTGACAGAAGTTGAGATAGCAAAAGCTATGAATACAACAACCGGAAAACTTAGAGTTCAAATTTCCTTAGCAACAAATGAGAGAAGAATGCAGATGGTAGCGTCGGCAAAAAGTTTAAAAGCTGACGGTTTAAACTATTCTGAAATCGGAAGGCGCATGGGAATTAATGAATCGACAGTTCGTTCATTGCTTAACTCGGAATCTGAAGCTAGAATGTCGGCATCTCAAAACACTGCTAATTTCTTAAAAGAAAAAGTAGATTCTCTTGGGATGATTGATATTGGTAAAGGTGTTGAAAAAGAACTTGGCGTTTCCAAAGGAAGAATGGAGAATGCCATTTATATTTTACAACTTGAGGGATATGAAGTTTATGGTGGACGTGTTCCTCAGGTAAATAATCCGGGAAAACAAACCACATTAAGAGTTCTTTGTCCTCCGGGAACAGAACATAAAGAGATATATGACTTTAGTAAAATTCATTCTGTTCAGGACGATTATATTTCCTATGATGGCGGACAGACTTTTAAACCTGCATTTGTATATCCCAAAAGTATGGATTCTAGCAGACTTCAGATTCGCTATAAAGAAGAAGGCGGCATAGATAAAGATGGTTTAATCGAGATTCGCCGTGGTGTAGAAGATTTGTCACTCGGAAATAGTCATTATGCACAAGTTCGTATTTTGGTAGATGACACTCATTACCTTAAAGGTATGGCGGTATATTCTGATGACCTTCCTGAAGGAGTTGATATTCGGTTTAATACAAATAAAAGCAAATCTGTTGATAAAATGGATGTTTTGAAAAAAGTAAAAACCGATGCTAATGGAAATCCCGATAAAGATAATCCTTTCGGAGCACTTGTTAAGGAGCACGGCGGTCAAAGTTATTATATTGATAAGAATGGAAAAGAACAATTATCGTTAGTCAATAAGACCAGAGAAGAAGGCGATTGGGAAGATTGGGAAGATACTTTACCTAGTCAATTCCTCGCTAAACAAAATATGTCGTTAATTACAAGACAATTGTCGTTAACTGAAGCAGACAGAGCAGCCGAATTTGAGGAAATTAAATCGTTAACCAATCCAACAATAAAAAGAGTTTTGTTAGCGAGCTTCGCAGACGATTGTGATAAGGCGGCTGAGCATCTTCAAGCTGCGGCATTACCTAGTCAGAAATGGCATGTTATATTACCTGTATCATCTATGAAAGACACAGAAATATATGCTCCAAAGTATGAGGATGGTAGTAAAGTTGCATTAGTAAGATATCCCCACGCCGGAACGTATGAAATTCCCGTTTTAACGGTTAATAATAAGCAAAAAGAAGCTTCTAAAATGATAGGACCGAACAGTATTGATGCTGTTGGTATAAATAGTTCTGTAGCTAGTCGTCTTTCTGGAGCCGATTTCGATGGCGACACAGTTATGCTTATCCCGACAAGTGGAAACGGAAAAAATAATAAAATTAACATTACTTCTACACCTGCTTTAAGAGGATTGGAAGGTTTCGACCCTAAAGATGCATATCCTGCCCAAGAAGGAATGCGTGTTATGAAAAACACAAATATGGAAATGGGTAAGATATCTAATCTTATTACAGATATGACACTTCAGGGCGCATCTACAGAAGAGCTTACAAGAGCAGTTAAGCACAGCATGGTTGTAATTGATGCCGAAAAACATCATTTAAATTATAAATTAAGTGAAAAAGAAAACGGCATTAAAGAACTCCGTGAAAAATATCAAAGTGGCGGTGGAGCTTCCACAATTATATCTAGGGCTAAATCGCCAGTAAATGTAAATGAAAGAAAAGAGGGCGTTTGGATAGAAGACCCTGATACCGGTAAAAAGAAAAGATATTACTTTGACCCTATTACTGGTAAAAAATTGTATGAAGAAACAAATAGGGAATATTCAAAAGCTGAAATTCCGGGGATTGACGGAAAAGTAAATGTCGTTGTTAAGAATGGGGTT
>CAJUMW010000007.1:56796-83586 GCA_910587625.1 uncultured Christensenellaceae bacterium
AAACTCAGGAAAATATGAACCAATACCACCTACAGCAAAGATTACAACAGTAAAAGCAACCACCGAGAGTACAAAGATGATGGAAACCGATGACGCTTTTACACTTGTCTCCGATGCTAACAACCCTAAAGAAAGAGCCTATGCGAATTACGCAAATAAAATGAAGGCTATGGCTAATGAAGCTAGAATTGAACTTTACAACACTGGCAAATTAGAATATTCGCCTTCCGCTAAGGCGGCATACGATACCGAGGCTAGGCACTTAACTGCACAGCTCAATATAGCATTAAAGAACGCCCCTAAGGAGCGTAGGGCACAGTTACTGGCAAACTCCCGTATCAAAGCAAAAGAACAAGAAAATCCCGATATGTCAAAAAAAGATAAAAAAAAGTATGCTCAACAGGAACTTACTAGGGCACGCTTAGAAGTCGGGGCTAAAAGAAACAACATAGAGATAAGTGATAGGGAATGGGAGGCTATACAAGCCGGTGCAATATCGGATAGTATGCTTACTCAAATACTTCTTTACACGGATCAAGACAAGTTTAAAGAACGTGCTCTTCCTAGACAAACAACAACTTTAAGCGATGCTAAAACAGCTAAGATTAGAGCGATGAATGCTTCTGGATACAGCATTGAACAAATGGCAAAGGCTGTTGGAGTTTCTCCTTCAACCATAAGCAAATACATTAAAGGAGGCGGTTAATATGGAAGGAAGAAGAGTAGCTATTACAACAACTGACAACCCGTACTGTCCCTTTACAGAATTCGACCAGTGGTACCGCTTCGATGTTGAAGCCCACCACCATACCTGCCAACTGCTTGCTCGAATTGCAAAAACTTCTGATCAATTAACTGATGAAGAAAACGATGCAGAAATCGAAAGAGCAATTGACGAAATAATAAAATACGATCCTTTAAACATTTACAAGAAAGTTGAAAGAACATCGTAACAAAGAAAGGGTTATAGGGGGTGTCGCAGATAAACCACCCCCCACCCGTATCGCGCCGGTCTTTGAAATTTCTCCGGCGGGATTTTTCACATCCTTATGTGAGTGCGCGGCGCTTTGGAGGTGCTATGTCAAGGCCGAATAGGCAATACTTTTCCCCCTTATTTCTCCTTTCAGTGAGCTTCCGGTAAACAAAGTCCTTCATTGCGCCGCTAAACTCTTATATAACTATTTAATAGTGGCACCAAAGTTTTAGAAAGGGGAGGATATCCGGTGAAAAAGAATGTCGGGCAAGCAACTTCGAAAGATAAAAAGCCTACTCATCGCGGAATGACGCCGGAAGCAAGGGAGAATCAATTAATTGCTATGGCTTATGATGCGGCAGAGGAACAGTTGCGAAACGGTACAGCCTCATCTCAAGTCATTACACATTTTTTAAAACTCGGTTCTACGAGCGGAAGATTGGAAAGAGATATTTTGTCAGAACAAAAGAAACTTGTAAAAGCAAAAACTGAAAATCTGGAATCAGCAAAGAGAACAGAAGAGTTGTACAAGAATGCGCTTTACGCGATGAAGCAATACGGTGGTTACCACACTAATGATGAGGAGCCGCCTGAAGATGATTAAAACATATTCGGAACTTATACAATTCGAAACATTTATCGAAAGGTATAACTATTTAAAACTATGTTCAAGTATAGGTATTGAAACATTCGGACATTCGAGATACATAAATCAGATTCTGTATAGGTCGGAAGAATGGAAAAGTTTTCGAAGAGAGATAATCATTCGCGATAATGGATGTGATTTAGGTGTCGAAGGTTTCGACATTACTGGAACCTTCATTGTCATTCATCATATTAATCCTATTACAATAGAACAAGTAATGAATAGAGATAAACGAATCTTTGATCCTGAAAACGTAATCACGACAAAGCATTCGACACACATGGCAATACATTATGGGTCTTTGACAGAGCAAGATATTTCTTTGCTAGAACGAAGAGCTAATGATACTTGTCCATGGAAACATTAGATATTTGGAGAATCGTATGAATGAAGAAAGTATCTTAACGAGTATAAAAAAATTACTCGGATTGAATGCAGATGATAAGTCTTTTGATGCGGACATAATTATACATATCAATTCCGCTTTTGCTACACTCAATCAGTTGGGTGTGGGTAAAAAATCCGGCTTTGCTATTTCTGATGACTCTGCTACTTGGGAGAGTATATTTGGTAGCAATTTAACATTAAACGGATTTATTAGAACTTATGTATATTTGAAAGTAAGACTTATCTTCGACCCGCCTACGAGTTCATTCGTAGTCGAATCAATTAAACAAAGTATTAGCGAGTATGAATGGCGGATAAATTCCGTTGTTGATTACTAAAGGGGTTTCTTTTATGGACAATTTCATAAAGCACCACGGTGTAAAAGGAATGCAGTGGGGTGTTCGTAAAGATAGATATGGGCATCCGACAAAAAAGAAAAGAGGGTATGATAAGACTACTGGCAACTATGGTAAAACTAAAGAAATCCTCAATTCTTCAAGTAGCATTGCTAGAGAAGGTGGAAAAGCCATTGACGCGATTGATGGAATGAGAGAGCGTTCCGCATCTAAGAAAGTTAGAAAAGGATTAGCATCTATGACGGATGCCGAATTAAAAGCAAAAGTCAATCGTCTTAATATGGAAAAACAATATTCGGATTTAACATCTGCCGATAGAGGACGCGGTTCTTATTATTTGGGTAACATGCTCGATATAGTTGGAAGCGTAACAGCTATTGGCGCATCGGCTGTCGGAATAGCAGTTGCGATAAGACAGTTAAAAAAGTAAATGTGGGTGGTATAACTTATGAATCAGAATAGCTATTCAAATAGTATTGCTCATCACGGTGTAAAAGGTCAACGCTGGGGTGTAAGACGGTATCAGAACGATGATGGTTCTTTAACGGCAGCCGGTAAGAAGCGTCAAGCCAAGCAGGAAGTAAAAGCAAAGAAGGCGCTCACTAAAGCCAAAGCACGATATAGAGAAGTTACTGCTAATAAAAGAAAAGCAGTCGCTAAGAAAGTTGCTATTGCATCTGGAGCTGTCCTTGGAACAGCAGGTTTGACAGCTGCCGCCGTTGTTGGTAAAAAGTATGTGGAACAATCGCTCGGTAAGCTGATGTTAAATATACTTTGGGAAGAAACAGGTGGGTATATACTTAAAAATACCTAAGTTATTTAATTTAAATAATATGGAGAAATTATTGATGGGTAATCAACAGTATTTAATGCATCACGGTGTAAAAGGTCAACGCTGGGGTGTGAGACGCTATCAGAACGAAGACGGCTCTTTGACTGAAGCGGGAAAAAGAAAAGCCGAAAAAGCAGAGATTAAAAGCGACGCTAAGAAATTGACAAAAGCTGGACTTCCCGGCGGTTTGAAAGATAGAATGAACAAAAACCGTGGAACGGAGTTATACAGTCAACTTAATCAGCAGCGAGGAAGAGAATACACGAACAAAGTTCTTAAGTCTGCAAAGATGAGAACCTATGGACAGGCTGCTGCGGCTAGTTCCGTTGCGGCTGGCATTGCTGCTGTTGCTAGCTTGGGTATTGTTACCCTTGGTGCAAAAGCTTACGTAAACAAAATTTTGTAAAAGGAATAAAAATTCAAAATGGCATTATCGAATACAGCAACGCCGAAGTATTACGGCCAGTTTCGAGATGCCGTAATTCGTGGTGAAATACCGGTTAATAATGAAATTTCTATGGAGATGAATCGAATAGATGATTTGATTGCTAACCCGGGAATTTACTATGATGATGAAAAAGTAGAAGGCTGGATTGCCTTTTGCGAGAATGAATTAACATTAACCGACGGTGCAGACCTTCATTTGTTAGACACGTTTAAATTGTGGGGAGAGCAGGTTTTCGGATGGTATTACTTTGTTGAAAGAAGCGTATACACTCCAAATGCTGACGGACACGGCGGTCATTACGAAAAGAAGTCCATAAAGAAACGGTTAATAAATAAGCAATATTTAATAGTTGGACGTGGTGCGGCAAAATCGTTGTATTGTTCCTGTATTCAATCATATTTCGAAAATGTAGACACAACAACTACGCATCAGATAACCACAGCTCCTACTATGAAACAAGCTGACGAGGTTATGTCACCTATAAGAACAGCTATAACGCGGGCGAAAGGCCCGCTTTTTCAATTTCTAACGGAAGGCTCCATACAGAATACAACCGGTTCAAAAGCCCTTCGTGTAAAGTTGGCGTCAACTAAGAACGGTATTGAGAATTTCTTAACTGGTTCTTTGTTGGAAATAAGACCAATGTCAATTAACAAACTTCAAGGTTTGAGATGTAAAGTTGCATCGGTTGACGAATGGCTATCTGGTGATGTTAGAGAAGACGTTATAGGCGCGATAGAACAAGGTGCATCAAAAGTTGACGATTATTTAATTGTCGCAACAAGTTCAGAAGGAACTGTCCGAAACGGAAGCGGCGATACCATTAAGATGGAGCTTATGGATATTTTGAAAGGGGAGTATGTCAATCCTCATGTTTCCATATTTTGGTATAAGCTTGATTCTATAGATGAAGTTTCTAATCCTGACATGTGGACTAAAGCCCAGCCAAATATTGGTAAAACTGTATCTTATGAGACATATCAACTTGATGTTGAGCGTGCTGAAAAAGCACCTGCTACAAGAAACGATATTTTGGCAAAAAGATTCGGGATTCCGATGGAAGGTTATACCTATTATTTCACTTATGAGGAAACCTTGCCACATAGAAAAAGTGATTTCTGGCAAATGGCTTGCGCTCTTGGAGCAGACTTATCGAGGGGCGACGATTTTTGCTCGTTCACATTTTTATTTCCTTTACCTGATGGTTCATTCGGAATTAAGACTCGAAACTATATTAGTTCGTTAACCTTGACAAAACTTCACGCAGCTATGAGATTGAAATACAACTCTTTTATGGAAGAGGGTAGTTTAATAGTCTTAGAGGGTACGGTTCTCGATATGATGGAAGTTTATGAAGATTTGGATAATCATATTGTCCAATGCGGATATGACGTTCGTTGTTTAGGATACGACCCCTACAATGCAACGAAGTTTGTTGATAGATGGGAAGCAGAAAATGGTCCATTTGGTATAGTTAAAGTAATTCAGGGTGCTAAAACGGAATCTGTTCCGCTCGGCGAACTGAAGAAATTATCCGAGGAAAGAATGCTTATGTTCGATGAAGACATAATGACATTTGCTATGGGTAACTGTATAACCATGGAAGACACAAATGGAAATAGGAAATTGCTCAAAAAGAGAAATGACCAAAAAATAGATCCTGTTGCTTCTATGATGGACGCATATATTGCTTATAAAGAAAATAGGGAGGCATTTGATTAAGGAGAATTTATGGATGAATTATATCATCATGGTATTCTTGGTCAACGCTGGGGTGTAAGACGCTACCAGAATGAAGACGGAAGCCTCACAAAAGCTGGTTTGCGTCGTCAAAGAGCGCTTGACAAGAAAGACCAAAAATGGGCAAAGCGAAATAGCGAAAAGATAACGGCGAAAGCAAAAGCCAAATCATCCAAAGAGTTATCAAAATATGCTAATGAACTTATGAGAAATCCAAATGCCCATACAAGTAATGGAAAATTAAGTTCATCTACAATAATGGCATACAATCAGAAGATGGCAACTCTTATGAATGAAAAAGTTTCGGGTTTGCGTTCACCTTCTGGAAAAACAGTGTCGTTTGTAGCCAAGCGTGGAGAAGTCGGTGTGTTTATGGCATTAGCTGATCAAGGCTACAATATGTCGCAATTAAAGAACGGAATTTATGGTTCGGGAAAAGTTGCTTACAAAAAGACAGTAATAGATAAAGTTGAGACATAAGGAGAGAGATATTTAATGAGTAATACAATGGGTTCTAGGCTGAAAAACGCTTGGAATGCTTTCTTTAATCGCGATCCGCCCGAAGAATATCGGTATGTCGATTTCGGAACGAGTTACACATATAGACCGGATAGACCTAGATTCACGAGAGGGAACGAAAGGTCAATAGTTACATCTGTATACAATCGAATAGCATTAGATGTCGCTGCAATACAAATTAGGCACGTGCAATTAGACAAGAATGATAGATATTTAGAAGATATCGATTCCGGATTAAATAGTTGCTTGTCACTTGAAGCAAATGCTGACCAAACTGGTAGAGCATTTATACAAGATGTTGTAATGTCGATGCTTGATGAAGGATGCGTAGCTATTGTTCCGGTTGATACCACGATAAATCCTAGGTTGAGTAGCTCTTATGATATTTTGAGTTTAAGAACCGGAAAGATTTTGGAGTGGTATCCAAAACATGTAAAGGTTAGAGTTTATAATGAGCAAACCGGCAACAAAGAAGATATTACGTTAGCTAAGAAAAATATATGCATCATTGAGAATCCTTTATATGCTGTAATTAACGAGCCGAACTCAACAATGCAGCGTTTAATACGAAAACTTAATATATTAGACGCTATTGATGAACAAAGCGGTTCTGGGAAGTTGGACTTAATTATCCAGCTTCCTTATGTTATTAAAACTGAAGCACGGCGCAAACAAGCGGAAGATAGAAGAAAAGATATTGAAAAACAATTATCTGGTTCAAAGTATGGTATAGCTTATACCGATGGTACTGAAAGAATTACGCAGTTAAATCGCGCTGTCGATAACAATCTAATGAAGCAGATTGAATATTTAACGAGTATGCTATATAGCCAGTTAGGTATCACTCAGTCGATTATGGATGGTTCGGCAGACGAAAAGACTTTACTTAATTATCAGAACCGAGCAATAGAACCGATAATTTCTGCAATTGTCGACGAGATGAAACGAAAGTTTTTAACAAAGACAGCTCGTTCTCAAAAGAAATCGATTCAATTCTTCAATGACCCGTTCAAGCTTGTTCCTGTTAGTGAATTGTCTGAGATGGCTGATAAGTTTACAAGAAACGAAATCATGTCATCGAATGAGATTAGGCAGATTATAGGCTTAAAGCCTGCTAATGATCCTAAAGCGGACGAATTGCGAAACAAGAATCTTAGTCAGCCGAGCGAAGAACAAACAAATACAGAAAATCCTAATCCAACGGAGGAAACGTAAATGCAAAAAGATTACGATTTCAGCGGATGGGTAACTAAGGCAAATGTTAGATGCGCAGATGGGGTAACGATTGCCGAAAACGCATTTAAAGACGATAACGGAAAGAAAGTTCCGCTTGTTTGGAACCACCAACACAATGACCCCGATAATGTTTTGGGGCACGCTATTTTGGAGAACCGACAGGACGGAGTATATGCTTATTGCAAATTCAATAATTCCGAAGCAGCCAAGAACGCAAAGATCGCAGTTCAAAATGGAGACATTGATGCAATGTCCATCTTTGCTAACAGGCTTCAGCGTCAGGGTGCCAGCGTTAACCACGGCGTAATTCGTGAAGTAAGTTTGGTACTGGCCGGAGCAAATCCCGGCGCATTCATCGATAATGTGATGTGTCATAGTGATAGTGGGGAGATGGTTCCTTCTGAAGATTCGGCTATCATATTTACCGATGAAAAAGTTGACCTTTGCCATTCTGCGGAAGGGTCGAATGAAAACAAAGAAAATTCTGAAAAAGGAGAAGTTAAAAAAATGGCAGAAGAAAATAACAACAAATCTACCAATAATGAAAAGACTGTTCAGGATGTAATCGATTCCATGAACGAAGAACAGAAAACCGTTTTATATGCGCTTGTCGGACAAGCTCTCGAAGAAAATGAAAACGATGAAGGAGATAACAAAGAAATGAAACACAATGTATTCAGTGATTCCGATGAAAACTACACCGGAGATACTATTAGCCATGCAGAAATCGCGGCGGCAATTACCGACGCAAAAAGATATGGTAGCATGAAAGACAGCTTTATTCAGCACGGCATCAATAATATCGAATATTTATTCCCCGATGCCAAGAACATGACCAATGCGCCCGTATTTATCGACAGAGACCAGAAATGGGTTAAAAAGGTAATGAATGCCGTACATAAAACCCCGTTCTCGAGGATTAAATCACTCTTTGCGAATATTACTGAGGAAGAGGCTCGTGCAAAAGGTTATATCAAGGGCAAGATGAAGAAGGATGAGGTATTCGGTCTTCTCAAGAGAACGACTACCCCTACGACCGTTTATAAGAAACAGAAGCTCGACAGAGATGACGTTATCGATATTACCGATTTCGATGTAATTGCATGGATTAAGGGCGAAATGCGCGGCAAATTAGATGAGGAACTTGCGAGAGCGTTCCTTGTCGGCGATGGTCGTTCCTCGTCTTCCGATGACAAGATTAATGAAACCAATATTCGCCCCGTTTGGACCGACGAAGACCTCTTCACAATTAAGGCGACGGTTTCCGCACCTGCAAATGATACCTCTGCAAGAGTTAAGGCATTTATCCGTGCGGCACTTAAGGCACGTAAGAACTATAAGGGTTCGGGAAGCCCCGCTCTTTATACTACGGAAGACATGCTTACGGACTGCCTTCTTCTTGAGGATAATAACGGTCGCGTAATTTACGATTCTGAAGAAAAACTTGCAAAGACATTGCGCGTAAGCGAGATTATTACTGTTCCCGTAATGGAAGGACTTACTCGTACGGACAAGAGCGGAACAACCAGAGAACTTCTTGGTATTATCATCAACCTCGACGACTATGCTGTCGGTGCGGATAAGGGCGGCGCCGTGAATATGTTTGATGACTTCGACATTGACTACAATGCAATGAAGTATCTCATTGAGACTCGTTGTTCCGGAGCACTTACTACTCCTTACTCGGCAATCGCACTTGAGTACGTTGCGTCCGAAGACGGCAAAGCAAAAGAAGAAACTGAAGAGTAAAAAATTCAAAATGGAGAAGTGACGATGCCTAAATTTCACGGAAAAATTGGTTATGTAATCCCGACTGAAACATCTCCCGGTGTTTGGGAAGAAGTTATAGTAGAGAGGGAGTACTTCGGCGACGTAGTAAAAAATACGAGAGGTTTGCAATCCGCAAATCAAGTAAACGATAATGTAACCATTTCTAACGAAATAAGCATCGTTGCAGATCCGTTTGCGAATGAAAACTTTCATGCAATACGATATGTTGAGTTTATGGATTCGAAATGGAAAGTATCAAATATTACCGTTTCATATCCTAGACTCGTAATGGCGGTGGGGGGATTATACAATGGATAACAGACCAAATCTGCAGAAACTCCTCGAAGAATTGATGGGAAATAGAAATGTGTATTTTCAACCTCCTCCGTCATTACGTATATTGTATCCGGCGATTGTGTATTCACGATCAAATATTGAAAATTCATATGCCGATAATTCCCCTTATAAACAGGGAGTGGCATACAAACTTGTTGTGGTAGATAAGAATCCAGATAGTGCTATTGTAAAGAAGGTTTCAAAATTACCAATGTGTAAATTCAACAGTCACTATGTGTCGGATAATTTAAATCATGACGTATTTACAATCTATTATTAATTATAAGGAGAACAGACAATGAAACTTGTTTGGGATAAATCCGGTGAAAGATTTTACGAAACCGGTGTCAGCAACGGTGTTCTTTATCCTCGTAAAGAAGGAAAGTATACCCAAGGCGTTGTGTGGAATGGCTTAACCGCTGTAAATGAAAGTCCTTCCGGCGCAGAACCTACGGCTCTTTATGCGGATAACATCAAATATTTGAATTTGATGTCCGCAGAAGAATTCAGCGCATCTATTGAAGCATATACTTACCCCGATGAATTTGAAGCGTGTCAGGGCAATGAGGAAATCGGCGACGGAATTACTGTTGGTCAGCAGGACCACGTTCCGTTTGGACTTTCGTACAAGACTCTTATCGGCAACGACGATGATGGTAACGGTCACGGTTATAAACTGCATTTGGTATATAACTGTCTTGCTCAGCCCAGTGAGAAATCGTATGCCACGGTCAACGATAGCCCTGAAGCTATTACTTTCTCTTGGGAAGTTTCTACGACGCCCGAAGACGTTCCCGGTAAAAAGCCTACGGCGCTTATCACGATCGATTCGAGAAAGACGAAGCCTGAGGTTCTTAAAGCAATTGAAGATGTTCTTTACGGAACCGAGGATAAGGAACCTATGCTTCCTACGCCTACCGAGTTAATCGAAATCGTAAAGGGCGTCGAGGAAGTAGCGTAAATCAAAATAACAAAGAGCCGTTTGGAGTAACATCTGGGCGGCTCTAAAATTTTTCATGAAAGGAGAATTAAATTTATGTTAAAGAAAACTATTACTTATACCGATTATAACGGTATGGAAAGAACCGAAGATTTCTACTTCAATCTGACTAAAGCGGAAGTTGTAGAAATGCAGTACAGCATTGGCG
Organism: uncultured Christensenellaceae bacterium; assembly: GCA_910587625.1. Lineage (GTDB taxonomy): Bacteria > Bacillota > Clostridia > Christensenellales > Borkfalkiaceae > Coproplasma. The sequence goes on from CAJUMW010000007.1 coordinate 67,188, forward strand.
GCGGTCTTAAAGAAAGACTTGAAAGTATTGTAAATACCAAAGACCAGCCTTCGATTATTCGCGAATTTAAGAAGCTTATTCTGGCGGCGTACGGCGAAAAGTCCCCCGATGGAAGGCAGTTTATGAAATCCGAAGAAATTTCGAAGAGATTCGAATGCACCGAGGCATATTCTATTCTCTTTATGGAACTCGCTACCGATGCAGATAAAGCGGCTGAATTTGTAAACGGTATTATTCCCAAAATCAAGGCTGAAGAATAATGCTTACTGTTTGCATTCCACCTATAGAACTGTGGGATGAAACGAAAAACGAATTCGTAGGAACTAAAGGTGCAACTATTCAATTAGAACATTCTTTAGTTGCCATATCAAAGTGGGAATCGAGATGGAACGTTCCATTTCTTACAAAAGATAAAAAGACGCCGGAACAATTATTGGACTACATAAAATGTATGACGATTACTCAGAATGTTCCGCAAGATGTGTTTAATACCATACCAAAGAAAATTCTCAATAGAATCGTAGAGTACATTAACAATTCGATGACGGCTACAACATTTTCGCAACGCGAAACAAAAGGTGGAAGTAGGGAAATTATCACCTCGGAGTTAATTTATTTCTGGATGATTAGCTACGGAATCCCTTTCGAATGTCAGAAATGGCACCTCAATCGATTACTCACTTTGATACGAATTTGTAACGTTAAAAATCAGCCCGCAAAGAAAATGGGTAAAAAAGAACTTATGAGTAGAAATGCGCAATTAAATGCTGCACGTAGAAAAAAATTAAATACAAGGGGGTAATAGAACATGTCGCTTGAATTTTTGGGCACAGCTCTTTTAGCCATATCCATTGTAACGAGTTTAACTGTTGAAGGAATCAAGAAGATTTTTGACGCATGTAAGAAGAATTGCCCGTCTAACCTTGTGGCTATTATAGTCTCGGTTTTTATTACGGTAATCGCTTCGGTTGTTTATGTTGTCTTAAAAAACATTCCTTTTTCATTCTTACTCGTTGTTGAGATTGTGGCATTGGTTTTCTTGAGCTTTTTGGTTGCTACTTTGGGATATGACAAGGTTATGCAGATGCTTAAACAGTTTATTCCAAACAAAACCGATGATAAGACCGACAAAAAAGACGAATAAGTAAAACGGAGTCAAAGATGATAAAGATTAGGCAGAAGGGTGACTTTTCCAAAACGTTTTCCTTTTTGAATAGATTAAAAGGATACGATTTTAGAGCGCAACTTGACAGGTGTGGAAAAGAAGGAGTTGCCGCCCTTGCTGCCGCTACTCCGAAAGATACTGGATTAACATCACAATCTTGGGAGTACGAAATCAAACAAACTAAAAACACTGTAACGGTTACGTTCAACAACACAAATATTCAAAATGGAGTACCGATTGCTGTAATTTTGCAATACGGTCACGCAACAGGAAGCGGTTATTGGGTTGAGGGTACAGATTACATCAATCCTGCTTTAAAACCGATTTTCGAAAAGATAGCCGATGAAATTTGGGAGGAGGTTAAGAAAGTTTGAGTAAGAAAGTCGATGAAAAAGTCGTCGAGATGAGCTTCGATAACTCGAAATTCGAAAAGAATATTCAAACGAGTATCTCAAGCCTCGACAGATTAAAAGAAGGTTTAAATTTTAGCGGAGCTGCAAGAGGTCTTGATGAAATTGCCGAGTCGGCAGGAGATTCTACCAATGAGTTTTCCGCATTAAGTACTGGGATTGAAAGTGTTGGGCGAAAATTTTCGGCGTTAGAAGTCATTGCAATTACCGCTCTTGCCAACATAACAAATTCCGCAATCAATACAGGTAAAAGGCTTGTTTCTTCTTTGACGATTGATCAGATTGCTTCTGGATGGCAGAAGTATGCTGATAAGACAACAGCAGTTCAGACCATTATAAGTGCAACTGGACAATCGATTGACGAAGTTAACGAGCAACTGGATAAATTGAACTGGTTTACCGATGAAACTAGCTATAACTTTGTAGATATGGTTGGAAACATTGGTAAATTTACTTCAATGGGTATTGACCTTGAAAAGTCGGTCACGGCAATGATGGGTATTGCAAACTGGGCGGCTGTATCAGGTCAAGGCACGAATGAAGCAAGTCGAGCCATGTATAATCTTGCTCAGGCAATCGGTGTTGGTGCTGTAAAATTACAGGACTGGAAATCGATAGAGAATGCAAATATGGCAACGCAAGAGTTTAAAGATTTGGCAATAGAAACAGCTAAAGCTTTAGGCACTCTTGATAAAGAAGCAAAAACAAGCGGAGGAACTCTCGTTGAAGCTGCTAAATTTTCAAGCACTTTGTCGGAAGGATGGTTTACCGCTGATGTATTACTTGCCACGCTTCAAAAATACGGCGAGTATTCGGAAGAAGTATATAAAGTAGTACAGGAAGAAGGATTAACAGCATCGGAAGCCATGAAGAAAGTCGGCGATGAAACGATGCAACTTGGTTCCAAAGCTTTTAAAGCTGCACAGGAAGCAAAAACAGCCGCCGATGCTATCAATTCCGTAAAGGATGCGGTGAGCACCGGATGGATGAACACGTTTGAAATTATATTTGGTAACTACGAAGAAGCAAAAGTATTGTGGACTGATTTGGCCAATCAATTATACGACGTGTTTGCTGCCGGAGCAGAAGATAGAAATGAATTATTAAGCGAATGGAAAGATTTAGGTGGACGAGCTTTACTTATTGATGGGCTTTTTAATGCATTAACAGCATTACAGAACATAATTGAAACCGTAAAAGATGCATTCCACGAGATATTTCCTAAAAAGACCGCAGACCAATTATATTCTATGACTGAGTCTTTCTATAATTTTACTGAAAGATTAAAGAATAACGAAAAACTTTTCAATAACATTGGTCGTATTTTAAAAGGGTTATTTGCGGTTTTAGATATTGGTAAGCAATTACTAGGCTCGATATTTAGAGCATTAAGTCCTGTATTTGGACTGGTTGCAAAAACAAGTGGCGGTATCTTTGATTTTACTGCAACACTCGGAGACTGGCTCGTTAAATTAGACGAGACAATTAAGAGAACGCAGATATTTGATAAGGTTTTCGGGAAGATAGCGAGTGTAATCATTGCAGTCGTTAATGCTTTTAAAAGACTTGTAAACTATTTAAAACAAACAAAGATATTTAATGAAATCACAAAGCTTATACAAAAAGCCTCGGCAGCATTGAAAAATTTTATGAATGCGGCAAAAGAAAAATTTGAAAGCCCGGGATTTGAGTTCTTCCACAAGTTATTGGAGAAGATACATAACGTTCTTGGTAAAATCGGCGAAGCAATGTCGCATGTAAAAAATTTCTTTGTCTTAGCATTTCAGAAAATTGGTCAGGCTTTGCTCGACTGTTCTCTTTTACAGATATTTAGTAAATTGTGGACAATCATAGTTGCCGTTGGTAAATGTGTAATGAGCGTTCTCGGTAAAGCATTTGCTGGGTTATTCGAAACTATAAAATCCGGTAACATTAAAGGCTTTGTCGATATACTGAATAGCCTTGTAACATTAAGTGTGAGTGGCGGGATATTAGGATTCATCAAAAATCTTAAAAATACTTTCTCCGGATTTACGGACATTTTAGACGGTGTTAAGGGAATTCTTGATGGCGTTCGCGGATGCTTCGAAGCGTATCAGAGTAAGCTAAAAGCCGAAACATTGATGAAGATTGCTACGGCTATTGCTATTTTGGTAGGCTCTATTTTAATTCTGTCGTTTATTGACGAGGAAAAGATAGGAAGTAGTCTTGCCGCAATTGTAGGTTTATTGACTGGCCTTATGATAGCTATGTCCATACTTACGAAGATGAGCGGAAGTGTGCGAAAAACTGGAAAAGTTACAACGATGATGCTTGGAATGTCGGTGTCGATTCTTATAATGGCTTCGGCGTTGAAAAAGTTATCAAGCATCAGCCCCGGTGATATGATTGTCGGATTAGCTGGAATAGCCGGATTAATGGCGGTGTTAATTGTCGCGGTAAAGGCTCTCGGTAGCGGTTCCAAGAAAGTTATGAAGGGTGCGACCCAGTTAGTCATACTCGCAATCGCCGTTAAACTGTTAGCTTCGGCTTGTAAATCGCTATCCAAATTGTCTTGGGACGAAATGGCTAGAGGTTTGGTTGGGGTAGGGGTTTTAATGGCGGAGATAGCCGTTTTCCTCAAAATGGCGAATTTCAATAAAAAAAGCTTTTCGACGGCTGTCGGACTCGTGTTCTTAGCCACGGCGATGAAAATTTTATCCTCGGCATGTAAGTCGTTTGCGAAGCTTGAATGGGAAGGAATAGGTAAAGGTTTAGTCGCAATCGGTGTTCTGTTATTAGAAATAGCGGTGTTTACTCAGCTAGTAAAACCGAAGAAGATGATTTCAATGGGACTCGGTCTTATAGCTATTGCTACGGCGATGAAAATTCTTGCGTCAGCTATGGGTTCGCTGGCTAGTCTTTCTTGGGAAGGAATAGCAAGAGGTCTCGTATCAATGGGCGGTAGTCTTGTATTACTGGTTGCCGCTTTAAATCTTCTTCCGAAAGGAATGATAACCAAAGGGCTCGGGTTAATTGCTGTTGCTACCGCAATGCTTATACTCGCGTCAGCTTTAAAGAAAATGGGAAACCAAAGTTGGGAATCTATAGGTAAGGGACTCTTAACATTAGGCGGAGCTATGGCTATTTTAGCTATTGGTCTCAACGCTATGAAAAGTACTCTTGCTGGTTCTGCCGCTTTGCTTGTTGCCTCGTTAGCCCTTGCGATATTTGCTCCAATATTTGCACTTCTTGGTGCGATGTCTTGGAAGTCAATCGCAAAAGGTTTAATTTCGATTGCTGGGGCGTTTGTGATTCTTGGCGTGGCTGGAGCAGTTCTCGGACCTATAATTCCGGCTATTCTCGGGTTGTCTGCCGCAATGGCACTCGTTGGCGTTGGCATCCTTGGGGTCGGCGTAGGTATGGTGGCGGCGGGCCTCGGACTTACTGCTTTGGCGGCGGGTATGACGGCTTTGGCTGCAGCTGGTGTGGCTACGGCAACGTCGTTCGTTGCAATGCTTACAGTTATAATTACTGGCGTTGCACAAACGATACCAACGGTTGCGATAATGATCGCCCAAGGTTTTCTTGAGTTTGTTCGTGTAATCGGTGAAAATGCACCATTAATAATGGAAAGTGTTGGGGAGATTTTAATATCCCTGCTCGAATTACTCGTTAATGTTGCGCCTCAACTGGTTGAAACGATATTCTTCCTTTTGGATTGTGTTTTGCAGAAGATAGTGGAATACACGCCAACCCTTGTGCAAGCGGTCTTTAATATTTTAATAGCCGTATTGCAAGGAATTGCTGATAATATCGGTATGGTTGTACAAACTGCGATTGATGTAGTAATTGCATTCATAGAAGGCATAGCGTCGAAAATACCAGATGTAATTCAAGCGGGATTCGATTTGTTGCTATCATTCCTTAACGGAATTGCAGATGCAATAGACAGAAATACACAACCTATGATCGATGCTATGACAAGGTTGATTAAATCAATACTTAATGCTGCACTTAAAGTGTTATCTGGCGGTATTAATTTATTTGCCGATATAGGTAAGGCGTTGATGGAAGGACTCGGTAACGGTATCAAGAAAGCCGTAAACTGGGTAAAAGATGCAGTTACTAGCGTTGGTAACAAAATTAAAAATTGGTTCTGCAATCTGTTCGGAATTCATTCGCCGTCAAGAGTGTTCCACGAATACGGTGAATACATAGACAAAGGATTAGCGAATGGTATTAAAGATTACGCCAATGAAGTTGGTGATGCTACCGATGATCTTGCAGATGTGTCTATGGAGGGTATGGGAAATGCGATAGATAAGATTTCGAGTCTTATGGATGGTGAGTTTGAAGACCCTACAATTAGACCGGTATTTGACCTTTCAGAAATTCAAAATGGAGTTGGAAGCGTCGGTAAAATGATGAGCGATATGGACGGGTACAATGTGGATGGCTCGTTCAATATGGCGCGACAAGCGTCGGATGGGATGAATTCTGGTTCGTCAAACGGAATGTCCTTAGATGAATTGACAAAATCGATTAAGGAGTTGGCACAGAATCCTGCAACTCAAATGGAAAACACATTCAACATTACGAGTGATAATCCTAAAGAAGTTGCTGAAGAAGTATCCCGAATTTTGGATAAACAATATCAAAGGAAGGCTACTACATGGGGATAATCATATTTAATGGGCGGTCTTCCAAAGATCTCGGAATCGAAGTTTGGTCCCCGCCGAATTATCAGGTTCCGCAGAGAGATTACGATACAGTACATATTCCGGGTCGGGATGGCGATTTGTTGATTGATAAAGAATCATACAAAAACGTATCCCGATCTTATACTGTGTCTTTTGGGCAAGAGGGTAAGAAAAACTTCACAATCCTCGCGAATATGCTTGCCGAGTGGCTTAATTCGGCATCTGGATATGCTAGACTCGAAGACTCTTATGAGCCTGAATATTATCGTTTAGCGTCATATCAAAAAGCTGTTGAAATAACTAATGCTTATCAGATAGCCGGTTCCGCGGCAATAGAATTTAATTGCAAACCCCAAAGGTTTCTTAAAAGTGGTGATAGAGCAGTTAATTTCGTAAAAAGCAAATACGGAATTGAAGACTCGGAAAATCAGTCGGTACTCGATTCGTCGAGAAATAAAATCGAAGGTTTTTTAGAGCCGCTTAGATGTTTGGTTAATCCGACATCACATCCATCATCGCCTATAATTAAAGTTTACGGTAATGGATCTGGTGAAATTCAGATAGGCAACAATACTATTACTATTTTATCCGTTAATGGGTATTTGGTAATAGATAGTGATTTAATGGAAGTTTACAAGGACGAAACAAATTGTAATTCTAAGGTAAAATTCAGTTTAAACACATTCCCGAAATTGCGTCCGGGGATTAACGATATTTCTTTTTCTGGAGAGATAACGCGCTTGGAGGTAATTCCGAAATGGTGGACAATTTAATTAAATTATTTGATTCAAATGAAACCGAATTTGAAACAAATGGTATTGGTGTTCTTCCCGATGCTGAAACTTGTGAAATAACAGAGGAACGAAACGGGGAATTCGAACTTGAGATGGATTACCCTATAAATGGTAGGCACTACAATGATATCGGATTGAGAAAAATCATCGTAACAAAGTCTAATCCGTATTCCAAACCGCAGCCGTTTAGAATATATTCTATCTCGAAACCTATTGATGGAATTGTAACAATCAATGCGGAGCATATTAGCTACGATTTATCTGGGTACCCCGTTTCAGCTTTCTCATTAGAGGAACCGAACACGACTGTACAGAATGTATTCGACGAATTTAAAAATCAATGTGTTAGAGATTGTCCTTTTACCTTTTGGACAAATAAGATAGCCACTGGTAAATTTAAACTTTCTAATCCTAGAAGTATGCGTTCATTGCTTGCTGGTTCTGAAGGTTCTATTATTGATACATACGGAGCCGCTGAATATGAATTCGACGGATATTCTGTTAAGCTTTGGATGAGTAGAGGAGAGGATAAAGGCGTAACTATTCGTTATGGTAAAAACCTTACCGATCTCGAACAAGAAGAAAACTGCGATTCTGTATACACTGCGGTGTATCCTTATTGGTATTCGGAAACAGATAATAAGCTCGTTACACTTCACGAATCGGATGCGGAAGATTCTTCCGAAAAAGATGATGAGGGAAATAACAAAGTTATTCATATTCCCGAAAAGATTGTTGAAGTAGAAGGTTCGTTCTTGTTTGTTCGGATTTTAACTCTCGATATGTCGGATAAATTTACCGAACAACCCACAGAGCTTGAGCTTTATAACGCAACGAAAAAGTACATTAAAGATAACGAAGTTGGCGTTCCAAAAGTTTCTATTGAAGTATCATTCGAACCGCTTTCAAAAACTAGCGACTACAAGGACTATGCAATACTTGAAGAAATTCGCTTATGTGATACTGTGTACGTCGAGTTTCCTGAATTGGGTATAAGCGCAACAGCCAAATGCGTAAAAACAGTATACGATGTATTATCCGACAAGTATAAGAAGATAGAGCTTGGTTCAATTAAAAACAATCTCGCTAATTCTTTATCAGAGCAAAGTAAAACGCTTGCAAACACGACAAGTAAGAGCTATGTTGATAAGTTGCTTGATGAAACGGTAATGGCGATCAGCGGGAACTCTGGCGGCTACGTTGTAATTCACAGTTCGAAAGGCGGAAAGCATCCTGATGAAATACTTATTATGGATGCGCCCGAGATAGAAGATGCTCAAAGAATTTGGCGTTGGAATATGTCGGGTTTGTGCTATACAGACAACCATTATTCTTCGTTCGCAGATAACGATAAAAAGAATAAAGGTGTCGCCATAACAATGGATGGTAAAATAGTTGCTGACTTTATAGCCGGTAACATGATACAAGGTGTCGGCTTACAAACCGCACCCGACCCGAACGGCGACATTTGGTTTGAAGTAACGCAAGATGGAACCCTAACGGCACGAAAAGGCGTAATAGGTGGTTGCGAAATTCAAAATGGAGTTCTGCAAATTAAAAACGCTAATATCGAAGAAGTGTTAACAGGTCATACTTTAAAGGGTTCAATAATCGAAGGTTCGCAGTTTATAAGCACACCTGTAGAAGTTACGAATGATGATGGCAACAAAGAAACAAAATCGCTTTTTGAAGTAACAAAAGAGGGGCAGGTTTATATTCGGGCTGAGGCAATAATTAACAAACTAAAAGTGAGTCAACTTGAAACTGACAGTATTGTTCTTTCTGGTAAGGCTTATGGATTAGGTTCGTTAGATGATATTGGTTCGAATGAAGATGCCGAAAATGCCTTTCGAGTAAATAATTCGACAGGATTACTCGAAGCAAGAAATGCATTAATTAGAGGAACGATATATGCTAATACCGGTGAGATTGCTGGGTTGGTATTGGAAACGCAGAGTCTTTCTAACGAAACATCAAAAGTTATACGAACAAAAGATTCTCAAAATAACGCGGCATTTGAAATTCGTGTTAGTAATGCTGGCAGTAGCATTTCAATTCTAACTCTAAATTGTAAAGACGGAAATTTTGTTAATTCAATCTATACAAAAACATTATATGCTGGAGCCATTCAACTAGCAAACACTTCGCTATATGTTAGCAATAAGCGGGTAATGTCGTTTGAGTATACTCAAGAAGGAGAAACAGTAACAGCTTATTTGGAAAACAACTGGGGTTCAAGAGATATTACAATTAAAATAAAGGATTCAAGCGGTAATGCTTATACGTTAAAGCAACGTAAAACTTTTTATTTTAAAATTCATTTTACATGGGGTGGTTGGTCAGAGATAAAATCTATGACGATCGATGTTGGTAATAGCGGAAAAACTCAGACGTTTCCAAGTGCTTTTATTGGCTATGACGATTCGCAATTTATTGATAGCGGAACAAAAGAATTACATTTTCACGATTCCGATGCTGTTTATCTTGACTTTTTACGCCATATTTCGCCGTATAACGGAAACACATACGATATTGGTTCCGAAAAATACAAATGGAGAAATCTTTATTTGGATGGTTATATTATGGTTGGAGACAAAAAGTTTTTGCTTTATGCAGATGGAAGCACCGCACGTTTACGTTTAGTAACATAAAGGAGAAACAATGAAACTTATAGATAAAGTGGCGGCAAACAGGGTTTTAATGGAACATGTTAACGATAAGTTGCCCGTGTTTATCGCATACAAGCTGATGAAGCTTTTGAAGGGTTTGGAAGAAGACGTGAATTTTTATCGTACGAAGATGTCTGAAATAATCGACGAGTACGCAGAGAAAGACCCAAACGGACAAGCTCTTCAATCGCAGAATGGCGGTGTAATAATTCAAAATGGAAAAGTAGATGAGTGTAATGCTAAAATTAAAGAACTTGAAGAAATGCCTGTGGAAGACAATGGCGATATTAAGTTTGCACTCGATGAGCTTGCGCCTATTAATTTTAGCATAAATGAAATGCTTTCTTTGGAGTGTTACATAGAACAATAAAGATATTTAAGAGGATGAGGAACAATGGTACAATACACCCCGGCTTCGGATAAATTTGTTCACAAAGTCTCTGTCGATTTTAAAAGAAGAGCAGTAAATGAGCAAATTCATGTTGTTCAGTATGACAACAGCCTTCCTATAATTGCTGTATCGTTATTTTCTGATTATATGCCGTATAGCATACCGGCTAATGCAGAAGGAAACATTCGCATAAAGAAAAAGGACGGCACATATGTTTACAATCCCGCATTGGGTTGTAATAGTGATGGAACCGTTTTATATTTCGAAGTTACGCATCAGATAACCACGTTCCCGGGTGTGCTTGAACCGATTATAGAAATTAGAATCGGAACTATGGTTGCCGCATCGGGAACAATAAAAGTTGAGGTCGATAAGAACCCTATACAAAGTGGAGATATTGAATCGACTAACGAATACAAGACAATACAAGGTTATGTGGAGGTTGTTAAGGAAAACGCAAGGAATGCAAAGTTATCAGAAGACAATGCTAAGATTTCAGAGAACAATGCAAGAACTTCTGAAAACAACGCTAAGACTTCCGAAACAAATTCAAAAGCATCTGAAACTGCAGCGGCAAATTCAGCTAATGATGCGTCCAATTCCGCTTCGGCGGCTGCAACATCTGCTGAAAAAGCTAAAACTTCAGAAACCAATGCAAAAACATCCGAGACAGCTTCAAAGACATCTGAAACTAATGCGAAAGCATCCGAGAATGCAGCTAAAACTTCTGAAACCAATTCTGCTAATTCTGCCTCAGCGGCTGCTACATCAGCATCAAAAGCTGCAGAATCAGAAACCAAAGCAAAGACTTCCGAAACAAATTCAAAAGCATCTGAAACAAGTGCAGCAAGTTCTGCTACGAATGCGGCTAACTCGGCATTTGCTGCTAGCACTTCAGAAACCAATGCGGCAAATTCAGCATCAAGTGCAGCTGGCTCAGCATCGGCGGCAAGTACTTCAGAATCAAATGCGGCAGCATCCGCAGATAATGCCGAGGAATCAGCCAACATGGCTAAAATGTACGCACAGCAAGCAAAGGATACAGATATATCAAATTTAATAAATCAGCTTGCAGGTTACAAAATTACGACTAAAATGGAAGATAGCGATGGTAATTATGTTACCGACGCAAATGGAGATTACATCGAAACCGTAGTTTTACTTGCTAACCCCGACGATTTATTATCTATCCTTGAGAGAGTTGTGGCATTGGAAAAAGCCGTGTATGAAAAATAAGGAGATAATAAAATGAGAATTAATGAATACCCTAGGGCGATTTCGTTTAACGATGGAGACGTATTACTTAAAGATGGTTCTGATGGAACCAAGGCAATACCTTTCTCCGATGCGGCTGCATCTTTACTTGAATCCGTACTTGCGCCCACAATGCATAAAAACCTCTACAGAGGAAAGTATCTCGGTACAAGTGTAACTGCGGCGCAGAAGGCTGCAATTCAAAATGGAACTTTTAAAGACCTGTACATCGGCGACTACTGGACAATTGGTGGTAAAGATTGGGTTATTGCCGATATGGACTATTTCTACAATATTGGCAGTACTGCTCTTACGAAGCACCATCTTGTAATTCTGCCTCGTACACCATTATATTTGCACGTTATGAACGATGACTATACGACAACTGGCGGTTACATAAACAGTAAAATGCGAAAATCCGGTCTGGATAGCGCAAAGAGTACAATTCGTGCAGCTTTCGGCGATATGGTGCTTACGCATAAAGACATATTTACAAATGCTGTATCAAATGGTAAACCTTCTGGCGGAGCTTGGGTCGATTCTGATGTTGAATTGATGAATGAAATAATGGTGTATGGTTGCCCTATATTTGCACCCGCTTGTGATGGCTCGAACATTCCGTATTTGTACACCACTGCCAAAACTCAGCTTTCGATATTCAGATTAAACATGAAGTTCTTAAGCGATATGAGAAGTTGGATTTGGCTTCGCGATGTCGTTTCCGCGGATTACTTTGCTTTTGTGTTCGGCCATGGCCTTGCGGATTACGGCCGCGCTGGCAATGACTGTGGCGTGCTTCCGTACTTCCTTATTGGCAGTTAATGTGAGGGGTCTTGTACCCCGAAGTTTAATTATGGAGAAAACTTAAATGAATGAATTAGAAAAAGTATATTCTATTACTTTAGCTGATGGTACTATACTCGATGACCTTAAGCTTAACGGTAATAATTATGTTTCACAGAAAGAGATAAAGGAAGAAGCGTTTCAGGATAACTTATATTCTGTAACTATATCTGACGGAGAAAAAGAAGAGATTCATACTAATATGGAGCTTGTTCAACTTATGGAATACGAAGGCGCCTATTGGTTTATACTTCGTGATATTCCTCCTGAGACTCTTGATAGAATGCAGCTTCAGGCGGATATTGCATATTTGGCCATGATGACTGGAGTAAAACTTTAAGGAGAACACTATGAAACATAGCAATAATTTTTTTAACGTAAAGCGTTGGTATAATTCTGGTATGTGGAATAAAGAGCGTGTATATAATGCCGTCGGTAGCGGTTATATTTCTGAATCGGAATACAAATTAATTACCGGCGAGGATTATAAGTGAGCGTTCTCGCGGCAGATCGAAAAGAATCACGATACCAATCGATTGTGTTCGCTATAGATCTTCAAACTAGGCTTACCGATTTTGCAAATAGAGATTTTGGAGTCAAAGATTTCAAACGCTTTATTCAACTTCGGTATGCCTATGGAAAAGATGATGAAGAGAACTATTCGAAGTATCGATATTTACTTCAAGATTGCAAAACACAATTAAACAGAACAGCTGCTTTGCTTACGGCAAACCTTGTTGCGGCCAAGTCAATTTACCCAACGGCTATAAATGAGTACAATCAACGAAGGGAATACCAAAACAGCGCGATAGCAAATGCTAATCAGCTTTTGATTATTCTACAGCGAACAATTGATATTTTCGAAGTAGATGTTAATGCTTATGAGCCATATGTAAAAGATATTAATCGAGAAATCGAATTAATAAAAAAGTGGCGTCAGAAAGATAATCAAATCAAAACGCATTTAAAAGGGTAGTTTCTATCAAAGGGCGCGTTTCCGCGAATTACTTTGCTAATGTGAACAACAATGGCAATGCGAATTACAACAACGCTGACAATGACAATGACGTGCTTCCGGATTCCCTAAGCCAATAGGGAAGGAGAAGCTATCCGTTCCCAATAGGGAGAAAAGTTAAAGCCGGACGCAATTTACTACGGTAAGTATTGCTACAAACGGTGAATGATATTATGAGTTATGACGAGATTCTTTGTGACGCCAATATTTTGTACAAAGCTTACCTTGCCTCTGTAAAAACGAGCAAATGGAAGGAATCAACGCAAAGGGTTATTCTGAATTATCTTACTTATATTTTTCAAATATTAGACGATTTACGAAACAGAACCCTTACGAATGATCCAACCGATGAATTCCCGTTGAATGAACGAGGCAAGGTAAGACCTATTACAAGTCTAACTACTAAAGATAGAATAATTAGGCATGCAATATGCGATGAAATCCTATTACCTAAAATTAGACCAAAGATTATATACGATAACAGCGCGTCGATTAAAGGTAGAGGAATGTCTCACGCAAGAAAAAGATTTGAGATCCATATTCGAAAAGCATATCGAGAGTATGGGTCCGATTCTTATATTTTGTTTGGGGATTTTAAAAAGTTTTACGACAACATAATTCACAAAATAGTGAAAAAGATGTTGATCGAACTTGTTGATGACGATGAGTTTATTAGTTGGCTATTGGACGTTATATTTGACGGCTTTAAAATAGACGTTTCTTATATGACTGACGAGGAATACGATGCTTGTCTTCACAACGTGTTCGATAAATTAAAGTACCGTCAAACCATACCGAAAGATATTTTAACTGGCGAAAAGTTTATGGAAAAGTCGGTTAATATTGGGGACCAGATATCTCAAATAATTGGCATATTTTATCCTCATAGAATCGATACGTACGTAAAATTCGTTAGAAGTCAAAAATACTACGGTAGATATATGGACGATTGGTATTTGATTTGCAGAACAAAAGAGGAACTTATTGATATTTACAATGGGATTTGCGAAATTGCAAAAGAACTTGGAATACATATCAATACAAAAAAGACTAGAATTGTAAAGCTTTGCAGTTCTTATAAATTCCTGCAAGTTAAGTACGAAATGACCGAAGATGGTAAGCTGTATAAAAAGATAAACCCCAAAAGAGTGGTATGTTTCCGCCGTAAAATTAAGAAATTGGCTATTAAGGTCTTGGAAGGAACTTCTACGTACGAAAATGTCGAAAACACTTTCAAGAGTTGGATGGGGGCTTACTACAAATTGCTGACAAAAGTTCAGCGTGAAAATTTAATTACATTATACGAAGACCTTTTTAATAAACGCATAGATATTGTGAATAAGAAAATGGTTATCACTAACAAGGAGTAATATGGAATTTTGGTTACCACTTATATTAGGTTTTTTAAGTTCTATTTTAGCGTCAACTGGTTTGTGGGCTTTAATTCAAAACAGATTGGATAGAAAAGATGCAAAGGCAAAAATGCTAAAAGGACTTGGACATGACCGAATAATGGATTTAGGAAAGAAGTATATCAAAAGGGGTTATATTACTCCAGATGAATACGAAAATTTTGTCGATTATTTATATGTGCCATACGAAGCACTTCACGGTAATGGATCTGCGAAAAGAATCGTAGAAGAAGTAAAACGCCTTCCAATACGCGATACTCCAATCAATGGGAAAAGAAGTCAGAAACCCAAAGATTGAGTCGAAAAGGAAGACGTTTATATTTTTATATGAAGTTGTAGTTAAAAGTAGAAAAGAGCGTTTGAGCCTCGTTTATTCATAGCCTATTCCTACATATTTGCCCAAAAACCCTTGATTTTGAGGCTTTACAATGATATAATATAAAAAAAGCCGCAATTATGGCTGCGGATTTACGAAACTGTTGCAAAAGAGGGAACTATGAACAGTACGAAAGAGCAAATTACATCTTTTTTGGATAAGTGCGACGAGCTTAAAAGCTGTAAATTCATTATGGCTACTACAAAAATCAAAGATTTATTGAAAAGCATAGTTAATTGTTGCGAGCTGTACAAGCTTTTTGAGGCGGTAACTAAGGATTTTAATTATCTTGCAGTAAAAAGTCAATGCCTCGTTTCTTTAAACGACGGGCTGTTGCAGAGAAATTACGTTATACTGCCTAAAACGGTTGGGCAGAGGCTTGCGTTTATTTTTTGTCTGTTGGTTGAATTTGATAGGGAAACAATAAATTTTAACGATTTTTTGATGCGGTACTATCCCGAGGACGGAAGTTTTTTTGCAAGCTATCAGGCATTTGGAAATTCAATAATAAAATCTTTGAAAGACTGTGTCGAGCACGCTTTTAAAGATTTGCTTGCCGAATCGGAAGAAAAACAGAATGTGTCCCCTGTGGCTGCGCTCGGCTTGGTTGTTGCGCAGGAAATGAAATATATCGCTTCAAGCTCGATTCTCGAAGAAGATAAAGAAAACGGGCTTAAAATTTTATCGGCGCTGTTTGAAAGCGTAAAAGCAAGGGACGAGGAAAAGTGTGACGCATTACTCTGCGGTTATAATTATTTTGTTTTGCACAACAACTGCGTTTCGGACAGTATATCGGAATTAATAAAACTTGTTGAAGCTTGCGAAAAGTTCAACAAACAACCTACATAAAATAAAGCGTTTGCCGTAAGGCAAACGCTTTAATATTAAGTTTTAGTTACAACCGCAACCGCAGCTGCCGCCGTTTCCGCACAACAGATTGGAAAGAGTGCCGTTTTTCCACATACTGTACAAAAGAGCGATGAGTATGGGGGTGCAGCTACCCGAAAGAACGCCGTCGATACCGTTACCGCTACAACTTGAAGCGAGCAATAAGAGTATTAATATCCAAAGGCAACTGTTGTTTCCGCAGTTAGAAAAAAAGTTCATAAGTATCCTCCTATGTCCTGCACGGCGATATGTAGAAATTTTTTTGTTCCGTGCAAGCGTATTCCCGCAAGGCTTGAAGTCCTTGGCGGTTTTCGTATATTAAATAATATTTTATTTCTTTTAAAAATGTTACTAATCATTTTTATTTGCTTGCAAAAATATGCTATATTATGGTAAAATTTTTATAGATGCTTTAAAACTTTCGGCGGATATTTTTAATCCGACCGTGTGAAAGTTATTTTTTATTTTTTTGCGGATATTCCCTGTGAAATCCGACGGAG
>CAJUMW010000007.1:83596-86287 GCA_910587625.1 uncultured Christensenellaceae bacterium
TCATTTTGTGGCGTTTGTCGGCGTTATGTCTGCGCTGATTTTTGTGTTGTTTATGCTTGAAGGCGCTTTGCAATCGGGCTTGGGTATGACCGCGTTGATATTTACTTTGCCGCTGTCAATTTCTCTAAGCATTTATGACGGTTGGAAGCAGAGCTTTTTGGGTGGTACAATCCTCGGCGTAGTAAGTTGCGTATTTTGTTTGGTTTTTTCTTCTGCTTTTATATTATACGCCAATCCGATGATTTCTGTTTTGCCGAGAATTTTTATAGGCGTAACGGCATATTGGACTTACAGAGGCTTGACTGCACTGTTAAAAAATTTAAAAAATGTGTTTGTTAAAGATACTTTGCCGCTTTGCGTTGCAGGCGCGGTTGGGTCGTTTACAAACACGGCGTTGTATCTCGGGGCTATATTTATTTGGAAGGATTGGCTCGGAGACAGTGCGTATGCCACATTGAGCGGATTTGTTGCGACGCTTTCTTTAATATACTTTTGCGTTGAAATAGTGGCGTGTATAATACTTGTGCCCGTCTATGTGAAAGTTCTTAAAAAAATCAGCCATACTTTAATTGAAAAACCGCAAAAGTTTGAAAATACGGAGAAAGTTTAATAAAATGATAATTTGTCTAGACGTGGGCAATACAAACATAAAATTTGCAGTTTACGACGGAGACTTGCTAAAATTAAGTTTTCGAATTGCTACTAATGTTAAAAAGACGTCCGACGAGTACGGCGGACAACTATTAAGCATATTTACTAACAACGCGCTAAACCGCGAAGAAATCAAGGGCGGAATTATTTCCTCTGTAGTTCCTCAGTTGGATTATACGCTTGAAAGAATGTGCCAAACTTATCTCAACATAAAGCCGCTTTCTCTAGCCCCCGGGCTTAAAACGGGGCTTAATATGAAAGTGGATAACGCGAGGGAAGTGGGCGCGGACAGAGTTGTAAATAATGTTTCCGCGGTTAAAAAATACGGATTTCCGCTTATTGTAATAGATTTCGGTACAGCAACGACATTTAATGTTATCAACGAAAAAAGCGAGTTTATAGGCGGAGTTATCGCACCCGGGATAAAAGGCTCTTTGGATAGCCTGGTTAACGGCACGGCTAAATTGCCTAGGGTGGAAATAGAGCGGCCGTCCGCAGTTATCGGAAAAAATACGGTTACAAATATGCAATCGGGAATTTTTTTCGGTTTTGCCGGACTTGTCGAGTTTATAGTTAAAAAAATCAAACGTGAAATGAAGTGCGAAAATATCAAAGTCGTTGCGACGGGCGGCTTTTCTGAAATTATTGCAGACGAAATTTCGTGTATAGACAAGGTTGACAAGTTGTTGACGCTTGAAGGGCTTAAATATTTGTATGACCTGAACAATGTGGAGGCAGAATAATGGAAAAAGTGGGAATTGCAATACTCGGATTGGGTGTTGTCGGCGGCGGAACTTACGAAATATTAGTTGAACATAGGCAATTTTATAAAAAAAATCATAATATCGATTTTGTAGTAGAAAGCGTTCTTGAACGCAGTCGCGAACGAGCCGCGGCTCTTGGTATTGAAGAAAGTAAAATTGTTTCCAATATAGCGGAAATTTGCTCTAACCCCGAAGTAGATATAGTAGTTGAATGTATAGGCGGAATAGAGCCTGCAAAATCCTTTGTTCTTGCTGCGCTTAATTCAGGTAAATCGGTAGTAACATCTAATAAAGAACTGTTTTGTAAATACAGTCACGAGCTCGAAAAGGTTGCGAAAAAGAACAATTGCGGACTGTTCTTTGAGGCAAGTTGCGTGGGCGGTGTGCCTGTAATACGCGCATTACTAGATAATTTACAGGGCAATAAAATTTTATCGCTTACGGGCATTATTAACGGCACAACTAACTATATTCTTACCAAAATGACGGAAGAAGGTTCTTCATACTTAGACGTTCTCAAAGAGGCGCAGTCGCTCGGTTATGCCGAAGCCGACCCCACGTCAGACGTTGAGGGATTTGATGCGGCGTACAAGCTTTCTATATTGTCAAGCTTGTCGTTCCATACTAAGGTGCCGTTTACGGAGATTTACCGTGAGGGAATAACAAATATTGACACTGTTGATATAACATATGCAAAGCAATTAGGTTATACGGCAAAATTGCTTGCAATCGGTAAAAACGGAGAAAACGGGATAGAAGTCAGAGTTCACCCCGCGCTTATTAAAACTACGCATCCGCTTGCCAGCGTACGCGACAGTTATAACGCCGTGTATATTACGGGAGACAGCGTTGAGGATGTTATGCTGTACGGCAGGGGTGCAGGGGCAAAACCTACGGGTAGCGCAATAGTCGGAGATATAATTTACTGCGCAACTCATCCCAGTCACACTTATTCTACGTTTAAAAACACCGAAAAAGCCGATTCGGTTACCAAGTTTGTGAAAAATTTTGAAAGCGAATATTATATCAGACTTGTAGCTGACGATAAAGCCGGCGTATTGTCCAAAATTACCGCATTACTCGGCAAACACGGCATAAGTGTAGCGCAGGTAGTACAAGGTGAAGAGAGGGAGGAAGGTAAAGCTCCTTTAATTCTCATTACGCATTTAACAAAGGAAAACAACATTAAAAAAGCTATTGCGGAAGTAAATGCAACGGGTATAGCAGAGGTTTCTTCTTTCTTGCGCGTAGTATCATAAAATTTGTGCGCAGAGGT
>CAJUMW010000008.1:0-17817 GCA_910587625.1 uncultured Christensenellaceae bacterium
AGCGAATAAAGACTCGGCTTGCTGCTGTAAATTATTATTTATCTGCTGATTCTTCTCTATTCTATCGTCTAATGATGAAAGTACCGCCGCCACTCTCTTTTGTTGTTCTATGTCGGGGAGTTCAATTTTCATTCGCCTTAAATAAGTGCTATTTATTGCGGTTGCTATCGAAGAAGTACTTCCTAATTGATTAAAATTGTATCCCTTTAAATAGTAATATAAATATTTTGCATCTACTTGCTTTTTGTTTCTTATGGGTAACTGTGCTATCGCCTCATTTGTTAGCATTGTGTCGGTCGCTATGCATACCCTTCCCACAGTCAATTTGAAGCTCAAAAGAACTGTCCCTCTTTCCACAATCGGGATATTAAAATTATCCTTTGCCTGCTCTATCAAATACTCGGAAGTGTCGCTGATGTAACGACCACACGCTCCCATATCCTTAATGGATACCCACTTGTATCCGTCACCCGTTGTATTAAACCATTGAGACTCTTTGCGAGGGGGCGTTCTGCCGATTTTTAAATCTACAATATCTTCAAGTGTGTATTCCATAGTGATTCTCCTATCCTACATATTTACGATGTGCTATTTTTACGTTGCTTTGTTTTACCTTTGCATACATAAGAGTTGTATCGATTCGAGCGTGTCCTAGGAGCGTTTGTAGTTGCTCTATGGGCATCCCTTTATCGATTACTGTTGTGGCAAGGGTTCGCCTGAACTTATGTGGATGCGCTTTCTTAATCCCTAACCGCTGCCCTAGTTCTCGTATTCGCACTTCTACTCCACCAATTTGCAAACGATTGAATGGTGCTTTTAAAGACACGAAAAGAGCGGGATTATCATCCTTTCGACTGTCGAGGTACTGCTGAAGATGTATTTTAGCCCTTGCATCGAAGTATACTGGTCGCTGCTTATCACCCTTGCCTAGGACTATACATTCTCTTTCTTGGAAATTTATGTCATCTCTATTTAACAGCACCAATTCCCCGACTCGCATTCCCGTTGATGCAAGGAAGTCCACTAGGGCAAGGTCACGTATCGTGATACAATTATCTCTCATCAGCTCAAGGGATTCATCCGAATAGATTTCCTTTATACTGACGGTTGCCTTAACTTTATGTATCCGCCTCACGGGACTTTTTACGATATAATCCTCGTCTTCAAGCCAAGAGAAGAAACTCGAAAAAATTCGGCGAATATTGTCTATTGTTACTTTACTTGAGTGTTTCTCTGTTTGGTACTTTGTTAAGTATTCACGGAGGTCATCGGTTACGATGTTGCGTATGTCCTTTTGGATCGCTTGAAGCATCGTTCCAATAGTGTTTGAATAGTATGAAAGGGACTTTTCCGAACACCCCTCCACACGCTTTGCCGCCACAAAAAGTTCGGTCAACTTTTGGTTGTTCTCTTT
The DNA here is from genome assembly GCA_910587625.1 of uncultured Christensenellaceae bacterium. Lineage (GTDB taxonomy): Bacteria > Bacillota > Clostridia > Christensenellales > Borkfalkiaceae > Coproplasma. Next base: position 1,415 of record CAJUMW010000008.1, read on the forward strand.
CCTATCGTTTGTTTCGACTCTCTCTTCTATCACAGTCCTCTCGTGAAGTGCTTTGGACAACACTCTATGCAATTCAGTTAGTTGCCCATTGTTGAGATATGGCAGCATTCCCTGCATTACCTCGTTGATTACTATCTCTTTCATTTTGTATCTCCTTTTTATATTTGGAGACCAACAATGCAACGGCGGCTCTTTCTTTCTCTCGCCGTTGGTGAGAGGTGGGTTCTTATCCCTTTAATTTTTGATATTGTGTCTTCCATGCACGTGAAGGTTTTCTGCAAATGCAGTCATCCGTGACAAAAGCACAGATGCCGGGCAAACCATTATTACCGCATATGTCAGGATTATTCTGTCTACAACCATATGTTTGCGTTGCAGTGTCTTCTTCTCGAAGAGGTGCGTTGAAGTTGATTTTTAAGTCTTTTTCCATTATGTATCTCCTATGATAAATAATAATTTACAGCAGCAAGCTATTGCTTTATTTCAAAACACGTTCCCTTATGGCGTTGAAGATGATTTGCCAGATGGTTGGCGCATTGCCTCGGTAGGTGAAATCATTGAATTGCACGACAGTAGGCGCATCCCTTTATCGGGTGGTGAACGCGACAAAATGGAAAATAAGGTATATCCCTACTACGGCGCTACTTCTCTAATGGATTACGTGGACAATTACATTTTTGATGGAATCTACCTTCTTCTAGGAGAAGACGGAACGGTAATCGATACTAAAGGGTATCCCGTCTTACAGTATGTGTGGGGTAAATTTTGGGTAAATAACCATGCACACATACTCACAGGAAAACTTGGTTTTACGGTGGAAAGCCTTTGGGTGCTTTTTCACCTTACTTCTGTGCGGTCCATCGTTACAGGGGCAGTACAGCCCAAAATCAGCCAAGCCAACTTGCGGTCCATTCGTGTAGTTTTACCTCCCCAAGAATTGCTAAAATCCTACAATGAATGCATACAGCCGATGTTTTCGACTATAAGAAACAATTCTAGCGAAAACGAACGCCTATCGACTCTACGGGATAGCCTTTTGCCGAAGCTCCTTAACGGCGAAATTAATGTGTCCGAGGTTGAGATTTAAGCCGCTAAATTATTATTTACCGTACCATACGGTTGAGAAAAGACTAGAAAAGTGCTACAATTAAGACAACGGAGGTTGTTATTATGCCATTCACCGAAGAGAACTACGAAAACTCGGTAATAGAATTATTCAAAGACTTGGGCTATACACACGTGTACGGTCCCGATGTCGAGCGCGATTATAGCAGCCCCTTATACGAGAGCGAACTCGTGACAGCATTATACCGCATTAACCCGAAACTACCCGAAGATGCAATCCAAGATGCGCTTTTCAAACTGCACAATTTCGAGAACGGCGAACTTGCACAAAAGAATGCGGTGTTCATGGACTACTTGCAAAACGGAATAGAAGTACGGTACTTTGAGAAGGGAGAAGAGCGGTCATCCATCGCATACCTTATTGACTACCAAGACAGATCCAAAAACTCATACATAGTAGCCAACCAATGGACCTTCATAGAGAACAGCAATAAGCGCCCAGATGTTATCCTTTTTATCAACGGCTTACCGCTTGTGCTTATAGAACTGAAATCACCGTCCAGAGAGAATACGGACGTGTCGGAGGCTTATAGGCAGCTCCGCAACTACATGATAGAAATACCGTCGATGTTTATTTACAATGCCATTTGCGTAATGAGCGACCACCTGACATCGAAAGCGGGAACAATTACGTCTGGGGAAGATCGCTTTATGGAGTGGAAGACCAAGGACGGAAACTACGAGAACACACAGTTCGCACAGTTCGATACATTCTTCGAGGGTATGTTCGAGCAAGAGCGATTGCTTGACATTATCAAGAACTTTATATGCTTTTCGAATGAAGGCATAAAGACATACAAAATACTAGCAGGATACCACCAATACTTCGCAGTTAAAAAGGCGATCGAGTCAGCCAAGAAAGCGACTCTCACGGACGGAAAGGGTGGCGTTTTTTGGCACACCCAAGGAAGTGGCAAGTCGCTCTCGATGGTGTTCTTTGCCCACTTGTTGCAGGAAGCGTTGAACAGTCCGACAATAGTCGTGCTTACCGACCGAAACGACCTAGACAACCAACTCTACGGGCAATTTTCAAAATGTAAGTCGTTTTTACGGCAGACCCCCGTACAGGCGGAGAGCCGTGTCCATCTCAAAGAATTGTTGGAAGGAAGAAAAGCCAACGGGATTATCTTCACTACGATGCAGAAATTCGAAGAGTCGTTCGACTGTCTCTCCGACCGCAGAAACATCGTGGTGATGGCGGACGAAGCTCACCGAGGACAATATGGCTTGGATGAGAAAGTCGATGCGACCACAGGTAAAATTAAAATCGGAACGGCAAGGGTTATCCGCAATAGCCTGCCGAATGCAACATACATAGGGTTTACGGGTACGCCCATATCCGCAAAAGACCGCAGCACACTTGAAGTCTTCGGCAATTATATCGATGTTTACGATATGACCCAAGCAGTAGAAGATGGAGCGACGCGCCCCGTTTACTACGAGAGCAGAGTAATCAAACTGAAACTAGACGAGGCAACTCTCAAGCTCATAGATGCCGAGTACGACATAATGGCAAACAATGCCGACCCCGAAGTAGTGCAAAAGAGCAAGCACGAATTGGGACAGATGGAGGCGGTACTAGGGAATGATGCGACTATCAATTCATTGGTGACCGATATCCTTGACCATTACGAAAACAATAGAGAGAATCTGCTGACAGGCAAGGCAATGATAGTCGGATACTCTCGCCCTATAGCTATGAAGATATACAAGCGCATCTTGGAACTCCGCCCGACATGGACGGAGAAAGTTGCGGTGGTTATGACGTCGGGTAACGATGACCCCGAAGAATGGCGGAGCATCATAGGCAACAAAACATATAAAGACGAATTGGCGGCGAAATTTAAGGACAACGACAGTCCGTTGAAAATAGCCATAGTCGTAGATATGTGGCTGACGGGGTTCGACGTTCCCTCGCTTGCAACGATGTACGTTTACAAGCCGATGTCGGGTCATAACCTTATGCAAGCCATTGCCAGAGTCAACCGTGTGTTTGGAGATAAAGAGGGTGGACTCGTTGTTGACTATGTGGGAATAGCGCAGGCACTAAAACAGGCGATGAATGATTACACCGTCCGTGATAAAAAGAACTATGGTGATACGGATGTCGGAAAAGTTGCATTCCCGAAATTCCTAGAAAAGCTCTCGGTGTGCCGAGATGTCTTCCACGGCTACAATTACCGAGCATTTATGTCGGGGTCGGACCTCGACCGAGCAAGGGCTATAAGCGGAGCCGTGAACTTTATCATTGGACGCGACAAGGAACAAGAAAAGGAAATCTTTATAAAAGAGGCACTTATGCTTCACCAAGCATTGTCGCTTTGTTCTTCGTTGGTGGAAGAAGACTTGCGCTTGGAGGCGGCATTCTTTGAGTCGGTTCGTGTGTTAGTTTTGCGCCTCATGAACACGGGTGGCGGTAGAAGAATATCACTTCCCGAAATGAACGCAAGGATAAACGAACTACTCAAGCAGAGCATAAAGAGCGATGGGGTAATAAACTTATTCTCCGACATCAAAGAAGAGTTTTCATTGTTTGACCCGAAGTTCCTAGCCGAAGTCGGTAAGATGAAAGAGAAGAACCTTGCGGTCGAATTGCTGAGGAAGCTCATAGCCGACCAAGTCGCAGTTTATAGACGAACTAACGTGGTTAAGTCCGATAAGTTCAGCGAGATAATGCAGATGGCAATGAACCGCTATCTCAACGGTATGCTGACGAACGAGCAGGTAATCGAAGAGCTTTTGCGGTTAGCTGAAGAAATCCGCAACGCCAAGAAAGAGGGCGATGACTTGGGGCTTACAGCGGACGAGCTTGCATTTTATGATGCGTTAACGAAACCGCAAGCCATAAAGGACTTTTATGAGAATGATGAGCTTGTGGCAATAACGAAAGAACTTGCTGATACGCTCCGAAAGAACAAAACGATAGATTGGCAGAATCGTGAGCCGGCAAGAGCAAAAATGCGAATGCTGATAAAGAAGCTCTTGAAAAAACATAAATATCCGCCAGAGGGTATGGAAGACGCAGTACAAACCGTTATGACCCAATGCGAGTTGTGGACGGATAACAATGACCTAGGGGACGATTAAAATGGAAGAGAAAGACATACAGCTGACCGAGAAAGAGATGCAGCGGATGTTCGATAGAATAATGGAAGACGATACCCATTGGGACTTGATGACGGGTAGCCTTTTGACAAGGAGGCTGAAATCATACTTCAAAGACACAATGAGCCAAACGACCTTTGTAGAGGCGATGAATTGCTTGCGCTTAACTGACTTGGTGTACCTTTATAGTCAAGAAGGGGACAGCATCACAATGCCAACAGTCCCTGCACCCGAAGGGTTAACGATTATGCTTTTTACTAGCAAAAGAAAAATAACCCAAGCAAGCCTAAAGCATTTCAAAACGAAAGAAGCTCTGCTCCCCGATATACTTGAAAGTTTTAATTCGGACGAGTTAAAGTTTATCGTTATTAACCCTTGTACTGATGATTTTATTTTGCCCGTCGATACAGTAAAAGAGGTGTTTGCTAGAATAGTGGAAATTATTCAACACGCCGATGAAGATAAGACAAAGGGGATAACAGCTAAAGACCTAACTCCGTTAATGTTCGAAAGATTCGGTGGATGCACAATTGAGTGCGATACGGCCGATGGGCGACATATAGTCGGAGATGCATATTCCTACTGCGAGGACGAAAATGGACAATGCCTAACGGTCAAGGTGTCCGAAACCGAAAATGTAGATGTTTACAAATCGGAAATTAAATACATAAAAGACATAACGAATTATGAAGAAGAGTAATATCGAACCAAGTCCATAAGATAAAATAAAAGCGACCGCAAAGGTCGCCTTTATCATTTATGGAGATTGAGTTCGGAGAATGATAAAACCGCATCGACAACATCTTGGTTATAAAGCAAAATCGGCTGATATATGTGCCGTTTATAAATCGGCAAAGGTTCAATCTCGCCCTTGGCAATAGCAAGAATAGCTTCTCGTAGCTCACCCATTCGTAAAGCGTAAAACCGAGCAACGCCTACATTTCGCCCGATTTGCTGTAGGGCGGTTTTTGACATGAGAGCAAGCTGAGTCTCAATATCGCTAATAGTATTTATAGTCATTTTTTTACCTTGGAAGATTTTTTCCATAAAACAATGTTAACGATGAAGCAGATAATGGCAGCAAAGCCAATAACGCATCCTACGGACAGAACTGCAATTCTCCACGGCTCCCAAGGCACGGATGGAGAGTTTACAAGGGCGGGGGCTTCCACGGCGCAGAACGCAATTGTGACCGCCTCAACAGCGTCCCCGTTATAGGAATTATTTTTCAAAGAAATAGTGGAGTCAACCACGTACTGTTCGGTATTTACAGAGAAAGAGAATGGAACGGTTTGTGCCGGGGAATAAATCTTGCCAACATAAACCCTAGGATTATACAAACTATTCAAGCCAACCGTCATCGGCTGTTCGACAACAATAGTGGACTCCCCAGAGGGAAGTTCAAGCGAATAGTCGAGAAAAACATAGGAACGGCGAGAGCAGTCATTAAATAAACTGTCCGTGCGAACCTTGACATCGGAAGAAAGGAATTCAGTCACCCAGTGCGTAACCAAATTGGTGGCATCAATCCCGTTCGATAATTCGGTAACAAAGCTAATGGATTCGGCAAGGTACTCGTCAAGGGTTAATTCCTTATAAGTGATCGAGCAATGTTCCGATGCTGTCACGGTCGGCTTATTACCAAAGACAAGGAAATAGCAAGGGAAGTTTTCATTAGGCGAAACCTTGACTTCATACAGCCGAGTGGCAGATGTGTAAGAATGCCGACCGAATTCATAAATCATACGGTCATCGGCTTGTAGCGAAAAAGAGAACTCGGAGTCCTCCTCGGTAGCAGAAACAATAAACTGATGAACGGGAATGGTCGAATCGATAGTCGACTGCTTTTCACGAAGAGCCAAGATATCGGCATAGGAATCAGTAGCCGAGCCGAACAATGAACCCCAAGAATAGCCATAGGTGGGGGTGGCAGATGTGCCGTTCAAAGAAAGAGTTGCACCGCAACTTGCGACATCGTACAATGGGCAATACACAGGTAAAGAGCAAGACAATGTGGTCGGGGAAGATGCCGAAAATTTATAAGTGGTGGATAACTGCGCTGAACCATCGTTATAGGATACAACGGTAGTTTTGGAAGAAAGGGTGGCGGTGGTGAACTCTCCGAAATTCGCCTCGCAGGTTGGTGCATACCATTCATCGGACATAGCAGTTGCGACCAAAACAGAAGGGACAAAAAAAAGTGAAAGAGAAACAATAGCTAAAACTAAGACAGCAAGGCAGTAGCGAAATCTACTACGCAACATAAAAAAGCCTCCTATGGTTCTATACATAGAACCATTATACAACAAATTTAGATAAAATACAATTAAATAAGGGAGCTGGATTTCTCCAACTCCCCGTTGTTCTAAAAGAGAGCGGTGGCGTTTTTATTCGTCATCGCTTTCTTCTTCGGCATCACCGCCCTTGCGAGTGGTGATATCGTGAGCCTCGGCATCATTGAGGTTAAAAACAATAGCCTTGTCCTCGTAGAATTTCTGCCCCGGCACAACATAATACTTGCCCGATTCTTCCCAACCCATTGCAGTATAAATCTGCTTTATCGCAGCGGCATAGCGGAGGAAAATCGCATACGGTTTGGACTCCTTGGGGCGAGTGAAGAAAGGAACTGAGTTCACATCATCCTTTTCGCAGACGCGAATGGCAAAGCACTTGCCGTTGGGGTCCATCAATAATTGGACATAAGGTGCGTAGTCGAGGTCGGGGGCGGTGTAGCCGTTGAACTTAAACTTGTCGGGATAGACGGTCAAAGCCGCCTTGGTTTTGCTAGAAATGAGTTCGATAACCTGAAAATTTTTTAACATTTTTTTGTCTCCTGAATTTTTTTAATCTGCCCAAGAAGTGTCAATAATAATGTAGCCTGCAAAGCGACCGCGTTTGACAGTAACGATTTTTTGCACTTTGCGGACTCTACGTTTTTTCCGTGTGCGCCACGCATCAAGAAGCTCTTGGACACGCTCCCATTCAGCCTTGGCAATAATCGGTTTATGGTGTTTCAGCAAAAGATATGCTTGCACCTGCCCCGTATTTTTCACGGTTTTGTGCGTAAGGTAATCCTTAACGTAGGTTTTTTGCATTGCGACATCGCCGCAGTATTTTTCGTTTCGAAGAATGCTTTTTACCACCCCGGCGCACCATACCGAACTCTGCCCAGTGATGGTGGGGACACCTGCACGGGTGAGCGAATAAGCAATCGACGTGGTGGAATAGCCATCCAAATAAAACGTGTAAATCATACGGACGATTTTTGCTTCCTCCTCGACAATGACATACCTGCCATCGGTGTCTTTGTCGTACCCAAGGATACGGGGACAGCGGGGGATGCCGACTGCAAATTTTTTTCGGATGCCATACTTAACCGCCTCGGACTTTTTCGCTGACTCTTCCTGTGCCATGCACGAAATAAATGCAATAAAGGTTTCGGAAGTTTGGTCGAGCGTGTTCAGCCTATCGTTTTCAAAATAAATACCAACGGGCGGATTAAGGTTTTTCAGCAGACGAATATACATAATGCAATCGACAAGATTTCTCGCAAAACGGCTGACCGACTTGGTAATGATTAGGTCGATATTGCCCGCCTTGCAATCTTCAATCATACGCAAAAATTCCTTGCGCTTTTCAACGCTTGTGGCGGAAATTCCCTCGTCAGCATAGATGCCCGCAAAGTCCCAAGCAGGGTTTTCTTTTATGGTTTTTTCAGCCTCTTGAATTTGAAGCTCGAAACTGCCTTGCTGTTCCTCGGTTTCTGTACTGACGCGACAATAACCGCACACACGCGGTTTACGAGTATCCCCGGCAGACTTGTCCGCCTCCTTAACGGGAATGACAACAAGGTTAGGATTTGCCGTAGAATATGCCTCGCGTATTTGCTCTCGATTACGCTGACCAATGCCAGTCTTGTTGGGTTTACGGGTAACGAGAGCTGTTCTTTTTTCTTCCATATTCTCACCTCCTTCCGTCCCAAAAATTTGCCGAGAGGGCAGGGGACTAAAAGAACAATTTGACATAATAATAGAGGGCAGCCTTGCGACTGCCCTCGATGCCAAATCAAGATAAAAAACAATAACACTCTTAAGTTGCTCAAAGCCAAAGAGAAGATGCGAAAGAGAAATCAAGTATATTGGTTTAAGACAAACAGCTCCAAACGCTTATTTTTTCGCTTGGCATAGTTGATGGTGTTCACGGTGCCGCCTTTTGTTTCGTTCTCGTTCCAAAAGGCGAATACGATATCGGAGTGATCGACCATGTACTCGTTACGCTTCTGCATACAAAACGAAGTGTAGTGGGGAGAAAGAACGGTAACCTTGTCAGCGCGTTCAAGGATTCGCTTATATCGAACCTTGTCTTGTTCCGACCATCGAGCATCCTGTCCCTCGCAGGGAACAGCAATCTCCAAGCGAATATGGTCATAGACGTGGTCACGAAAATCAAGCACGGTTTCGGCAAAGTCAGTATCAGCACCGATAGCACCCCCGGCAATAAAATTGACAACGCCATCTTTGCGTATAACCTTGTCAATATAGCAAGCCATAGCCTCCAAGTATTCTTGGTGCGATGCACCCTCGGTGTCGGAGTAGTCCCAAGGAAACCCTTTTGGACGATGTCCAGTAACACAGCAAGTAAGACCTTTATTTTCCATTGTTATCACCTCGGATATAAAGTCATTATAGCACAAACAAAAAGGCAATGCAAGTAATGGTTCTATACATAGAACCCTAAATTTTCAAGTTAGCTAGTATACTTAAAAATAGGTTCTACCGATAGAACCGAAGGGAGGTAATTATGAAGCTATACGATGCAGTCTTACAGCGATTAAAGCAGATTATGGCAGAAAAGAATGCCTCGCTTTATTCTTTAAACAAAGAGGGAGGAATACCGAAATCAACCCTTTCTCAAGTGCTAAATAAAAAGCAAAGTAAGATAAAGCTAGACCTTTTATACGACATCTTAAGCACGATGGGAGTAACCCTCAAAGAATTTTTTGACGACCCGATATTCGAAGAAGTAACTGATTAAATAAAGACACCCCAAAACCGAAAGGCAATGGGGTGCTTTTTTCATTTATGCAAGGCGAACAATTTGGTGTCTGTGAGAACCGAAGATGCGCTGAACCTGATACAGCGAATCATCAATCCAATAGGTGATTTTATCGGCAGCAGACTCGTTGGTCAAGATATTCGTGCAGATAAGGTTCTCGACCGCATTCGTGCCGCCGTGTGTGCGGGGCAAGATGTGGTGGATGTTCCAACCGCAGTAAATGGCTTGACCGTGCCGCCGAACAAAATAGTCGGGGTCACCATAGGCGGAGCGACACATAAGGTTGCCGTGAAAGTCCTCGGCAAATTCGACGTCCCCAAAGAATTCATCCCATAACTGCATTGCATTGGTGCGATTGATTTTCACTTGTTTTCACCTCCTTTCCAAACTAAAATAAAAACCCCACGCCGTTGCGTGTGTGGGGAAGAATACCGAGTTTGGAAAGTATCAACGTTACACGCAACAAAAACAAGCAACGGTAGTCAGCCGATGCTTTATTTTTTTGTAGGGTGTAACGCATTTGGTTCGGGGTGAGGTTCGTACTCATGCCCATTTCCGTGGCATAACGAGAATTTTCAAAGACCACGTCAGAACCGCCAAGGGTTACGAAATACTATCAAAGGCACATTGCGCTTTCCTCAATCCCAATCGTCTTCAAACCTATGGGGGAGTCCTCGTCAAACCCTTGTAGGGAGATCCAGCGCAGTCTATCCAACCAGAGTGCCAATGGTTTACGCTAGAAAGTATAGCAGAACGCAGACAATATGTCAACCCCCTGAACGGGCATCTAATGTGTTCGGAAGATAAACTATAAAACTCTCAAAGCTGTCAAAATTCAACTATTCGGAATCTGTCAAATCTGTCAAGAATACAAGTTAAAATCTCTAAAATAGGTATTTTGCCCCAAAAAATAGGGCATTTGACCATTTTTGACACCAAAAAGCCGTTTATGGTGGTTTTCAAAAACTCATAAATAGTGTTCATATTCGTCAATTTTTAACTCTTGCCCCGTGTCAAACCAACTCTTAAATCGGGGAGAAAACCCACTCAAAAACTCCTATATTTATAACTCCGAGAACTCTGCCAAGAAAGAAATGGAAAAAAAGGAAAAAAATTATTTGCAAAGTCGCAAAAGTGTGACACTTACCTATTGACAAACAAATGTTCGAGTTGTATAATAACGGTACTCTAACACGGACAAGCGTCCACGATAGAAAAGAGAGGTACCTATGAGAAGTAAAGACCAAGAACTCTTGGCAAACATACAGCAGTACATAGAAGAATGCTGCGATAGGCACGGATACGGACCGTCAGTAAGAGCGGTGGCGGACGAGTACGGAATAAGTTCGAGTTGCGCCCAAGCCTACATGGCAGCTCTGCAAGCAGACGGACGAATAGCGAAGGGCAGAAACGGCTATGAGTCGAATGCGCTAGCAAGGACTGAACGAGCAATGCGGTCGGTGGCAATAGTCGGAGCAATTCCTTGCGGACCGTTAACCGAGTGCCAAGAAAGCATAGAGGGATATGTCCGACTGCCAGAGTCGTTGATAGGACAGGGCAAGTTTTATCTCTTAAAGGCAAGCGGCGAATCAATGGTGAATGCAGGAATAGATGACGGTGACCTAGTCCTAATCCGACAGCAAGAAACAGCGAACATCGGAGATATCGTGGTCGCATTAGTCGACAACGAAAGCACTCTCAAACGGTTGGAGTATAACTCACGAAAACATCGTTACTACTTGCATCCAGAGAACGAAACGATGGAAGACATCTATGTGGAAGACCTAGCGGTGCAAGGGGTGGCGGTAAAGGTACTAAAAGACTTGGCATAAAGGCGGTGGCTAATGGCGGAAAAGCAGAGAACATACTTCTGCATCGATATGAAGACATTCTACGCAAGCGTAGAGTGTGCGGAGCGTGGGCTGAATCCGTTTGAAACCAACCTAGCAGTCGTGGACGAAAACCGAGGGAAGAATGCGCTGTGCCTTGCGATAACACCAAAAATGAAAGCGCAGGGAATAAAGAACCGATGTCGAATGTCAGAGATACCCCGGCACATCAATTTTATACGGGCATTGCCAAGGATGCAATTATACATCGAGTACGCAGCCGACATTTACGAAATATATCTCAACTACTTTGACCCCCAAGACATCCATGTTTATTCGATAGATGAATCGTTTATTGACGTAACCGACTACCTGCCATTATACAACATCGATGCGGTGTCATTCGCCAAGAAGCTGATGAACGAAATCGCAACCAAGATGCACATACCATCGACCGCAGGAATAGGGACAAACCTATACCTAGCCAAGATAGCCTTGGACATCACGGCAAAGCACAGCAAAGACCATATCGGCTACCTAGACGAAGACCTCTACATAAAGACCTTATGGAATCACCGACCGTTGACTGACTTTTGGCAGATAGCGCAAGGAACGGAGCGGAGGCTAGGCAAGTACGGAATATTCGATATGGAACGGGTAGCGAAAGCACCGTCCGAACTGCTGTATAAGGTTTTCGGAGTCAATGCCGAATTACTCATAGACCACGCATGGGGTAGAGAATCGTGCCTTATGAAAGACATCAAGAACTACCGAAGCAAAAGCAAGTCGGTGTCGTTCTCGCAGGTCTTACCAAGGGACTACACCTACGAAGAAGCCAAGAACGTAATGGCAGAAATGGTGCTTAACGGTTGTCACGAAATGATGCGCCGAAAAGTCATAACAAGCAAGGTCGGCATTTATGTCGGATACAGCTACAACGGCGGACGAGAGGGTACGGGCGGAACAAAACGAATGACGGTAACGACAAACCTCCCGTCAAAGATAGCACCGTATGTGGAAGAGTTATTCGAGAAGACCACGGATAAGCGGACGCCGATCCGAAGACTAGGGATAGACTTTGCGGACGTGTGCGATGAGGGGTGTGAAGGGTACGATTTATTCACGAACTTTGAAGAAGTCGAGCGAGAGAAGAGCCGAGAAAAGGTGGTGTTGGAAATAGCCGATAAGTACGGAAAGAACGCCATACTACGGGGGCTAAACTATATGGATGGTGCAACGCAGAGAGAGCGGAATACTTTCATAGGCGGACACCGAGCAGGGACTGACGATGCGAAGAGAAGATAGAGCAAAACAGTTTATGCCGTTTGACGCAATGAAGGGTTTGAAAGAAGCCTTGGCGATAAGAGAAGAACGACATAACCGAGTAGAAAAACGTGAACTGTCCGAAGACACGATAGAGCATATATCAACGATGCTCGGACGCTTGGAGTTGGGAATGGAAGCGACCATTGAACACTACCGAGCATACCACGATGTTGTGTCAACGGGACGGATAAAGGCGGTGGATTTGGTGTTCAAATATTTACTGTTGGACGCTGAAAAAATCTACTTCGACAACATTTATGACATAAAAATAAAAAAAAAAAAAAAAGAGGTGATATAATGAAAATAACCCAGTATTGCGGAAGATGCGGATGCAAGTTGGAGCTGAATTTCGGTCGGCTCTACAAGCGGACAAGGTGTCCGAGTTGTAAAATCAAGATAAAGTATAGGAAAACCAAGGACGGAATCTTGCGCTACCATTACACGGTAGGCAAAGGCGAAATACTCGAAGAGTTAACATACGGAATGGAGGTGGCGAAAGGTGGAACAGGAATTCGCTGATGAAAAATGCCCGATATGTGGGTACATGAACAAGCATCTTTATTTACACGAAACGGAGGGGCGGTACATATGCGACCGATGCCATAGCGAAACGCAGATACCCAAGTATATGCGAACGAAGAAAGTCCCCCTCCTGACACAGCAACAATTGGTTGCGCTGACGCATAAATGATAACCTACAAGGCAAATGCCCCGTTGCCGTAGGAAGTCAAGTAGGTACGAATGAAATCTCTCTTCTGCGTTGGAGAAGTCCCAACCACGCAAACGAAGTCCGATAAAACCAAAGCATTCGTGCTATAGGGACAAGGAGGGTATTTATTGTGAAGGTAGACAGCAGCACACCGTACAAGACGGAATGTCCGAACTGCCATCATCCGATAGTGGCATGGTGGGATGAGAACGGAATGGCAAGGTATGTTTGCCCAAGATGCGGAGTCAAGACGGTTTCCAAGATTATGGGAAAAAGACACGTCCGCTCGGACTACTTCGCACCAGAGGGACAAGTCCTCTTGGTATTGGCAAATAAGTAACAAAAAAAGAATACAACTGAATAACTCGGAAAAATATCGCAACAGGACTTTGGTCAGGCTGAAATAGTGCCATAGTAAATCCAACGGATGCTATGCGATATGTCGGTACGGTAACATCAAAATTTATATGAGAAGGCCGCCGATGAACGACAATCCCAGAGTGGGAGTCTAGTCGTTTGTCGGCGGCTTTTTTCTTTGCAAAAAAAGTCGAAAAAAAATAAAAAAGTTTTTTAACCCGTAGGAAAACCCTACGGATTAACTGCGACAATACAGCCATCAAAGGCAAAGGAGGTGAGATAAGTGAAAGCGAACGAACGCAGAATGGCGATTTTAGAAACGCTGTGCGAAAGACGGTTTGAGAAAGTAAATAACCTTGCATTCGAATTCGGCGTGAGCGAATGGACGATACGCCAAGACATTCTAGAGCTTTCCTTGTCTTACCCGATTTATACGAAACAAGGCAAGTACGATGGCGGTGTTTATGTGGTGGACGGTTTCCGAATGGGAAAAACCTACCTCACCGACAAGGAAACGGACTTGCTTGAGAAGTTGGCAGCAAGGCTGTCGGGCGAGGACTTCGCCACGATGCAAGCGATATTGAAAAAATACAAAGAGCCTAGGAGAAAGGACAAATGAACGTAATAGCAAGAAGATTTGTGGCAATGGTGAAAGCGAACGGAGTAAAGGCATCACTCGTTGCCAAAGAACTCGGAATGACGGTCGAGCGATTAAAGAAAATGCTCATAAACCGAGAGCCGTTCACCTACACGGAAAGCCAAGCACTCTTGGCGATGTTCGGAGCGGAGCAGATGGCGAGGGTAATTGATTGGAGGGTCGTGTATGCGTGCAGTTAAGCAAGGGGAAACAATCCGAATCTACGACTGCTACCAGTATCGAGAGAGCATCAAGGAAATCGACGGGCGGATGTATGACGGAGAAGATAAAGCGTGGATAGTTCCGCTCACAGACAAGAATGCAAGTACGCTTGCACTCCTCGGAGCAGACCTCGACCAAGAACTCAAAGAACTCGCTAAAACCGCACGTGGCGCATTTGTGAGAGCCAGAGAACATCGTGAGCCGAGAGTAAAGGCGAAGCTCTTCCAACACCAACGCGATGCATACGACTTCGCACTCGATACATTCGAAAAAGGAAAGGCGGTGGCATTGCTAGCGGATATGGGTACGGGCAAGTCGATGATGACGATAGCCATCACGGGAACACTCGAAGCGGACAAGGGCATAAAGCGAATGCTAGTGGTCTGCCCGAAGTCGATAGTCGGTGTGTGGGAAGAAGAGTTTCGAAAGTTTGCTGATTACAAATACGCACTTACGGTGCTAGACGGAACAATGGAGAAAAAGAAAGCGACTTTCGGCTATATGCAGGGGTCTGCGCTCCAAATCATCGTTGTCAACTATGAAAGCTGTTGGCGGTTGGAAACGGAAATCGCCAAGTGGAAACCCGACCTAATCGTGTGCGATGAGTCCTCGAAAATAAAGACCCCAAGCACATCGCAGTCGAAAGCCTTGCACCGCTTGGGCAAGCAGAGCCGATACAACATGATACTGACAGGAACACCGATAACGGGCAGTCCGCTCGACATCTTCTCGCAGTACAAGTTCCTTGACGAGAGTATCTTCGGCGGCAGTTTTTATCTGTTCCGCAACCGATATGCGGTGATGGGCGGATACCAAAATCGAATGGTTATCGGTTACCGACACATGGATGAGTTGGTATCGAAAGTCCATGATATTGCCTACCGAATCAAGATAGAAGACGCTGTGGAGTTACCACCATTTATAGACCAAACACGGACGATAACACTCGAACCGAAAGCACAGTCGGTCTACCGAGCATTAGAGCAGGACTGCTACGCCGAATTATCGAACTGCGAGGTAACAGCAAGGAACGTGCTGACGCAGCTCTTAAGGTTGGCGCAATGTACGGGCGGATTTATAAAGGGCGATGTTACTTCCGAGGCAACGCAAGTCAGCGGAGCAAAACTCGATGCCTTGGAAGACATCGTGGACACGTGCTTGGAAGAAGAGAAAAAGGTCGTTGTCTTCGCTCGGTTCGTTCCAGAGATAGAGGCAATCGCAGGAATGCTGAAACGTAAGAAAATCGGATACAGCCTCATATATGGCGCAACTACTGACAGAGCGGAGCAAGTCAAGCAATTCCAAGAAGACCCGAACATCAAGGTATTCATCGGACAGTTGCAGACCACGGGAATGGGACTGACACTCACGGCATCAAGCGTGGCGGTGTTTTATTCGTTGGACTTCTCGTATGCGAACTACGAACAGAGCCGAGCGAGAATCCACCGCATAGGGCAAAAGCAAAAGTGCCTCTACATACATCTCGTGTGCAAAGGGACGGTGGACGAAAAGGTGCTGAATGCACTCAAGCACAAAGGCGATATCGCCAAGATAATGGTAGACGATTGGAGGTCGTTGCTCAATGGGTAAATTCAACGATTTAACGAACAGGCAATTCGGTCGGCTGACAGCAATAGAGCCGACCGCACCGCACGGCAAGAATTCGGCGCTGATGTGGGTGTGCAAGTGCGAGTGTGGGGGAACGGCGATCGTCCGGGGAACGGACCTCGTCAACGGACACACAATGAGTTGCGGATGTTACCGCAAGATGCAAAAGGCGATGCCGAACGGGGAGATGCGGTTGCATCGCATTTGGGCGAATATGAAACAGCGGTGCTACAACCCAAAGACGAAAGATTATAAGCACTACGGCGGACGCGGAATCACGGTCTGCGAAGAGTGGAAAGACAGTTTTGAGTTCTTCTTTTATTGGGCGATGAGAAACGGATACAAAGAAGGCTTGACCATAGAGCGGAAAGACAATGATGGCAACTACTGCCCCGAAAACTGCGTGTGGATTTCAGCTAACCGACAGCAG
>CAJUMW010000008.1:17828-77447 GCA_910587625.1 uncultured Christensenellaceae bacterium
ACACGAAGAAATCGGAGGTTCATAGTTCAAGGAAAAGAGTTTACTCTGACGGAACTTTGCCGCATTTACGGTCAGCCACGGAGTACCGTGGAAAGCAGACTCAAGAAAGGAATGGACATAAAAACTGCACTAAAAAATGGGAGGAACAAAATGGACAACAGGTTATTGGAACTGTCCGACAAGCTCAAAGACTTGCGATTGCAAAAGAGCGAGTTGGAATTGCAGACCAAGGGCGTGAACCAAGAAATCGAAAACGTGATGACTGAAATGATAGGCATCATGACCACCGAAGAAGTGACATCGTTCAATCGTAACGGCACGACGTTCTCGCTCGTAACGACCGAGTATCCTGCACCCGAACCCGACAAGAAAGGCGAACTGTGGGAGGCGATGAAAGCCAACGGCTTCGAAGACCTCTTCACGATTAACAGCCAAACATTATCGGCAACGGTCAAGGAACTCATTTCGGAAAACGGTGGCGTCCTGCCCGATTGGTTGACGGGACTCATCAAGGTAGCGGAGAAGAACAGTATCCGCGTCGCAAAAAGTAAAAAATAAAAATTCGGAGGAATAAAAAATATGGCAAACGAAGTAGCAAAGAAAGAAGAGAGCGCAGTAGCGGAGTACGGTTCGGTGGCGAACCTCGGCGAAATCTTGGCGGAAGAGTTGGACGGACTCACTCCCTCGTTCGAGAGAATCAAAATCCCGGCGGGCGGTGGACTTGCATACGAAGTCCCCGGCGATGACCCTGACAGTCCCGACAGCGTGAAAGAGTTCAAGGCGGTAATTCTCTACCATCACCCGATTAACTGTTATTACAAGGAAGAGTACACGGGTGGCAACAATCCCCCCGACTGCGGTTCGATGGACGGTAAACTCGGCATCGATGCGGAAACGGGCGAATGCAAAAACTGCGCCGAGTGCGAGTTCAATAAGTTCGGCAGCGGAAAGAACGGCGCAAAGGCTTGCAAGCAGAAACGCAGAATCTATCTTCTCCGTGAGGGTGAGGCATTGCCGACCATCCTTTCGTTGCCCACGGGCAGTCTCGGCGAATTCAGTAAATACGTTATGCGCTTGCTTTCCAAGGGCAGAAAGACGAACGGCGTGGTGACCAAGTTCACGCTGAAGAAAGCGCAGAACAGCGGTGGCATCAACTACTCGCAGGCGGTGTTCGCCGTTGACCGTGAGTTGACGTCGGAAGAACTTGAGAACATCGTTCCTATGAGCGAACAGGTCAAAGCGATGGCGAACAGAGTCACGCAGTTGGACGAAGAGTAAAAAACATATCGGAGCAAGGGCGGTGGGCTGACCGCCGCCCAAGTTACCGAAAAGGCAGGGGACTATGCTAAAAAGAAAAATCGTGTACATATGCTCACCGTTAAGGTTCAACTACGACCGAAACAAAATCAAGGCGAACCTATACCAACGCTACGCATACGAGAAAGGCTGTCTGCCCCTAGCGCCGCACATCATCTTCCCTCAATTTTTGGATGATGAGAAGAAGAGCGAAAGGCGAGCAGGGATGGACATGGGACTGCAACTCTTGGAGCTGTGCGATGAGCTGTGGGTCTTCGGACCTCGAATCAGCGAGGGGATGAAAGCCGAGATTGAGTTGGCAAGGAAACTCGGCAAGCCGACAAAGTATATCAGTGGGGACTTGGATGAATGACAAACGACATTTTCGAAACAGTAAAAAACAACGTCAAGATTGCCGAGGTCGTGGAAGATTACGGTGTGCAGCTCAACTACCAAGGGCAAGGGTTATGTCCTTTTCACAAAGAGAAGACACCCTCGTTCTCGGTCAAGCGTGAAGACAATATTTTCAAGTGCTTCGGATGCGGAGAGTCGGGCGATGCCATAACTTTTGTGGCAAAGCTGAAAGGCATTGAACCCATCGAGGCGGCGAGGGAGCTTGCAGAAAAATACCACATCGCCATCGAAGAAAAGAAGACTGGCAAGCCTGCAACAATAACTGAATATTTAAGGCGTTGCCAAGGCGATATCGCAAAGACGGACTATTTCGAAAAGCGTGGACTCACAAAGGCAACGATCCGAAAGTTTTGCTTGGGGTACGATGCCTACCATAATTCAGCGGTCATTCCGTATTCTTCAAAGTTAACGTACTACCAAACACGGAGCATCGGCGAGAAAGCATTTTTCAAGCCGAAGACCGAAGACGCAGGTTCAGAGCCTGTGTTCAACATCAACGGTTTGAAGCTCCGCACCAAAGAACCAATATTCGTGGTGGAAAGTCCGATATGTGCAATGTCGGTCTGCCAGAGCGGTGGCAATGCCATAGCGACCTGCGGAACGGGCGGATGGAAGAAGGTAGTCGATGAAGTAAAGAAAAAGAAACCGCTCGGCGGATTTATTTTGTGCTTTGACAACGATGAGCCGGGGCAAAAAGCAAGCAAGTCTATGTATGCCGAATTCGTGGCACTCGGTGTGCAGGTCATAGAGTACAACATAGCGGGGGACTGCAAAGACCCGAACGAACTCTTGATGCTGAATGCAAGGAAGCTCGAAGACAACGTGAAGACCGCCAAGCTGAAACTGCGCCGACAGTATGCAACTGCGAAAGACAGCTTCGATGCTTTGGAACTTCAAGGCGAGAACGTCGAACCTCCGACTTGGGTAGTGCGAGATGTGCTGCCGACGGGTCTTGCGATTTTGTGTGCGCCATCGAAGATTGGCAAGTCTTGGATGATGATGCAACTTGGAATCGCAGTAGCCGAGGGCAAGGAATTCTTGGACTTTAAAACCAACCAGAGCGGTGTGCTGTACTATGCACTAGAAGACAGCAAGGCAAGGTTGAAAGACCGACTCAACAAAATGCTCAAAGGGAAAACAGCGCCGAGCAGTCTTCGTTTCGTAACGCAAGCGGACACCGTGGACGGTGGTCTTCTCGAAAAGATAGAAGAAGAACTGCGGACGTTCCCCGGCATCAAACTCATCATTATAGACACCTTGCAAAAGGTGCGTGGCAAAGCGATCCGAAACGAATCAATGTATAGCGGAGATTACCGAGAGATGGCGAAGCTCAAGGACTACGCCGACAAGCACAAAGTGTGTATGCTCTTTGTCCATCACCTCCGAAAGATGCTTGACGAAACCGACGTCTTCAACATGATATCGGGCAGCACGGCACTAATGGGGGCGGCGGACACAATCTTCATCATCTCGAAGAAAAAGCGGAAAGAGGAAAATGCCGAACTGTCAATGACGGGACGCGACATTGCCCAGAGCGACTTGGTGATAGCGTTCAGCAAAGCGGATTATGTGTGGGTGGTCGAGGGTACGGCGGAGGAAGTCGCCTACCGCAAAGAGCGGGAAGAATACGAGTGCAGTCCGTTGGTGCAGACAATCAAGGAACTCGTCAAGCGGAATCCGATGACGGGTTGGTGCGGAACAGTCGATGACTTAAAGAAACAAATCTTCGATATTACGGGCAAGACGCTGACCGAAAACAACGCAGCCGTAGGTAGGGCAATAGAGAAATTCGAATACCGACTTTATACCGATGACATAGAGCATAAGGTAACGCGGACGTCCAAGGAACGCCGACACACTTTCTTTCGCCGTCTTCCGAAAGAGCCGTATGGCTATCAACGGACGATATATGATCCGCATGACGATGATTGAGAGAAAACTTATAAACGATAACTGTCACAACCGTCATTCCGTCATAGCAACTTGCAGAAAAATAGCCTAATATCCACAAGAAGGAGTTTGTGTCATTTTTTTAATTCGTCATTATGACGGAATGACAGGTATGACGGATAGTGTATAAAAGAGGAAAAAATGAAAGAAAGCGAACTGGTAAAACGGATAAGCGACTACCTAAAGACCGTGCCGAGCCTGTTTTTTTGGAAGGAACACGGCGGTATGTACGGCACAGCGGGAATACCCGATTTGATAGTCTGTTATAAGGGCAGATTTATCGGCTTGGAGTGCAAAGTCGGAAAAAATAAGCCGACCGTTCTTCAAGCGGTAACGATTAGGCAAATAATCGCCGCAGGCGGATATGCCGTGGTGGTTCGGACGGTGGAAGAGGTCAGAGAGATAATTCAAGCATTCGAGAAGGAGTAAAATGGACAAGGGAGTGGTAATCAACAAAGTCGTGATAACGGCGGAGGCTGAATTCGACTACGAGAGCGAGTTCGGCATCAGTCCGCCCGTGGACGATATCAAGCAGGAAACCGCAGAGTACATAGACGGTCGAATGTCACGCTTTTACGGTTACTATTTCCGTGTGAAGTACCTAGACGAAACGACCGACCGAATGCTGATGCTGTTCGTCTATAAGGCGGAAAGGTTCGGTTGTATGCAGTTGTGGGAGGTCCGAGGTATATGCCCGGCGGAGGATTGGTCGGCTGAACTCGAAGAAGACGGACAAATCCGTGAGTGGTTAAACTCGAAAATGGACACGCCCGAAGAAACCGATTGGGTGTGGGACTTGCGAATAAAAGAGTCTCAACGGCGAAAGGAAATAGCCGAGGAATTTGGAGAAGAGGTGGAAAGCGAAATGCCCGTGATAAAGGATATGTTGAAAAACTACAAATTGAACCAAGCGAGAATTGCGGTTGGCGAAAACGAGGAAGTAAAAGCCTTAAAAAGCGATATGGAATTTCTCGACAAGTGTATTGACCAACTAGACGATGAAGCTCAAGCGGTTCTAAGCCTCCTTTATAAGCGGGGATTGTCTATGAGTGTGGTCGGCAAGCGTTTGGGATATTCCAAGGGTGGAATCCAAAAGAAGAATAACCGTGCCATTCAAATGCTCGAAATCCTATTTGCGGATAGGAAGAAGTAAAAAGAATACGATTGGCATACGATTGGGATACGAAAGAATACGAAAAGGTCGGAATACGGGTATATAATGAGAACGTAAGCAGGAGGACGAATAAAAAATGCCGAGAAAACCTAAACGCCCGTGTAGTTACCCCGGCTGTCCCAAGCTCGTGGACGGGC
Source organism: uncultured Christensenellaceae bacterium (assembly GCA_910587625.1). Classification (GTDB taxonomy): domain Bacteria; phylum Bacillota; class Clostridia; order Christensenellales; family Borkfalkiaceae; genus Coproplasma. The sequence continues at coordinate 22,800 of CAJUMW010000008.1, forward strand.
AGTATTGCGAAGAACATAAGAAGCTCGTGGATAAGCAATATAACCAGTACGGACGGGATGACTTCACAAAGAGTTTTTATAAGACACCCGAATGGTTATATGCGAAACGGCAACAGCTCAATGCACATCCATTTTGTGAGGAATGCTTGAAGGCAGGAAAAAGAACGAAAGCCACGATGGTGGATCATATCGTACCCATCAAGCAAGGCGGTGACAAGTTCTCCCCAAGCAATTTGCAATCGCTCTGTTGGAGTTGCCACTCGACCAAGTCGGCAGCCGAGGGCAGCCGATGGGGACGGCGTCCGCATGAGTATGACAACCACTAGGGCAGGGGGGGGGAGGCGAATCTCTGACGGTTCTCTCCCTAACAGCGGGGCCGCAGTCAAACGCGAGTTTTCGCATAATCAAAAATCAAAAGGGAAAATCAATTAAATCAAAAGTTTAACGAAGTTAAAAGGTCGGGGCAACCCGACCTTTTGATTTTGCGCTGAAATCAAAATAAATCAATTTTATAAGGAAATCAAAACGGAGGGAATATGGCAAGCGGAGGAAGACGTCCGGGGGCAGGCAGACCGAAAAAAGCCGCCACCCAAAAGATGCTTGAAGGCAACCCCGGCAGACGCCCCATCGAAGTCGTGGACTTCGGGACGGTGGGTGTAGAACTGCCGAGCGAACCCCCGACCTATTTATCAGCCAAGGCAAAAGAAATCTATACGACCGTGTATGCGTGGCTGAAAGGAATAGGATGTACCACGGGGATACTCCCATACAACCTTGAAGAATACGCATTCTGCAAGGCTCGGTGGTTGGAGTGCGAGGATATGAATACCAAGCACGGACTACTCGTGAAAGACCCCACAAACGGAAAGGCAATGCCCTCGCCGTTTGTGAGTATGGCACAGCAGTACCTGAAACAAACCAACGAAGTATGGGCGAAGATTTATCTCGTAGTACGGGAAAGCAAACTGTCAAAGTGGGACGATAAGAACCCAAACGATGACATTATGGAAAAACTGTTGGGAGGGGGAAGTTAATGGAATACACCGAACAAAATCCGTTGCGGCTCATTGAACTGTTCGCAGGCATCGGCAGCCAAACGCAAGCATTAACGAACATAGGTGTGCCGCACACGGTGGTCGGCATCTCGGAAATAGACAAGTACGCAATACAAAGTTACGAGGCGATGCACGGCAAGGTCAATAACTTCGGCGACATCAGAGCAATCAAGGCATTGCCGAGCGCAGACCTTTGGACATACTCGTTCCCTTGCCAAGACATATCGGTCGCAGGCAAAGGTGCGGGCATCAAGGAAGGAACGCGCAGCGGTCTGCTGTTCGAGGTCGAAAGGTTGTTGAACGTTGCCAACGAAGAGGGAACACTCCCGAAATACTTACTGCTCGAAAACGTGAAGAACCTTGTAAGCAAAAGGTTTATCTCCGACTTCAACCGTTGGCTCGACTTTTTGGAGTCGCTCGGTTACACGAATTATTGGCAAATTCTCAACGCCAAAGATTATGGGATACCGCAGAACCGAGAGCGCGTGTTCTGTGTCTCCATCCGTGGCGAACATACCCCGTTCAAGTTCCCCGAAAAGCAGGAACTCAAACTCCGACTTCGGGACATGATAGACGAAGTCGTTGACGAAAAATACTACCTCAAAGAAAGCACGATACGGAGCATCATCAACTCATCGTTCAACTCACGTCGTGACAGCATAAAAAGCGGCGATGAGATAGCCAACACGCTGATGCAAAGGGACTACAAAGGACCGCAATGCGTTCAAGTCGGCGAAGTGGTCGGCGAAAAGTGGGACAAGATGCATGACATCAGCCGAAGAGTTTATGAGCCGAGCGGCATCTCTCCGACCGTGCATTGTCAGCAAGGCGGAAACACCGAACTCAAGATAATGGTGGAGGGAAACTATTCGCCGAGCGAACACAATGCAGCAAGGATAGTCAATCCCGAAGGACTTGCACCGACCGTGATGGAAAACCACGGTACGATAACCGCAATAGCGGAGAACTTTGTACTCGGCGGACTGCAAGCGCATCAAACGCCGAGAACGGACGGAATCAGCCCGGCACTCACCGAAGCGATGGGCAAGGGCGGCGGTCAAACACCCGTCATCATCGACACGAAGAAGACGGACGATGAACGGTTTTTCAAGCAAGCGGTAGAAACGGTGTTGGAAAACGAATGCGGAGTCGGCGATACGGTGGACGCATTCAATAAGAAGGTCAACCGCAGCGGAGTGTGTCCTACAATCACTACTCGCCCCGAAGGGTTCAAAACGGCGATACTTCCCATAGTGGAAGACAAAACCGACAGCCCTGTCATCGTGGCGATGCGTGGACGCAACCCCGATAATCCGTCTGACCGCACGGTGGGCGCACCGACCGAACAGCGCCTAGAGGTCAACGAAAAAGGCTTGTGCAATACATTGACCTCGGTACAAAAAGACAACCTCGTAATGGAACATAAAAAAGGGTCAAAGCAATATGTAGCTCGGCGATATGGCGAATTCATATCCGAGAAAGGGTACATACCCAAAGGCTTCGTACCTTATAACAAGCAGGAGGTTGAAGACATCGCTCCGACTCTCACGGGACAATGCTCTTGCCCCAGTGGGAGTTCGGCGGTGTTGATGCTCGAAGAACCCGTCAAGGTAAAGTCGGCAACCAAGCAAGGCTACGAAGAAGCAGAGAGCGGTGATTTTGTGAATATCACGTTCCCTAGTAGTAAGACCAAGCGAGGGAGAGTAGGCAAGGGTGTGGCACACACGCTGACCTGCGGAGATGGCAATGCTTTCATAACCGAAAACATCCGAATCCGCAAACTTACGCCGAGAGAGTGTCTGCGCCTTATGGGTTGGAACGATGACCAAATCGACAAAATACAAGCGGCAAAAATCAGCGGTACACAGCAGTACCGACAGGCAGGAAACGGAATAGTGGTTCAGGTCTTGGAGGCAATCTTCAAGGCTTTATTTTTTGGTGTGATTTGACACAAAGCGAAATGCGCTAAAAATTTATGCGCATTCTTTGGGAGGCGGTTATGGAACATATAGCAAGCATAAGCTACGGGAAAGACAGTCTTGCGATGCTCGAAGTGATCCACCAAAACGGACTACCACTAGACCGAATTGTAACGGTGGAGGTAATGGCAACGGCAACGATACCCGCCGACCTTCCGCCGATGATGGAATTCAAAGCCAAGGCAGACAAAATCATTTTTGAAAAGTACGGCATCAGGGTGGAGCATATCACCGCCCCCAAGTCGTATGAGGACTACTTCTACTACAAATGCAACGGTAAGAAAAGCCGAAACGCAGGCAAGATTTACGGCTTCCCTTTGCAGAAAGGGAACTGGTGCAATTCACGGTTAAAGGTCGATGTGCTTGATAGAATCCAAAAGGGAGCAATCACGTACATAGGCATCGCAGCCGATGAACCGTCAAGGTTTCATACTCTCTCGGAAACCAAACGCAGTCCGCTAGTCGAATACGATTGGACGGAGAGTATGTGCCGGGATTGGTGCAAAGCAAACGATTTGCTTTCGCCGATTTATACGACAGCACTACGCGGTGGGTGTTGGTTCTGCCATAACCAAGGCATCAACCAACTCCGCAAACTGCGAAGGAACTACCCAGACCTATGGGCATTGCTTTTGAAATGGGACAAAGACAGTCCCGTATCGTTTAAGGGCGATGGGCATACGGTCCGAGATTTTGATAAGCGATTCCAAATGGAAGAGCAAGCGAAAGTCCCGATAGGGCGAACATTCAAATGGAACTTAATGGAGGATAAATCAATGACGAACAGAATCTACACGGCGGAGTCGGTAACGAGCGGACACCCCGACAAACTCGCTGACCTTATAGCGGACAGCATCTTGGACGAATGCTTGGAGCAGGACGAAGACAGCCGTGTGGCTTGCGAAGTTATGCTTGCACATAACAAGTGCTTTATAAGCGGCGAGATTACGACCAAGGCAACGGTGGACTACGAATACATCGCACGGTCGGTGATGGCACAGGTCGGATACGATACCACGAACATCGAAGTGGAAATTCGCATCCATGAACAGAGTGCCGACATCAGCCAAGCGGTAAGCAGAGCCGAGCAGGGTGCAGGCGACCAAGGTATCGTCTACGGATATGCATCGGACGAAACACTCAACTATATGCCGTTGCCAATCGAACTTGCACATCGTCTGACCGACAGGCTCGAAGAGTGCAGGATCAACGGCTACATCAGCGGACTTCGCCCCGATGGAAAGAGCCAAGTGTCGGTGCAGTACCGTGGCGACAGGTTCGACAAAATCACCTCGGTCATTGTGTCGACGCAGCACTCCGAAACGAAGAACCTTGAAGAACTGACGAAGGACATCAAGGAAAAGGTGATCGGAAAAGTGCTTGCCGAATACGACCTCACGGAAACGGAAATACTCGTCAACCCGTCGGGCAGATTTGTGCTTGGCGGTTTCGAGGCGGACACGGGGTTGACGGGTCGCAAACTTATGGTGGACACCTACGGCGGAATTGCGCACCATGGCGGTGGGGCTATGAGCGGAAAAGATGCAAGCAAGGTTGACCGCAGCGGAGCATACCTTGCGAGATACATCGCAAAGAACATCGTAGCCGCAGGACTCGCCGAACAATGCGAGGTCGCACTCTCGTATGCGATAGGCGTACCCAAGCCGACAGCGGTGGACATCAATACCTTTTATACGGGGAGTGTGAACGAGAAGCTCATCGCAGAAGCCGTGAAAAAGGTCTTCGATTTATCGGTCGGAGGCACGATAGAAAAACTCGACCTCCGCAGTCCCGTTTTTGCACAAACGGCGGTCGGCGGACACTTCGGAAAGGACTTCTTCGCTTGGGAGTTAACCGACAAAACCGAGGCATTAAAAAAGGCAATCAACGGCTGATAATTCTTCCGAAAAAGGGCGTCTTTCTCTGGACTTAATCCGCCGATTACGGTATGGTTGTTGAAAAATGGAGGTAGGTATGACTAGGGAACAAAAAGTAGCCGAAAGGTTAGGACTTAACCACATCACCGAGAAGACAGCAAATCAACTTCTTAAGGTTTTATATGCCGTGGAAGATGAGCAAGGCTACGAAAACAAGGATATCTCGGCGGCAATCAACTTCCTGCAAGGAACGGACTCACGCGAAGAAAAGCCGACTGTGTACTTCGAGAGCCGACACGAAAGTGGAAATATTTTCGCTCTGCTCGGTAAAGTGCATAGTGCCTTGAAAGACAAAGACGAATTCAATGCGTTATGGACAGAGATACAAAAGGGATCGTATGAGCAAGCGATAAAACTCATCAAGGAAAAAGTAATACTTATAGACCTTGATGGGATTTATTAATGGAGGACCAAATGGACAAGTTTTTCAGCCAGACAAACTGCGACCGTTGCGGAAAGCCATTGACGGACGGACGCATTATGTCTATGTACAACACGGACTGCATCTGCTTGGAATGCAAGCGGAAAGAAAGCGAAATGGCGGACTACAAAACCGCCTGCTCCGCCGATGCAGAGGCGATAAAAAAGGGGGATTTTAACTACCCCGGCATAGGTTTGGAAACCCCGAAAAAAAGTTAAAATTTTTCAAAATTCTTTCGGATTTCGACCGCATTTCGCTGGGCTCTTGTGTGTTTTTACGGTATTGTTGTCTTGCAAAATGGGGGTGGGAAACACCCCCAGAGCAAAGGAGAACACGCTATGAAAACACAAACATTCGGAGTCGAAATCGAACTCACAGGCATCACGAGAAGAGATGCGGCAAAGGTAATCGCCGACTACTACGGCACGACATCGTATGCATCAGGAACATACTACGATGTCTACGAAGCCACCGACCGCCAAGGTCGCAAATGGAAAGCGATGAGCGATGGCAGCATCGACACGGAAGGCAGAGGGGGCGCATACAGTTGCGAAATCGTAACTCCCGTATGCAGATGGGAAGACATCGAAGACATACAGGAAATCGTAAGACAACTGCGCCACAAGGGAGCGAAAGCAAACGCAAGCTGCGGAATCCACGTACACGTCGGAGCAGAACAGCACACCGCAAAAACGCTCCGCAACCTAGTCAACATTATGGCAAGCAAGGAAGACCTACTGTTCAAGGCGGTAGGGGTAAGCGCAAGCCGAGCCGCAAGATGGTGCAAGAAAACCGAACAGAGCTTCGTAGAGCAGATGAACCGCACGAAGCCTACGACCGAATCAAGCATCGAAAGAATATGGTACGGCGGAAACAGCCATAGAAGTACCCACTACGACAGCAGCAGATACCATGCACTCAACCTGCATAGCTTATGGCAAGGCAAGGGCATAGAGTTCAGGTGCTTCAATGGAACGACTCACGCAGGCAAGATTAAAACCTACATCCAACTCTGCCTAGCGATAAGCCACCAAGCACTGACGCAGAAAGGTGCAAGCGCAAAGAAAACGGCAAGCGCAAACGAAAAATACACCTTCCGCACATGGCTGCTCCGAATGGGAATGATAGGCGATGAGTTCGAAACGGCAAGAAAGTGGCTGCTCGAAAACTTAAGCGGCGACATAGCGTTCAAAAATGGAAGACCGAGGACGGCGGCTTAACCGCCGCCTCGCAAAATGGAGGATAAAATCAATGGCAAACAAACTTTATGTAGCATACGGTAGCAACCTCAACCTTGCACAAATGGCAAGGCGGTGTCCGAAAGCAAAGGTGGTTGGATGCGGAGTGCTGAAAGACTACCAACTGACATTCCGAAGGGTGGCAACAATCGAACCCGTAAAGGGTGCGAAAACTCCCGTCGGAGTGTGGGAGATAACACCTACGGACGAGCGAAACCTCGACATATACGAGGGGTATCCGAGCTACTACCGCAAGGAAACGGTCAAGGTAAACTTGCACGATAGGACGGTAGAGGCGATGGTGTACATTATGAACGGCGGAGAACCGCAGCTACCGCCTGACGGTTACTACAAGGTAATCGAACAAGGATACGGAGATGTAGGACTCGACACAAAATACCTACTCGGCGCTCTTGACGATACCCAAAAGCGGATGAGAGCGAAATAACAAAACATAGCGTGTTCCGAAAAGGGAGAGCTTCGGCTCTCTTTTTTTCGTTCACAAATGCGATGCTCATTGTAGGCAGGATTGATGAAGATAAAGAGAAACCGCAAGATATAGTAGATAAAGGCTAATCTTGCGGTCTTTTTACGCTATATGTTGTGTTTTGCTAAACAGCCTATTCATACAGGAATTTGTGTTCTATTCCGTTTTTGAACAGAATTGATAGTATTTTGCCGTCCAGAATTACAATTTTTTTTACGACAGAATTGATGAAATCCTTGACGATTTTCGTATCGATTTTTCGTATCATTGTATCGAAGTTTACATACCGTTTTGACTGTAATTGCTGGCTCATAATGAAGTACGATGCTTTTGCTATGAAATCGTCGTCCGAAATCGAAAATGCCGCCGAAGCATTTTTTTCAAGCTCCGCAAGACGTTCGTCAATTTGTTCGAGTTCGTCCGTGAGGGATTTGCGCTCAATGAAGTATTCTGTTTCGGGCATATCGCTGTCGCTATACAAGTAGAGAGCTTTAAGACGTGCAAGCGCACGTTCTTTTTTTCGTTTCTCTGTAAGAAGTAAGTCGCGCTCATCTGTTGACACATTGTCGGTATGGGAGATGTTTTTAGGTTCATACACGTCAGCGCCAAATTTGCCGGAGCGTAGCATATCGTACATCTCTTGAAGCCCAGCGCCCTCAATCCCTTTTACGCCAGCGAACACGTCGCCGCGAAGCAGTTTCTTTTCAAAGGTTTCAAGGCTCGTTGTGGCTCCGAAATTATTTTGCGCCTTGATGATATTTGCTATATAGTTAAGCACGAACGGTCCAACAACGATGTCGGAGATATACTTGTTTGAGCAGTCATTAAACCGTCTATGGCGGGAGCATAGGTAGATAGAAGGGCGATAGCCGTTGTCGCGCTCCCTGTCGATAGTCGATTGCATTTGAGAACCGCATTTACCGCAAGCGAGCAGTCCGGCGAATATATGAGTGTTGACCCTTGTGTATGTTCGAGGTTCGCCCTTGTTACTACGCCTGTTGGCTTTAAGAAGCTCGTTTACGGCAAGCCACCGTTCCTTTTCTATAAGCGGAACGTGGTGGTCCTCAATCAAAATCCATTCCGACTCTGGTCTACGGTTCGTTTTAAGACGATAGTTCGATTTGCTCAAATCGTGCTTGTTGTATAGATAGTTTCCTATATAGAAAGGGTTTGCAAGCATAGTGCGGGCGGTTGTCGGGTTCCACGCAATTCCGCTCCGTGTAGAGTAACCGTTCTCATTCAGGAACTTGCAAGTGTGTAGCAGGGAATGAGTTTCCTCGTATTTGTCGTAGATAACACGGATTGTTGCAGCTTCGGCTTCATTGATTGAAAACGTCTTCGTTGTTTTGTCGTAGTTGTAGCCGAAAGGAATACGCCCGCCGTTCCACTGACCGTTGTTTGCGCGGGACAGCATAACCGCAGTAACGCGCTCCGAAGTCATTTTACGCTCAAGCTCCGCAAAGATGAGTATTATCTTCAACATTGCCTCGCCTATTGCGGTAGAGGTATCGAACTGTTCGTTTTTACTGACGAATACCACGCCGAGTCGTTTCAACTCTTCGTACATAGCCGCAAAGTCAAGAAGATTGCGCGATATTCTGTCAATCTTCCACACCACGAGGTGCGAGAACTCGCCAGTGCGCAGCCTTGCCATCATTTGCTGATAACGCGGTCTATCGGTATTTTTAGCGGAATATCCTGCATCCTCAAACACTTCATACTCTGACACGTTTAGGGCGTATTTAGCATAATTTATGAGGTCATTTTTTTGCAAAGGAAGGCTGTCCTTGTCAATCTGCATTGTGGTAGACACGCGGATGTAAAGGGCAGCCTTTTGTTTTTCGATATTTACAGGTTTTTGCATACTTCGTCAATGCCTTGTTTCAATGATTTGTACGATGCTATGGTAGGGTTGAGAGATACAAGCGTCCTGAAAGACATAGTGCGCTTGTTTCCAAGCAGATTTTCAATCTCCACTGTTGGAAGAATGTAAAAAGTCCACTGACTCAAATCCATAGGGTCGCACATAGCTTCGTCTTTACAATGTATCAGGCAGAAAATATACAGTTCCGCGTGATGTTTGGTTTCAGCTCCGTGCTTATGCGTATCGATACTGAACGTAAGTCGTTTAGATAAGTGTAGATGTTCTTTTTTTTGCAGGTAAGCGGACGATTTAACTTCGATGGAGTGTCCTTGATATTCCAAATCGTATGCGGCCCACAAGTTCCTGCCAGACGAACAGTCTATATTGAGTGCTTGCGCTATGATATATTCAGCAAGAGCGCCGCGAAGCGGGCCGTGCATAAGGTCAGATGCGTACCACTCCCAAAACTCATTTAGTGAGTAATCGAGAGGGGAGCCGTTATCCGAAAATTTTTTGTTTCCGTCCATACTACGACCTCACAGAAATTGCAATGCGCAGTTTATCGAAATTTGTTTCAGTCGATATTTGCCTTACCTCATCTAATGTGATGCTGGGCGCAGTAATATCTCCGCAACGCAACACAAAGAATTTCCACTGTTCGAGCTTTATAGGGTCTACCGCATCGGGATTAAGACAGTCGAGTAAGCAGAATACGCATACTGCGTCATCATCAGCATCAGGGCGGTAGAGTATAGGTGCTTCAAGTTGACCGCGCTTCAAGTATGATTTCAGGTAAGATGAACAGGCAACGACGATATGTTTATTGTCTACGCTCACGCCTGCGCCCATTTCCACAAGATATTTCGAGAATAAGTGAAGGATGTCTGCATCAAGCATATTGCCGGACATCCAGCACCAGAAATCGGATAACAGTTTACCAGTAGGCATCTGTTCAAAAGATAGATGCTCATCTCCCGTATAGTTCCTATTCATAGTTATTCCCCCTTTTCAAGTAAAGCCTTATCGTTCGGGGTAAGGTATTTGTCGAGAAGTGCGAACAATACACGCTTATCGTCAGCGGATATATTCTTCCATACCGAAAGAATGATTTTCTCCTCGATAGATATAGTTTCCTTGCTCTGCGCAAGATTGGTTATACCTATCAAAAAGTCAGACGATACGTTCAGAGCCTTTGCTATATTGCCGAGGATGACAAGTATAGCCGGGGATGCTTTGCCGTTCAGGTAACGAGATATTGTTGCTTCCGTAGTGTCCGCTTCGTCAGCGAGCCATTTTTGGGTAACGCCACGGATTTCGATTGCTTCTGTAAGTCTTGATGAAAAGTCTGCCATAATTAAACCTCCATATAGTAAGTATTGTATCATTTTTTGCTCCTTTAAGATAGTAAATTACAGTTGTAAATATTTTTTTCATAAAAATTATAATTTTACGCTACAAAACGCTTTACAATTACAGATGTGTAAGATATGATAAGAGTACACAATAAATATAGGAGACAGTGAGCCTATGGAAACGAATTTGTTAAAATCAGCGAGAGTGAAGAAAGGTATGACACAAGCCGACGTAGCCTCCTTGATAGAAAAGAATACGGACACTTACTCGAAGAAAGAGAGAGGCGAGATTTTCTTTACTCCTGCGGAGATAGCGAAGATAACGGCAGCTCTCAATCTTACGTTTGATGAGTGTAACGCTATTTTTTTTAACTCACAATTACAGTTCTGTAATAATTGAGCCAAGTTTCATCTTGTAATTACATTATATCGCATCGGGAGCATAATCACAATGGGAAAAGACTGCACGAAGACCAACGAGAATATCTACTTTAAGTGTAGAAAAGAGGCGGCTTTATACGACGAAAGGCTACGGAGCCGAGAAAGCGCCGCAGACCTACTCGGAGTAAGCCCGTCATCCCTTGCGGATTACGAGCTGGGGAACACGAAAGTAGTCCCGGTAGACAAGGTACACCTTATGGCGGATTTATATAACGCTCCTCAATTACGAACGATGTATTGCAAGTACGATTGTCCTATCGGAGCATTTCTCACGGTAGCAACCGAGATTATGAGCCTCGATACGATAGTGCTAAAACTGCTCAACGGGCTTGAAGAAGGGAAGCTCACAGAAGTGAAGAAACAGTTGATAAGCATCGCGGCTACGGGCGGCATATCGCCAGAGAACGTCCATTCAATAGACGACATTCTTATGTATCTCGAAAGGATAGTCGAACCCATAAGCGCATTGAAACTGCTTTGCGAAAAAATAAAGGCGGCGGTAGAAGGCTTATGACAAAGGAAAGCATTATGAAATATCTCGAAGAAGTTTTCGGGATCAAGTCAGAAAGCGAACTCAATGCGGCTATGGCATCAGCGGAAAAGTTGAATGTCGGAATAATGACAAAAGGAGCAAAGAATGATAAATCTACCCGAACTTAAAGAATTGCAGTTTTGCGAGAACACACACACGTATACGGTAAACGGGTTTGTCGTACCGAGTGTGTCTGAAATAATGAAACCGTTGTCGGCGGCGCATTACGGCGGAATCGACACAGATACGTTAAATAAAGCCGCAAACAGAGGAACGATAGTCCACGCGGCAGTAGAAAACTACCTGCTGTTTGGTATTGAAGACATCAGTAAGGAGTTGCGTGGTTACTTCGACGGGTTCAAAAAATGGATAGACAAAGTTAAGCCTGTACCCATTAAGACAGAGTGCAGAATATACCACAAGACGCTTAACTACGCAGGAACGGCAGATTTGCCGTGCTATATTGACGACGTGCCGACGCTGGTAGATTTCAAGACTACCGCAACGGTTGCGAAGGTACTCACAAGAGTTCAGCTCGAAGCGTACAAAAAGGCGTTTGAAAGCCACGATATAAAGTTTGAGCGTAAACTCATCATTCAATCCAGAAAAGACGGGACATATCACGCGGAACAGCACCCGATAGCAGATGCAGAAAGTTGGAAGGTGTTTACCGAGTTACTTGATGTGTACCGCTTTATCAAAAAAAATCAGTAGGAGGTTTCAAATGGAACAGGAAGAACAGGTTGTGGCCGTATTGCCCGAAGTTGTTGAAGGCAAGACGGTTGCGGAAGCGGAGATGAGCAGAGAAGTCACCGCAGTCGAAGAGAGGGCGGGGCAGATAACGATTGCAACGCAAGGCGACTATGAAGATGCTGCGGCGTTCGGAAGGCTCATCAAACAGAAATCGGCGCAGATTATCGAATTTTTTGCACCGATGAAGAAAGCGGCTCACGAAGCGCACCAGAACATCTGCACCCGTGAAAAAGAAATGCTCGCACCACTCATTGCAGCAGAGAAAACGGTCAAGCAGGTTATGGGCGACTACGTAATGGAGCAGGAACGCAAAAGACGCGAAGAAGAAGAGCGCGTAAAACGTCTTGCCGAAGCGGAAGCGGAAAAGAAGTTGCAGGAAGCAATGGCTCTCGAAGCGAGCGGCAAGCAGGGTGAAGCGGAAGCGGCGCTTATGGAAGCGGACATCGTAGACAGCGCGAGCAGGAACGTAATCGTGGAAGCACCGAAGATTAAGGCGGATGGCACATCGTCAAGTATCGACTGGGAAATCACGGCGGTAGACGATGGCAAAGTTCCCGTCGATTTTGCGGGTATGTGTATCAGGCCCGTAGACACGAAGGCAATTCTCAAACTTATTCGGGCATCGAAAGGACAGATTAAGATACCCGGCATCCAGTACAAATCTGTCGCAAAATTATCTTTCAGGAAATAATCGGAGGTTTTCAAAAAATGGAACAGAACAAGGCTTTAAGTACGGTAGAGCAGAACGCTTTACAGGTTAAGTACGAAATCTGCGGCACGATGGTGGAACTCGACATCGACTTCGTGAAGAAGTATCTTGTCAGGGGCAGAGCCGAAATGGTTACGGATCAGGAGTTGGTTATGTTTATCAACACCTGCAAGATGCAGAAACTCAATCCGCTGGCAAACGGCGAAGTATATCTCATCAAATACAGCAAAGAAGAGCCGGCGCAGATGGTTGTCGGCAAAGATTCGTACAATAAGCGGGCGTTTTTGAATAAGAACTATCTCGGAAAGGAAGACGGCATCGTGGTTGTTCGCGGCAATACAGTTGTTCAGAAAAAGGGCTGCTGCCTGTACCCTACGGAAGAACTTATCGGCGGATGGTGCCGTGTCTTCTACGTTAAGATGGGCATCAAGTTGGAAGCGTTCAGAGAAGTTTCGCTTTCCGAGTACAACAAAGGAATGGCGAACTGGAAGAGCAAGCCGGCGACTATGATTAACAAAGTTGCCATTGCACAATGCCTGCGCGATGCTTTCCCTTCCGATTACGAAGGATTGTATGCGGAAGAAGAACTCATTTCGTCCGGGCTGGTACGCGCCGACGATGAGGGTAAAATTCAGGTTATCGACGCGGACGGCGTGGTTGTACAGGAAGAGAACGCCGTTGAACTTCCCGAAGAGAACAGAGTAATCACGCAGGAAGAAAGAAAGGAAATGTTCGCATTTGCGCAGGAAGTTTACGGCGGCAAGGAAGATGGAAATGCAAAAGTCAAGGAGTTCCTTAAAGCGGAAAACGTAGAATCCACTACGGATTTGAAGAAAGCGCAATACGACAGGATTATGGCTCAAATCGAGCAGGATAAAAACGGCGACGACAACGGCGACGCAGAGTAATCCGAAAGGAGCGTCCTAATGGGAAGATTGCCAAAAATAGGGGTCGATTATTTCACGCACGACGTTCACGCTGCGACTGGTCCTACCCTGTTTACGGTGCAGAACAGTTTTGGAAATGACGGTTATGCGTTATGGTTCAAGTTGTTGGAATTTATGGGTACGCAGAAAGAACTGTATGCAGATTTTTCGGTACTGAAAGATTGGGAGTATTTTGTATCGCTTGCGAGAGTTGACAAGGATAAGGCAATAGCAATTTTAGACCTGCTTGCAAATATCGACGCGATAGACAAGGAGTTGTGGACTACGAGAAAGATAGTGTGGTCTGACAACTTTGCGGGAAGGGCGAAACCCGTTTTCGATAAACGGGGAACGCTCACACCTGATAAGCCCGAAATCGAAATGAATGAACAGACAGGAGAAAGCCAAACGCAGCCTGCGCCGAAACGTAAAAAGAAAACTGACGACGACCCCAGCAAAAAGAAATATGCAGAGTTTGTCAGTATGGAAGAGCGCGAGTATCAAAGTCTTGTTGATAAGTACGGAGAGAAAGCGACGGAGAAGCTCATCGAGTTGCTTGATAACTACAAAGGAAGTAGCGGAAAGACCTATAAGAGCGACTACCGCGCCATTCTCAACTGGGTTGTAGATAAAGCGCAAAAGGAATACCCGAAACTGTTTACGGCGCAGAACGACACGCCGGATGACGGAAGAAATCCGTTTGACGAATAGGAGGAGGTATGAAACAGATAGGTTCGATACTTGACGAGCAAAACTGGCTTGAAACAATGGAACTCGCCTGCAAACGGTCAATAGATGCTAACCCTGAAAGGGAAGGCGACTTTATGAAAGACGGGTTCCTACATTGCGGCAAGTGTAAAGAGCCGAAGCGAGAATACTTTGAATGGCACGGACATCAGATTTTAACTTCGCGTGATTGCAAGTGTATTCGTGACGAGAAAGAGCGAGTAGAAAAGCAGAAGCAGTACGAAGAAAAAATGGCGAGAATTGCAAGACTGCGCAACGTATCGCTTATGGACGAAGTTTTTTTTAAGGCGACGTTCAAGAACTTTGACATCACGGACGATAACAGAAAAATCTACAATGCTTGTGCTAAATATTGCAGAGCGTTCCAACAGATGCTTGAAGATAATCAAGGATTACTGTTTTACGGTAACGTAGGCACGGGAAAATCGTTTGCGGCTGCTTGCATTGGGAATTACGTTATGAGTTGCCTTCGTCCGGTAGTAATGACATCGTTCGTTAAAATACTGCAGCAGTTTTCGTCTTTCAAGAATGGAGACGAAGAAGAATTGATTGACAGATTGACGGAACCTGATTTGCTTATATTAGACGATCTTGGTGCCGAGCGCAATACGGACTTCGCTTTGGAAAAGGTCTACAATGTGATTGACAGCAGATACCGTTCGCGGAAGCCTATCATACTTACGACAAACTTGACGTTAAAAGAGATGAAGGAAAATACGGACATCCGATATGCTCGAATCTATGATAGGGTATTTGAAATGTGTTATCCGATTAAATTTGAAGGTTCGTCGAGAAGACGCATTGAAGCCAAAGAAAGGTTCGACAAAATGAAATCGTTTTTAGAAGGAGACGACTGATGGAGAAAGAAGAGTTCATTGCAGAGTTAAAGATTTTCAGCAAAGAAGACAGGAAGACGGTGGCGGCTATTCTGTTTGAGAACGGCTACACGGTCAGGCAAGGCAAAAAGAAGCTCACCGAAACAGGCAAGTCGGTAGATTACACGGTAATAGTAACCGACAAGAAGGGAGAGAGCGCGGAAAGATGAAAAGTTTTACGTTTACCATTCCCGGACAGCCGAAAGGTAAGATGCGTCCGAAAGTAACAATGCAGGGCGGATTCACCCACGCTTATACGCCGAAAGAAACGACATCCTATGAAAATTATGTCAGGGTTATGTACCAGATATGCGAGAACAAGATGTTTCTTGAAGGGGCAATCAGGGCAGACATAGTGGCGTTCTTTCCTATCCCGAAATCGACAAGCAAGAAGAATAAAGCTCTTATGCTTGCAGGGGAGATTAAGTACACAAAGAAAGTCGATTGCGATAACCTTGCAAAGATTGTGCTGGACTCGTTGAATGGCATCGCTTACAAAGACGACGCGCAGGTTTACGAACTGTCGGTCAAGAAGCTATATGCAGAAGAACCGAAGGTAGTCGTTACCCTTACGGAAGTTGGCGATTAGGCGGCGGTAAAGCGGCTTTCTGGGCTGTTCGGGGAAGATAAACACTTTATCCGCAGGGAGCAATCAAAAGGCAACCAGCGGCAATCAGTAAGTAATACAGCAGACAAAATATAAATCTAATCAGGAGGTTAAGGGTGTGAGCATTGTAGAAGAAACAAGACGTGCCGGTTATGAATCGGTAGTAGACAAAAGAGCAGATAGAAGCGACGTTATACTCGCTGTTCTCGGAGACAAGCAGATGACGGTAAGCGAAATCGTCAAAGAACTGCTTGACGAAGGAATTATCAAATATTATGACAGAAATTTTGTCGCGCCGCGCCTGACGGAATTAAAAGAAGCAGGCAAAGTAAAGGTGGTCGGTAAAAGGAAGTGCATTATGTCGGGCAAGATGATTGCCGTATGGGAGCGTGTAGATAAATGAAAAGTATTTTACAAATCAGCGAAGCCCCCAGACGGTGCTATATCTGCAGATCAAGCTATAACGTGCATTTGCATCACATTTTCGGCGGAACGGCAAACAGGAAGCAAAGCGAGAAGCACGGGTTCAAGGTATTCCTGTGCGGATTCCACCACAATATGTCGAACGAAGGAGTGCATTTCAACCGCGAACTCGATTTGAAGTTAAAGCGGGAATGTCAAGCAAAGTTCGAGGAAACTCACAGCCGAGAAGAGTTTATGAAAATCATCGGCAAGAATTACTTGGATTAAAGGAGAAGGAAATGACTACAAAAATAGAACTCAACAAAGACCTATCAGTTGACTATACGGAGTGGAAAAAGAATATCACAAGCAAAGGCTATTCCTACTACGATTTCAGCAGGGAAGAAGTAGAAAGAATAGCAAAGAAAAATGTAAAAGAAGTCTCGACGACGGAAATCAGAACGCTGGCGCAGGCTCTGTTTCCGCAATATCTTCAATGTAGCGGACTGTTCGACGGTTTCCTGTTCTTCGATGTGGAAGACGGCGTAAGAGTCGATCCGCCGAAATACTGTTATGCAACGTGCAATTCGTATCTTGACAATAACGATAAAGTAAAGGCAAATAGGCTCATTGAGGAAATCGAAGACCTGTTCGAGCAGAACGAAATAGACTGTTCGGAAGATTGGAAGGCATATTTCAGACAAGCAAGGGAGACAGCGTAATGAATAAGGTAGAGCTTATCGGAAATCTTACGCGAGACCCTGAATTAACAGAGACAACGAGCGGAACATCCGTATGCAGGTTCTCAATAGCGGTAAATAGAAATTATTACGGGTCTGACGGAGAGCGCAAGACGGATTTCTTTAACTGCGTGGCGTGGCGCGGTCTTGGAGAAACGATTGCAAAGTATTGCAGGAAAGGACACAAGGTTGGAATAACGGGTAATATCGAAGCGCGGACATACGAAGATAACAAAGGGACGAAACACAATACGGTTGACATTATCGTTCAGGATGTGGACTTTCTCACTCCGAAGACTGACGACGATTATTACCCCGACGAGATACCAGACGAAAGACCTGCCCACAACACGTATGACGATAACGACGATTGTCCGTTTTAGGAGGTAAGAATGGAAAGATTGAACAGGTGTCCGTTCTGCGGCGGGGATGCTGAAATCGTAGGCAGAAAGAAGATGAAGGCGGTTTGTAAGAACTGCGGGGCATCAAGTCAGATATTCAATTTCAGATCGGAAGCGGTAGAATACTGGAACACAAGGACGATAGTGCGTTGCAAGGATTGTAAGTTCTATCACGCAGATGAAAAGTGGTGCGACAAGAACAGCCATTTTGAAGGCGGCGCGGTAAGGACGTTTGAAGAAAGTCAATTTTGCTCTCTGGGCGAAAAAATAAAATAGGAGATTTGACTATGGAACAAGAAAAGCAGGAAGCACTCAAAGAGTGCGAAGTGGTCGTCAACACCGACCCGAACAACGGACCGCTTGACGGTGCGAGTGCAAAAGTAAACGTGGCGCGGTTTATCTTCAATGATGACGGGCAGACGTTCAAGCACAAGGTACTCGAAGGAAACATCAAAGCCAGTTATGAAATCGGCACGGTGTCTATTTCGGTGCCGGAAGAAAAGATTATGCTTGCAGTTCGTCTCGACGAGATTATGCAGGTAATGTTTGCGGCGGCGGGCGCGTACAGGAAACTCGAAGAAGAAAAAAATCAAAAGAAGGAGACAAACAATGATTGAGAAAGTTAACCCCAGCCATCCTGATAAGGTGGCAGACAGAATTGCAGGCGCGATTGTAGACCTTGCCTATGCGCAGGAAGAAAACCCGAAGATTGCGGTAGAAGTCCTTATCGGACACGGCGCTTGCCACATTATCACGGAGAGTTCCGTAGTAATCGACCCTGAAAAAATATACGCAGCGGTTACAAGAATTACGGGCGATGCGGAATTGCAGGTAGACATTGCGCAGGCAAAGCAAGACGCACATCTCGCGGGAAATCAGAACGGCAAGATCAGGTGCGGCGACAACGGGATTTTCAAAGGCGTTCCGCTTACGGAAGAGCAGAAGTCCTTATCGAATATCGCGCACGGCATATACGGAATGGTTCCGCACGACGGAAAGTACATCTTGGACGGCGAACGGCTCATAATCTGCCAGAGCAACGTCGAAAGCGATTATATCAGGAAGTTCTACCAGAATGCAATCGTCAATCCGCTTGGGGATTGGGAAGGGGGAACGGACGTAGACACGGGCGCGACGAACAGGAAACTCGGTTCCGATATGGCAGACGGAGTAACGGGCGGCGGACTTCACGGCAAGGATTTGTCGAAAGCGGATGTGTCGGTAAACATCTACGCCTTCCTGAAAGCGCAGGAGACCGGAAAGACGGTAGAGTTGTGTTGCGCCATAGGCGATGACACGATAGACGGGAAACCTTACTCGGAAATTGTTGAAGTTGCAAGAGACTTCATCAATAAGAAAGGTGGGTTTGAGAAGTTTGCGGAGTGGGGACTGTTTTAAGTCCCTGCTCTGAATAGGTAGAAAATTATAGCCACAGAAAGGAGAAGCCTTATGAGCAAAGAAACGAAAACAACAGAAACGCAGCAGGACGATTTTTCGGCAATCCAGAAGAATGTACTTAATCTCATCTCGAAGTACGCGACGGAGAGAGCAATCGAAATGTTCAACCAACAGATAGAAGAACAGAGAGCGAAAGCAAAGGATTTCCGTATGAAGAACACGCGGCTACTTGTGAAAAAGTACAGGTGGTTGAAGAGTTATGCCGGAAACGCGATAAGCGAATTGACACAGTTGCTTTCGCAAGAGGAAATAATATTCCTTGAAAGTATGGGAATGGATAACCTTGAAAGCCGTAAGGTGGAAAGCATCAAAGACAGAATGGTGTTCACGCAAACGGTATTGGGACATATCGACACTATGCTCGAACTTTACAAGAACAAGTGCCTTAACTCGGAGAGAGAAGAGGTAAGGAGAAGGTGGAGAGTATTGGAAGCGATGTATCTCACGGAAAACGTGGGTGTTCCTGACGACGTAGCGGATGCAGAGCATATCAATACGCGCACGGTGTTCAAGGATTTGAACGTGGCAATTCAGGACCTTTCCGGACTGTTCTTCGGTATCGACCTGTCGGACATCATTCTGTTCTGAAATGCAGGGCAGTTTTTGGGCATTGACAAAAGAAAAGCAAAGCTGTATGATGATAGCGTTGAATGTTATGTCACCCCGAAAAAAGGCGGTAAATAAAATCGTTTATTGCAAAAATATTTTGCAAAAATACACGAAATCCGTTTGCTATTCGGTAGTACCTGTGTTAGAATGAAGATAAGAAAAACAAGGGGCTACCTAAAATGACAAAGACAGAAATCGTAAAGCAAATGTTTTTATCGGGAAATCACAAGGCAGCGTTGCGTATCGCAAAAGACTTCAAAATCGGGATTACCCGTCAAGAAGCAAACGATATGCAGTTGGCATACGAGTGTATGGTTCACGGGTCATTTTACAGACAGTTGGGAAAGGACGCCGACGCTGCTATCAAAAAAGGTATTGCGGTATTGCAGAGTGCGGTGTTACGGATGGCGGTATGAAGATATTTACCAGTCGTTACCAAAACCCCGAATTGCAATCGGGCAATTACACGGTTGTGGGCATAACAAGGGGCGCGCCCAGATTTCCGTTAAAGTACAAGTTAAGCGGAAACATCATAGAGTTCGCGCCGCCCGGTTATTTGTTCAGTGAGAACGATAGGGCGGTGTTCACTCCAAAGTTCTTTGCACATCTTGACAGAGTTGGCATTGAACGGGCGAAAAGCCTTCTGCGACCGTATCTGTCATTTAACAAAGACATTGTTCTGTGTTGTTACGAAGATGTCAGAATCCCCGACGAGTGGTGTCATCGCTTGGTATTTGCTGAATGGTGGCAGGCTCGCACGGGAATGGCGATACCTGAATTGCAAGACAGTTCAACGTGTAAGTCGGGCAAAAAGCCAGAAGCACAGCAAAAGCAAATGACGTTGTTCGACTTATTATAGCCGCCTATAGCTCAACGGTAGAGCAGCAGACTCTTAATCTGCGGGTTGGGGTGTTCGAGTCCCTCTGGGCGGACCAAATAGGTCTTCATTGTAAGACCGACAATAAAGTGTAGAAGCGACTACGATTTAGTAGCCGCTTCTTTTCTTATTGTTGTTCGTGATGTAAGTAGTCTTGATATTCTTTCTCGATAGCGTCGCGTATGCCTGCATAATCGCATTTGGTAGGCTTGCCGCGATTTATCAGACCAGATAGAGAGATACTGCGTTGCATACCAAAGATGGCATCAATTTTGTAGGTAGCAAGAACGTAAAAGTCCCAGTTATTCAGATTGAGCGGATTTTCTGGGGCGCGTTCCTTGCTTTTGTAATGGCAGAATACATAGACATTTGAATGGCGTTTGTGATTGTCGTAATCATACCGCGCTTCGTCTGGAATCCAGTCATACGCCGGCGAGATCGAGAAGATGATTTTTGAATACTTGTCTGGTTGATTTTTGGGGTACCACGATTGAAGATAGGCGGAGCATTTGACTTCGATTTTCTTATCTTCCCATAGAAGGTCATACGACTCCCAGTCCACGTGAGTGGTGGTTAAGTCAAGGTCGAGCGCGGTTGCGATAATGAACTCCGCAAATGCGCCGCGCATTGTGTTGTTGAGCAAATCTGAAGAGTTCCATTTCCAGAAGTCAGACAGTAACCTATTGATAGGCATACCGTCAAATTTCAGATGCTCATTACCTGTTAAAACTTGCATAAACGATGTCTCCTTATTTATTTATCGTAGTTAATATTATATCAATTACAGGCGAAACTAACAAGTTACAGGAGGGCTTATAGATGGCGCGATTTCAAAACCCCGGCGCATTGTTTCTGGGAACGCTCGTAGCGCAGGAGCAAAAGTTTCTCAAACCGTTACTCGAAAACGCAAAGAAGAGCGGTTATTCAAAAGTAGTAGAGCCTTGCGCGGGCGCATTTGCTATGTCGCACCTTGCAGCGCAGGTTGGTTATTCGGGTTCGCAGATAGAAGCAAGCGACGTTTCTATGTTCACGAGCATAATGGGTTACGCTATTATGGGAAAGACGCTCGAAGAACTGGAAATCAAAGCGGAAGGATTTACGGACGAAGAACTATGCGACCCTGCGACGGCGCTCTATGCTCAACTCGTATTGAGAACCGCAAAGCAGGCGGGAAAAGACTACTTCTACAATATCTTACTCGATTTGCAGCATCGTAGAACCGAGCATATCAAATCATTGAATGAGCAACTCGATAGGGCGCGTTCGGCGCTCAAAGGTATGAATTACCGTGCGCTTGATATGTGGGAACATCTTGATGAGTGTATCGACGATCCGCACACGTTGATTATCGCAAATCCGCCCACGTATACGGCAGGATTTGAAAAGTGGTATGACACGGGCGGTAAGATGACTTGGAAAGAACCGAAGTACGGTATCTTTGACGTAAAGACAGGGCTTCACGATTTGTACGAAAAGTGCAAAGACGCGAAAGCCCTTTTAATTTGCTATGAAGAGAACGCGCCGTATCAAACGGCGGGAAGTCCCATTTTCGCCAGATACGGAGTGCGTGAAGGCGTTAACGTGTACATCACGTCGAACAGACCAGAAGAAGCCACCGCTTTGGCTCACGGAAAGAAAATTACGCGCCCGAACGAAAGTCGGCTTGAACCGCTTGAATGTTCAATGCTTCCGCGAGATTACGTTATCACGAAAGACAGCGAAATTGCATTACAGCCGATCGATAGGGCAAACGCTCAATACTATCGGCAGTTATGGACGCACAATTTTGTCGGGTCTGCGGCGCAGATTAACATTGCCGTGTTCATCGACAAGATGATTGCGGGAGTATTCGGAATCGACAAAGCTGCGCTCACTATGGGCGCGTTTGGTACACAGGTAAGCGACGCGGTATTCCTTATGTATGGAATGACTGTTCCGCATAAGAAATACAGACTGGGCAGGCTCTTAACGATGCTTGCGCAGAATAAGCCGTTTATTTACAGTCAATGCAACGACATTGAACGCGAGAAGGCGCACCACCTTAAAACGGTGCAGATGACAAAATACCCCGAAGCAAAGGAAATGCGCGGGGTTATGAAACTGACAAAGAAAGTTCCCGACAAGAAGTATGGGTTCAAACTCACATACGAGTCGGACTTAAAAGACCGTAACGAGCGGCAAACGCTTGAAGAATGGCTCTTGAAGGAGGAGAGATGGCAAACGGAACGACAGAAAACCAAAGCGCAGAAGTAAAGACTGTTTCCTATGAACAGATGCTTGAACTCGGACACGGCTTGATTATAGCCAAAGTTCCGCTTACTTCGCTGCGCGAGCAGGACATCAATGCTCGAATAATGAAGAACGAGATGCAGAAGCAGCTTACAGACAACATCCGCAAACGCGGGCAACTTGAAAGCCTGCCTTTCTGCGCTCTCGTTGACGGCAAAATCGAAATCATATCGGGACATCACAGAATCCGGTCCGCAAAGGATTCGGGCGTTATAAACGAAATCTACGTGATACTCGATGTTACGGGGTTGACACGCTCACAGATTGCGGCAAAGCAACTTGCGCATAACGCCATTAGCGGCTTCGACGACCAGTCCACGCTGAAAGAAATCGTTAAACTGATAGACGACGTTGACGATATGCTGGAAAGTTACATCGGAAAGGACATCTTGGGCGAACCCCTTGCAGAACTCGAAAAACTTCTGTCCCCGACAGTCGAGTACGATTGGAAGAATATTGTATTTACGTTCCTGCCGCATCAAGTCAAAGACCTTGATAAACTTGTCGAAGCATTACGTTCACAGCAACCTGATTTTATCGGCGCTTGCGATATAGAACAGCATAAGCCTTTTATCGACGCTCTTGCAAAATATCAGGAGTTCGCAAACGTCAAGAACACGGGCGCGGCTATTCACGCTATGATTAAAGGAACAGAGCAACTGTTCGACGATTTGCAATTCGACGATAAGCAGGAATGGGTACAGATCACATCCGTTCTCGGAAGTAGCGCAATCCCCAAAGAAGCGGCGGAAATCATCACGATGGCAATTAAGAAAATGATTGAAAGCGGCGATGTAAACGCCAAAAGCAAATGGAAAGCCATTGAACTTTGGGCGGCAGATTATTTAGGAGGTAACTGATATGCCCCCGACCCCGAAATATAATCCCGAATATCACGACGATTGGGCGTGGTCGCTTGCATCGAAGGGTGCGATTGATGATGAGATTGCGGAAGCCTTTGGAATATCTGTCAGGACGCTCCACAGGTGGAAGCAAGAATACCCGTCGTTCTTACAGGCGCTAACAGTAGGGAAAGAAGCGGCAGATGCGAAGATAGAGAAATCTCTTTATAAGCGGGCGCTCGGCTATGACGTTAAGGAAAAGGAAACGCTGGTGGAAACGGACAAAGACGGAAATGTTAGACCAGTCAAAGTTAAAGAAAGCGCGAAGCACGTTCCACCGGACACAATGGCGATTATGTACTGGCTCAACAATCGCTGTAAGCATACAGGAGAGTGGGCGCAAACCCAGAAGATTGAACTGTCTGGTAATGTCGGCAATGTCGATTTAAGCAAATTATCGGAAGAAGAATTGCAAGCACTCGCCGCGTATGCGGTTGAGCATAATGGCGATAGCGACGACTAACGGCAAGTTCTCGAAGAATTACCTTATGGCAGCCGGCGAAGCTGCGAAGTACGAACTCGCCAGAAGGCATTACGCAAATTACGTTGAGTTAGTACATCACGGCAGGTGGCAAAGAGCCGACCACTTAAATCTCGTCTGTGACGAACTTGAAAAGGTTTTAACAGGGGAAACGAAACGGCTTATGATTTTTATGCCGCCCCGACACGGTAAGTCTATGACGGTTACAAAGACGTTTCCGTCGTACTATCTGGGGAAGAACCCGAACAAGCGCGTCATTGAGGTTTCCTACGGCGACGAACTTGCAAAAGAATTTGGCGAAGCGAACAGGTCAAAAGTATTTGAGTTCGGACAAAAATTGTTCGGAATCAACCTGTCTATGTCGCAAGCCACAAAGACCAACTGGAATCTGCAAGGCTATGACGGCGGTATGATTTCTGCCGGTATCGGCGGTGTTATAACAGGTAAAGGCGCAGACCTGCTGCTTATAGATGACCCTATCAAGAACAGAGCAGAAGCGGAATCAGAAACATTCCGCAAACGTGCAATAGAAGCATATCAGTCCGATATTCGTACCCGTCTACATTCAGGCGGCGCAATCATTATCATTCTTACCAGATGGCACGAAAACGATTTAGCGGGGTGGTTGCTCAATCCAGAAAACGGAGAACCCGAAGATTGGAAAATACTTTCGCTCCCGGCAATTTGCGACGACGAAGATCACGACTTGCTTAATCGTAAGCACGGGCAGGCATTATGGCCCGCAGGCGGTTATGACGAAAAGTGGGCGGAAGAAACGAAAAAGGCGGTCGGCAGTTATGCGTGGGCATCCCTGTATATGCAAACGCCATCTCCGAGCGAAGGCGGAATGTTCCGTCGCGGTTGGTGGAAATACTACAAGGTTCTGCCCAAGAAGTTCGACCAAGTTATACAGTCGTGGGACTGCACGTTCAAAGACAAGAAAGAATCGGACTACGTTGTCGGTCAGGTTTGGGGCAAAATCGGTGCAGACCGTTATTTGCTCGACCAAGTACGCGGTCAAATGAGTTTCACGGAAACGCTTGTAGCTATCAAGTCCCTTACGGCAAAATGGCCGCAGGCAATAGCAAAACTCGTGGAAGACAAAGCAAACGGTCCTGCGGTTATCAACGTACTCAAAAAGGAAATCAGCGGGCTTGTTCCTGTTGAACCCGAAGGCGGTAAGGTTGTTCGAGCTACGGCGGTTACACCGCTTGCAGAAGCAGGCAATCTGTATATACCAGACCCGTCCATTGCGGCGTGGGTACACGATTATGTGGAAGAGTTTGCGGTGTTCCCGAACGGCGCACACGACGACCAAGTAGACTCGACCACGCAAGCAAATATCTATTTCAACGGAAACGTCTTCAATATTGGGGCGTTAATATCTTAATTCGACAAGGAGGTAAAAGCCGTGCATTTAACGGACGAAAACAAGGCAAAGTTAGAACAGCTCAAACGTAATAACGAGCAGATCACGCAGCCTGCAGAACGTAAGCCATTCCGTGCAGACGGTTATGTTAATTTGCTGAATAAGTACGGAACAGGGCAGGACAACTCGGAAGCATATCGTTATAGTGCGGAAAACTTAACGCCTGATACGGTATTGACGAGCCATTACGAAACGAACGGCTTATTTGCAAAGATAATCGACATTCCCGCGCAGGAAGCGGTCAAGAAAGGGTATCATCTGAACATCGCAGATAACGCGGTAGAAGAGTACATCCAGAAAAAGGTCAGGAAGTTGAAATATTTTACGACGGCGGAAGAAAGCCTGAAATGGTCCAGACTGTACGGCGGCGCCCTTGCAGTTATGATTATCGATGACGGCATCAACGACCTCACAAAGCCTGTTAACTGGAAGAAAGCCAAAAAGATTGACGAAATCGTGGTGTATGACCGTTCACTGGTTATGCCTGATTATCAGTCAATGTACAGAGGAACAGGTATGTACGGGACGGCGCAACGCTCGAAGTTCCGTATGCCCGAATACTACAACGTATACAGCATTTATGGTTCGTTCAGAGTACACGAAAGCAGATGCCTTCTGTACCGCAATGGGAAGATGCCCGAAAAGGCAAGCACAACGGATTACAGGTTCTGGGGCGTTCCAGAATATAACCGTATCAAACGCGCCCTGCGCGAAACGATAACGTCTCACGGCGACGCGGTTAAATTACTCGAACGTAGCGTACAGGCGGTATACAAGATGAAGAACCTTGCGCAACTGCTGGCTACCGACGAAGGCGAAGAGCAAGCGCTCAAACGTCTGCAAATAATTGATATGGCGCGGGGTATTCTCAATTCCATAGCGATCGACAACGACGGCGAAGATTACGATTTCAAAAGCACGTCCCTTACGGGAGTTAAGGAAGTCATAGATTCCGCCTGCAATATGCTGTCGGCGCTTACGGAAATTCCGCAGACAAAACTGTTCGGTCGCTCGCCTGCAGGTATGAACTCGACGGGCGAGAGCGATATGGAAAACTATTACAGCTTCGTAGACAAAATCCGTGAGTCGCAGGTCAAAGACAATCTATGTTCGCTCATCGACGCAATCATAACGATAGGTATCAATACGGGCGAGATAAAAGGGAAGCCCGATTACGAACTCGAATTTGAGCCGTTATGGAACGAGAAAGAAAGCGAACGCGCCACGATTGAACAGACCAACGCGCAGGCGGATTTGGTTCGGGCGCAGACCGCTCAACTCTACATTGATATGGGCGTTCTTGACCCTGCCGAAGAGCGTAAACGCTTGAAGGAAGAAGGCAAGTTTGGTATTGAAGACGAAGAATTGCCGCAACGCGAAGAACCGTTCGGGGACATCCTTGCACAACTCGGAAAGACTGATAATGCAGATACTCCATACGACGGAGCGACGGGCGTAGGCGTAATAGTAGTCAAGAACGGAAAGATACTTGTAGGCAACCGCGACGACAATAATCAGATCGGTAGTCCGGGCGGACATATCGAAACGTGGGAAGATGCAGACCGCGCAGCTCGGCGCGAAACGGAAGAAGAGTTCGGAATAACGCTCAACGATCTAATCCCGATAGGTATGCTTGACAACCTGCCCGAAGAGTACGGCAAGTCGTTCTTATTCCTGTCTACGGACTTCAACGGCGTTCCGCATACAAATACCCAAGAGATGCGCAACAATCGCTTCCAGAGCGTATCAGAACTTCTAAACGAAGATTTGTACGTTCCTTTCAAATTCGCGCTCGAAAGGCTTATCGACACGCTTCAAACTCGCGGCATCAACTCGCAATAACGCAACGTCGCGGCAACGGCGAAAATCGCCATTTCTGCGGCAATAATTCCGCTTTATCGTTATTTCTGTCACAGATATTCGCTTTAACTCGTTTATCTGGGGCAGAAGTACATAAAGTATAGTATAGGAAATAAAAGTATAGAAAACAATAGGAAAGTATATGCAAAATCGCACGCACTTTCCTATGATTTTTGTCGTTACAAGAGCGTAAGATTTCCATTAAAAGTTGCTTACGCTTACACTTCTGTAATTACAGATTGCTTTCGGTGGCTTTCTTATAATCTTCGGAACTTCGGTAATTTTCCTTGCTTTCCGATGTACATTCGGTTTAATTTGGGTTAGACTGAAAGTACAAATTAAATCAAACAAAAAGCGAGGTAGTTGCTATGAAAACTGAAAAGAAAATGACCTGATAGGAGATGCAGTCCTAACAGGTCGTAGAAGGTCTCAAACGACGGAGGTTTCAAAATGCGGAAACTCAACATCGTTGAAAGCAAAATCATTATACCGCATTTTGAGACCGAAGTCAATAATTTCAGCAGTAAAGCAGAAAAAATTATCGGAGGTCGCAATGATGCGGAACAAGTCATTGGAAGTCGAGGATGCCATAATAGAACTCGGAAAGGTCCAGTCTCTCACGAACGTGCTGAACATAGGAATTACGGACAGCCCGAACGTGAACGATATTCAGAACGCTTATTACATAGTAACCGATATGTTCCAAAAGGGTTATGCGGCATTGCAAAAAGCGTGGTACGGGGAGGTGGCGGCAAATGAATAGAATGTCGTACACTTACAGCACCTACATATACGCTTATGACGCAGACACGAAAATACGGGTTCTTATCAATCCGGACGGAACGAAACTTGCGGTTGCTACGGATATAACGCGGGCGCTCGGCTATCAAAGCAACAGTCAAGCGGGCGGGTTCATTCGGGATTTACACCTTGAAGCCGAAATCAGGCAGGTGGTATTCGATACCCGAAAGCGCGGCGTTGCGAAAGCCTATTGCTTACGGCGCGATGCGGTCAAACAGTTGCTTGACGCGAAATGCAACAATCCAGATTTTTGCGGTTGGTTGTTAGACACGGTTATGATAGATAACAAAGGTTGCGATGACGAGAACGAGCCTATCAGACCGTACAAGAACGTAGAGCCTGTGGAAACGGAACATCAGGAAATAGCGGCGGCACAACAGGCTATCGCGCAGCCGACAATGGCGCAGATAGATAAGATTATCGCGGAGTTGCTTATCTTACGGCAACAGTTAGCATAACTACATAGCAATCGCAAGGAAAGAGCAGAGTGATCTGCTCTTTTTTGTATATCGAAATCACGGAAAGGAGGTGTGAGCGTGAACGACGCAAGAAATCGGGTTGCAGTTAAGGAAGCCGTTAAAAAGAAATTCAACGGAAGACAGAAACTGAACTGTAAAATACAGGTTCGATACAAGGAAAACCTTGAAAGGGAATATCAGCGCGTCATAAACGCTTACTATGACCTTTTGCTGAAAGTCTTACTAAATACCACGCGGTTGCTTTTCATAGGTCAGGAGCCGCTACAGGAAGCACAAGCGGGGTTCAGAACAGACGGGTTCAAAGACAATCTCGTAAATCTTATCAGGCGGCTATTCCGAAAAGCGGGCGACGATTTTCACAACGAAGAACAGGCATTCCACCTGTCGGAGAAGATTAACAAAATCGGTAATTTGACAAAGCGGCTATCTACGGAAGATTGGAAACGCGAAGTATCGAGAACGCTCGGAATCAACATTCTTGACGATTACTATTCGGGCGAGTTTTACAGGGAACAGTTAAAACTTTGGGCAGACGAAAATGCAAGCCTTATCAGTACGCTTCCAGAAGAAGTGCTTGGGGAGATGCAGGCAATCGTTGAAGACGGATTTCTTAACGGGCGGTCAAATCGGGACATAGTAAAAGAAATTCAGGAACGATTTAACGTATCGCGCAATAAGGCGCGGTTTTACGCGGTAGATCAACTTGCAAAACTTAACGCTTCGATTACGCAGCAACAACAAACGGAGTGCGGCGTTGAAGAGTATATTTGGAGTTCGTCAAAAGACCAGCGCGTAAGAGAACGACACGCACAGCTCGACGGAACAAAACATCGGTGGGACACACCGCCGATTGTAGACGAAAAGACAGGGCGAAGAGCGCATCCCGGCGAAGATTATCGCTGTCGATGCGTGGCGCTGCCTGTTTTTAATATCGAGAACATCAAGTTGCCGTGGGAAATCAAAATCAAATAGGAGGGTTAGTTATGGACGGAGTAACGCACGAAGAATTAAAGGCTGCTGCAGAAGCAGTCATCAAACTCTTAAACGAGAAAGGAAATCCGTACACCACGATAATTATTCAGCAAGATAAGATTGTGGTTACGCAAGACGTTATGGGCATACCGTTACCCATTAACGATTGACGGAGGTAGTATGAACGAGTTAGTTATTCAGTTATGCGAACGCTTGAAACTTGAAGCGGACGCGATTATCGGAAGTATGAAATCGGGAGCGATAGTCATACAAACGGGACACGAAAATTCCGTTGAGACCGTATCGCTTTTCGACGGACTTGCAATCGACGGCGTTGAACATTGTCAGAAGATAGTGGTTGCGTTGTCGAATTGCTTTTTTCAGAACGCAAGCAAGGAGGACGGTAATAAATGAACGAAATACCGAAATTGCAAAGGGTAACAAGGCTTGACAGCATCAAAGTTGACGAGACCTATTACACAAACGAAGGCTTCTTAATAGACCACCCGATTGTCACGACGGTTGGAATATTCGAGTATATGAACCCCGATGGCTCTATCAGACGCGAGTTGAGATTGCCGGAAGAGGTGTTTGCCCCCGAAAGTTTAGAATCCTATAAGGGAAAGCCTATCATTGTCACGCACCGCGCTGGGCGCGTTACGACTGACAATGTAGAAAAGGAAACCATAGGTACTATGCTGACGGCAGCCGTTAAGGACGGCGAAAATGTACGGGTAGAAATCGTAATACACAACACGGACGCATTAAAGACCGGATTACGTGAATTATCTCTCGGTTACGATTTGGACCTTGACGAAACGCCGGGCGAATGGAACGGGCAGCCCTATGACGCAATTCAGCGAAACATCAGAGTGAACCATTTGGCATTAGTATCAGCCGCGAGAGCGGGAGAACAGGCTCGTCTAAACATCGACGAAAAAGAAAATTTAACAGGAGGACCAGAAATGGAACAGAACAAGACTGACAGCGGATTGTCGCCCGAAGAACTTGAAGAAGCCATTGCGGATTTCATCGCAAAGAAAAACGCGGCAACTACGAGTACGGACAGCAATACCGCAACGGGCGATACCACGCCCGCGCCTGACGGAGAAGTGACAACTACCGTCAATCCCGAAGAGCAGGCTAATGATGAAGATGTCGTCCAGAGCGTTAAAGAACGTCGTGACCGTCGTGACGCAGAAACGGCATCCAACTCGAAAGAGACTGCCCTTGAAACCATTACGCAGCAGGATGCGGACATCGACGCGCTTCTCAAACTGATTGAACAGTTGAGAGCGAAAAGTGATTTCGCAGATGCAAACGCGGACAGCAACGACACGAGCAATACCGATTGCGGAACCGTACAGAAAGACGGAGACGAAAGCAAATCGCAGAGTCTCAATCTCGATTCGGCGGCAATCGACAGGCTTGTAGCCAGCAAGATTGACGTTATCAGAACTGCAGACCAGTTACATCTCGACGGCGTTGACGTTATGTCCGTAAAAGACGGCAAGAAAACCGTTATCAAATCGGTATACCCCGATATGCGCCTTGACGGGAAAAGCGATGATTACATCGACGCGCTGTTTGACCTTACGAAGCAGAAAATCAAGAGCGACAACGGCACCGACAAACAACGTAAGCAGATGTTCAATAAGGACACCGCCGCAGAAGAGCAGACCGTAACAGGCGCGGACGCGGCAAGAAACAGAATGATTGAAAAACAAAAAAACGGAGGTAAATAAATTATGAGCGCACAGACCAGTTATAATTTGCGCACGGCTCACGGCGTAGCGGGCGGTCTTTACGACCTTACCGACCACGACGTAGACACGAGAAACAACGAAGCGACGGACGGGAAGATTAAGTTCGGTCTCGGCGTAGTGGAAGGCACCTTACCCGGCAAGAACGTAACGCTTCCCGTTGCGGCTTCCACGAAAGCAAAATTCGAGGGCGTTGCTATCAACAGCCACGCTCACGAACAGGACTACAAGGGCAACGTAACGCTTCGCAAGGGCGAGACGGTTGGCGTACTTACGAAGGGGCGCATTTACGTTCGTATTGCGGCGGATGCGGAACCTGCTTACGGCGCTCCGCTGTATCTCATTACGGACGGAGAGAACGCCGGTTATTTCACGAACGAACTCGGAACGGACGTTACGGGCATCAGACTGAACGGCTATTTCCTTGACGCGAAAGCAACCGACGCGATTGCTCCCGCGTTTGTGTTTGTAGACAAGGTGGACGGAACCACCAAAACCGAATAAAGAGGAGGACAACAGAAATGGAAAAAACTTCTTACAGCCAGAACGACTATGCGGCGCTTCTTGGCTCGAACATCCCCAAAGCATTGGTGGAAGATAAGTCGATGAGATTCGACGACGCGGAGGACGCTTCGGTATTCTTCGCAAGAGAACTTGACCACGTTAAGGCGCAGTCTTATGACGTGGTATACCCCGAACTTACGGCGCTCACGCTGTTCCCGATTTCCAACGAAGTCAGTCCCGGCGCGGAAACCGTTACCTATTACAGTTACGATAAAACGGGCGTTGCGAAGATTATCAATAACTACGCAACCGACCTGCCCCGTGCGGACGTAAAGGGAAAGCCGACCACTGCATACGTTAAATCCGTAGGCGATAGTTACGGCTATTCCGTACAGGAAATGAGAGCAAGCAGGCTCGCGGGGAAATCGCTCGATGTTCGTAAAGCGGAAGCTGCGCGTTACGCGGCCGACTACGCGCTCAACAAGATTGCTTGGGTGGGCGATAAAGAAAACGGACTGATCGGCGTACTTTCGCCCGAAAACGACATTCCTTTGTTCACGGTTCCTGTCGGCAAGACCAGCGGGAAGACGACTTGGGCAGAGAAAACGGCGGATGAAATACTCGAAGACCTTAAAGAAATGCAGAAGCAGGTTGCTCGCACCACGAAGAACGTAGAGCGTCCCGATACGCTTGTTCTTCCTGCGGATGTTCATATCGAAATCAGCACCAGACAAATTCCCAACACGGGTTATACTGTTAAGAAATTCTTGCTCGAAAACGCTCCGTACATCAAGGACATCGTTTCGGCGGCGGAATTGCAGGCGGACGCGGAAGAAACCAACCCTTATTCCGCACAGGGTAAGAACGTGGCTCTTCTGTTTAAGAAGGATGCGAGAAAACTCTCTATCGAGCATCCGCTCCCGTTCTATCAGTACCCCTTGCAGGCGAAGGGCCTTGAAATCGAAGTACCTTGCGAAGCAAGAACGGCGGGCGCAATCATCTACTATCCGCTTTCCGCGCTTATCGCGGTCGGCGTGTAAGGGAGGTGCGATATGAAGATTAAGAATATCGGACGTAAAATTATCGGCTTCGGGCAGACTTCGGTTCTGCCCGATGAAACCGCACATATTCACGATTCGTTCAAGGATGTTGTGCTTGACACCTATGTTGCGCTCGGCATCGTGTCGATTATCGAACCCGCAAAAGACAAGGGCGAAACGAAAACAGACAAAGGCGGAAAGACCGACAAGGGCGGTAAGAACAACGGAAAAGGTGGTAAGACCGAAAACACCGAAACTACCGAGAATACCGAAACGGACGAAGAAACCGAAGCCGGCAAGGAGTAAACGCTATGGAACCACTTGAAATATTCAGGCTCGTCGCTACCGAATTTTCGGAAGTCGAAGACGAAGAAGTTGAAAAGTGGATGGAATTAGCGAAGCCGTTTGTAAGCAAAAAGAAGTTCGGGAACACATACGACCACGCTATTGCTTATCTCACGGCGCACAAGTTGAAAATGGCAGGCAAAGGCGATAATACGATGGGCAAAGTCGATGACGCTCTCCGAGTGAGTTCATTCTCCGAAGGAGATGCGTCAATCGGCTTTTCTGTTTCGCAGGGCAACAATATGGCGGTTGACGCAGAGTACGCTTTGACGATTTACGGATTGCAGTACCTGTCTATCAGGCGGCAACGGATCATTCCGATAATTTCCGCAGGAGAAAACTGATGGCAAAAGTAATCGACAAAGAAACAAAGGCGGGAAAGAAGTTTAGACAGGAAATCGAAAAACTGAAAAAGTTACAGGTGCGCGTAGGCTATCAACGAGGAGAAGAAAATATCGAATCGGAAGGCGAGAGCGCGGATTTATGCGATATAGCAGTCTACAACGAACTGGGGACGGAGAATATTCCGTCCCGCCCGTTTATGCGTGATAGCGTTGACAACCACGCCGAACAGATAAACGCCTTTTTGAAAAAGCAAATGGCGTTGCTTGCAAAAGGAGATACAACAGCCGAGCAGATGATGAAGTCTATCGGCGTGTTCCAGAAAGGACTTGTGCAGGCTGAAATCGTTGATGGCGAATTTGCGCCGAACGCTCCGTCCACAATCAAACGCAAAGGCTCGGACAGACCGCTTATCGATACAGGTAAAATGCGGCAGTCAGTAAATTTTGTAATCAAGAAAAAGTAAGGAGGACAGCGAGATGAATATCTTTAAGCGAAACTACACATTGCGCAGGTTCTCCCAGCAAAGCACAAAGATGGGCTATGCGGTTGTAGCATCCTACAAAGACGAAACGGTTAGCTTGAATGTTCAACCTACCGTATCGGCAGATTTGAAAAGTTTGCCGGAAGGCGATAGGGCATCGAAAAGCATAAAGTCTTACGGGGATTTTCCTGTAACTACTGTTGATGTCAGAAAGGGTATACGGGCCGACAGGCTGTATTATGCTGGCGAATGGTACGAGTGCGTCGGTTCGTTTTATTACGAACATACGCCGCTCGGACATTGGAAATCGCTGTACGTCAGGGTATCGGAAGCCGATGACTCGGACGAACCGCCTACGGAGGTAACTGCAAAATGACAATAGAAGAAGTCAAAAAAGCTCTCGTTGAAATAATTGCAACGTACTTCCCGACGACTCAAATCGTGTGGGCGGAACAGCGCAAACTCGTGAAGCCATCAGGCACGTTTATTCAGCTCAAATTACGGAATTTGGGCGCGTCCCTACATTCTATCAAGGAAGTTGACAATGACGTTCTATGTGGCTATAAACCGTCCAAAACGATGTTGGAGGTGCAACTCTTCACGAAGGGTGCAATACAGACGTTTGTGGAAGACGGCGAGGAAGTAAAGGTAAGCGTCAATACTGCGCTTAACGACATTATGGAGTTAACGAACTTCCTGACCTCGGAATACGCCGATGCGTTCTACGAAAAGTACGATATTGCCGTAATACCCGAAGGAGACGCGCAAGACGCATCGGGGCTTGTTGATACAGCATACGAATACCGCGCAATGCAAGAGTACGTTGTTGAGTTTACTCAAACCGTACAAGGCTTTGCAGGAATATCGCGTGAAGATTGGCATCCTACGGCGAGCGGAGGCGGAACCGAAGAGTTAGCGAAGAGCGAAATTCCAGAACTTGATGCGGGTAGCATTGAAATAATAAATAATTCTTAACAGGAGGAACTTAAAATGAATTTGATTGATAAACTCGTAAACGTGAAAATATCAATCAGCGAAGGCGTGGATAGCGGAGTAAGTTTCAGTAATATTCTGCTCGTAGGTCCTGCGCCTAACCTTGAAGAAGAAAAGGTAATCGGGATTGCCGCGTATGCTTCCGCAGATGAACTTCTCGAAGCTGGCTTCACTGCAAACGATGAAGTCTACAAGGCGGCGGCGGTTGCCTTTATGAACGGAGCGAGCGAGCTTTACGTTGCGCCTTACAGCGCAGAAATGGGCGAAGAGGAAGACGAGCAAAAGAACGTCATTCTCGATACGCTCAATGCCGCACTCGAAATCGGCGGCTGGTACGGGCTTTACGTTTGTGGCGCAAACGAAGAGGACTATAAAGCAATCGCAGACTGGGCGGAAACGAACCGTAAACTTTTCGGATTTACCGTCGATTGTGCAGTCAACGGCGGCATCCACAACCCCGTAGAAAAGGTTTACAGCTACGCTTTCGGTATGGCTACGAAATGCCTCGATAAAAACGAGAACAACAAACATCTCGCTCTTGCTATGCTCGCAAAGGTACTTACCTTGCAGGCAGGCTCGGAAACGTGGGCGTACAAGACGCTTTCGGGCGTCAACAGCGATGCGTTTACCACGGCGGACATTGCAAGCCTCAAAGATGCAAATCTCAACTACTATGTAGAGTGCGCGGGCAGAGCGATAACGCTTGAAGGCAAAACCACGTCGGGAGAATGGATAGATGTTATTCGCTTCCGCGACTGGCTCCTTAACGATATGCAGACGAGAATTTTCAATCTGTTTATCAAAAACCCGAAGGTCCCGTTCACGGATGCAGGCATCACGCTTATTCAGAACCAGATGATTGCGTCCCTCAAAGAAGGTCAGGCAGTCGGCGGTATCGCGCAGACCGAATACGACGAAGAGGGTAACGAAATCCCCGGTTACACCACAAGCGTTCCTACGTCGTCCGGCGTAAGTGACGCAAATAAGGCAACAAGAACGCTGTCGGGTTGCACGTTTACGGCTCGTCTTGCAAACGCAATCCACATCGTAGAAATCAGCGGCACGCTTACCGCTTAAAAGGAGGACAGAATAATGGTAAAGACTTATAACAGCAGGCTGGTAACAGTCGCACTCGGCACTCATTCCGTATCGGGATTTGCCGATGATAGTTTTATCTCTATCGAGGCGGTTGGCGACGGCGTTTCGTCCAAATCGGGCTGTGACGGAGAGGTAGCGAGAGCTATCGACCCCAACGAGCAGTATTCGGTCAAGATTACGCTGTTGCAGACCTCCAACACGAACGCATTTTTGCAGGCAATGTACAATACCGACAAAGCAAACGGCGACGGCACGTTCCCTATCTTGATAAAAGACCTCAAAGGAAACTACGTCTTCTCCGCAGACGCTGCGTGGGTAACGAAGCCCGCAGGCAAGACGTTCGGCAAGGAAACGAACAACCGCGAGTGGGAGTTGCAGACGGGTCAGGCAACGCTTAACGAAGGAACGTATTAAGGAGGCGAGTAGATGAAATTGCAAGAACCTACGCCCGTAGTAGTGGGCGGTAACAATTACTTTATTCGTCCGTTCAGCGCGTTTACGGCGGCAAATATCAGTGGAGAAGTGGTTAAGGTAATCGTTCCGCTTCTCGGCTCTATTCTGCCGCTTATGAATACCAAAGACGACGCAAGCTCCGTTCTCGACGAGGACATCAAGGAGATTGCGCCTGAAATCGCAAAAGGCTTCGAGTCGCTGTCTGGCGATGCTTGCGAAGTATTGCTTCGTAGGTTGCTCGTAAAGCACGGAAACATTGCGGTAGAGGTCGAAGGTCAGGCGGTGCCGCTCACGGAAGACCTTGTAAACGAATTGTTCTGCGGAGAGGTGCAGGATATGTACATCCTCGCGTTCCACGTCATCAAGGTAAATTACAGCGGTTTTTTCAAGAAGCTCGGCGGCCAATCTGGAAAAGTCGCCGAGCTGTTGCAGAAGACAGCGAAGTAAACCGCTACGGGGAACTGGATTTGGACCAGTTTTCAGATTTGGAACTCCGTATGTATACGTTAATTAAGGCGCAGTTGGCTTCAATGATGGAGTTGAAGGAATATTACACCCTTGACGAAGCGTTGAAGCTATACGCGCTCTATATGATGGAGGTAGACATCGAGCATTGCAAAAATGACGATATGAAAAAAGAAGCAGGGAGGGTCAAGAGATGACGATAAGAGAGATTGCCATTGCGTTTGGATTTGAGGTCGATAAAGCATCCGAAAAGAATGTGGAAAAGACCGTAGGCAAACTGAAATCAATGGCTACAAAAGCATTGTCGGCAATCGGTATCGGTTTTTCTCTGGTGCAGATGAACAAGTTGATAGAGGAATGGCACTCGGTCAACAAAGTCTTATCAACCGTGAACACCGAACTGGATAGTCAAAAGGCATTGCAAGATAGAATAACGGAAGCCGCTAACTCGTGTAAACTTAACTATGGCGATATGTGCAAATACGTCACAAGCCTCGTTAAGACGGGAAGCGGCTTTTTCTCTACCGCGGAAGACGCGGCGGATTTCTTACAGCTCGCAAATCAGTCGTTTCAGGTTGCGGGCGCAACAGAGTCGCAGATAGCGTCGCTCAACAGCGTGCTTACAAACACGTTCAACACGGGTAAGTTAAGTGCAGGCGGTTTCAATACCATAATGCAAAGCAGCCCAGACATCATCAACTACCTGTCAAAAAGTCTCGGCGTGTCAGAGAGTCAGGTTAAGGCGCTGGGACTGTCTGGAAGCATCACAGCAAAACAGCTTTACGCCGCGTTTAGGAACAGTGCGGACGGCATCAGTGCCTCGTATGAGAATATGAGGATGACTATATCGGATGTACTGCGCGTAATAAAAAACGAGTTCGGTACTTGGCTGTATCAAACCGACGAGGGATTGCAGCTCACGCAAACCATAGGTAAGATTATGCTACGCACGTTCCGTGGATTTCTCGGTGTACTCAAAGCTGTGTCAAACGCACTTGAACGGCTTACAAATCTATTCGGTTCTACCGAAAGAGCGTTGCTGTTCCTTGCGGCGGCGGTTACTGCTATAATCGTGGCGTTTAAGTGGAAACAGATTGTCGCCGGAGTTAAGGCTATACAGGCCGCTCTGTCGTCAGGTCCGCTTTTAATAGTTCTTGCTATTGTTGCCGCGGTGCTGGCGCTCATTGCCGTCATAGACGATTTGATTGCGTTTGTTAACGGCGACGATAGCTTCATAGGCGGATTGTTTGAGAAGCTGGGGGTAGACGCGGAAGGACTGCGAAAATCGTTACAGCAACTGTTTAGTACATTCAAGCAGGTGTTCGGAACGATATTGTCCGTGGTAGGACGAATAATCAGCGCAGTAATGCCAATATTGCAAAAACTGTTGCAGGCGTACTTCGATATTCAGCAAAAGATATGGGGAGTGCAGGCTCAAATCATACAGAAAGCATTAGAGATTATCATTGAGTTAGTCGAAATGCTGATACCCATTATAGATATAGTGCTTGAACTTCTCGACCCGATACTGGAAATTGTAACGCTTATAGTCGATGTGGTAATGATGCTCATAGATGCGGTAATGGCTTTAATCAAGCCGTTGCTCGAATTGATAAGCGCAATACTCAAACCGATTATGGCAATCGTCAAAGTGCTGGTCGGTATGCTGGAAGGGCAACTCGGTCAGGCGTTCAAGTTCATCTCAAACGTGGTAAACAACCTTATAGCTGGGCCGCTACGCGGGCTACTTGACTTTTTGGGGCAGATTATCAAGTTCATCTCCGCTGTGTTCACGGGCGACTGGGAAACGGCGTGGAAGGCGCTTGGTAATATTCCTATTGCGATTATCAACTCAATTATAGGCGCGTTCGAGGGGATGATTAACTTCTTTATCGGGATGATAAACGGCATCACGTCGGCTCTCTCGTCCTTGTGGACGT
Source organism: uncultured Christensenellaceae bacterium (assembly GCA_910587625.1). Taxonomy (GTDB): domain Bacteria; phylum Bacillota; class Clostridia; order Christensenellales; family Borkfalkiaceae; genus Coproplasma. The sequence continues at coordinate 61,850 of CAJUMW010000008.1, forward strand.
GGATAGGCATTCCCGGCATCCCTGAAATTCCAGACGTATCGCTCGGCAGAATATCTTACTTGGCGCAGGGCGGTTATGTCGGGGCAAACAACCCGATGCCCGTAGTCATAGGCGACAACAAACAAGAAGGCGAGATTGTATCGCCTGTAAGCAAAATGAAGGCAACCGTACTCGATGCGCTCAAAGTATTTACTGGCGGCGCTATGGGTAGACGGAAAAACGAAGCGGCGCAAACGCTTGAACAGCAAAGTATAACGAAGAACGTAACGCAGAATGTAAATATCTACAATACGTTTGAAGGCTCGAAGGACGTGCAGAAGACAACCTCAACTGCAATGCGTCAATCTTCGAGAGATATTACGAGCGAGCTTGCAAATGCGCTGGCGTATGCGAGGTAATAATATGAGTAAAGCAAAAATACCCGCCTCGCTTGGCGGAATAGAGTTCGACTGCACTATAAGCAGAGAACGTACTTACGAAGCCGATGTTCCTGAATACCCCGTAGAGGGCGGTTTTACTGTATCGGACGCAATCTTGAAAAAGCCTCTCGGCTTGGAAGTGGTTGTGTTTGTTACGAATATGCCCGTAACGTGGGCGAAAATACACGCGGGTAGCAACCGTGTTAAAACGGTATCAGATGCCCTCGTAAATCTCTACCTATCAGGTAAACCCGTATCGTTCGTTACGCCGGATAAGGTGTACGAGAATATGGCAATCACAAAGTTAAGTTTGCCGGAGGAAGACTACGCGAACGCTATCGAAATCGCGCTATCTCTCAAACAGGTTACTGTTACTTCGGCAAATACGATTGTGGTATCAAGTTACAATTACAGCGGAGGCTCGTCGGACAGCGCTGGCTCGTCATCCACAAAGGAAGAAGGGAGTACAACGAAAAAGAAAAGTATTCTCTCATCGCTGCTCGGCTGGCTTTTCAAATAGGAGGCATTATGGTTTATTTCACACCGCCTGACAAGAACGATTGCTTAACGCGCATAGTTCTCGATGGCGACGAATATCTCTTCAAATTCTCGTTCAACTACGAGGGCGGCTTTTGGGTTCTCGGCATCTACGAAAATGAAAACAGCCCGATAGTCGCGGGCATCAAGATAACGCCGTGCTTCCCTGTAAATTGGTACTTCCGTCAGTACATTAAATTGCCGAAGGGCGTTCTCGGCGTAGTAACACGCCTTGAAAAAATAGGTAGGCAAGACTTCGTAAACGGCAACGCGCAGTTCGTCTATATCACAAAAGACGAGTACGCAGAATACGTCGGAGGCGGTGCATAATGGCGAATTGGGATAGACAGTACAGGCTCCGCGCTGGCGTAGAAGGAAGCAAAGGGTTCGAGATAGGAGAACCCGATAAGACGACGAATTTGGCTATCCACATAAACTTTACGATAGAGAAGAGCGACTCAACAACGCTTAACACTACGAAGATTAAACTGTGGAACCTGAATAAAGAGCAGATTAACATCTTGACGCAGACAGGTTGCCAAATCGACATAACGGCAGGTTACGGTACGTCCCGTCCGGTGGTATTTAGGGGTACGGTTTCAAACGTCAACGAGTCGCTTGACGGAGCGGACAGACTTGTCGAGATTGAAGCAGTAGACGGTTTTGCTGAATTAAGCGAGACCGTCGTTTCTGTTTCTTACAGTGGTAAAATATCAGCAGCAAAAATTCTCAAGGACGCGGCGGACAAATTGAGCTTACCCGTTAGTTATTCGGCTACGGCACAAGAGATACTCGAACGCTCTTACTTTTCTAACGGTTACAGCTTTGTAGGGTACGCTCAATACGTCCTTGATGATGCGTGTAGCAAAGCCTCGCTTATGTGGACCATACAGAACGGTGTATTGCAGGTCCGCAGGAGCAGCGAAGGCATCTCCACGGCATTACATAAGCTCAACAAAGATACGGGACTTATCAACATACCTAAACGTGTGTACAGCACTCAAACGGCAAATACGGACAGCTCAATAGATACAACGTCTGATATGCTTTACGGCTATGAGATAGAGTATTTTATGAACGGAGCAATCGGTATAGGCGACAGAGTATACGTTGAGTCAAGCCTCGTGAAAGGCGTTTATATGGTGTCGAAGCTCCAAATCGAGGGAGACAATATCGAAGGCAACTGGCAATGCACCGCGCAGATTACGGAGGTGTCGTAATGAGTTTAATCGATTTCGTTGACGAGGTAAAAAACCTTGTAAAAGAACAGGTCAACAATATTCACACGGCCTTGCCGGGAGAAATCGTGTCGATAGATGCGACCACTTGTCGAGCATCGGTTAGACCGAAAGCGCAGATGAGTTTTTCCAACGGTAAGGTTTTGGACTTCCCCATAATATCGGGAGTGCCTGTTGTCATACCGCAAAGTCCAGCGTCAGGCGCGGTAATCGCGTTTCCTGTAAAGGCTGGCGACCCGTGCTTGCTTATATTCAGCGAGCAGGCGCTTGACTACTGGTTCGAGAACGGCACAACCAACTCACAAGTAAAGCACGGTCTATCAGGAGCTATCGCAATCCTCGGCTTAATGAAAACTCCGTCGAGCGATTTTAAGGACGCCATTGAGAACGAAAAAATCATTGTTCGCAATGGTAACGCATCTATCGCGCTCTCAAACGCTACTATAACCATTCGGGGAGATGTTACGGTAGAAGGCAACTTACTTATCAACGGAGAAGTACGGCAAGTTACAGGCTAAATTTCGAGCTATTTTACAAGGAGGCAATATGAAAGATTTAAGGCTTAACGAAGACGGAGATTTGCATATCACAGACGATGGAGATATTGCTTTTACCGACAGCGTTTTGCAAGCAATAAAAATCCGATTGAAATGGTTTCTCGGAGAATGGCGCATAAACACGGATTACGGTATGCCGTACTTCGATGAGGTATTCGTTAAGAACCCAAGCACCGCACTCCTTGAAGACAGAGTAAGAACAGAGATTTTGACCGTCGAGGGTGTAGAGTCGGTTGAAAGCATCTCTATAAGAATAAACAAAACGACACGCGAAGCTACGATAAAATTTGTAGTCGTTGCGAACGGTCAAATAGGACAAGAGGAGGTAATAGTAAATGTCTGAATACGGCGTAACAGATAAAGGCTTTGTCAGAAAACGCTACGATACAATTTACGAAGAATTGCAGAACGACATAAAGGACGGTCTCGGCATTGATATATCAATCAACCCGAAATCGTTTTTTAATGTTCTCATCTCATCGTTTGCAGATAAGATTGCGACAGCGTGGGAACTGGCCGAGCAAACGTACTATGCTCATTATCCTGCGACGGCAGAGGGCATCAACCTTGACTATGCTTGTCAGTTCGGCGGAACGATACGCGAAGAGGGCGCAAGAACGAAGTACAGCATACTGTGTTCAGGCACCGACGGAACGTCCATTCCTGCTGGAACGAGAATAGCATCAACCACTTCGCCGCAAGTGTACTTTGCGACGCTCGAAGATAACACGATTTCAAGGTCTTCCTGTAACAGTGTTGTTATAAGAGTTATGCAGGTAGCTGGCGAAGGGCATTACACTGTTTGGCTCAACGATACGGCGTATACCTATTTAAGCCAAACGGAAGACGATAAGATGGCAATCCTCGAAGGGTTGCGCTCGTCTATTACCGACAATGATTTTACGGTATCTATCAATACGGACGACGAGTTCCTTGTTATTCAAAGCAAGAACAAGTATTTAAGCCACTCGATAGATATGACAGAAAACCTCTCAACGGAAGAGGTTACTTCGATAATCATCTTCGAGTCGGAAGAGTACAAGCGCATACAGCTCACGGAAGGAGCCATTACGGAAATCATCACGTCTACTGCGGGATTTTCGAGATGCACGAACTTGGCAATCCCTGTATACGGAAGAGAACGCGAAACGGATGCGGAGCTTCGGCAGTCTTACGCGAGGAAACAGTCGTACCGTTCCTCAACATTGCTTGAAAGTATTACGAGCGCGATTATGAACAACGTGGCTGAAATATCAAGCGCAGTCGCGTTCGAGAACGATACAGACCTCACGGACAGCGAAGGTAGACCACCTCACTCGATAGAAGTTGTCGCAGACGGCGGAGATGAAGCCGCAATAGCGCAACAGATTTTGCTGTATAAAGCGGCTGGCATACAGACCTTCGGTAAAGAGGTTGTAGACGTTCCCACGTCGTTCGGGACTACGGTAGCCGTAAGGTTTAACCGTCCCGTTCCCGTTTATGTATGGCTCAAAGTTTCGGTAGTAAAGAACCCCGAAGAAGCAATGCCGCCGAATTACGAGGAACTCATCAAGAGCGCAATTATGTCCTACGCCGAGAATATTCGGGCAGGAGAAAATATCGTCATCCAAAAGGTCATAACGCCCATAAATACGCTTGTTTCGGGTCTTGCCTATATTTCCATTAAGGCTTACACTTCGCAAGACATAGAGGCAATACCGACTGATACAGACTACAATTTAACCTATATCACGGTAGCATCGAGAGAGAAGGCGTATTTCGATGAAGAACGGATAGAGGTGGTAGTCGATGAAAATTAACAAGATTGAGGCGGACCTACTCGAACAGTTCAGAAATCGCAAGAACATCGCCGCAATATGCGATGCGCTTGATAAGCAAACGGCAGCACTCGCGGAAGCGTTTACCGCTATCGCAAACGAAACAGACATTGATACGGCAGTCGGAGCGCAACTTGATAGGATAGGAAATATCGTCGGGCTTACGCGCTCCGAAGCCGGAGTTCTTTGCGGACAGACGGGCTACCTCGACATTGTAGACGATGAGCTGTACAGAAAGTATTTGAAGTACAAGGCTTTTCGCAATTCGAGCGATTGTACCTATCAGTCCATTATAGCAGCAATGAGAGCTATCCTCGGAAATGATGCAAAAATCAACTATGAGGAAGACGAGAATTTCCCTGCAACGCTAATCCTTGATGTTCGTACCAACGGAGAAGATGAAGTGTTCATCGGCGGTATACCGCCTATAAAACCTGCCGGAGTTAACGTCGAGTACAAGGTAGATACGCGAGGGACGATAGAAGTATCTCACATTAAACGGTATTACGTCAGCGGACTTGCTTGCGGAACAATCAACTGTGGAGAATGGCCGAAAGATAAGCCGTTCCCTCGTTGTGGCGCTTGGTGTTGCGGCGAATATCCGCCCGAAGGTATATAGGAGGTAGTATGGGACTTTTTACACAGAATTTTTTGGCAGAACGCCGAGAAGACTTCTTATCGCTTATAGATAGGTTTGAGTATGAAGTCGATAACGGCGAGCAATGGCTCACGGCGGTGGAGCGCAGTCGGCAGATAGTCGGCAACTACATTCGGATAACACTGTTACTACCGAACGTGTTGCAGAGAGAGTACAACATTACTGCTATCCGCATCATAGACGTGAACGGCAATGTGATAGGACAGTCTGATTTGAAAATAAACGTCAATTCAATACAGACCATTCTATATGTATTCAGCATTTCTTATCAGGAGGTATAAAAATGGCAGAAGAAACAAAACAGCAAAGCAACGAGTGTACCTACCAAAAACAAACGTGGGTAGACCACTTCGTTGACGAAGCAGGCTTTGTGGTGCAGCAAGGAACGGCTATGGACGCTTTGCATTTCAACCACATTGAAGACGGTATCGAGGCGGCTCATAATCTTGTCGCACAAGAGTCTGTTGACCGTGAAGAGGCGGAAACCGCTCTTGGAGAACGGATAGACAACATCGTCGAAGGAGAAACCAAAACCAAGAGCGCGGAAGAGGCGGACAAAGTTCTTCACTCGCTTACGGTAGGCGACAAAACCTTTGACGGTAGCGAAGACGTTAAGGTTGATGCGGGAGACGGCATCAAAATTGACGGAACGACTATCAAGCATACCAACAGCGTTACCGCGGCAACCGCAAGCGGGGGTAGCGGAGCAAAAGAGTTCGGCGGGACGATAGATATTCCGTCCGTAACCTATGACAAACACGGACACGTTACGGGAAAATCTACAACCACCGTAACGCTTCCGTCCAACGATGCAACTCAAAGCAAGCACGGCTTGATGTCAGCAGATGACAAGAAAAAGCTGGATGGAATGGCTGCGTACAAGGCAGGAACGGGCTTGTCGTTAAGCGGAGACACGTTCTCACTCAAAACCCTTGAAGATATGAGCTGGGCGGAGATTTCCGCAATATCGAAAGCTGGTAAAGCGGCATCTATCTTCCACGTCGGTCAAGAAAAGAAAATCACACTCTCAACTGGCGAGTCGGTAACGGCTGTTATCCTCGGATTTAATCACGACGATTTGACCGCTGGCGGAAAGGCTGGTATCACATTCGGATTAAAGAACTGCTTAAAGTCGGGGTACAATATGAACAGCTCCGACACAAACAGCGGAGGGTGGACCTCTTCGGCAATGCGTTCGAGAATGGCGACATTCAAGGGTTATCTCCCGTCCGACCTGCAAACCGCAATTCGTACTGTAACAAAGAAAACAAGCGCGGGAGCGCAAAGCACAACAATCAATTCAACATCGGACGATTTGTTCTTGTTCTCGCACGTTGAAGTATTCGGAACAAATTACTACAATCAAGGAGATAGCCCTTCACTGTATTCGGTTGCAGGAGAGGGTAAGCAGTACGAATACTACAAAGGAAAAACGTGGTGTAGCTATTATAAGAAAACCACGGTTGATAGCTTTGGAACCGCAAGAGATTACACCGCAAACAGATACTACCAAGAAAATTCCTACAAAGGTATGGGAGATACGGCTACTTCCGCCAGCTACTGGTGGTTGCGTTCGCCTACCGCCGGCAACAGCTCCAACTTCTGCTGTGTCTACTACATCGGCTACGTCACCGGCATCAGCGCGAGCAACAGCTACGGCGTGTGCTTCGGCTTTTGCGTATAATCCACAATCTATTACTCTGCGCACCTGTGTGTGCGCAGAGATAAAACAAATAAAATCAAAAGGAGATATTCTATGCAAACGTATCATTTCAAACCCGAAATCGAAAAGATTAAGGACGGGGAGATTTTTACCGCAGAAAGCGGCAAGGGCTACGTCAAAAACGGCGAGTTGCATATAACCGAACACGGGTATCATTTTGTCTACAAGTTCGACGAAAAGATAAAAGGCTGGTATATGAACAACAGCGAAACCGCAGAAGATGTGTTCCTCGATGACGGCGCAAGTCCCACCGCCGAATACGAAACGGTTGAAATCAAAAATCAGACGAACTGGGATAAGATTATTCAACCGCAACCCGAAAAGACGGAAGATGAAGCGGGAGAAGAGTAATGTCGGTTCTCGCATCGAAGCGCGGAGAAAGCGCCGTGCAATTCCTCGATACCGCACGGGAGATAGAGCTGTATGCTTTGAAGTATGCTGTTAAATTTCCAAAGCGGCATTTTTTCGTTATGACAAAAGACTTGCTGGACCTTACAAAACAAGGGTACAACAATGTTAAGTCTGCAAATTCTGTCTATCCTACAAACCCAGAAGAGGCTCAAATACGAGTAAACTACGTCATCCACGCAATTTGCAACTATCAGGCGTTAATATCTCAACTTGATATAGCAATGTCGTTGATAACGCATTACAGCGCGAAAGGCGACGACGGAAAGGAGAAACCCGTACCGAGCAAGGTATGGGAAGAGTGGGTTCGTATGATTTCGGAAGAATTACGTCTACTGTCAGGATTGAAGAAGAAATTGCAGAACAAATACAAGGAGAACATCGAAGAAACTAATACTGATTAACTTACCATAGGTTATATGCCGCAAGTATCGCCGTGACTTCCGCCAGCAACTGGTGGTTGCGTTCGCCTAACGCCAGCAACAGCAACAACTTCTGCTATGTCAACAACAACGGCAACGTCAACAACAACAACGCGAGCAACAGCTACGGCGTGTGCTTCGGATTTTGCATTACCATATAGGCTCGACACAGTAACCTCACGGGAGGCGAAGCAATGCCTTATGCAAAAGGGGTGTATGACCTTTCCGAAAGGATAAATAAGTTTTCCGCTATAAGTGATTGGACGCTTCTTGCATTGCGAGATAAATGGCGAAACTCGTTTAATAATCACGATTACGCAGCCTACTCGCCAAAAACTGGCTGTACGGAGTAACACTAATTTTTATGAACAGCAACGAACGACGTGAAGCACGTTATCAGCGCCGGAAGGCGGAGCGCGAAAAGCGCAAGGCCGCAACCGAACTGATATACGGGGATTACAACGAGGTGTTCACTTTTGAACATCTGTACGCAGCATATAAAGACTGCTGCAAAGGTGTAGGCTGGAAAGCCAGCACTCAACGATACAAAGCAAACGCCTTGCTTAATGTAGTTAACACGCTCGATGCAGTTCGCAGTGGTAAGTTCAAAAGCAAAGGTTTTATCGAGTTCGATATTATTGAAAAAGGGAAGGAACGCCATATAAAAAGCGTTCACATCAGCGAGCGGGTAGTTCAGCGTTGTTTATGCGACTACTCGCTCGTTCCCGTTTTCAGCAACTGTTTCATCTTCGATAACGGAGCTTGTATGAAAGGTAGAGGTATTACGTTTGCCGAAGAACGCCTTGTAAAGCATTTGAAACAGCACTATCGAAAATACGGAAATGAGGGCTATGCCCTTATGTTTGACTTCTCAAAATACTTCGATAGCATAAACCACGAGAAGTTGAAAGCTATCATTGATGGCTATTATGGAGATAAGCGGCTCGCAGGATTTATCAAGCGGCTTGTTGATGATTTTGGCGGAGAAAAAGGTCTTGGACTCGGAAGCCAAATATCGCAGGTTTCAGCTCTACGTTTTGCGAGTAAGCTCGACCATTACATCAAAGAGGTATTGCGGATTAAAGGTTATGGCCGATATATGGATGACGGTTATATGTTGCATCCAGATAAAGCCTACCTACAAAAGTGCCTTGCCGATTTGCGCGAGATTTGCGACTGCCTCGGTATTACGCCTAATAAGAAAAAGACGCAGATTGTAAAATTAAGCAAAGGCATCACATTCTTGAAGCATCGATTTATCTTGACCGCTACGGGCAAGGTAGTAATCTTACCAGCGCGTAAGAACATCGTCCGGCAACGCAGAAAACTCAAAAAGTTCAAGCAGTGGTATGATGATGGGAAGATGACGCTGGCAAGCATCCAACAGTCTTATCAATCGTGGCGTAGCTCGATTATGCCTAACAAAAAGAAGAAACGTGCGAAGAAGCAACGCTACAAAATTCAATGCAACGCGAAGCGGACATTGAAAAGTATGGATAGGCTGTTCAGACAACTTTTTTATAAGGAGAAGAGAATGGAAAACACGGAAACGGTCATTACGATTGAGAATATCTGTCAAGCCTGCGAGAAAGGACCTTGTGAGGAGCCTTGCGCGGTTTGGTATGATTGCCTCGACGGAAAGTAAATTAAAGCGGAGGATTTGGTATGACGGTAAGTATTGTAACGAGCATTATAGTCTGGGTTATAACAGGCGCACTTGGAGCGCTCTCAACCTATTTCGGCGTGAGGTATAAAAAGATGAAGAAAGAAAACAACGCCTTGAAAAATGGCGTACAGAGCCTACTTCGCAACAAGATAATCGAGTACCACGAAAAGTATACTCGACAAGGGTATTGCCCGATTTACGCAAAAGAGGCGGTGCGCCATAACTACGAAGCGTATCACGAACTCGGCGGCAACGGTGTTATCACTAAACTCTATGAAGAGATAATGGAATTGCCTGTCGAAAAGAAAGTACAGAACAGACCCAAAAACAGCAAATCAGGAGGTAACAGGGTATGACAACATTAGAAATCATTTTAACCGTGGTGTTCGCTGTCTTAACGATAGTGGGCATCCTCGTTTCTTACTACTTCTACATTAAGGGTAAGATTGCGAAAGCAATCGCAGGCGAGATTGACAACGCCGAAGCGGAGGACATCGAAGGTCCAAAGAAAAAGGCGGAAGTCATTGCTCAACTGCAAAATCTTATACCTGCGGTTTTGAAACCGTTTATTACTTATGCAATGCTCGACAAGCTCGTCCAGACTGTGTTTGACGGCATCGAAAGGTATGCAAAAAAGCAGGTAGCAAAGAAGGCGGCAAGGAAGGACGATGAAGGTAATTAAAGCCGTTCTGTTTTGGCTCGCATCCCTTACTTGGGGACTTCCTATGACACTCGTTGGGATTGTGTGTGCTATTGCGCTGTTAATCACGGGGCATAGGCCGCACAGGTTCCACTACTTCGTGTACTTCGAGGTAGGAACGGGCTGGGGAGGTTTTGAAGCTGGTTGTTTCTTCTTTTGCAACAAGCACGCATCGCTCCATATCAAGCAGCACGAGTCAGGACACGGCTTGCAGAACATTATGCTCGGTGTTCTAATGCCGTTTATTGTAAGTATACCGTCTTGCATACGCTACTGGCATAGAGAAATCCTTGTCAGAAGCGGCAAAAAGAAATACAGCGACTTGCCGGACTACGACGCGGCTTGGTTCGAGGGCTGGGCGACAAAGCTCGGCTCAAAATTCTTTAAGTGATTGGAACTTGTGTATTCCGTCTATTCTCTTTGACCCCGTTATGTGTAACAGCATAGCGGGGTTCTTTTTTTATGCTCAAAAACAGGTAAAATACGCGCCTACACCCTCTTATCGGCACTTTACGCACTTGGCACTAACAAATACTCATCGAAGGTAGCGAAGGCTATACGGGCAAAATAACAGCCTCATACGCCACGAGGCTGAAACGGCGCATACATACTTTACTTTATTATAATTTGGTTTACTTTATTTAATTTACTTTACTTTATGGGTTTTTGCATACATAAATCGTTCTCACGAGTATTTTTGCATACAGAAATAATTGCGGAAGATATTTACGGTTTCAACTATGATTAAAATCGTTACAAATCAAAAAAAAATAAAAAAATTCACAAAAAGGCATTAAAAACGATTTACAATTACAATTATGCAAGATATAATAAGAGTACAATATAAAACTTGCAGGACAGCAAGTAAATTGGAGGTACATATTTATGACAATCGCAAAGGCAATGAGCAAAGCAATGGCGGTATTCGACAAGGCAAAGCCCGAAGGAAGCATCAGAGTGGTTGAATTGTGGGAGTGTTCCGGTAGAGGCAAGCAAGTAACCGACGCAGACATCCGCGTAAGCTACGCTATCAATGGAGATTACACCGAAAGCGATAAAACTCCGTTCGTAGTACGGGTTAGGGAATGCGACGGTAAAATCACAGCAGAAGTTATAGATTAAGGAGATTACATAGTTATGAAACAAGTTTATGTGATTACGACAGAACGTAAGGGGCATACGAATACTTACACGGGTACGCTTGATTACTTGGTTGACCGTTGCTTCGGGTACACCATTGAGTGCAATGGTTACAGTAAGAACTGCAAGTCCCTGAACGCGCTTTTAAGAAAGCTGAATGGGGGTACGAGTTACTGGTCTATCTCGACCTACTACACAGGCAGGAAGGCTACAAAAGAGGAAGTAGACGCTTGGCGCAACGAAAACAAGGAGTACGCATAATGAAAACGGAACGCAAGTTAAAAAACGGCAATATTCGCCATTATTGCCCGATATGTGGTGCGGCAATATTTGACGAAGTGAAATTTGGGACAGAGCCATTCACGATATTCGGATTGCCTGTAACGAAAGTCAATTTCGAGAACATTAAGCCGAACGAAATGATGACGCTCAAAGGCAAGGGTATGAGAGTAGCTGTTTGCGTAGATTGCGCGAACGACATTCGCAAAGGAACAACGCAAGGGAGATGAGAAGATGACAGAATATCAACAGCAGGCATTGGACTTTTTACAGAAAGCGGAAGCGAAGCTCGAAATTCGGTTCTTGGGATTGTCGAACAACGTGAACTGGCGAGAGAAAGATGTTTATCGTAATACCTACGACTTCACGATAACGACACCTCGCGGATTTATGAAAGGCACGTTCTATGACAGCATCCGCAATACGGAGATAAGCCAGCTCACGGTAGAAGATTACGCAAAGCGGCTTTACAGGGCAGAGTACAGTGTCCTTCGCCCGCACGAAAGAAACGATTGCAGGCTCGCGTTAAAGAAGGCGCAGGAAGACGCGAAGCCGAACGAGTACGACATCCTTGCGTGCTTAACAAAGTACGACCCTGAAACCTTCGAGGATTTTTGCTCCGAGTTTGGGTATGACGAGGATAGCCGCAGCGCAGAGCAAATTTATCTTGCCTGCGTGAAAGAGTACAAGCAGCTCACGAGAATATTCACGGACGAGCAGATGGAAGAGCTGCGCGAGATAAATTAAGGAGGTAGCGTGATGACTATCAAAGAACTCATCGATTTGGCAAACAAGTACATAGAAGAAGGTGCGTCGGTACACCTCAACGAAACCATAGACCACAGCCTCGTGTTGAGAGTGTTTAAGGGGAGCCAGTGGACGGGCGGAGAATGGAAAAAAGTTGCCGAAACGGGCGACGGCACGTTCTTTGCAGGAACGCCGAGCAGAAAGTACAAATGCAACCGCAAGTTCGTTATAAACGAAGACAACAGTATCGGCTTGACTCCCTGCGTTGGCGAGTGCATCGCGGAGATAAGACGTGGCGAGTTCGTGGACTACACGACAATTTGTAATTTGAGGGGGTAACAGATATGATTATGAATTACCGATTGATAAAGGACGGCGACAGCGTAAGCAGATATGCGGGAAGCGTGAACGACCTTTGCAAGATAGCCGCAGAATACCTACCTTGCGAGGATGCGGAAGAGCTTGAACGCTGGGCCGACAAACACTCGAAAATCGGAGACATCTTCGAGATAAGAGATGTAGTAGTAGAGGTAGTCGATTTGGAAGCAGTTATGGATGCGAACGAAATGCTGGAATTGCTGTCAAAACTGTCGGAAGAGCGGCTCAATGCTGTTATCAGTAATCTCGGCGAGAAGGAAAAGCAAATCGTTCTAAAAGCCGTTGGCGCTCACAAGCTGATGAACGACCCTACGTTCTACAACGCAGTCAAGGCGGCAGTAGCATCCGAGTTATGGAAACGACTCAACGAAGAACCAGACGAGGAAGTTACCGAAGTCGAGAATATGGTAGTTCTCGACAAAGCGGACTGTATGCTTGATGAAGAAGTGAAGGCTGGGTATAAATGCCTGCGTTTTCATTGTCCTATATGTAAGCGCTGGATAGCAAACGCAATAGCGGTAGAAAAGCCTGACGGTTACAGCATTATACGCTCTATGTGTTCGAGCAGTTTCATCGGAATTGAAAAGCCGTGCCGCGATTGCGCGGAAAAGCGCGAGGAGGTAGAGGTATGCCCGCACTGCGACACAGAAGTAACCGTTATGTGGAATGTTGAAAAGCAAGGCTATCGTGCAACCTGCCCGAATTGCGGGGAAGAGTTAATGCTGTGCGATGCCTGTATGAACAGCGAAGACAACGAGGGACAGCACTGCGACTGGTCGGAAGAGCGCGGGTGTTTCAGACATCCAAAGGGGGATGCGGTATGATGATTTATCTGCAATATTGGAAGCGCGGCGGTAGCTGGAAGCGTAAGCGGTTTAAGACAATCGAAAAGGCGCGTAGATTTGGATGGAAGCTGATGAAAAAGGAAGGCTATATCGTCATCAGGCACGGCTGCATCCATATCTACCAGATAGACAGTGCGGGCGATACCGTGTTCACTCAAATGGACCTATAAGGAGAATTGTATGTACTACAACACTATTTACTACCAGAAACGTAACGGCTCTATAAGGTTCAAATACGGCTTTAACGGCAAAGAAATGACGTATCTCTATTACTCACTGCGCGAAGCATACCGATTGTTCAAAAAGGTAGTCGGAGTGAAACGCGCTCATTTGGAACAATGCGAATGGCTGTTCCTAAAACCATTCGATAATTAAACGGAGGTAAATTCCTATGAAATATGTAGAAGGCGAAATCGTATTCAACACCGATACGCTTGACGTAACAGACCCTTGCTATGACAAGGACGTGTGGTGCAGAATGACCGTACCTATCGCGCCCGGCAAGTTCAATTACAGGGCGACGCTGGTGGACTATTGGGGAGAAAGAGTTAGCTCTCTCCGCATAGAGTCGGCAGACATAGACTGCATCCCGAAAAGAGGACGCAGAATAGGCAATATCGGTGTAGACGCTGGGCTTGCGGGTTTCTTCGACCATAAGCCGGATTACGACGATGATAAATGGGCTGAAATATGCGAGTTCATCAACCACGACGAACACTGCCACGAAGTAGACGAAAAAACTCCGCTCGGATGCGTCGGAGTATTCTCTTCCAGCGGAATAGGCGACGGTGGCTACAACGTGTACGAGTTGCTTGACGATAACGGTTATCGTTGCGGCTACGAAATAGAATTTTTGGAGGATTGTTAAATGAGCAGTCACAAAGGACTTTTGATGGAGTTCAAGCAAAGGGTTGTGGAGTGGATTTGCAAACACGCAAACGAGTTCCAGCTCGTAAACGCCTGCGTTGATGAGTTTCGCGGTTACATCTACGACAGCAACGGAAATTTCCTGCTGGGCGGAGATGGCGTGCTGGACTTCATTAAACAGGCTTGCAGATTGATGACAGAGTAGGAGGTAATAATGGCATCGATTTACGGTTTTACGATTAAGAACATCAAGACGTTCCGCGGAAGGGAGTGGGACGGCCGTCAGGGCGACATTTACTACAACGGCAAGAAAGTGGGCTGGTACAACAACGACGGAAACGGCGGATGCGCCGACATAGATTTCTTCGGCACATTAGAAAACCGTCAGTGGTTTGAAAATAAGCTCTCACAGGCTACCAAAGAGTATTTCACGAGATTTCCGCTCGAAGGCGAATACTCTATCATCACGCCTGATAACGAGATGCTATTATCGGCATTATGTGACCTCATAGCGGACGAACAGACGTATAAGCGGTACTTGAAGAAAGGCAAGACGTTTATGGTTACGTTTGAAGAGGGCTACAAGCATCAGCTCGCCGTATGCGAAACCGATAAGGTATTTGCAATGGTAGACGCGATAGAGGGCGCAACAGAAGTCAGAAAATATCGAAGCCTGCAAGACTTCGAGATTAAATAGGAGGTTTGTATGAATAGTTACGAACAGTTGAGAAACAGGCAACAGGAAGAGTTTAACGCATTTCCGCTCGGCGCGGCGTTTAGCGACAAACAGTTCGCGGAGATGATGGAAAAGTGGGGGCTTACGGTTAACGACACCGACAAGATTTACTCGATAGGCGCTGGTTGCTTTATTCGCAGGACAGACAGTGATGCGTTCCACGAACTTACGGAAAGGCACGCAAAAGAACACGAGGAAGCAATGGCCGCCGACGAAACAGGTCTGGGGTATATCAAAGATATGTTTGCTTGCGAGCTTGCTAACCACGAGTACGGGTATACATACGAGCTTGACGATACGCTCGAAACCCTCAACCTCACGCTCGAAGAAATCAAAGCCGATAAGCGCCTGCGTGCCGGATTGAACGCCGCTTTGAAGAAATATTACAACTATAAGTACGAAATTTAAGGAGGTTCAAAATATGAACAAAGAAGAAAGGTATAAGAAGGCTGAAAAGCTGG
>CAJUMW010000009.1:0-1940 GCA_910587625.1 uncultured Christensenellaceae bacterium
TTAAGGCATACGGGTTAAAACCCCAAAATATAATTATTGATTCGGATAGGGGCATTATTTATACTGGATTTATAAAAGATTTTTAATAAATTTCAATTTATCGGAGGATATGCTATAATTTATTTATGGATAAAGATTCGAGCAAAGAAGTAAGATGTTCCTTTATTGGTCATCGAACAGTAGAGAATAGTGAGCTAATTAGTTCGCTCTTGAAAGACAAAATAATTGCTCTAATTGAACAAGAAGGAGTCAATACTTTTTTGTTTGGTAGCAGGAGTGCGTTTGACGATCTTTGTCATAGCGTAGTTACTGAACTGCGTGAAGTATATCCGTTTATAAATCGTGTGGCTTACACTTGCAGAAGCGAAGCGGCAACTATGGAATACGAACGTGAAGATGACGAACGCGCTTTTAGCAAACTAATGGGTAAGGAAATACATCTAAAAGGTTTTGAGTCGGAAGTTGAGTTTGCGAAAAAATATGAAGCGGGTAGAGCTTCGTATATTGAAAGGAATCAAGCTATGATAGATGATAGTAACTATTGCATCTTCTATTATAACGACTCCTATTCGCCGCGTGGGGCAGGACGGAGTGGTACAAGAATAGCTTATGATTATGCTAAAAGAGTTGAAAAAAGGAAGCAATCGCAATTAGTAGTGATAAACATATTCCCACAATAAGGTAGTGTTGCAAGAAAAAGATACTATCTACCACTGTGCCAAATCGTGTGCCAAAAAAATTATTTGATTAAAAAGAGTGCTGAAAAGCACTCTTTTTTGTGCCTTTTAAGGGTATATTTAAGGGTAATTGAAAGATAGTATCTTACTTGGACGAGTTGAGGTATTTTATAATGACGCGTCCCCGACCCACGCCGAGGGAAGAGGCTGACCTTTCACCCGTGCAGAGCGATAAACTGCGCAGAATAAGAAATTTGAGGCGCGACAGGAGGAAGTTGAATTGAACAAAGAGGGCGCGGAAATAAAGAGCGCGCTTATAAAGTGCGCGACGGGGCTTTCCGCAAGCGAAACGGTGGAGGAGTTTGCTGTCGACGGGGACGGGGAGCTTAAACTTGTCAAAAGAAAAATTACAAGGCGCGACATTCCGCCCGATATTAAAGCCGTAAAAATGCTTATGGAAGAGCGCGGCGAACTTTCCGATGAGGAGCTCGAAGCAGAAAAAGCAGAGCTGTTAAAGCTATTGAATGAAAATAAAGATTGAGGAGATATTAATTTGAACGAGAGTAATTTGACGCCCGAAGAGAGGTTGGCTCGGGAAGTCGAAAACGATTTTTTAACGCGGCAAAGCGAGCGGCTGGCGCTTGAAAGATGCTGGCAACTCAATATAAATTTCGTAAACGGAGATCAATATTGCGATATTGACGCCAAGGGCGAAATATTCAGGGAAGAAAAGTTGTATTATTGGCAGGCGCGCAGGGTATTCAACCACATTGCGCCCGTTATAGACACGCGGCTTTCAAAGCTGGCGCGCATACGCCCGGCGTTGACTGTGCTTGCCGCAAGCGAGGACGAGGCGGACAGACGTTCGGCCGCGCTGGCTTCGAATATTCTTTCCGCAACGCACGACGACTGCGATATGGAGGGAGTAATGAGCGCGGCGGCAATCTGGTCGGAAGTGTGCGGTACGGCGTTTTATAAGATAGTCTGGGACGGCGCTAGGGGCAGACAGGTGGGCGTTACGGAGAACGGAAAAAAAGTGTTGGACGGTGCGGTAAGCGTAATTGCCGTTTCTCCTTTCGAGATTTACCCTCACTCGCTCTATCTCGAAAGCATAGATGAGCAGCCGAGCATAATTCACGCAAAAGCTCTTTCGGTCGACGACATTTATACGATGTACGGCGTAAAGCTTTTGGGTGGGGAGAAGGATGATTTTATGGCCTCGCAACTCTCGCAAAAAGATAATTGGGGCGGTAATATGCCGCA
>CAJUMW010000009.1:1950-39166 GCA_910587625.1 uncultured Christensenellaceae bacterium
GTTTACGGGCAAAACACAGGGTTTCGAGCTTGTGATTGAGCGCTATGAAAAGCCCACCGAGGAAATGCCTTTGGGCAGGCTGTGCGTCGTTGCCGGCGGCAAGCTTTTATACGAAGGGGATTTGCCTTATATCAACAGCGAAAACGGGACAAGGGGGTATCCTTTCGTAAAACAGGTTTCTATGCCCGTCGCCGGAAAGTTTTTCGGCGTGAGCATTGTCGAAAGGCTTATTCCCGTGCAGCGCGCCTACAACGCCGTAAAGAACAGAAAGCACGAGTTTTTAAACAGAATTTCCATGGGCACTATTGCCGTCGAGGACGGGTCGGTCGACGCGGAAGAATTTGTCGAAGAAGGGCTTGTTCCGGGAAAGGTAATAATATACCGTCAGGGCAGTACACCCCCTACTATGCTGGCTTTAGGCAGTGTTCCAACCGATTTTGACAGGGAGGAAGAGCAGCTTTTATCCGAGTTTATAAAGATTTCGGGAACCGGAGATTTGTCACAGGACGCCGACAGCTTTGCCGGCATTACTTCGGCAACGGGATTACAGCTGATTCTCGACCAGACCGACGAGCGGCTCAACCTTGTTTACAGCAGTATGAAGAGGGCTTTGGAGATAGTTGGCCGCCACATATTGCGCCTTTACAGGCAATTTGCCACAGATTTGAGGCTGTTGAAATTTGCCGGGGACGGCAACGCTTTAAACCTTGTATATTTTAAGGGAAGCGACATTTCCTCCGACGACGTGGTGTTGGACGCCGACAGTGATTTGAATATGACCCCCGCGCAGAAGCGAACGGTTGTCTATGAGATTCTCGACAGGGGGCTTTTGGCGGGGCAGGACGGCAAGCTTTCGGTGTCGGTGAGAAACAAATTGCTTGAAACGCTCGGCTACGGCTCTTTTGCCGAGGAGAGGGATTTGACCGAGCTGAACCGCGCGAGGGCGGGAGAGGAAAATTTAAAGCTTTTGACGGGCAGTGCAGAGGTCAAGGACTTTGACGACCACGCGGTGCATATCAACGAGCACACGGCATATCTTCTTTCCGAAAACGTGGAAAAAAGCGGAGAAAAGCGCATATGCGCGCATATCGAACTACATAAAAAGAAGTTGGCGGCAGCCGCTGCCGACGAGTTGAAAATAAACGACAATAAACTTTCGGAGGCAAAAAATGGATAACGAAAACAAAGACGAAATTACAGCTACGGCGGAAACCGCAGGGGCGGAAGAGAGAAAGCAAGCCGCGACCGAGCTTGGCAAATTTCAAAGCGTGGACGCCCTTTTGAACGCCTATTTGAATCTCGAAGCCGAATTCACCCGACGCAGTCAACGGCTGAAAGAACTTGAAGAAGGGAACAAGGCGCAAGCTATGTCCGACTCGGACGCGCCCTCCCCCGAAGGCTTAAATACCCAAATGCGCGCTCTCGACGAAGAGGAAAAAAAGCGCGTTATAGAAGAATACCTAAAAAGTATTCAGGGCGGAAAAAGCGTTCCGCTGATATCGGGCGGCGTACCTTGCGCCGCACCGCGGCAGACGCCGAAATCCATAAGGGAAGCCGGCGCGCTTGCCGCACAGTTTTTAAAAAAGTAACTTAAAAAGGAGAGAAAATTTAATTGATTACAATTCAGAATGCCGACAAAGCGTTAAAGGACTATTATCTCGACGCGGTTACGGCACAACTCAACGACAGCATTTCACCATTCTACTCGGCTATTGAAAAGAACTCGGTCAACGTTTTCGGCAAGGACGTAAAGCTTTCGGTAGTGCGCGGCAACAGCGGCAACGTGGTTGCAGGCGCGGAGGACGGGGATTTGCCCGACCCCTATAAAAACAGATATCTCGACATCACCGTTCCGCTCAAAAATCTGTACGGAACAATTGAAATAAGCGACAAGGCAATGCGCGCTTCAAGGGATTCTTCGGGCGCGTTCGTAAACCTTGTAAATGCCGAAATGGAAGGGCTCGTGTTCAGCGCAAGACAAAATTTTCAACGTATGCTTTTCGGCGACGGCTCGGGCAAGCTGTGCAATATAACAAAGCGCGTCAACGATAAGACCTATAAGGTAGACGTTTTGAAAGATTTTTATGTGGGAATGTGCGTTGATGTTGACGACTACGGCGTAGGCGTCATAAACGACTGTTCGGGGCTGTATATTCAAAGCATCGACAAAGCGGCTTCCACGGTAATTTTAAACCGCGATATCGAGGAAGCTGTAACCTACGGCGCAATATACGTTCACGGCTCGAAAAATAACGAGCTTACGGGGCTTGGCGCGCTTTTCGACGCGCCCACGCTGTACGGACATACTAAGAGCGCGGAAAGCTATTTCAGCCCCCACAAGGTAAGCTTGAACAATGTGCTTACAGAGGACGTGCTTTTGGAGGTTCTCGATACAATGGAGGAGAACTTCAACAGTAAAATCAATATGATTGTCTGTTCGTACAAGACAAGGAGAAAGATTGCCGCGCTTATAGCCAACAACAGAAGGGTCGTCAACTCGACCGACGTACATACCGGTTTTGGCGTAATTACGGTAAACGACGTGCCCGTCTATGCCGACAAGTACTGTCCCGACGGCAAGATAATGTTCTTGAATACAGAGGACTTTTCGCTAAATCAACTCTGCGATTGGGAGTGGCTCGAGGACGAGGGCGGCAAAATTTTGAAACAGATTCCCGGCAAGGCGGCGTTTTCGGCTACGCTTGTCAAGTATGCCGAACTTATCTGCAAAAAGCCCTGCGGTCAGGCGGTTATATGCGACATTACCGACGAAGCGCCTGCTCAGGCAATTTAGTCGTAAAAAATTTTTGAGTGCGGGGCAGCCGTTTGTTTGCGGCTGCCCAAAGTTTCGGGAGGATAAATGAAGATAAAAGATATAGTACAAAGAGGTATGAATTACGTCGGCAGAACGGACGTTGCCGAGTTGATAAAGTCGGAAGCGGAAATTAACGGCGAGGCGGCGGAAGCCGTCGAAACAATGCTCTATTGCGTAAACGCGGTCGAAAACGAGCTGGCAAGGCACTATTTTCCCGTAGTAAATACACAAACCATAACAAGCTATAACAAAAAGTTCGAGTTTACGAAGTTTGAAAAACAGCCCGTTAAAATTTTGTCGGTTACCGTAAACGGAGAACAAAAGAAGTACGAGTTGTTTGCTACATATCTTAGCTGCGACGCGTTTACAATTACCGTCGAATACGAGTTTTCTCCGCAGAAAAAGCAATTGAACGGGGAGTGCGAGCTCGGAGAAAAAGTTACCGAAAAGATGCTTGCCGCAGGCGCGGTTTCGGAATATTGCCTCATAAACGGAGAAATGCGGCAGGCGGAGTTTTGGGACAGCGTTTACAGACAGGAAATCGAGCGCGCGCGGCGTCAACAGTTAAAGCTGCCCGTCATTGCGCCGAGGAGCTGGATATGAGCGTAAAATATCCTGTATTCAGCGAACTGACCGCCGACGTGTTGACAGAAAGCGAGGGAGAGCATACCTGCATAAGCTGCATATCCGACGGCGGAAAAATTGTGCCGACAGGCACGTTCGAGCTTGTGACGCCCATCGAAGATTTTGCCTATGTTCCATACTTCGCGTTTTATTCGGTGCCGTTGGGCAAATTTTTAATTTGCGGCGGCGGCAACCTATTTACGGCGGACGCAGCGGGCAATTTTTTTCACACAAACTATGAGTTTATGGCAAGCAAACCGTTTATGATAGAGTGTAAGAAAAAAGACGGATACGCGGCAAAAAGCTATCTGTTCGGCAACGACTTTTATATAGAGATTAGCAGCGGAGTTATTGCCCACCGCGAAGCCCGACTTAAATTCAGACACGGCGTGTTTAAAAACGGCAGATTGTTTGCGATAGACGGGGAAAACGCGTTTGTATTGCGTTGGTCCGCTCCTAACGACGTTTTGAATTTCGATAAAAGCGTAATGGGTTCGGGAGAGGTGTTCATAAATCACGAGTTCGGGGAAATGCTCAATCTTGCGGTGCTGGACGACAAAGTGGTTGCGCTTTGCGAAAACGGACTTGCGGTTATGACGGCTTACGGAGACCCCGAAAATTTTAAGCTTACTTATCCCCGTGCGAAGCTTGGTAAAATATGCTCGGGCACTTGCGCCGCCGTTTGCGGCAAGCTTGTGTTTTTTGCGGATAGCCAGCTTTACTCGTTTGACGGCAGAGAGGTAACAAAAATCGATTTCGACTATTCGGGCGACTTGTCGTCCCCGACCTGTGCGACCTCGCTCGGAGAGTGGTACTTTGTAAACGGCACCAGCGCAAGGCTTGGAAAAAAGGTTGTGCTTGCAGTCAACGCAGTTACGAAAAGGTGCTATTATATTATATTCGAGGCTAAGGCGCTGTGCGCTTTCGATAGCGTTTACGCAGTCGACAAGAGAGGTGTTTTTAAGCTTACGGACTGCGCAAGTTATACTTATGAAAGCGGAGAAATAGACTTTGGAAAGGGCAGCGAAAAGCTTTTGAAAAGCCTGCATATAGGAACGGAGCATGGCGTGGACGTTACTGTTACAAACGGGCAAAAGTCAAGGATATTACGGGGTGTACGCGGCTATTGCAGGGTAAATATGCGCGGAAAGAGGTTTAAAATCAAATTGCGGAGCAATAAAAAGATTTGCGGAGTTTTAGCATTCGGGGAGGCGCTGAGTGACATTTGACATAATAGAGGTTACAGATGAAGATTTAAAAAAATATTCCGTAGTTCAAATGCAGCTTTTGCGAAACGCTCAAAAGCAGAAAAATAAAATGCTGCACACCCTCGAAAACGAAAAAGAGCTGTTCTTTAAGTTGTATCTTACAAACGATATGGGTGGCTCGTCGCTGTACGAAAACAAGTGCGCCGAGCTTGACGCAGAGTACAATTATCAACTCGATATAATCGTCGAACAGCTTCTGTACAGTATTCAGCTCAACTCCCCCTATCCGGACGACGGCAGCGGAGATCCCGAAAACGTAGGTTACATTGTCGACTATTCGCTAAGTTATTTCGAGCGATACAACATTGTCAGGGCATATTATATGTCAATCGAGGACCCCGCCGAACGTATGGAGATTTATAAAGCCGACGTGGTAGCGCAAAAATATTTGGGCAGTTATTACGCTATACTTTTCGACGTGCTTGCAAGTTATACAAAGTAAGTTAAAATACAAAACTGGTTATGTAATAAATTACTTTACAAATTAACGGGCGTTTGTTATAATTTCAAGTATGAAAATTGCCCGTGAATGGAAAGATTACACAATAATTGCCACCTCCGACGGAATGAAACTCGAAGATTGGAATGGCGTTATTTTGCTCCGTCCCGACCCTCAGGTCATTTGGCAGGGGCGCGATTTGTATTCTTACGACAATATCGACGCAGTATATCACCGCAGTGAAAAGGGCGGCGGCGCTTGGGAAAAGCGCAAAAATTTCCCCTCGGAATGGACGGTGTCTTATCGCGACTTAACTTTTAAAGTCAAGCCTATGGGGTTCAAGCATACGGGACTTTTTCCCGAACAGGCAGTCAATTGGGACGCAATGTCGGCGTTGATTAAAAGAGCCGTGGCTCAAGACAGGGAAATCAAGGTTTTAAATTTATTTGCTTATACGGGCGCGGCCTCGGTTGCCTGTGCAAAGGCAGGCGCAAAGGTAACGCACGTCGACGCGGCAAAGGGAATGGTTGAACGCGCAGGCGAAAACGCAAAGCTTTCGGGCATAGACAGCGGTATTAGATATATAGTAGACGACTGTATGAAGTTTGTTGCGCGCGAGATACGGCGCGGAAATAAGTACGACGCGATAATAATGGACCCTCCCAGCTACGGCAGGGGCCCCGGCGGAGAAATGTGGAAGATCGAGCGCGACTTGTTCGCATTTGTCGAAAATTGCGCCTGTCTTTTGTCCGATAATCCGCTGTTCTTTTTGATAAACAGCTATACCACGGGCTTACAGCCCGCAGTATTGAGCAATATACTTACGCTAGCTTTAAAAAATTTCAATGGCAGAACCGAGGCGTATGAAGTCGGCATCGCTACCGACGAGGGCATACCTCTGCCCTGCGGCGCAAGCGGACTTTTCGTAGGAGAGAGATATGCAGACAAGTGATTTGATAATTTTGCACGAGGACAACCATATTATAGTCGTTTTAAAGCCGCAAATGGTGGCGTGCTGTCCCGACGAGAGCGGGGACAGTAACCTTTTCGATTGCGTTAAGGAGTATTTAAAGACAGAGTACAACAAGCCCGGCAACGCATATTTGGGGCTTGTGCACAGGCTTGACCGCCCGACGGGCGGAGTTATGGTGTTTGCAAAGACCTCAAAGGCGGCGGCGCGTCTTTCCGAGCAGATGAAGAACGGCGGCTTCGAAAAGAGGTATTTTGCCGTGCTGTGCGGCATTCCCTCCAGGAAGAGAGCGGTTCTCGAAAACTATCTCAGGAAAAACAGCGTAAACAACACCGTGTATGTGTGTACGCAGACGGAAGAGGGCGCAAAATTTGCTTCGCTTGAATACGAAATTAAAGAGGAGCAGTCGGGGCTTAGCCTTGTTGACGTAACTCTGCACACTGGCAGAACGCACCAGATACGCGTCCAGACTGCGGCTATAAACTGCCCCGTCTACGGAGATATGCGTTACGGCGGAGAAAAGGCGGTTAAGGGCAAACTTGCGCTTTGGGCTTATTCTTTGAGGTTTACTCACCCCACCACGGGAGAAGCGTTGAAGTTTGTGATAGAGCCGCCGAAAGACGAAAATCCCTGGAAAAAGTTTAATATTTAATTGAATGTAATCTTGCGATAAAACAAGCCGTGAGCTTTGCTCACGGCTTGTTTTATTTTATTGAAAACAATCTTCTTATTAAATTGTGCCCTTTGGGAATATACGTTTGGGTGCTTTCGGCTTGTTGTTCGGTATAGCGGTTTGCACCGTTATTTAAGCTTTTGACGTTGGTGTATAAGAGATATGGTATGGGGTCGGAAATATGCGTCTTTATAGCGACGGGCGTAGGGTGGTCGGGGCAGACGAGTATTGCAAAGTCCTCGTTTGCGGCGGTAAGTCCGTCTATTACCGTTGCTATAACTTCGCTTGAAATTTTTTCTATCGAATAAACTTTGTGCTCATAGTCGCCGTGGTGTCCGCACTCGTCGGGGGCTTCGAGATGAATATAAACAAAATCGAGTCCGCCCAAAAGCTCGCTTACGGCGGCGCGCGCCTTGCCCTTAAAATTTGTGTCGTAATTGCCCGTACTGCCTTCGACTGTTATTATTTTCATATGCGCAAGCATTCCTATGCCGCGTATCAAATCAACCGCCGAAATAATTCCGCCCTTTAAGCCGTGCATTTTTTCAAAATCGTCCAGCTTGGGTTTTGTCCCCTCCCCCCAAAGCCAAATGCTGTTTGCAGGTTTCTTGCCCTCTGAAACGCGCTTTAAGTTGATAGGGTGGGCGCTCAAAAGCTTATAGCTGTCTTTCATAAGCTTTGTATACAGGTCTGCGTTTTTGCCCTTGGGCAGGCTATGCGTAATTTTTTTATCCGAAATGTCGTGCGGAGGAGTTAGCGTATGCCCGACCGCTCCGTTTTTTACTACAAGGCAGTGGCGGTACTGTATGCCTGTATAAAACTCGTATCCGTCAACTTTTAAATGTTCTTTGAGGTACGCCATAAGTTCCGCCGCTTCGGCGGTGGAAATTTCCCCTGCGGAGTAGTCGAGCATGGTTTTTTGTTCATAATCTTGCTCGTCGGACAGAGTGACGAGGTTGCATCTGAGCGTTACGTCGGTTTCGTTTAAGTCGATGCCCATTGCAACAGCCTCTATGGGGGAGCGCCCCGTATAGTATTTGTCGGGCGCAAAACCGAGCACAGACATATTTGCTACGTCTGACCCGGGTTTAAATCCGTCGGGCACGGTCTTGCACAGCCCTATTTCGGAGAGGGGGGCAATTTTGTCGAGAACGGGCGTATTTGCCGCTTCAAGACAGGTTTTGTTTCCAAGCTCGGGAATTTTCCAATCCGACATTCCGTCGCCGAGCACAGTTATATATTTCATTCAAGTAATTTCCTTTTACCAATTGAAGGGAGTTTTGCCCTTTGAAATAAGGTATTCGTTTGTCTTTGAAAAGGGTTTCGAGCCGAAAAACCCGTTAAACGCCGACAGCGGAGAGGGGTGAGCGGACTGCAAAATCAAGTGTTTGCTTTTGTCAATCAACGGCGCTTTACTGCGCGCGTTGCCGCCCCAAAGTATAAATACCGTGTTCTCGGTATGCTCGCTGACAAGCGAAATAACGCTGTCCGTAAACCAAGCCCAGCCGCATTTTTCGTGCGAGTTGGAAAGATGTTCGCGAACGGTAAGGGTGGTGTTCATAAGCAGCGCGCCGTCCTGCGCCCAAGCCGTCAAATTGCCGCTCTTTCTCGGCGCAATGCCAAGGTCCGATTCCAGCTCTTTATATATATTGACGAGAGAGGGAGGAATTTTAACTCCGTCTTTGACGGAAAAACAAAGCCCGTGCGCCTGATTGGGCCCATGGTACGGGTCCTGACCCAATATTACGACTTTGAGCTTGTCGAGCGGAGTAAACCGAAAACAGTTAAAAAGGTCGTACATATCGGGATAGATTATGTAATGCGAGTATTCATATTTTAAAAATTCACGGATTTTTTGGTATCTTTCGTCCTGAAAGAGGGGAGCGAGTAGTTCGTCCCAACCGCCGCCGAGAGGTTTCATAAGTTCTCCAAAATCTTAATGTATTCCGCGCATTCACGCTTAGCTTCGTCAAGATTGTGTTCAAGGTAGTTACCGCATTCCTCGCGCGTGTTACCGGGAACTTCGCTGAAAGTTGCGGCAAGCGCAAAGCTTTCTTTCAAAAGTTTTAAAACCGCGCCGTAGTCCATATTAACCGTCAAAAGATAAAAGCCCGTGCGGCAACCCATAGGCCCGAAATAGATAATGTCGTCCCTGTGAGCGGAGTTGCGCACTACGGTAGCTATAAGGTGCTCTATCGTGTGCATTGCCGCAATATCGATATAGTCCCCGCCGTTGGGCGTTTTAAAGCGCAAATCCCAGGTGGTAACACCGTGCGTTGCGCCGCAGAGATGCAGTCCGCGTTTAAGTTCGTCGTGGTTCTTTGAAAACGAAGGTATCTTATCCATAAATTTCTTCCGCAATATTTTTTAATTCGCTTTTGAGCGTATCGAAGCATTCTGTAAGATTTTTCAAATACTGTTCGGTGGTGCTGCCGCTGCCGGCAAGGTCTGAAATTATCTTGTAAGAGCGGAGAGGTACGGCGCTGTGCATACAAACCTGCGCAACGGCTCCGCACTCCATATCCCGTATATCCGCGTTGAGTTCTTGGGTTAAAAGAAGGTAGTCTGTCTTGCTGTCGTTAAATCTGTCGCCGGTGGCAAGATTTTTAAGGGGGTAAAGCCTGCTTTTTAAAAGAGGCAAATAATTATCTTTACACTCGTCCAGCGTGCCTATCTTGGTGCCGTTTAACTGCGTCAAGTCAAAGTCGTACTGCACCGCCTGAGATATAGAGTAAACTTTGCCGACTTTCAGCCCGTCGTTGAGTCCGCCTGCAACTCCGATATTTATTATTTCGTCGGCTTCGAGCTTGTCTATCGCATACTGGGTGCCGCAAGCCGCGTTCACTTTACCTACTCCGCAGACCAATACCGCAACGTCCCTGTCAAACAGTTGCCCCCGTACTATGTGCTTATTTCCGACCTTTCTGTCCTCGAAAACGCGCATTGCATCGATTATCGGCTTTGCCTCGCTCTCCATTGCTATAACAAAACATTTCATAGCTTTTCCTCGCTGTGTTTTAAGCATACCGCGCAAATTCCCCCCGATATATGCCTTATCGAAACGTATTGTCGTATGCCGTCTGAGTATAATTTGCCGTCGAAGTATTCAAGCCTTTTAAGGTGAGTTGCAAGCGTTTGCCCGAGCATTTTTATAAACGCCTCTTTTGCAACCCAATTTTCATAAAACTTTTCCAAGCGGTTTGCTATATAATTCTTCTCGCGGACCGTAAATCTATTGAGCGTTGCCGTAATATTCCTCTCTCTTATCATCTCGAAATCTACGCCTACGGGTACATTAGCCGTCGCTATAAAAGCAATGTTTCCACTGTGGGTAATTGAAAAGTGCAGGGGGGAACCCTCTATATAAGGCTTGCCGTTTGGGGTACGCAAAAGCTCGTATTTGCCGCATATCAGGGGGGTAATTATATTTTTAAGCGTGGAATACACGCTTTTCGGCGTTGTTTTAATAAGTTGAAATTCCATTACAGCATTAACGACTCGACATATTCAATCTGTTCGCGCGTGGCAAGGCTCTTTGCAAACGCACACGCACTTCCTGCGGCGGTGGCAAAATTGAGCGCAGTAAAATAGTTGTTGGATTTTATATATTCGTGAATAAATCCTGCAATAAGGCTGTCACCTGCGCCGACCGAGTTTACAAGCTGTCCGCGCGCCGCGCGCACATACATTGATTTTTTGGTATCCGTGACCATAGCCGCGCCCTGCGAGCCCATCGAAACAATCACGTTGCGCGCGCCGAGGTCTTGCAGCTTTCTCGCACAGCCGAAAATACCCTCTATATCGGGTATTGACGTAAGCCCGAAAATTTCGCACATTTCGTAAATGTTGGGTTTTATAAGAAAGGGGTTGTATTTCAACGCGCTTGTCAAAAGCTTTCCGCACGCGTCGACAACTATTTTTACGCCCTTTACGCTTTTAAGTTTGCTTAGTAAATCGGCGTATATCGTGTTTGGCAGCGAGGAGGGAACGCTTCCGCTTATAACAAGCCAATCTCCCTCTTGCAGCAGCTTTTTAAGCTTTCTTGCAAGCTTGTTTACGTCGTTTAAACTGACTTTTGCGCCCGAACCGTTTATGTCCGTTTCGGTGTTGGATTTAACTTTTACGTTGATACGCGTAATTCCTTCGACTTCGATAAAATCGTAATCGAGTCCGAACTCTCCGACTTTCTCTCTGACGTGTTTACCCGTAAAACCTGCGACAAACCCGAGCGCGCACGTTTGCTCTCCCAGCTCTTTTAGGGCAAGCGAAACGTTTAAGCCCTTGCCGCCGACTTCGAGCCGTTCGTTTGCGGCGCGGTTTACCATTCCCCTCTTGATATTATTGACTTGTAAATAATAATCCAGCGACGGATTAAAAGTTACGGTGTAAATCATATATAAAAACTTTAATTCATTTTACTTAATTTGTCAATAGAAAACAAAATCAATCGCTTGATTTTTTTACTTTTTAAGCATATAATGGTTGTACTCTATAAATACATTCGGGCTAGTTTTAGATTCGATTGCGATTGGAGGATGAGAAAAGCATACCAAAGGCTCGGCTTTGTAAAAACGGAACTTAAATTTAAATGCAGAATCAAACGATTCCAAAGTTGTCGCTTTCCCCTCGTTCAGAGGTGCAAGCGTAGCTTGCGCTGCTTAACCTTTTAAGCGGTCCGTCGTCGCAAGTTTACCGTTGGCTTGCGGTCGGCGTTAATTAAACGGCAAACTGTTATCTTGGTCTTATCGCGCCGGATGACGGTATTTTAAGCGGTATGCTCCGATAAAGTCCCGTTCGTCGGAATTTGTCGGCTAAGATTTAAGGCGGAATAAGTATGTAGAAAGCTCAAACAAAAACCGTAAGACTCGGGTGCAAGTCCCGACTGGTCCACCAAGCAAGTACAAATACGCACCCGCAAAGGGTGCGTATTTGTACTGTTTTGCGGACATAACGTCGAGGCTTGTGCCCCGTCGTACCGAAGCCCGAAAGGGCATTAGTTCACAATAAATTTTAGCTTATTTCAAATATTTTGCTATTTACTATATTTTTTATTGGTAAAAAATTGTAGCCTGTTTAAGTAATTTTTAAGATATGTGTGTTTTAAAAGTAGAGCCTAATGAATTGTTTAAGCTCGATTATTAAAATTGTCGGATAATGCCAACAATTTTTTATTTTCATAAAACAAATATTTAAATAAAAAATTGAGTATTGACAAAACTAAGGTTAGCCCTTATAATAGATATATAAGGTGTTTTTACAATGGAAGTTTTTGAAATTATATCCGAATATTTTGATTTGGTAGTAAACTACCTAATTCTTGCCGTCGAGCTTGTCGGTATAGTCGTTTTGATATACGCGATAGTTTCGGCGGTAATCGGACTTATAAAACGCAGGGAGCATACTCGGCTTAAACTTGCCGAGGGTATCGCGCTTGCGCTTGAGTTCAAAATGGGCGGAGAGCTTTTGAGAACGGTAATAGTAAGGGAATGGAACGAGCTTTTGATACTCGGCGCAATTATATTGCTTCGCGCCGCGTTGACATTCCTCATTCAGTGGGAAATAAAAATAGAGCGTAAAAACGGAAATTTGTCCGACTCGCAGTTGAAAGATATAAAAACTCCGCTGACTAACGATTTACCCAAAACCAAAGACGACAAAAAGAACTCCGACAAGTAAACGGAGTTCTTTTTTGAATTTGACATTTTAATTAAAATTGCATATAATAAATAGGTATTATGAAAATCTGTATATTCGGTGCGGCAAGTTCGCACATTGACAAAATTTATATAGAAAGGGTGGAAGCTCTGTCCGAACAGCTTGCAAAGCGCGGTCACTCGCTTGTTTTCGGCGCCGGCGCTACGGGGCTTATGGGCGCGGCTGCGCGCGGTTTTAAGCGCGGAGGCGGCTTTGTTCACGGCGTAATTCCCGATTTTTTCAGGGAAGAAAAGGTCGAACTCATTTACGACGGTTGCGATAAAATTACCTATACCGACACTATGTCGGCGCGTAAAAAGGTAATGGAGGATGAGTGCGACGCATTCATAATAACTCCCGGCGGTATAGGAACGTTCGAGGAGTTTTTCGAGGTGCTTACTTTAAAACAGTTGGGCAGGCACAACAAGGCAATTGTCATTTACAACCTTGAAAACTACTACGACAACCTTGAAAAATTTATGGAAGAAGTTACCGAGCGCAAATTTATCACTTTTAAGTGTTATGAAATGTACTCGTATTTTGACGACGCGGAAAAACTGATTGAGTATCTTGAAAACTACAAGCCGACGGAAACGCCCTGGCAAAAGTTGAAAATAGGTGACTGATGATAAGCGTTAACTTTGTTTGTTTGGGCAATATCTGCCGCTCGCCTATGGGAGAACTTATTTTTAAAAAGCTTGTAGAGGAGGAGGGGCTGGCTTTGAGCTTTGAAATAACCTCTTGCGGCACTTCCTCATACGAGGTTGGAAATTGCATTTATCCGCCGGCACAGCGCGTTTTAAAAAGTCACGGCGTTTGCGGCTCGCACACGGCTCGGCAGATACAAAAGCGGGATATTGTAAATTGCGACTACATACTTTGTATGGATTCAAATAATCTTTTGAACGTGTTGAGGCTTGCAGGCAGCGAGTACGGCGGCAAGGTGTACAAGCTGTTGTCTTTTACGGGTGAAGCACGCGACGTTGCCGACCCTTGGTACACGGGTGATTTCGAGAGAGCGTATGCGGATATCTATAACGGTTGCCGCGCTTTTTTGCAGTTCTTGTTGACGCAGCACGGTGCCGAGCTCGACTATGACAGGCGGCATTAATTTAATAAAAATACAACCGCGACAGATTTATTCCGTCGCGGTTGTTCGATTTTAATTTAATTATTTACGCTTTGTGTATCGCCGCTTTACCTGCGCGCGACTTTTCTGCCATTGGGGCTGCAGCGCGCCTATCCTTGCCGTAGAAGAAGAGCGCCACAGTGCCGGGACCGACGTGCGTGCCCGTGCAAAGGTCGTAGTATTCTATTATTATATCCTTAGCGCCGCGTTCTTTAAGCATTGCCGCAAGCTCGTTTGCGTCGTCCTCGCAGTCCGCATGGCATATTGCAATAAGCGACTCGGGATTTTCGACGTTGGCGGAAAACTCGTTTGCAAGCGCCAAAAGCGCCTTCTTTCTGCCGCGTTCCTTGCTGAAAAATGTCAGTTTTGCCGGCGTCGCGCCGTCCGCCCTTAAAATTGGCTTTATGTTGAGTATGGTTCCCGCAATAGCGAGAGTGGTTGAAATTCTGCCGCCCTTTCTGAGATATTTGAGGTCGGCAACGGTAGCGTAACTGTTGAATTTGTAAGAGTTGAGTTCAAGCCATTTTACGCACGCTTCGATGCTCTCCCCCATATCCCTTAAATCGGCAACTTTTAAAGCCTGCAAGCCCGAACCCATTGAAGCGTTAGCCGTATCTATTACATAGACCTTGCAATCGGGGAACTGCTTTTCAAGTTCTTTTTGAGCGTTGACAGCCTGATTGTACGTTCCGCTAATGCCCGACGAAATGGTAAAAATCATTACGTCGCGTCCGGCTTGGAGCGAGGGGGTAACGTAATCCATAACGCGCGCCATACCTATAAGCGAAGTTTTTATGTCGGCGCCCTGTCTTAAATCTTCATAATATTTTTTTGCCGTCTGTACAAACGCGGTATCCTTTTCGTAGCACAGTCTTTCTTCTCCGTTGACCGTGCAGGAATAGGGTATTACGCCTATGTTGTGTTTTTTAATCAATTCATCGGGAATGTTTGTGCCCGAGTCAACAAATATATCGAATGTATTCATTTGTCCACCTCAATATTTATTTTATCAGACCGTATCGGTTACAGCCTACATTTACATTATTACACAAAAAAAATTAATTACAACCTAATTATAGGCTTAAACGCTCTACGCTTTAAAAATCGCGCTATACCGATAAATTTCGTAACTCTACCGCAAAAATTTCATGCTCTACTCACAGTAGAGTTGATTATTTGCTTGAATTTTCAATTAAAATATGGTAAAATACGGGTATGGATGATATAAAGACAACAATCTCGAAAAACATAACCGAACTGCGTATGCAGGCGCATTTAACGCAGTTGCAGCTAGCGGAGATGTTAAACTATTCGGACAAAGCCGTTTCCAAGTGGGAGCGGGGGGAGGCCATTCCCGATATAAGGGTACTTATTCGCATTGCCGAAATTTTCGGCGTTACTTTGGACGATATAGTCAAAAACAAGAACGTTGCTCCCAGCATATTGCCCAAAAAGAAGCTGGGCGGCAAGCGCGTTTTCATTGTCGCGCTTTCGTCGGTGTTTGTGTGGTTTATTGCCACGGGGCTGTTTGGCTTGTTTTTCTTTATTCCTGCCACCGCGCCATACGCATATCTGACGTTTGTCGTTGCGCCGCTCGCTATGTCCATAGTGTTGATTGTATTTTCGGCTATGTGGGGCAACAGGCTGACTAACGCCGTGGCAAGCTCGCTAATTTTGTGGTCTTGCGTGGTTATTTTCCACGTCTTTGTGGTTACTTTTTCAGACTTTCTTAAAATAGAATTTTTATATATAGTTGCTGCTGTTTTTGAACTTTTGATAATAATGTGGTTTACTTACAGGTGGTATGCCGCCAAAAAAGATAAAAAACACAGGCAAGAAACTGACGGGAGTGAAGAAAAATGAATTTGAAAGAACTTGCAAAAAGGCTTATACCAGACGAAAATCTTTTGGAACCCGAAGAGTATGAAAGCATATATCCTCAAAGGGAATTGCCCAAGGGCGCGCAAGTAACGCGCCTTGCCCCTTCCCCCACGGGATTTATTCATCTCGGAAACCTTTATTCCGCGCTTGCGGACGAGAGATGCGCACATACTACGGGGGGGATCTTCTATCTTCGCATAGAGGACACCGACGAAAAGCGCAAGGTAGAGGGCGCGGTAGAGAGCGTTATCCGCTCGTTAAAGTACTTCGGCATAAAGTTTGACGAGGGCGCGGAAATAGAAAGCCCTTTAAACAAATACGGCCCCTACTATCAACGCGCTCGCGCTCAAATTTACCGCAGCTTTGTTAAAAGGCTTATAGAGCAGGGGCTTGCTTACCCTTGTTTCTGCACCGCGGAAGAGCTGGACGAAGTGCGTGAAAAACAGACGCAAAGCAAGGAAACTACGGGATATTACGGGGTATATGCAAAATGTCGCAACCTTTCCGAACAGGAAATATATAAAAATCTCGACGAGAAAAAGCCCTTTGTAATACGCCTTAAATCCTCGGGCAATATCGAAAATAAGATAACCTTCCGCGACGCGATAAAGGGAGATATAACGGTAACCGAAAACGATCAGGACGTTGTAATTTTAAAGTCGGACGGCATTCCTACCTATCACTTTGCACATGCCATTGACGACC
This sequence comes from uncultured Christensenellaceae bacterium, assembly GCA_910587625.1. Lineage (GTDB taxonomy): Bacteria > Bacillota > Clostridia > Christensenellales > Borkfalkiaceae > Coproplasma. The sequence goes on from CAJUMW010000009.1 coordinate 18,149, forward strand.
ATTTTATGCGCACTACGCTCGTCATACGCGGAGAGGAGTGGCTTTCCAGCCTGCCTATCCATATCGAGCTGCACAAGGTGCTGGGTTTTAAGCAGCCGACGTACGCGCATACCTGTTCGCTTATGAAGATGGACGGGGAAACGAAGAGAAAGCTTTCAAAGCGCAAAGACCCCGAACTATCCCTCGACTATTACCGTAAAGCAGGATATTTTCCCTTGGCGGTAGTCAAGTATCTTATGACGGTGTTGAACTCCAATTTCGAGGAGTGGACGCTCAAAAATCCCGACGGGGATTACAGAGATTTCAAGTTCAAAATAGATAAAATGGGCAAGAGCGGCGCGCTTTTCGACCTTGACAAGCTCAACGACGTTTCCAAAACGGAGATATCCAAACTTTCCCCCGAGGCTTGCTATGACTTTTTAAAGGAATGGGTCGACGAGTTCGGCACGGACGCGGACAGAACGCATTTTAAAGACCGCGAATATATTTTAAAGATACTCAATTTAATAATGGGCACGGGCGGCAAAAAGCGCAGGAAGGACATCGAACGCGCCGAGCAGGGCGTGAGGCTGCTTGATTATTTCTTTGACGACACCTTCGAGCCAGAGTACGCTTACAGGTTCGACGGGCAGACGGTTGCGGCTGTGTTGGACGGCTTTGCAAAGGTTTACGACCCTGCCGACGATAACCCGACGTGGTTTTCTAAATTGAAAGAGGTTGCAAAGGCAGTAGGCTTTGCCGCCGAAATGAGCGAGTATAAAGCTAACCCCACGGCATTTAAAGGCAGTGTTTCGGACGCGGCGGAAATTTTGAGAATTGCCGTTGTCGGAAGTCCCAATTCCCCCGATCTCTGTACGATTATGGGTATTTTGGGCAAAGAGCGCGCGCTTAAACGCCTTACCGACGCTAAAAAAGATATTTAAAGGAAGTTTGCTATGTTGCAATTGATTGATATTAAAGAAGATTATCCCGTTGCGGGCGGAGTAGTTCACGCCCTTAACGGCGTTAGTATAAAATTCCGCAAAAACGAGTTTGTGTCAATACTCGGCGCTTCGGGTTGCGGCAAGACCACGCTTTTGAACATAATAGGCGGACTTGACAACTACACTTCGGGAGATTTGATTATCGAGGGTAAGTCCACAAAGCAGTATAAGGACGGTGATTGGGACACATACCGCAATCATTCGATAGGCTTTATATTTCAAAGCTATCACTTGATACCTCACCAGACAATACTTCAAAACGTAGAACTTGCGCTTATAATTTCGGGCGTCGACAAGGAAGAGCGCAGAAGGCGCGCCATAGAGGCGCTTGAAAAGGTGGGTTTGGGTGACAAAATAAACAACCGCCCCAACCAACTGTCCGGCGGACAGGCGCAGAGGGTTGCAATTGCCCGCGCGCTTATAAACGACCCCGAAATAGTGCTTGCCGACGAGCCAACGGGCGCGCTCGACTCCAAGACGAGCGTTCAGATAATGGAGCTTTTAAAGGAAATTTCCAAAGACAGGCTCGTAATAATGGTAACGCACAACCCCGAACTTGCCGAACAGTATTCAACGCGTATAATAAGACTTTTGGACGGAGCCGTTATAGACGACACAATGCCTTACGACGGAGAAGATATTCAAGAGCAGTCTGCCGTTGAAGAAACGCAAGAGGACGAAGCAAAGACAAACAAGGGAAAAAAGAAAAAGACCTCTATGTCCATAGGTATGGCTACGTCGCTGTCGCTTAAAAACCTGCTTTCAAAAGGTAAGCGCACGGCTATGGTGTCGGTTGCCGGCAGTATTGGCATTATAGGCGTGTCAATGGTGCTTGCAATTTCTTCGGGCGTGCAGGGCTATATTGCCACAATGGAGGACGACTTGCTTTCGGGCTATCCCCTCGCAGTTACGCAAACCGCTATAGATTTTGCCGCGCTGATGGACTTTGCCAACTCTGCCAACGTCAAGGTGGAAGTCGATAGGCTTGACGACAAGGTATATGTCGATTCACTGTTGGAAACGCTTATGGACTTTTCGGGTTCGATGACTACCAACAACATAACGCCGGAATATTTCAGTTTTGTCGAGGCTATGCCGAGGGAATATTACAATGCGTTAAAGCTTGGCTACGAGTTCAATATGTCCAACTACATATATACCGATTTTTCGGTAGACGGTACTGCGGAACACACGCAAAACGTTTCGGTAACGGCAATACGTGCAAAGTACACCTCCGTTCTCGAAACGCAGGAAGCCTATTCTCAGTACGCTTCGATGATAACCACGCTCGACTCTTTCGACGAAATTCCCAATAACTACTCGTATATCCTCTCGCAATACGACATAATCGCAAGCGATTTGGATAAGACGGAGAAGTTTACCGAGGAGGAGTTAAAGAACATATTCGAAAGCAAAGACAGCCTTATAATGGTTGTCAACGACAACGGATTTTCCGATTTGAACTTCGGTCAGTACGGATATATGACGGAAGACGAGTTTTTGAATTTCGCTTATAAAGCCGCAGGAGAGGAGTACGACCAATCTGTAATCGATAAGTTTAACGGTAAAGTCGAAAACGGCAGCTACGTCGACGGGCTTGAAGGTACTCCGTTCTCGTTCTTCATAGGAGAGGACGCACATTCCTTTAAATGGTATCCCAACGACACGGTTTTCGTCGAGGGCGGCGACGAGATATTTACAATCGATTATCAGGGCAGACCCATACCCATGACGGCCGCGTATAAATATCTTGCAAACTCGGCTAAATTTGCCTCCGACAGGGACGCAAGTTGCGACGTGGATTTGAAAGTAAAAGTTATATTGCAAAAGAAAGAAAACATTTCATACGGCTGTCTGCAATCGGGACTGTACTACACCAACGCTTTGACTAAACATACGCTTGAAAACGGTTTGGACAGCAATATTGCAAAGTATATAAACGACCTTGAAGTCGAGGAAGGCGCGGAAAAGGAACTTAGTTGGCTGCCGTTCAAGTACGATTATTCGTATTACGTCGACGGACAAATGCAGACGGTGGAAAACTCGGTCAGCTACATTTTTCAAAATCCTTCGAAATTCGGTATGGTCGGCGGCGGAAATCAAACGGACATGTTGAAGGTAAACGCCTCTATGGTAGCAGGCGACAGTCTGCCTTCGGGTTTTTACATTTATCCCGTCAACTTTGAAAGTAAAGATTTGGTCACAAGCTATCTCGACAGGTGGAACGAAGTTGCCGAACGCGAGGGCGGCGGAGAACTTGTGTTTACCGATAAGGAAGGCAACGAGGTAAAAGTCGCGCTTAACGAATCGGACAAAATTCAATATACGGACGCCGTAGGGCTTATAATTACAATGGTAAATACCATGATTGAAATGGTAACTATCGCGCTTGTTGCGTTTACCGCGCTCTCGCTTGTCGTATCTACCGTAATGGTCGGAATTATAACTTACGTTTCGGTAGTCGAAAGAATAAAGGAGATAGGCATTTTGCGCGCAGTCGGTGCAAGGAAAAAGGACATAAAGCGGCTGTTCAATGCCGAAACCTTCTTAATAGGTCTTGCAGCCGGACTTGTCGGCATAGCGGTAACGTATATAATTTCGTTAATTTTGAATTTGATTATAGGCTCGCTGTTCGGTATATTTACGATTGCCGCCCTGCCGTGGTACTCGGCAATTATAATGGTTGTAATAAGCGTTGTGCTTACGCTCATTTCGGGATTAATTCCTGCCTCGGCAGCAGCGAAAAAGGACCCCGTGGTGGCTTTGAGAACCGAATAAAAAAGTAAGCGCTAATGCGCGCATGAAATAATTAGGAGGTTATTATGAACATCTGGCACGATATCAGTAAAGAGAGAATTACCGAAAACCAATTCGAGTCCCTGATAGAGATACCGAAGGGCTGTAAAGCCAAGTACGAGCTTGATAAGGAAACGGGGCTTTTGCGCCTTGACAGAATGCTGTACACTTCTACGGTGTACCCGTCTAACTACGGCTTTATTCCCAGAACGCTTGCCGACGACGGTGACCCGTTGGACGTGCTTGTGCTTTGCGAGGGTGCAATTTATCCTATGACGCTTGTGACGTGCAGACCCATCGGCGTAATTAAAATGGTGGACAGCGGCGATTTGGACGAAAAAATTATAGCTGTAGCGGTCAACGACCCCAACTATAAACATATCTACGACATAAAGGAATTGCCCAAACACGTCTATGAAGAGATGATGCATTTCTTTGAAGTTTATAAAATGCTCGAACATAAGACGACGACCGTAAAGGAAATTTGTCACATGTACGAAGCTATAGAAATTGTCAGAAAATGTATGAAAAACTACGACGAGAGGTTCCCAGACGGACAAGCGTAAAAATATTTAAACTTTTTTGTTTTTTAAGTAATATTTTATCGATAAAACATTGACATAGATTTTTGGGTGTGTTAGAATATAGGCAACAAAAACAAAGAGGTATTAAAAATGAAGAAACTTGCTAAAACATTAGCTTTATGCGCAGTAGCTGCAACATTGTCCGTCGGTGCTGTTGCTTTTGCCGGTTGCGATAACGGAGAAAATGACAAAAAGGAAAGCACCGGTGCGTCATACGCAATGGTTCACACTGCCGGAAAATACATCGGCTATTCGACGGTTACTTTAAAGGGTGACGAAATAAAGGACGTTACTTTGACTGAAGTATGTTTGCCCGACCACGTTACTTATACTGTCGGCGAGGGTAACGACGCAGTTAAAACGAAATATGCAAAAGTAACTTACGGCAACGTAACTATGCTTTGGGATGCAGAAGCAAGCGCTTACAAAGTAGGCGACAAGGTTGTAAAGGAATACTTTGCTTCCGAAGAAAATTGCAGGCTCTATTACGAAGCTGCAATCGGCAACAAAATTTCCGCTTATGAAACAGTAGACGGCGAGGCAAAGACTAACGTTATGACTAAGGCTACCCTTTCCAAGGAAGAAAACGGTTATTGGAATGAAGCTAAAGGTTCCAAGCTTGAAGCTGTTGACGGTTCTTGGTGGAAAGCAAACCGCGATGCAACTGTTAAATATGTAAAGGAACACGGCGTAGCTAACCTTTTGAAACTTGAAAGAAATTCCGATAACTATTGGATGGACGGAGATGTTTCTACAGGTGCAACCTGGTCTGATATGAGTTCTGCAAACGGCGCTACAAAGTCGGGTGCAACGACTTATGCTCAGCTTATTACCGACGCTTATAACTATGCAAAGGGCGTAGTTGTAGAAGGCGAGTATCACTATGAAAACATTTATAATAAAGAAGCTCCTCATTACGGTATCAAAGTAAGAGTAACCGTTAAGGACAACAAAATTCTTAAAGTTGAAAGAGTAGCAAGCAACTACGTCGAAGTTTCGGCTGCAGGCGGAAAGTGGACTGCAGAAAACATTGCTAACTGGCACAACAATCTCTCCGATTTGTTGGCAAAATACGAGGGCAAGACTGTTGACGCCGTTAAGGCTTTGACGGGCACCATTCAGGGCATTGACAAAGCTGAAAAAAATGAGCTTTCCGATTCCAACTTGGTTATTACGGGCGCAACTCAGGGCTGCGTAAGAGTTCTTAAAGCAGTTCAGAACGCACTTGGAAATCTTTAATTTTTAAATTTGAAACACCCGCCTGCACAGGTGGGTGTTTTTATTTGCTTTTATTTTGATAAAAATATATAATATAGCTATGAATAAAAAAATTAAGTCGGCGTGTGCCGTTGTTTCTGTCATAGCCGCACTTTCGGCAGCGCTTTCTACGGGCTGTAAGCCCGACGGTGTGGAAATAAAGTTACGTTCACCGTACTTCTTTTCAATGGGTACCGACGCTTTTTGCAACCTGCCCAAGGACGTTACGGAAAGCCGAGTTGAGGACTGCAACGACCTTCTAAACGAAATCGAAGGTCTTTTGTTGGAGTTGGATTATTCTTTGAACACAACAAACTCCAACTCGTACGTCTACAAATTCAATGCGGCTGGGGCGGGCTCGATTGTAGAGCTTGATAAGGCGGCGTACGAGGTGTTTTCGCTTGCGAAAAGCATGTACGAGCTGACGGACGGATACTACAATCCGTCGGTCTATTACAGCGTACAAGCCTACGGTTTCGGCGGCGCGCCCTCTCATCCCACAACTGCGGACGAGTTGCCGTCGGACGAGATCATAGAAAAATACAAGGCTCTGTCCTGTTTCGGTGAAGTGCGGCTGTTTGAAGAGGAAGGCAAGTATTATGCCGCAAAACCCGAAGTCAGCGTGCAAATAGACGGCGTTGAATACGCTATGAAGGTCGATATGGGCGGCATAGGCAAGGGCTACGCCGTTGATTTGGTGAACGAACTTTTAGAAGAATATGATATGGAATACGGCTATTTCGTTTTCGGCGGCAGCAGTATTGCGTTTAAAAAATTCAAGGGCAACGATGCGGGGGACTATACTCTCGGTCTTTCAAACCCTCGCGGTTCGGGAAACGTTTTGTCAACTTCCGTACAAAATTTATGTACGTCAACCAGCGGCGATAACGTTCAATATTATATGATAGACGACGTGAGGTATTCGCACATTATGGATCCGTTTACATGCAAGCCGATACAGACGGGTGTAATGAGCGCGCTCATCGTAGGAGGTAGCGCGGCGGAGAACGACGCTCTGTCGACTTCAATTATGGCTATGGGCAAGGAGCGCGCGGTTGAGTTTATAAACGAAAAACTGTCCGAAAGAAAAGTTGTATTTTTGTATGACAGCGGAGAGGGATATCAAATTGTAACCAACCTTGCCGAGGGGAATTATAAGCTGCTTTCCGAAGACTACACTGTCATTAGCGAAGTAAAAGACGGAAAAATAGTTTTGGGGAACTGATGTCGTTAAAAAAGGTAAGGCAGACAAAAGCCGACAAGGGCTTTAAAATATGGGACTTGATTGTCTACGGCGCGATAATAGCGCTTGCCGTTGTGCTGTTTATAGTAGTGTTTACAACGCGCGACACAAGTCCGCTATCAGGCATAAGAATTTATTCCAAGGGTGCGGCGGTGTTCGAATACAGTTTTGAAAGCGGCAAGTATCAAAAGCTGTCCGATGCGGCAGACCTCGAAATTTCCGACGAGGGAGATAAGCTTATAATCAAAATATCTTGCAGCGAGGGATATAACGTTGTCGAGCTTGGTAAAAGCGGCTACGTCAAAGTCACGGACGCGGATTGCGCAAACAAAGATTGCGTGCATATGCACGATATAGTGGACAATAGCAGCGCGATTTACTGCACTCCGCACGGACTTAGAATTGTGCCCTACGAGTTTGAGGACGACGGAATAATAATAATGTAATTAATTAAAAAACCTTCCACCGCAAAGCGCGGTGGAAGGTTTTTTATTTTTGGGTTATTCTGAAACCGTCTTGTTGTCGGAAGTTTGGGTTGCTTCGGGCGTTTCCTCTGCAACTACCTTTCTCGAAACAATTGTGTGACGGGGGCAAGCAGCAACGCAGGTAAGGCAGCCCGTGCACTTGGAATAGTCTATGTGGGGCAGGTTGTCTACCATTGTAATGGCGCCGTGGGGGCAGCTCTTTGCGCACTTGCCGCAAGTTATGCAGCCGACTTTGCAGGCGCTCATAACCTCTTTTGCTTCCTTTATACTGCACTTAGACGAGCAAGCTACATATACGGGAGCGGACGAGGGGATGCGCTCTATAATGTTTTTGGGGCATGCGGTTATGCACGCGCCGCACGAAATACATCTGTCAGGGTCGACCTTTGCAAGCCTTTTTGTAACTTCAATCGCATTTTCGGGGCAAACCGCTTTGCAGTCGCCGCAACCTAGACAAGCGTACGAGCAAGCCTTGTTTCCGCCGAGAAGCGCGTTGTTTGCCGCGCAGGTGGGGTTGCCCTTATATTCAAACTTGTCGTTGCAATTTTCCGCGCCGCCGTTACACTTTACAACGGCAACGGTGGGCTCTTCGTCGGTGAGCTCTATGCCCAAAAGCTTTGCAATTTCCGCTTTCTTTTCGGGTGAGGTCACGTGGCAGTCAGCAAGGTTTGCGCTGCCGTCGGCAAGCTTGGATGCAAAGCCGCTGCAACCCGAACAGCCGCAGCCACCACAGTTGGCTCCAGCCAAGTTTTCGCAAATTTTGGTTATTTTTTCGTCAATATCGACCTTGAATACCTTGCCAATCAAAAGTATCAGCGCGCCTATTACAAGTGCAGAGCCGGCAAATATTCCGGCTACAATGCCTACCGTAATCCAGGTTTGGTTTGTAATTTCAAGTAAATACATTCTTATTTCCTCCTTAAATATACGAGAACACCGTAAACGCCATACATATAAAGCAAGCTGTTACCATAGCAATGGGGAAGCCTGTTATGGCTTTGGGAGTCTTGTAATAGTTAAGTTTTTCGCGCATACCGCTCATTATAAGCATAACAAGCGTAAATCCAAGCCCTGCGAACAGCGAGTACAAAGCCGCCCAGCCAATGTTCATAGCCACGCCCTCTCCGAGTATAGAGGTCATATCACCTATTACAAGTTCGGCAACGCCGAGTACTGCGCAGTTGGTGGTAATGAGGGGAAGATATACGCCCATAGCGTTGTAGAGCGAGGGTGAAATTTTGCGGATTACAACTTCAAGCATCTGTACAAGCGAAGCTATTATAAATATGAAGAATATAATCTCCAAAAAGTCGATGCCGAGCGGAACCATTACATAGGTGTAAATGGGATAGGTCACAAGCGTTGCAAGCACCATAACCACAGTCACCGCAACACCCATACCGAGTGCGCTCGAACTCTTTTTCGAAACGCCGAGGAAAGGGCAAATTCCGTAAGTTTTGACGGTAATAAAGTTGTTTGTAAGTACCGCCGCAAGCACGATAGCAATAAATGTAGCCATAGTTTACGCCGCCTCCTTCAAGAGATTTTCACGCGAAAGTTTGTTGACTTTTACGCGTTTTGCACGCTCGATTGCGTCGATTATATACACAAACACCGCAATGCAGATGCCGTACACGAGGAACGCGCCGGCAGGCGTTGCAAGCATGCTCATTTTAAATTCCATAATCTTGAAACCGAACAGCGAGCCGTTGCCGAAGAATTCGCAAATGATACCCATAACCGTGATAGCCGCGGTAAAACCCAAGCCGTTTGCAAGTCCGTCAACCGTCGATTCAAGCACAGTATGCTTATTTGCGAAAGCTTCCGCTCTGCCGAGAATTATGCAGTTTACAACTATGAGTGCAAGGAAACCGCCAAGGCTCTCGTAGAGGTCGGGAACAAACTTTTCAAGGAACATTCTCGCAAACGTAACCAAAGTTGCAATAATTACTATATAGCAGGGAATGCGTACTTCGTTGGGTATAATTTTGCGAAGCAACGAAATCAAAATGTTGCTGAGTGTAAGAATTACCAAAACCGTAAGTCCCATTCCAAGCGACGAAAATGCCGAAGAAATGAGTCCCAGCGTGGGGCAGGTGCCGAGCACCAACATAAACGTCGGGTTTTGATAGATAAGTCCGTCTAACGTAATTTTCTTGTACTTATTCATTATTCATTTCCTCCGTTAGCTTGTGCAAGATAACTGTCGTAGTTGGCAATTGCAAACGCCGCCGCGTACATACACAAATAGTTACTTCTCGTTGCGCCAGTCGAAATATCGGCATTGCCCGAGTAGTCACCTATATAAGCCATATCGTCTCCGCAGATACCCGTGAAGTAAGCAAGGTCTTTTCCGACAAGCGACTTGACGTTAAACATATCCGAATCATATCCTTCGGTTGAGCCGTTTTTAGTGATGGATATATCTGTAATAGTCTTATCCGCGCCTACTTTAATTTCAAGTTTGAACGAAACGGTGGGGGAGAATGCTTTTGTCGTAACCGAGTAGGTAACAACGCCGTCCGCTGCCTGTGCCGTGGTGTCGTCGAGGTTTATATATTCCGTATAGACTTTGAGGTTGGAAATATAGTCGTAGTTGGCAATTGCAAACGCCGCCGCGTACATACACAAATAGTTGCTTCTCGTTGCGCCAGTCGAAATATCGGCATTGCCCGAGTAGTCACCTATATAAGCCATATCGTCTCCGCAGATACCCGTGAAGTAAGCAAGGTCTTTTCCGACAAGCGACTTGACGTTGAACATATCCGTTTCATAGCCTTCGGTTGAGCCGTTCTTAGTGATAGCTATATCCGTAATAGTCTTATCAGCGCCTACTTTAATTTCAAGCTTGAAGGGATCGGCGGGAGCGCAAGGTTTTGTTGTGACAGTGTAAGTTATAACTCCGTCCGCCTTAGTCCAGCTTGTCTGTTCCATATTGATAAATTCATGGAATGCAAAGTTTTCCCAAGGGTCGTCCTCTTTGATATCTTCTCCGCTGAGGAAAGCGTTCATGAACGTTATCGCACCGTTTACCGCGTTGGATATGCCGCGCATTGTGTACGACGCGCCCGTGTTCACATACATAGAACCGTTCGAGCCGTTCTCGTCATAGCCGTATTCATATACGATATCGTTTTTGAAATCCTGACCGAATTTATCGAATACGGACGAGCTTATTTGATTTAAGAATGATTCTCCGGGATTGTCCGCAATGGGAACTTTTACGTTTCCGACTCCGCCTACCGACTTGCCGTCCGAATTGGGCATAATTACTACCCAGCACAAAACGTTTCCGCCGTAACCGTTCTTGCCCGAAACGTTTAAAATGTAGTTTCCGTCGTCCTCAACCTTATAAACGTTATTTATAACCGCGTTTGAAAGGTTAGTGTTCTTCTTGGAAATATCCTGTTCGGTCGTAGTTACCTGTTTGTCGTAAATTCCGCTCAAAAAGCGCTGGAATTTTTCTTCGTCGGTAACTTCCAAAAGTCCGTGCATAATAGTAAGGAAAATTCCGCTTACAAGCAATACGCACAGCAGCGTCACAAGGCATTTAAACGCCGTGCTCTTGAAAAAATCTTTAGCCGTCATTTATTTGCCCTCCTTTTGCACTTTTTCTCTCTTGAAGCCGAAGGGCTTTCTTATTAAAAATTTGTCGAAGTAGGGTATGAACAGGTTCATAAGCAAAATTACGAACGAAGCAACTTCGATGTGAGTATAGTATCTCAATAGCGCAAGCACGATAGCCGAAACTATCAAATACACAATCTGTCCTATTACGCCCTTGGGAGAGGTGACATAGTCGGTGAACATAAACACCGCCGCAAACAGCACACCGCCCGAAAGTATGTTGGGCAGGAACAGAGCAATGTCGAGGGTGTATGTTTCATAGAAGAAGCCGCCCATAAGCCAAGCCGTAAGTCCGAATACTGCGGTAAACAGCAGGGGCTGCCACCATTTAATTACGTTTCTTACGCAAAGATAAATGTATCCGACGATAATGGCAAGCTTGCAGGTTTCGCCTATGCAGCCCTTTACGCCCGTGCCGAGGAACAAATCGAGTATGTGCAGGTTGCTTGTGGGCTCGCCTTTCGAAGGCAAAAGCCCTGCAAGGTTGGTTGCGCTAGAAGATACGAACGACGACTCGACGTCCATTAACGTCCCGAAGTTGGGCGCGGTGTAGGCGGTGGAAGCCGCTATAGCCGCAAAGCACAAAAATGCGAAAACTCTGCCCGTAGCCGCGGGATTAACAAGGTTTTTGCCCGTGCCGCCGAAAAACATTTTTACTACGGCAATTGCAAATATGCTGCCTATAATTACAACGTACCAAGCCGTAGCCGGCGGAAGTATAAGCGCAAGAATAAGTCCCGTAACTATGCTTGTCAAATCAAACTGTTTCCACCAGCGCAGACATACCGCTTTTGCGTCCCTGCACTTGTTGGAAAAGCCCTTGTTTGCAATAAAGAAATAAACGAACTCGCTAGCCACGCAGCTTGCTACCGCCACAAGCTCTAACATAAGCGCCTGCCAGCCGAAGTAAACCAAACCGCAAATTGCGCAGGGAAAAAGCGCTATTACAACGTCGAGCATTATGCTCTTTGTCGTCTGTTTGGTTTTGACGTGGGGAGGAGTGGAAATTACGATACTGTTGTCCATTATTTTCTCTCCTGGTTTAATTTTCTAAGTTCGGCTTTAGTCTTTCTTATAGCCTGAATAAGGGGGCGCCTTGCAGGGCATATATACTCGCACGCGCCGCACTCTATACATGCCGAAACGTTGCCGTATTTAGCCGCCGCCTCAAAGTCACCTTCTGCCGAATAGAAAGCCGTGTTCATAGGCATAAGGTGCATGGGGCACACGTCCGCGCACTTGCCGCAGTTGAGACAGGGGGTGGGTTCGTCCGCCGAAGCTTCCTTTGCCGTCAGCAGCAAAATACCCGAAGTCGTCTTGTGGGTATAGGTGTCGTAGTTTGCGATTGCCGTTCCCGTCATAGGTCCGCCGAGCACGGCTTTTTTAAGCGCCTCCGACTCTCCGCCGCAATATTCTACTATATCCTTGACGCTTGTACCAACCCTTACCCAAAGGTTCTTTGGCTGAGCAATTGCCTTGCCCGAAACGGTAATCACGCGCTCATACAGCGGCTTGCCGAGCTCGACAGCCTCGCATACCGAATACGCCGTGGCAACGTTCTGAACGATTACTCCGCTGTCGGCAGGCAGTTTGCCGAGTCCAACGCGTCTGCCCGTGGTAACGTAGATAAGCTGTTTTTCTCCGCCCATAGGGTACTGTTTTTTAAGTATTACGACCTTTATATCCTCGTAAGGCTCAAACTTTGCAATTGCGTCGGGCTTGTTTGCTTCGATGCCTATAATGATGTTGTTAACGCCTATCGCTTTTGCAATAAGTCTTGCGCCGCGCACAATTTCATCCGTCTTTTCAAGCATAAGCCTGTGATCGCAAGTGAGGTATGGTTCGCACTCCGCCCCGTTTAAAATAAGCGTGTCAACGGGCGTTCTGGGCGCAACCTTTACCGCCGTGGGGAAGCCTGCGCCGCCAAGCCCGACAATGCCGCAGTCGAAAATTCTCGTCTTAATTTCCTCTGCCGTCGGGTTGTCGAGAGGAGGGAAGCGGAACGCGCCGCCCTCTGCTTCTGTCGTAGCGCCGTCCGGGCTGTTGCGGCTGATAACTATATAAGTTTCCCTGTTGCCGCCGGCTCCGACGCCCTCTTTGATGTCCGTAACCGTTCCCGAAACGCTTGCAAACACGTTCGACGAAATTGCGCCGTCGGCTTTTGCAATAATTTCTCCCTCTTTGACCGCTTGTCCCTTTTCGACTATGACCGTCGAAGGCTTACCCAGCGATTGCGAGGTGGAAACAGTCACTACTTCGGGCAAAGGCATAAATTCAAGGCTTGCCGAGCTTGACAGCTCTTTTGCACCTTTCGGATGAATGCCGCCGAAGTAAAGTTTACCTTTTACTGCTTTCAAAATAACCTCCAATTTTTAAGTTTTATATTTAATTACTAAACGCTTTAAGCTTGCTTTTGCCCGCCTGCCGCGTTATGATAACGTAATTTGGCTGTCAGTATGTTTTAAATTCTTTTTTCTTTCGTGAATGATTTTTGCAAACAGATTTAGCGGCAATCCGCGGAATATAAGCAGCGTTACGCCGCCGACTATCGCGCCCGAAAGTATGCCGAGCAGAACGAGATAGGGCATATAACCGAAGATAAGCGCGGTGCCGGATACAAATACGAACACAATGTTCTGCGTAATGTTGTGGGCTACCGCAGCCGCAATGGAAATAGACATAATCGAAATTGCAGGGTATAGCGTGTACAAAAATACGCTGGATACCGCCATTGAAACAACGCCGCCCGTCAAACTGTACAGCACCATTGAAATATTGCCTGCGAATACCGCGCCGAGAAAGGTGCGGATTACTACGACCGCGAACGCTTCCAAAGGTGAATACATAATCAAAGCCACAAGTGAAAATATATTTGCAAGCCCCATTCTTGCGCCGGGAAGAATTGTAGGAAACAAATTTTCGATTAAAAACATAATCAAACTCAGTCCCGTAAGCATTGCGAGAACGGCTATTTTTTTTGCTGCGTTTTTTCCTGCGTTCATAGTGTATATTATACACTATATTATATAAATAGTAAATAGAAAAGCTCGAAATTTTTCATTTTACCTCAATGTTTTTTCAAATTTCCGTCACATATAATTCTTGACAACCGCCTGCCGTTAAGCTATAATATCCAAAAAGAAGTAAAAGGAGTATTTTATGGATTTGAAATATACGCGCAAGAACGTCTATAAGCAAGCAGACGGCAAAGAGCTTGAAAAAATTTATCAATTTGCCGAGGGGTATAAAAGCTTTCTCGACTCGTCGAAAACCGAGCGCGACGCGGCTATAACCGCTAAAAAACTTGCCGAACAAAACGGTTTTAAACCCTTTTCTTTTTCAGAAAAGCTTAAAGCCGGCGACAAGCGCTATTTTATAAACAGGCACAAAAACGTATTTTTGATAAGCGTGGGTAAAGAGGACATTGCAAAGGACGGCGTAAGAATTATGGTTGCGCACGTCGACTCTCCCCGTCTTGATTTAAAGCCCAATCCCATGTACGAGGACTCGGGACTTTGTTATTTCAAAACGCATTATTACGGCGGTATCAAAAAATATCAGTGGACGGCAATGCCGCTTGCTCTGCACGGCGTAGTTATGCTTCGCGGCGGAGAAAGAAGGGAAATTTGCGTGGGAGAGGACGACGGCGACCCTATATTCTGCATAACGGACATTTTGCCCCACCTCGGCGCGGAACAGAGCGCAAAGCCTCTCGCAAAAGCTATCGACGGAGAGAGTCTTAACGCAGTTATCGGCGCGCTTCCCTCGGTTGACGAAGAAGAGGAAAAGGAGTGCGTAAAGAGCGCTATTTTGAAGCTTTTAAATAAAAAATACGGCTTTACAGAGGTCGATTTGCAGTGTTCGGAACTCTGCTTTGTTCCCGCCGGCAAGGCTCGCGACGTGGGTTTCGACGGTGCGCTGATCTCGTCTTACGGACACGACGACAAGGTGTGCGCATATCCCGAAATGAAGGCTATTTTCGACTACGATTCTCCGCACACGGTAGTTGCCGTGTTTGCCGATAAAGAGGAAGTGGGCAGCGACGGCACAACGGGTATGCAGTCAAAGGTTATTTCGGACGTCATAGAAACTATCGCAAACTCCTTCGGCGCAAACCCCATCGAAGTTAGGTACAATTCAAAGTGCATTTCCGCCGACGTTACCGCAGGTTACGACCCTGCTTTTGCCTCGGCTTTCGAAAAGAGAAACACAACCTTTATCAACTGCGGCGCGGCTGTATCCAAATATACGGGCGCAAGGGGTAAAAGCTCTACGAACGACGCCGACGCCGAATATATGGGCTGGCTTCGCGATATATTCGAGGATAACGGCGTAATCTGGCAGACGGGAGAACTCGGCGCAGTGGATATAGGCGGAGGCGGCACGGTTGCTAAGTTTATTGCAAACCTCGGCATCGACACCGTGGACGTCGGAGTGCCCGTGCTGTCTATGCACGCGCCCTACGAGTTGATTTCCAAAGCTGACGTATATTCTCTCTATAAGGCCTGCCTTGCGTTTATAAAATAATATCTCGATATAATTACAATAAAAAAATTCCGCCGACGGCGGAATTTTTTTATTATTACTTTTTAGCTCTGGGAATAAAACTGTAAACGTCAGTTAGCTTTTGCCTTACAAACCACTTATATTTATTTGCGCCGGATTCAAACAGAACGTAAACTCTGTTATTTGTTACGCAAAGTCCCTCTGACATCGAAGGAATGGAGTAGTTGTTCAATAAAAATGTTTTGTCAATATAGTAGACGTACAAACTTCCGCTGTCCTTGTACTGCGCTCCGCCCTTAGTGGGAACGCCCTCGTAGGGGAAGCCGCCGTATGAAACTTCTTTATCCTCGCCCTCTTTGTCCTTAACCGTGTAGGTAAGTTCGCGGTACAGCTTTCTGTTTTCCGACTTGCAAATTCTCTCCCAATCATAGTATAAAAGGTGCGAGTTGCTAAGTCCCCAGCTCTGTGAAAGCACCAATCCCGTCTTGCCCGTGCGCGCAAGACCCTGAATTTCGTCCGTTATTGAGTATATTGCCTGCACTTTGGGAACGTAATTTTCGGCGTCGACGTTGTCCGAGTTTATCATCGTAAGCCCGTATTTGTTGGTGGAGGAGGTGGAAATATTGTACTCGTGTACAAAAGCTCTGTTTTCATCTCCGTTCAACGTTGTAAGGTGGTGCAGCTTGTCCGTTTCGTAATCCTTCGGGCGGTAGAACTCCCCGATATAGAATCTGTCGGAGGAAGAGCGGTTTGCCGAATTTCCGTCCTCGTCGTAGAAGAAGCAGAACGCCGCGTTGAGGTTTGCGTTAAAAGCCGCGGTAAAGGTAAGCTCTCCGTTGCTTTGTGCAAGCGCTATTATATCTCTCGCTATGTTGTTTTTCTCGGACGACGAGCCGTCGCGCTGGGCGCAGTAGACCATTCTTCCCGAAACCATCCAGAAAGTATAACCGTTTGTAGCTATGCCGCCGCAGTGTCCGCTGTAAACTTCCGTTTCCGTGCTGTACTGTGCGACGGGTGTGCGCATGGTAACGTACCCGACGTATCCCGTGTCCTTGCCGACAACGTAAATGCGCGAAGGCTCGTCTTTGAAATATGCGCTTATAAAATAGTATTCCTGAATTTTTTCTTCGGTAACGTATCCTTCGTCGGGGTTTTCGGGGTCTACAAGCTCGTCCGTATCAACAAGGTACGTCGTCCTGTAATTTGCCATACCCTGCGGACATGCTCCGTCTTTAAGTCCGGGAATTTCGAACTCCGCACGGAAGGATTCGAACCCTTCATAATTTGCCGTAGTCTTGTAACTGTCCCCCCAGAACCAAATCATCAAAAAAATGATTAATGCAAGAACGACAGTCAAAATAGTGGTTAAACTAATAAATAATTTCTTATGTTTCATTTTTTAAGCCTTTTTAATAATAACTGCGACTATAATAGTATTAATATTGTAGCAAATGCGCCGCAAAAATGCAAATAATAAACATAGACTTTTGCCAAAATCCTTGCAAAGACTGTAAGAAGTTTTTGCCAGAGCGCACAAAAGGCTGTTTTTTGTACTGTTGACATTTTTGTCGAAATTTGTTACAATAGTCTTATCAAAATATTTGGAGAGAAATATGGGTGTATTATTATGCGACTCGAATTGTGAACTTTGGCATACTCGCGTTAAAGAATTGAATGTGGATTTTATACCTATGCCCTACTGTTACAACGGTGTTGAATACGAATACGATTTGGGTGAAAACACCGACTTCGACAAGTTTTACTCGGCCGTAAGAGGCGGTGCCGTGCCAAAGACCATGGCGTTAAATCCGGAAAATTATATCGAAATTTTATCAAAGTATTTCGAAAAGGGGGAGGACGTGCTTTACATAAGCTTTTCCCACGCAATGAGCGGCACGTTTAATCATCTTGACACAGCTTTAAAAGAGTTGAAGCAAAAATACCCCGAAAGAAAGTGTACCGTCTTTAACACAAATTCAATCTCGCTCGGCACAGGTCTGCACGTCGAGGCAGCTGCGGCGCTAAAAGCGGAGGGCGCTACCGACGAACAGATTGTCGAATTTTTAAACGGCTTTACCGACCGCGTTGCCGTATATTTCGTTGTTGACAGCTTAATGCACTTGAAGCGCGGCGGCAGGCTTTCGGGCGCTTCCGCAGTTGCGGGCACACTTTTAAGCTTAAAGCCTATGCTCACCTTCAACGCAGAGGGCGGACTGAGCGTATATTCAAAAATAATAGGTCGAAAACGCGCAATAAAATCACTTGCCGAAAAAGTTGTTTCCGAGCTTACGGGCACGGAATACAACGTCTATGTAGTCGACGCCGACTGCAAGAAGGAGGGGGACGAGCTTGCCGCGGAGATAAAGGCAAAGCGCCCAGACGCAAAAGTAGTCAGGCAGATAGTGGGCCCCGTTATAGGCTCGCACGGCGGCCCCGGCACGCTGGGAGTTCTTTTCGTTGCGGATAAAAGACCCGTTCCTCTGGTAAAATAAAAATGATTACAGTCAAGCAAATTACCGCTAAAAGTGATAAGAAAAAGTTTTTTAAATTCCACATAGACTTATACGGCAAAAATCCGCACGCCGCACCAAACCTTTACGCCGACGAGTTTGCCGAGTTCGACCCGGAAGTAAACGATGCGTTCCGCTTTGCCGACTGTAAAATGTTTTTGGCTTATAGGGGTAAAAAAATTGTCGGCAGGGTTGCCGCAATCTGGCACAGGGGCGCAAACGAAAAGTTCGGTTACAGTCAGCTCAGGTTTACGCGATTTGACGTAATCGACGACTTCGAAGTGACAAAGGCGCTGTTTGCCGAGCTTATAAAGTGGGCAAAAGAACTTAATATGACTGAAATCGTAGGGCCGATAAGCTTTTCCGACTTAAACGAGGAGGGCATGCTTATAGACGGGTTTGACAAGGATTCCACATATATAGAAATTTATAATCACCCGTACTATGTCGAGCATATGCAAAGGCTCGGCGCATACAAAGTCGTCGATTGGAACAGCTATGTGATAAAAGTTCCCGAAAAGCATGACGAAAGGCTGCAAAGGCTTGCCGACAGAATAATCGAAAGAAACGGGTATACCATAGTCGACGTAAAATATCTTTTAAAGCACGACAAAACCAAGCTCGACGGCTACATAATGCAGTGCCTGGACGTGCTTGACGAGGCGTTTGCGGGTCTTTACGGCACAAGTCCGTTAAACGAAAAACAAAAGCGACGCGAAATGGCTACAATTTATCAAGTGCTCGTTCCCGAACTTGCGACGGTAGTTTTAAAGGACGACAGAGTTATTGCCTACGGGTTTATGATGCCGTCTATGAAAACAGTTTTGCAAAAGGCAAGGGGAAATTTGGTGCCGTTCGGAATAATTCCCTACATAAAGGCAATGAAAAATATCGAAGTTGCCGATATGATGAGCATAGGCGTTACCAAAGACCACAACAACAAGGGCGCCGTTGCGTTGATAATGAATGAAAGCTTAAAGGGGCTTATTAAGCTGAAGGTTAAGTATCTCGAAACGGGTCCCGAGCTTGAAACCAACCAATACGTGCAAAATCTTTGGAAAAATTACGAGTATCAGCTTGTAAAACGCCGCCGTTGCTGGGGTTTGAAAGTTTAATAAAATAAAAAAATCACGCCGTTACCGTAATTCCCACAGGGAATGTTCGGTAAACCGCAGGTGAACGAGAATAAGGCGTGGCATTAAGCCGCGCCTTTTCTTATATTTTTCACTGTGTGGACGAACTTGGCTACTCGTAGCATAGTGAGATATAGATATTTTTTATACTTCCCGCAAAATTCAATCGGTTGCGTTCGTTAATTTATCGTGCTATAATGATTGCACGATAAACAGTAATTTGGAGTTGCAAAAAGGAGAATGGCAATGAAAGACAAAGAAATGACTTTTAAAGAAAAGTTGAACGTAATGGAAAAATTCGGTCTGCAAAAAGAATGGGCGGAGTGGGAATTGAAATTGGAAAACGAATATTTTGCCGTTCTTCCTTCTTTCCGCTTTTTAAAGCCGATTAGCGACCACCTTGAATTTCATAGGGGCGGTTTTGCAAATATGATAAAAGAATACATAGAGCAAGGCGTCCTTGACGAAAGAATTCCCGAAGTATTCGCGCTGATAAAAGAAGGTGCTTCGATAGAAAGCATAGAAAAATTTGCATTTGAAAGAGTTCAGGAAGCCGTCGAGTGCATCTTATATCAACTCGGCGACCAAGAGTCTGCGGAATGCGCAGACGTTTTCGACGAAATAGATTGCTCAAAAATAAAAAAGATGCGCCTGATGGAAATAAATGACGACGGAACGCCGACAGGTCGGCGCGCTATCGAGCTTCACGGAAAAATTCCGTTTTCCGATATGGAAGACTGACCGTGTTATAAATTTTATGCGCTATATGCCGTAAAGAAAATGCGAACCGTGAAAATTTGCAAACGGTTTTAAATATTTTAATCGAATATAAGAAAAAAGGGAATAAAGACGCGATTTCCGCTTATCCCGAAATTTACAAAAAAGTTCTCAATAAGTCCGTACCGCTGAAACAAGCCGTCATAGATATTTTACAAAGCCACGGCATTAAATCAAAGGCGGATTTAGATAAACAAACAGATGAAGATGGCGCGGCTTTGTACGAAGATTTGAAAGCCGGCATATTGGAAGAGTATGATATTACTTATAAAAAGTTGGTTTCATTGTTAAATAAGTCGGTCAAATAAGGAACGTAAAATGGAAATATGTGAAATAACGCTTGACGCCAAACAATATGACTTGTTAAAGAGCATGCTGAATTGCGACAGAAGGGCGGACTTAATAAGAAAAATACCAATCAACGGAAAAGAGTTGTTTTATGATATGATTCACGAAATATATTCGCCCGTTACAGACGGTTGGAGTACGCGCGAAATTGTGTTGAAAGAGTCTGCCGATGCGTTAAATCTGTTAAGATTTATGACTAAACAGATATTCCCAAACGATGACAACTATTTTGTCCGACAAATAGGAAGGAAATGGGCGAATTTTCGTTTTGAAAAAGATTGCGCACTTATAATATGTAAAAACTGTTAAATTTCAATTTATCTTTGTAAATAACGTGTAGTTAAAAGCTCTCGAACAAATTGTTCGAGAGCTTTTGTCTTCACTTGAAAGTGCAACTCTAAAAAATTTAGTTTTTTATCCCTATGGGAAGTGCGCTTTTCAGGCGTGATTTTTCAGTTGCCGAACATTGATCTTAAAATAAGTCCGAAAATAAAGGTCGCAAACGCGCCGATAAATGCAAGAAAAATTTTAAATGTTATGTCGCGTTGCCTCTGCTTTGCCGTGCGCTTATAGGCAAAACCGCTTTCGCGCAGGTTTATAACGTACATTTTTTCACCCTTGCGTTCGGAGTTTATAAGGTCGAAATATCCGTCGCATTTCAGGGCGTTTAGTATATCGTCCAATTTTTCTGGCGTAATTTTGTTCTTTTTAGGTATTACGGACAGTATGTCGAGAGGGGAAACAAGACAGCCGTCCGTCCCGTCGCAGA
>CAJUMW010000009.1:39221-77136 GCA_910587625.1 uncultured Christensenellaceae bacterium
GGGCGTGGGTTCGGGCAAATATTTTTTGAGCTGGGCAACGCAGTAAAGGTCTCCGCTTGAATATTTCATATCGATATAGCCGCTGCCCGAAAGCGAGCGAAGCGCCTTTCTTAGCTCGCTTTCGCTCTTTTGCACGTCCTCGGGAAAGCACTCGAAAAACTCTTCCTCGGAAATTATAACGTACCGCCCGACCGGCGCAAGCGACCCGATTTTTTGAATAACCGCACAACTTAATCTGTCCATCACAATTAATAATGGGAAAATTTGGCGCAAATTATACATAAATTACGCTTTTATTATCGAGTAAACAAGTCCCCCCAAAAACAGCAAAGCAGCCAGCGCAAGCAACGCATACGCCGCTATTTTTGCGTATATAACCGCATTGAAATTATTCTTCTTTTTCTGCCTTATGGCAAATGACATTGCGGCTATACCCAACAATATGCTTGAAATAAGCGCGTAAAGCCCCAAAGGAGAAAACGAAAGCCCGAACATTACAAACCCAGTTACGGACGCGGCAATCGAAATATAAAAATAGATTTTTGTATTCTCGTTTTTGTCGTTCATATCAATTTTCCTTTAACTCGGGGTGCGCGTTCGGGGTTACAAGCGCCGTCTGATAATTTGTGTAAGTAACAAAGCCCAACGCGCACTTCGGCGGCTTTTTTAAGTGCGCTCGGCGCGTATAGTCTACGGGGACTTTGCTGCCGCCGCGAGCTTCCGAATAGTAGGCGCAAATTTCGGCGGCAACCTTTATGACACCGTCACCCGCTTCCCTTCCGTCGGTAATTATAGCAACGTGGGAGGAGTGGTATTTTTGCGTATGCAGCCATATATCACCCGACGAAATGCTTTTCAGCAGTCTGTCGTTCTGAATATTGTTGCGCCCCGCAAGTATTTTAAACGACTCGAAGCGGTATTCCCTGAAAGGTAACTCCTGCTGTGTTTTTTTCTTGTCCTTTGTTTCTAAAATTAGTCCCAAACTTTTTAGTTCTTGCTCTGTTTCTATAAAGTCTTTTATGCATTCCCCCGTATATATGCTTGAACTAATGCTGTTTAAATAACTCAATCTCTCCTGCGTTTCGTTCCTTTGCTCGGTCACGGCGGCAGCGGTGCGTTTGAGCTTTGCGTATCTTTTGAAGTACCTTTGCGCGTTATCCGAAGGGGATAGATTTTTGTCGAGTTGTATCTTTATTTTTCCGCAGTTCTCGTCGTAATAGTTCACGGCTTCAAAGCTCTCCATACCCCGTTCAATGAGGTATATGTTGGCGGTAATGAGCTCCCCTTTTAGTTTTACCGTATCCATATCGCGGCAGTCGAACAGTTTTTGTTCTATTGCGGCAAGCCTCTTTTCAAGTTTTTTTATAGCCGAACCAAGCACGGCAAGCAACTTTTTCTTCTTGTCTTCAAACTCCTGTCTTTGCGTAACTGCGGCATAGTAGGCGGTCTGCGCCTCCAAAACCGAGCAAAATTCCCGTCTTTCGGGGCAAACGCTTCTTACCTTAAAGTCGCTCTCTCTGCCGTCGGCAAAGGTCACGCAGGGGGAAATATCGTTGCCGTTGAGGTAGTCGAATACTTCTTCGGCGTCTGCGCTTTCCCCGAACTGTGAAATTATATCCAGCGCGGTGGCGTAGCTTACGCCGAGTATTCTGTCGGAAATAAGCTTTGCTTTGTCTGCCGTCTGGGTCTGCAAAAGCTCGCTAAGTTTTTCAAAGTCGTCCTGCGGCAGTTTGTCCTGCGCTTCGGGAAGGAAGTACTTTGCGCCCGTAAAGAGCACCCTTCGCGTACTCTCGCTTAAAGCCGTCGTTTTTAACGCGCCGACGATAACCCCGTCCTTTACGAGCACGGCGTTGGAGTACTTGCCCATAAGTTCGACGTACAGCCGCATTTTCAAAAGCTCGAACTCGGAAAAACAGTCGAAGTCGAAATAAACAATGCGTTCCCCTTCGACTTGCTTTATTTGGGTAATAAGCGCGTTTTGCAGATGCTTGCGCAAAAGCATACAGAACCCGGGCGCAACTTTGGGCGCGTCGGTTTCGGTTTCGGCAATGTTCAACCTGCAACCTTTTGCGGAAAGACAAATTTCAAGTTTAACCGAACCTTTTTCGGTGTATATAATAAAAGTGAGTAAATCTTTCGAGGGCTGCGTTATTTTCGAAATTTTTCCTCCCGTCAGTTTTTGGGAAAGTTCCCTTGCGACGTATTTGATTGTAAACGCGTCCTGCGGCATAACAAAACCCCCTTGTCGTATTCGCTGAATATTATAAACCAAACTCAACGAAAAGTAAAACGATATAAACTTTTGCGACAAATAAAAATTTTAAAATTGTCTTAAATTGCTTTTCAAAATTATATTATTGTGTTAAAATAAATTGCAAATTAAAATAAATAAATTAATTCAGGAGCAAAAAACTATGAATTACACAAAGACAGCCGGAGAAAAAAGCACAGTAAAACTTACAATCGATTTCTCCAAGGAAGAGTGGGACAAAGCGTTAAACGAAGCTTATTTAAAGACGAGGGGTAAATTTTCCGTGCCCGGTTTCAGAAAGGGCAAGGCACCCAAGCCCGTTATCGAAAATTATTACGGCAAGGGCGCGTTCTATGAAGAGGCGTTCAACTATCTTTACTACACAAATTATTTCTCCATTCTCGAAAAAGAGAAGGCGAATTTCACGGCTGTCGGAGAACCCGACCTCGGAGTCGAAGAGATAAAAGAGGGAGAGGGCGTTACGCTTACCGCCGTTGTTCCCGTCAAGCCCGACGTCGAAATAGAAAAATATACAGGTTTAAAAATAAGAAAGTTTGAGTATAATGTTACCGACGCCGACGTCGACGGAGAGGTTGAAAAGCTTCTTTCTCGCAAGGCTACCGACGTTGAGGTTAAGGACAGAGCCTGCAAAAACGGCGACAGAGTAAACCTCGATTTTTCTGGTTCTGTCGACGGGGAAAAGTTTGCCGGCGGCACTGCCGAGGGTTACGACCTTGTTTTGGGCAGCGGAAGCTTCATTCCCGGCTTTGAAGAGCAGGTCGTGGGTATGAATATCGGAGATGAAAAGGATATTACCGTCACTTTCCCCGAAAATTATCAAGCGGACAATTTAAGGGGCAAGCAAGCGGTGTTCGCTTTGAAGCTCAATTCCATTACGGGCAAAATTCTTCCCGAGCTTACCGACGAGTTTGTAAAGGCTAACGCCGGTGTTGACACAGTCGACGAGTACAAGGTTAAGACAAGAGCAAGGCTCGAGCGCCGCGCTGCGGACGAGTCGAGAGATAAGACCGAGTCGAGCATAGTAGACGAAGTTTGCAAGTACGCAAAGGTTGAAATTCCCGACGCTATGATCGAGAACGAAATCGACGCCATTGCGCGCGACTTTTCGCAAAGGCTCTCCTATCAGGGCATAAAGCTTGAGGACTACGTCGAGTATATGGGGCAGACAATGGCTGAATTCCGCGCTCAGTTCAACACCCAGGCTCATACAAGGGTTCTTTCGCAACTCGTCGTCGAAAAGATTGTAAAGCTTGAAAAGTTCACTGCGGAGGATTCCGAAGTGGAAGCTAAAATTGCCGAACAGGCTGCTTCCGTCGAAAAGAGCGTCGAGGATTATAAAAAGGGTATGGACCCCCGTCAGCTCGACTATATCAAAAACGATATTATTATAACCAAGCTCTTCGATTTCCTTACGGCAAACAACGAAATGTACGTTGAGGACGAAAAAAAGGAAGAGGTGTCAAAAGAAAAGAAGTCCGCGCCTAAAAAGACTACAAAAAAATCCACTGCAAAGAAAGAAGAACCCAAAGAGTAAAATATTAAAAACTAATTAACATAGAAATATATTTTCGTGAATAAATTTTTTTTGGAGTTAAGATTATGAAAGAAAGAAACGCACTCGTACCCTATATCGTCGAGCAGACTTCGCGCGGCGAGCGTTCATATGATATTTACAGCCGTCTTTTAGAGGACAGAATTATATTTTTGAGCGGAGAAATAGACGACGCGGTTGCAAACACCGTAGTTGCCCAGCTCATTTATCTCGAAGCAAAGGACCCTTCAAAGGATATTTCGCTCTATATAAACAGCCCCGGCGGCTCGGTTTCCGCGGGACTTGCGATTTACGACACGATGAATTATATCAAGTGCGACGTTTCCACTATATGTATAGGTATGGCGGCGTCCATGGGTGCGTTCCTTCTTTCGAGCGGACAAAAGGGCAAAAGATTTGCCCTTCCCAACAGCGAAATTATGATTCATCAGCCTTTGGGCGGCGCGCAGGGTCAGGCAAGCGATATAAAAATTGCCGCCGAGCATATTTTAAAGACCAAGCGCAAGCTCAACGATATACTTGCTCAAAATTCCGGCAAGCCCCTGTCGCAGATCGAACAGGATACCGACCGCGACAATTATATGTCGGCACAGGAGGCGCAGGAATACGGGCTTATCGATAAAGTCTTTTACAAGAGATAAGTTTAAACGCATATAGACGCGTTTTGGGATACAGATGTCAACTATATTTTTTGCAATAATATCCGGAGTAATTGAATTTGAAAGAAAAAAAGTTTTGTTCGTTTTGCGGTAAATCCGAAGATTTGGTAAAAAAACTTATAAAGGGTAGGGACGGGTCGTGCATTTGCGACGAATGTGTTCTTATCTGCGGAGATATGGTCAAGGAGTCCGACGCGGAGGCGGCGCAGTCCGTTCCCTTAAAGACTCCGGCTGAAATCAAAGAGGAGCTCGACAAATACATTGTCGGTCAGCACGAGGCAAAAAAAGTTTTGTCCGTTGCCGTCTACAACCACTATAAGCGCATAAACCACCTGTCTGCAAATAAGAGCGACGACGGCGTGGAAATCGAAAAGAGCAATATTCTTCTTCTCGGTCCCACGGGTTGCGGCAAAACTCTGCTTGCGCGCACGCTTGCAAAAATTCTCAACGTGCCGTTTGCAACGTCCGACGCCACTACTTTGACCGAAGCCGGTTACGTCGGAGAGGACGTGGAAAATATACTTTTAAAGCTCATACAAAACGCCGACTACGACATTCAGAAAGCTCAGCGCGGTATAATCTATATCGACGAGATTGATAAGATAGCAAGAAAAAGCGAAAACGTATCCATAACTCGCGACGTTTCCGGCGAGGGCGTACAGCAGGCGCTTTTAAAGATAATAGAAAGCACGGTTGCAAGCGTTCCTCCCCAAGGCGGAAGAAAACATCCCCAGCAGGAGTGTTTGAGGCTGGATACTACAAACATTTTGTTTATTTGCGGCGGCGCGTTCGTCGGGCTTGATAAGATAGTTCAAAAGCGCAAGGACAATACTTCGCTCGGCTTCGGCGGCAGGGTAAAGGAAACAGAGGAAAACGTTTACGAAATGCTTTCCGACGTAAAACCGCAGGACTTGACCAAGTTCGGGCTTATACCCGAGTTTGTAGGGCGTATTCCCATAGTCGTAAGTCTGCACCCTTTGAACGAGGACGCCTTGGTAAACATTCTTACCCAACCCAAAAACGCGATAATAAAGCAGTATCAAAAGCTTATTGAAATGGACGGAGTAAAGCTCACAGTCGAGGACTCGGCTGTAAGGGAGATAGCCAACACGGCAATCCGATTAAAGACGGGCGCGCGCGGGCTCCGCACTATTATCGAGAGTTTTATGACGGGCGTTATGTACAAACTACCTTCGGATAAAAACATTAAAGAAGTTATAGTTACAAGGGAGTGCGTAACCGATAAGGCAGAGCCGAAGATAATTTACGACGAAACGGCTTAAATAAATTACACCGCGCAATTTCAAAAACGAAATTGCGCGTTTTTTTAGGAGAAAAAGCAATGTCAAGAGTAAAGACCGAAAATTTGCCCTTGCTCGCGTTGCGCGGCAGAGTAATTTTCCCAGACACCACCGTAAGTTTGGATGTAGGCAGGTTGCAGTCGCTTACGGCGGTCAAGCACGCCACCGACGGAGATTCGCTGCTGTTTGCCGTCGCGCAAAAGGACGCCGAAAGCGCCGAAATTCAAATAGACAAGCTTTATATGACGGGCACGGTAGTAAAAATCAAGCAAATATCGCGCCTTCCCGGCAACAGTTTAAGAATTACCGTTCAGGGTCTTTATCGCGGCGCGGTAAGAAGCATAAATCTTGTCAACGACGCCTATTTTGCCAACGTGGACGAAGTCACTCCCATTCACGGGGACGAGGCGTTGGAAGAGGCGTATTTGCGCACTGCCAAGAGCGTGATGACCGAGCTTTCGGCAAACGACGGCAGGCTCACTAAGGAAATTATGGCAAATCTCGAAAAGTGCAGCGAACCCGACGCGTTCGTAAATCTTGCCTCGCATCATTTAAGCTTAAAGGTTGAAAGAAAGCAGGAGCTTCTCGACTGTACTCGCGTTACCGAGCGTTTGAAAAAAATCGACGCTATTTTATCAGACGAGCTGGAAATTGCGCGTTTGGAGCGCAAAATAAATACAATGGTGCGTCAAAGCATCGATAAAAACCAAAAGGAATATTACCTTCGCGAGCAGCTTAAAGCCATTCACACCGAGCTCGGTGACGACGACAACGAGCGCGAGGAGCTTGAAAAGAAAATCAAGGAAAAACATATGCCCCAAGAGGTGGAGGAAAAGGCGCTCAAAGAGCTTTCGCGTATGGGCAAAATGCAGTCCTCCTCCCCCGAGTCCAACGTTTTGAGGCTGTATATAGATTGGCTTTTGGACACACCCTGGACCGAACAAACGCAGGACACGCCCGATTTGAAGGACGCAGTCAAAATTTTGAACGAGGACCACTACGGGCTTGAAAAAATAAAGGAAAGGATAACCGAATACCTTGCCGTTTTAAAGCTTACAGGAGGTTTAAACGCGCCTATTTTGTGCCTTGTGGGTCCTCCCGGCGTCGGTAAAACTTCAATAGCAAGCTCTATTGCCCGTTCGCTCGGCAGAAAGTTTGTGCGTATGAGTTTGGGCGGCGTAAAGGACGAGGCGGAGGTTCGCGGACACAGAAAGACGTATATAGGCGCGATGCCGGGCAGAATTATAAACGGAATGAAGCAAGCCGGCTCGATAAATCCCGTCTTTTTGCTTGACGAAATTGATAAGCTGTCGTCCGATATGCGCGGCGATCCGGCGAGCGCGCTTTTGGAGGTTCTTGACCCTGCGCAAAACTCGACGTTCCGCGACAGGTATCTAGAAGTTGCGTACGATTTGAGTAAGGTTTTGTTTATAACAACGGCAAACGGGCTTGACACAATCCCCCGTCCGTTGCTCGACAGAATGGAAGTTATAGAACTTTCGGGCTATACTCAGGAAGAAAAGCGCGAAATAGCAAAGCGCTATCTCGTACCTAAAAAGAGCAAGGCAAACGGGCTGGAAGAGGGCGCCGTTACCTTTACCGACGAGGCTCTGGAAGAAATTATTTCAGGCTATACAATGGAAGCCGGGGTTAGAAGCTTAGAGCGGAATATCGACGCGGTATGCCGTAAAATTGCCGTAAAGTATGCCGACGGGGATAGAAGCGCAGTGCGCGTCACTGTCGACGGCGTTGAAAATTACCTCGGCGCCAGGCGTTTCGAAAGGGATAAAAAGCTTGAAGGGGACGAGATAGGCGCGGCTACGGGGCTTGCCTGGACGGCTGTCGGCGGCACAACTCTTACAATCGAAGTTTCGGCGATGCAGGGCAAGGGAGATATTCTTTTGACGGGCAAACTCGGTGACGTAATGAAGGAGAGCGCGCGGGCGGCTATAAGCTATATCCGTTCGAACAGCGCGACATACGGGCTTGAAAGCGAACTTTTCGAAAAGACTGACATACACATTCACGTTCCCGAGGGCGCAACTCCAAAGGACGGGCCGAGCGCCGGTATAACTATGGCTACGGCTATACTTTCGGCTTTCACTAAAAAGCCCGTCAAAAAGTCGGTTGCAATGACGGGTGAAATTACTCTGCGCGGCAAGGTTTTGCCGATAGGCGGATTAAAGGAAAAGGCGCTTGCCGCCTACCGCATAGGCGTAACCGACGTGATAATTCCTGCCGACAATAAAAAAGATTTGGAAGAGATACCCGAGGATATCAAAAACAAACTTCATTTCATACCCGTAACCGACGTTGACAGCGTCTTTAAAACGGCAATAATAGATATCTGAAGAGGTAAAAGATGCTGAAAATAACAAATGCCGAATTTATAACAAGCGCGGCAAGTAAAGAGCAGTTTATTCAAAGTGATAAGCCGATAATTGCAGTTTGCGGAAAATCCAACGTCGGCAAATCGAGTTTTATAAATATGCTTGCAAACCGTAAAAAACTTGCCAAAGTTTCAAAGGAGCCGGGCAGAACCAGGCTTGTAAATTACTTTGATTTCGGTGCGTTTATTTTGGCGGATTTGCCGGGTTACGGCTTTGCAAGCGTTTCCAAACAGGAAAAAATAAAATGGGCAAAACTGTTGGAGAGCTTTTTTGAGGACAAAAGCAAAATTTTTCACGTTCTCGCTCTCTCCGACATAAGGCACGACCCGACTTCGGACGACAGACAGATGATAGAGTTTTTGTATTATCATCTTATACCATTTACTGTAATAGCCACAAAAGCCGATAAAATTTCAAAGGCGGCGCAGCGAAAAAACGTAACAAATATAGCCGCAATTTACAAGTGCGGTTCTGGAAATATAATAGCGACCTCCTCTGAAACGAGGCAGGGGCTTGACGACGTTCTTACAAGGCTAGAAAGCCTCTTCGGCGGTGAAAGCGATGTTTGAAGAATTTTTGGCAACTCCGTGGGGTTACGCCGTGATATGCACTGCAATTTGCGTGCTCTCAATAATAATAATACAACTCAATTACAGGCTGTTTTTCAAAACCGTGCTCGACTTTGTGTTCGGTTTGGCGGCGGCAATAATACTTTCTCCGCTGTTAATTGCGCTTGCGATAATTTCAAAAGTGCGCTTTAAAGAGGTTTTCGACAAAAAGGCATATCTCGGTGCGAACGGTAAATTGACGGTCATACGCACTTTTTGCGGCTTTAACGGAAAATTGGGTAAACTTGCCTATATTTTCGAGTTGCTTTCCGGCAAAATGAGCATAGTCGGCGTCAAACTTATGGAAATAAGCGACGGGGCGGTTATGTCCGACGAGGCTATGTCGCGCTTTAAGGCAAAGCCGGGCATTTTTTGTCATCTTGCCGTCAGCGGCAACGACAGTTTGACCTATCCCGAAATGTTTTCGCTCGACGCAAGGTATTATAAAAAGCGCGGACTGTTCTACGATATTTTTGCCGTTTTAAACACGGCAGTCTATCTGATACGCGGAGAAGGGGCGTCCTATCTCGGAGAAACGGCGGCAAAAAGTTTTTGTGCGGCGCTGTTAGAGAAAGGGGAAATTTCTCAAGCCGACGCGGAACAGGCGCAGCGCAATGCGTCGCAGGCAATAGAGGAGTACGCCGAACAGAAAAAATTTATCGAGCGGTATAAAAAGTTTTGAAAATATCATACTTCTTTTAAGGAGATAACTATGATATTTGCAAACATTTTATCCTATATACTCGTAATTGTCGGCGCATTGAATTGGGGACTTTACGGCATGTTCGATTTCAACCTTGTAGGTTGGATATTTATGGGTAGCCGTTCCGTCGGCGCAATTATAGCATATGTAATAATTACGCTTGCGGCAATATGGCTTATTATCTCTCCGCTTATTTCCGGCAGCGGTCTTGTTTTGAGAAACCACCGGGATACGGTAACGGAAGAACAGTAAAAAAGCGCGGACTTAAATGTCCGTGTTTTTTTTACTTATAAATGTTGCATATTGTATGAAAATATGTTAAAATAATAAAAATACATATTTATTGCGGCGGTACGTTTTTTTCTTTAAACACGGCATATATCGGGGTGTACCGTCTTTTTCGGAGAAATAAATGAGTAAATGGGTAACAGTCTGGGGCAACGCTACGTCGGTTGCCGAAAACAGACCCGAAACTTATGCCAAGGATATTACGCTTAGGTATCCTATAAAATGCGCGTTCGGCGGCAACACGGTAAGGTTGCATTTTTCCAACTTCTGCGGCACCGAGCCTATAACGCTTTCAATGGTAACGATTGCCCCGGCAATATCCGACAGGGAAATTAATTTGCAGGGTGCGCGGCTTGTCACTTTCGGCGGTGCGGAAAGCGTCACAATTGCCGCAGGGGAAGAAATTTTTTCCGACGAAATCAACTTCCGCGTAAAGCCCATAGGCAGCGTTTCCGTCAGTATCTATTTAAAGGAATTTACGCTTATGCGTTCGGCGGTAGTCATAAAAGGTCCGCTGTCTAAAGGTTTTTATTCTGTCGGCAACTGTTCGCTTTGCTCGGTTTTACCCCTCGAACGCACGCGCTCCGTCGATACTTATTACTTCCTTACGGGGCTCGATTTACTTACCGACGACGACAAACGCGCCGTAATATGCTACGGTGACTCGATAACTTCGCAAAGCTGGCCCGACTTTCTTGCAATGCAATGTATGAACGACCCGTACAACACCACGGCAATAGTCAGGCGTGCGGCAAGCGGCACGCGCATTTTGCGCGAGTACGACTGCCTTAAATATCAAAGCTACGGACTGTGCGGAAAGAACAGGTTCGAGAGGGAAATATCCACGGTAAGCGGCGCGGAAGCGGTAATAATACAGCAGGGCATAAACGATATAATCCACCCCGTCGGCA
The DNA here is from genome assembly GCA_910587625.1 of uncultured Christensenellaceae bacterium. Lineage (GTDB taxonomy): Bacteria > Bacillota > Clostridia > Christensenellales > Borkfalkiaceae > Coproplasma. The sequence goes on from CAJUMW010000009.1 coordinate 49,906, forward strand.
CGGATATAAACCCTTTTAGACCTATGTCCGATTTGCCCACGGTTAAAGAGCTTGAAAACGGGATACAATACTATTTGGACGTTGCCGAAAAATACGGCTTGAAAGCGTATCTCGGCACGCTGTTGCCTATATACGGTTGGCGCACCTACGCACAGTTCAGGGAGGATATGCGCAGTGAGTTCAACGATTGGCTGCGCGCTCATAAAAACTGTATCGACTTTGACGCGGCTTTAAGGGGCAAGCGCAACGCTTGTTGCTTTGCGGACGGCTTTGATAGCGGCGATCATCTTCATCCGAGCGAAAAAGCATACGAAGCTATGGCAAGCCTCGCTTTCAGTAAAATAATTTAAGGTAATTTAAAATTATGGAGCATATTTTTTATCAATCCAAGGACGGCAAAAACACCGTTCACGCGGTAATATGGCGCCCCGAAGGCGTTGCGCGCGGCGTTGTGCAGCTAATTCACGGTATGAGCGAGTACGCCGAAAGATACGCGCCGTTTGCACGCTTTCTTACCGACAACGGCTTTATAGTCTGCGCCGACGACCACTTGGGTCACGGCAAGTCGGTAAAGGACAAATCCGACCTCGGCTACTTCAACGACAGACGCGACTATTCTATTACCGTCGAGGACATTCACGAGCTGAAAAAGCTTGTTCAAGCGCAGACGGGGGAACTCCCTTGGGTCGTTATGGGACACAGTATGGGCTCGTTTTTCTGCCGCAAGTATATTTCCGTCTACGGCAACGAGTTTCGCGGCGCGATAATTATGGGCTCGGGCTTTAAAAGCAAAATCACATTAAATTTCGCGCTGTTTTTAGTGCGCCTGAACGCGTTTTTCTGCGGCTGGCGCAACAGAAGCAGGTTTATTAAAAATCTCGCGTTCGGTTCGTATAACAAAAAATTCAAGCCCTCGCGCACTGCAAACGATTGGCTGTCTAAAAATCCCGAAAACGTCGACGCATACGGCGCGGATGAGCTGTGCGGCTTTGATTTTACAAACAATGGATATTTCATTCTGTTTTCTATAATAAAACAGGCTTGTTCTAAAAAAGTAATTAAATCGGTGCCCAAGGAGCTGCCCGTCTATTTCGTCGCAGGGGAAAAGGACCCCGTCGGAGATTACGGCAAGGGCGTGGTAAAAGCCGCAAACAAATTTCATAGAGCGGGCGTGCAGCACGTCGAGGTCACGCTATACGACGACTGCCGCCACGAAATACTTAACGACGACTGCAAAGAACAGGTCTGCGAGGACTTGCTTGCTTTTATAGAGGATTGTTTAATATGAGAAATTTTGTATTTATCTCCCCCAATTTTCCGTCTAACTATCAAAACTTTTGCCGCGAACTAAAAAACAACGGCTTCAACGTGCTGGGCATAGGTGATTGCGCATACGACCTTTTGACCGACGAGCTGCGCGGTAGCTTGACCGAGTATTACAGGGTAAACAGTCTTGAAAATTATGACGAAGTATATCGCGCCGTAGCGTTTTTTATATTCAAATACGGCAAAATAGAGTATATCGAAAGCAACAACGAGTATTGGTTGGAGCGCGACGCGCTTTTAAGGACGGAGTTCAATATTTCTACGGGTTTCCACGTCAGGGATATGAAAAAAGTCAAGTTCAAGTCCGAAATGAAGAAATACTACAAAAAAATAGGCTTGAAAGTCGCGCGGCACTATCTTGTAAAAACGTTGTCCGGCTGCAAAAAATTTATCGGGCAGGTGGGTTATCCCGTCATTGTCAAGCCGAACAACGGCGTGGGCGCAAACTCGACTTTCCGCATAAAGAACGAGGACGAGTTAAAGGCGTTTATGGCAGGCAAGCCGAGCGGCTATATTATGGAGGAGTACATAGACGGCGCGGTCAATTCCTATGACGCAATAGTCGACGGAGAGGGAAACCCCGTTTTCGAATCGGGCTTGGTTGAAACGGCTTCGCTTATGGACACCGTAAACGACGGGCTCAACAGTTGTTACTACTATCTCGGACAGCCGTATGAAGATATCCGCGAAGCCGGAAGAAAGGTTTTAAAGGCGTTCAAGGTTAAAAACAGGTTTGTGCATTTCGAGTTTTTCAGGCTGCTTAGCGACCAAAGCATAGGCAAAAAGGGGGAAATTTGCGCGCTTGAAGTCAATATGCGACCGGCAGGCGGCTGTTCTCCCGATATGATAAATTATGCCAACTCGACCGATGTATATAAGATATGGGCGGACGTGCTAGCGTTCGGCAAAACTCAGCTTTCGGCAAAAACGAACAAACTTTGCGGATACGCAGGCAGGCGTTACGGTAAGACCTTCACTCACGACGAGCAGTATATTTTGCAAAAATATGCCGATAAACTTATGGCAGTTGAACATATTCCCGAAGTTCTTGCGGGCACAATGGGCAATATCGCATACATAGCCGACTTCGATAACAGAGAGGAAATGTTCGAGTTTTTTAAGGACGTTGTAGAATAATTTTAAACCCTTGCGGCAGTTAAAGTCGCAAGGGTTTTTATATTTCCTGTTCTAAACCGCAAAATAGCTTAATATGTTATTATACACATAGATTTTGCGGAGGCGATTATGGTTGATTACAACGTTTACGAGGACATAGCCGAAAGGAGCGGCGGAGATATTTATATAGGAGTTGTCGGACCTGTCAGAACGGGCAAATCAACTCTTATCAAGAAGTTTATGACCGAACTCGTCATACCCAACGTGGAGGACGGAAACCTCAAAAGCGTTATGGTTGACGAATTGCCGCAGTCGGCGTCGGGCAAGAGTATTATGACTACCGAACCCAAGTTCGTGCCTGCAAAGGCGGCGTCGGTAAAGATAGAAAATGCAACGGCGAACGTCAGGTTTGCCGACTGCGTGGGTTTTATAACCGAGGGCGCCAACGGCTTTGAAGAGGACGGCAAGCCCCGTCTTGTCAACACGCCTTGGAGCGCGAATCCCCTGCCTTTTTCCGAGGCTGCGGAGCTGGGGACGGATAAGGTAATTTCCGAACATTCCACCATAGGTATTCTTGTGACGACCGACGGTAGTATTTCGGACATAAAGCGCGAGGGGTATGTCAACGCCGAAGAGCGCACGGTCGAAAGGCTCAAAAGCTCGGGTAAGCCATTTGTCATTGTTTTAAACTGCGTCGACCCCGAAAAGAGCGCGGCTAAAAAATTAAAAGACGAGCTTGAAAAAAAATACGGAGTTACCGTAATTGCGGCAAACTGCGAAAAGCTTGACGCCGCCGCACTTATGAATATTTTAAAGGCGGTATTGTTCGAGTTTCCCGTCACCTGCTTTGATATCGATATCCCCGATTGGATGCGGTTTTTGCCGCGCGAAAGCTCGGCGCTTTCGGAGCTTTTCGACAAAGTTAAAGCGATTGCACCCGATATATGCCGTATGAAAGACTGTTCGCGGTTCGACACTATGATGCAGGACTGCAAATTCTGGAAGGGAGAAATTTCCACTTCTTTGAGCCTTTCCGACGGCAGGGCTAAGCTCTGTGTCAACGTAAACGACGGGGTATTTTTCGATATGCTCTCCGAAATTGCCGGCGACGAAATCAAGGACGAGTTTACGCTTATGCGCTATGTGTCTTTGACGTCGGAAGCAAAGCGCGGCTTTGATAAGGTAAAGGACGCCTTGGAATGCGCTCGGGTAAACGGCTACGGCATCGTCAAACCGGACGACGACGATATGAGCCTTGAAGCGCCCAAACTTGTGCGCCAGGGCGGAAGCGTCGGCATAAAACTGCGCGCAACCGCACCCAGCTATCATATAGTTAAAATAGACGTAACGGGAGAGGTAAGCCCCATTATGGGCAACGCCGCTCAAAGCGAAAGCATAGTTCAGGGAATGATGTCGGGCTTTGAAAAAAATCCCGACGATATGTGGGACACCAACGTGTTCGGAAAATCCCTTCGCGGTATGGTAAAGGAAGGGCTTGCGGGCAAGGTTGGCGGAATGCGCGACGACACCAAAACCAAAATGCGCCGCGCCATTACGAGAATAGTAAACGAGGGCAAGGGAGGAGTTATCTGTATAATTCTTTAAAACCTTATGTCAAAATGTACCGCCCGTTGCATACAATAATATGCAACGGGCGGTATGCGGTTTTTTTAAATTTAAGACCCGTGTGTCGTGGTTGTAACATAAAAGCGAGAGTTTTGCTCTCGCTTTTAACAATTTAATTGCTTTTATTGTTGTCGCTGTCGTTTTCTCTCTTTGCGCGACCGATACAATTGTTTTTGTCGGGAACACCGCAGCCGCCGTCGTTTTTGAGCGCGTTAATGTATGCGAAATATTCTTCTTCGGTAATTTTAACAATTTTATTTTTCTTTTTGCCCATAATACTCTCCGCATTATTTTTTAATATTATGTACTTTGCTCTTTGGTTTTATACCGCTTATTTCAAAGCCCGTTTTTTAAGTTGAGGCGCATATATGTGCCTCTTTTACTAAAAAATTTTTTAAAATATTCAAAATTTTTTGCTATTTATATTTACTTTTTTAAAAAAATGGTGTAAACTGTTAATAAGTCGTTTTCTATAACGATGTATTTTGGTTATTAATTTAAGTGGTTTTTCAGGAAAAAACTCTGATGAGGTGGCACAATGGCAGATAAAGGACGTCCGATTAAGAAGGCGGACATAATCTTAAAATACGGCCGTAGTAATTTTAGAAAACTGAATACGCTTTTGGCACAGCAGGAAAAGATTGATTCGATAGAACAGGACATTCCCCGTATAGCCGTTCAGAACGAGGTAATACAAAAATCCCTCGCAGACGAGATAAGGGCTTTAAAGCGTGAACTTAAATACCTCGCAATGCAGAACGAGAGTATTTACTCGTCGATTGCCGAGCGCGTTGAAAAGCTTGCGCCTGCTCCCGACGCACAGCCTTCCGATGCGCGCCCGTTGGAAATAGATTATGATTTGCTTGCGGACAAAGTGGCTGCCCGTATGCCTGTGCCTCAGACAGTAGAGGGGGAAACGGCTTACGTCGCTCCGACTCGCGAGGTGCAGCTCGACTACGACTTGCTTGCGGACAAAGTGGCTGCCCGTATGCCAGTCCCTCAGGTTGTCGAAGGCGGAAGCGAAACGTATGTCGCTCCCGTTCGTACCGATATCGATTACGACAGGCTTGCATATAAAATTTCTTCCTATCTCCCCGACGGCAGAAATACCGACGCGGACTATCTTGCGGACAAAGTTGTTTCGAGAATACCCTTGCAGGAGAGCGTATCTCCCGACTATATCGCTTCAAAGGTTGCCGAACAGCTCATGTCTCCCAAGCAATCGGGAGAGGTCGATTACGAGCTTCTTTCTCAAAAGGTTGCCGAAAAAATCGGTGTCGCTCCTCAGTCGGTGCAGAGCCTTGACGGCACTGTCGACTATGACTATCTTGCGGATAAGCTTGCTCAAAAAATCAAAGTCGATTCTACCGTTGCCGATTCCGATTGCGACTACATTGCGCAAAAGGTTGCCGAAAAAGTCGTTATTCCCGAGGTGCACGACCTTGACTACGACTATCTCGCGCAAAAGCTCTCCGAAAAGGTTGTCATTCCCGAGTCGCGTTCTCAATTTGTCGCGGCGCCCGTTATGGCTAACGGCTACGACGTAAACGAAGAGGAACTTGCCGACGCAATAGCATTAAAGGTCGGTTCGCTCAAACCCGAGGACTTTGAAATTCTTGTAGACGACGAGGGTTGCAGGTCTATATCCAAAGAAATTACCGAAAAACTCGACTACGAAGCAATTTCGGCGGCTGTTGCCGAAAAGCTGCGTTCGGCGCTCGATATCGCGGCGGAAAATCAGCCCGACTATGAAGAAATGGCTGCGCGCATAAGCGAAAAAATTACCGTTGCCGGCGTCAACGAGGACGCAATTGCCGATAAGGCGGCAGCTGTGCTTTCCAACTATTTGCCCGAATTTGACGGAGACGATATAGCAGACAAGGTTGCCGAACAGGTAATAAGCGCTATGCCGTCGGTAATAAATCAGGACGCTATGTCCGACAGTATTTCGCAAAAGCTTATCGAGTCGCAGCAGGACAACGATTACGAGATAGTTCTTGACGACGACGGAATCGTCAGAATGTCCGACAGCGTATCGGAAAAGATTCATTCAAACACCGAAGAACGTTTCAATAATATAGACCGCGAAATTGCGGAAATAAAAGCTCTTTTGGAAAGCGGCGTAAAACTCAACGACGAGATTGCAATAACCAACGTTGCATATACGCGTACCGTTCAGCCCGAGGAAAGGGAAGAGCCGCTTGTAAGAGTCAGCGACGTAGTTTACGAAGAAGTCGAAGAAGTTGAAGAACCTCAGCAGGAAGAACAAGTAAGCAAGATTGTTGAAATTCCTGTCGAACCCAAGCGCGAAGAAGTTGCGCCGGTCGAAAATAAAAGCGAAAAGAAAATAACGCCCGTAGTTGTACCAGTTGTAAAAACAGTTGATGAGGACGGAGAAGAGTATGACGGCGAGGACCTTGCCGGCGGCGTGGACTTTGTCAATATGATGAGGTATGACCGCAGCTTTATTGCAAGGATAATCCAGAGCACTGACGAACAAAAGGCATTTTACGGCGCGGTGAGAAGTGCGCTGTTGAGTTACAGAAGAGTCAATTCCAACATTGCCTGGGGAGCAGAGCGTTTCCACAAGGGCAGAGAAACAATAGCACGGTTTAAAATCCGCGGAAAGACACTCGTTTTGTATCTTGCGCTCGACCCCGCAACCCACGAGTATTCTGTTTACCATCACAAAGACGTGTCGGACAATAAGTCGCTCAGCGGTACACCTATGATGATAAAGATTATGAGCCCTCGCGGAGTTAAAAAAGCCATAAGGCTTATCGACGAAATGCTGGAAGCGCGCGACGGCGTCAAGTTCAAAGTACCCGAACGTGACTACGCGGCAATGTATCCTTACGAAACGATAACCGAGCTTATCGAGGACGGATTAGTAAAGGACGTAAAGAAAAATAAAGATAATTAATGAATATGGGGGTTGACGGTTTTCAACCCCCATTCATAATTTCAGCTATAAATGGAGAATATTTTGGATAACGAACAAATAAAAAAGCCGAAAAAATTGCCTAAACGCAGGTTTAACGGCGCAAACAACAATACGGGTGCGTCGCCCACGGAAGCTCTGCCAAAGAAAAGTGGAGCAAAACCTCAAAAGCCCGTAAAGGCAAAACGGCAGAATCCCGAAAAAGAAAACAGGGCTTCGGAAGCAGCCGTAAAGCCGCAAAAGGAAAGGCGGCAAAAAGGCGGAAAGCCCGTAAAAATAGTGTTCTTGGGCGGCGTCGGAGAGATAGGCAAAAATATGACGGCAATCGAGTGCGGCGAAGATATAATAATTATAGACGCGGGCGCGATATTCCCGACCGAAGAAACGCCCGGCTTTGACCTCATTGTTCCCGACATAACCTACCTTTTGGAAAACGCCAAAAAGATACGCGCGTTAATTCTAACTCACGGGCACGAGGACCATATCGGCGGCGTACCCTATTTATTAAAGGAATTGAAAGTGCCCGTCATAGGCACCAAACTTACGCTTGCGCTTGTCGACAATAAACTGCGCGAACATCGTTTGAACGATGTAAAAGAAGTGACCGTAACACCCGGTCAGGTTTTAAGCCTTGGTTGTTTTAAGGTACGCGCAATAAACGTCAACCATTCTATAGCCGGTTCGCTTGCATACGCAATATCCACGCCGCAGGGCGTAATATTCCACAGCGGCGACTATAAAATTGATTTAACGCCCGTTGCCGGGGAGCCAATCGACTTGAAAACGATAAGCGAACTCGGCGCGAACGGCGTGTTGCTGTATATGGGTGAAAGCACCAATATCGAGCGCCCTGGCTATACGATGAGCGAAACGACGGTCGGCACCACCCTCGACAGACTTTTTGACGAAAATATCAGGCGTCGCATAATAATCGCAACGTTTGCTTCCAACGTGCACAGGCTTCAACAGATAATCGACCTTGCGGTAAAATACAGGCGCAAAGTCGCGTTGTCGGGCAGAAGTATGCTAAACGTAGTAGAAGCGGCGGAAAAAATAGGTGAAATAAAAATTCCCGACAATGTCTTGGTGGACGTTTCAAAGATAAAAAATATGCGCGACAGCGAAATCGTAGTCGTATCGACGGGCAGTCAGGGGGAACCTATGAGCGCGTTGACGCGCATGGCTAACGGGGACAACCCGTCGGTTACAGTCGGCGCAAACGACACGGTAATCATCTCGGCTTCACCCATTCCCGGCAACGAAAAACTTGTATACAGGGTAATAAACAATCTGTACAGAAAGGGCGCCGACGTAGTTTACGAAAGCCTGCAAAACATTCACGTTTCGGGTCACGCCTGCCGTGAAGAGCATAAAATTATGCACAGCCTTTTAAAACCCAAATACTTTATTCCGGTCCACGGCGAGTACCGTCACCTAAAAAAACACGGTCAGCTTGCCGAGGAGCTGGGTATGCCCGAACAGCGCATTCTCGTTCCCGACATAGGCGACTGTATCGAAGTGACGTCAAAAGGTATGCGCAAAGCTGCAAGCGTAGTTTCGGGTTCGCGCCTTATCGACGGTGAGGGTATAGAAAGCGAAAAAGCGAGCACCGTTATCGAGGACAGACGTCAGCTCTCCGAAGAGGGACTTTTCATCGTATCTATCGCTGTTTCCAACGGAGAAGTTATCGGAGAACCCACCATAAATTCACGCGGATTTGTTTTCGACTTTCACCGCGACTATAACAGAGAAATGCGCGAAGTCATCTATCGCGCAATCGAAGGTTACGATTTGTCGCGCGGCACCTGCGACGAGTTAAAGCGCGTTATAAAGCGCGCGCTTCGCAATTATCTTTTGAAAAAGACAAAGCAGTCCCCCATGGTTGTGCCCGTAGTCGTGGAAATATAAACAAAGCGTTATAAAGCTATGCAAACTTTTTCATATGCACATAAAAATACGGGAGAAGCCGAAAGAGTAACTCCCACGGCGCAGTTCAATACACCTCGAATAAGCGTCAAAATTCAGGAATTACGCGAGGCGGCTTTTAAGCTTGAAATACCCGTTGCAGACGACGAAACTTTGTGTTTTTTAAGCACTTTGGTTACGGCGTTGCAGCCCAAAAAAATCCTTGAGCTCGGCACTGCGGTCGGCGTTTCGGGCGCAACTATGCTTGAAATATGCCCGAATGCTCATCTTACCACAATAGAACGCGAGCAGGATTTTTATAATTCCGCCGCTCGAAATTTCAAAGGTCTGGGATTTGACGGCAGAGTAAATTTAATACTCGGCGACGCCGGGCAAGAGATAGAGAAACTCGACGGCTGCTTCGACCTTATTTTTATGGATTGCGCAAAGGTGCAGTATATAAAATATCTACCTCGGCTCAAACGGCTTTTAAAGCCCGGCGGCACTTTGCTTGCCGACGACGTATTGCTTTTCGGCTACGTTACGGGCGAGGCGGAAGTTCCCAAAAAGCGCAGAATGCTTGTAGAGCATATACGCGAATATATAGACGCCGTAACGCACGATTGCGAGCTGAAAACTACAATTCTCGACGTCGGCAACGGCATTGCTATGAGTGTAAAATCCAATGAAAAACGTTGAATTATTGGCGCCTTGCGGCAACTTTTCAAAACTTAAATGCGCGCTGTATTTCGGTGCGGACGCGGCATATATCGGGGGCAAAGATTTTTCTTTGCGCTCTTTTGCCGACAATTTTACGCGCGAAGAGATTGCTCAGTCGGTCGAACTTGCCCATTCATTGGGTAAAAAACTTTACGTTACGGCCAACGTATTTGCGCGCAACGCCGATATGCCGCTTTTGGAGGACTACTTCGAATTTCTTCAAAATTCGGGGGTGGACGCGGCTATTATTTCCGACAGCGGAGTATTTGCCGCCGCCAAAAAGAGCGCGCCCAAGCTGGATATTCACATATCCACGCAAGCCAACCTGACCAACAAATATGCGGTCAAATTCTGGAAAGAGCAGGGGGCAACGCGCGTAGTTCTTGCCCGCGAGCTGTCGCTTTTTGAGATAGAGGAAATTCATAGCTTTGTTCCCGAAATCGAGCTTGAAGCTTTCGTCCACGGCGCAATGTGCATATCCTACTCGGGCAGATGCCTGCTTTCAAATTATTTGACGGGCAGGGAAAGTAACCGCGGAGAGTGCGTTCAGGCTTGCAGGTGGAAGTACGCTATAAGCAAATTTGACGATTCAAGCGGCGGAGCTATGCAAATGCAGCAGGACGAAAGGGGCACATATATTCTCAATTCGAAGGACTTGAATATGAGCGCGCACCTCGAAAAGCTTGCGAACGCAGGCGTTTGTTCCTTTAAAATCGAGGGCAGAATGAAGTCCGAGTATTACCTTGCAACGGTGATAAACGCGTACAGACGGTGTATTGACGGCGGATACAGTCAAGTTGTCGAGCGCGAGCTTTTGACAGCGGCGCACCGCGACTATACCACGGCGTATGCGTTCGGCAACAACAATAAAACTGTAAATTACGACGATAGCCAAACAAAGGGCGACTGCGACTACATAGGCAACGTATTGGGCTGCGACGGGGGGCTTGTAACCTTGGAAATGCGCACCCGCTTTAAGTGCGGTGACGTGTTGGAAGTGCTTTCTCCTACAGATAACTTTTTAAAGAGTTTTACGCTTGAAGAGGCGTATTTATCCACGGGTGAGCGCGTGGACGACTGCAAGTTGGTCCAGGAACACTATAAAATCAAATGCCCGTACGCTCTCGACGCGGGCGACTTAATAAGGCGGAGAAAAGCGCTGTGAACTACCTGCCTCGAAATATCTACCAAAAGACGAACAATAATAAAATAGAAGTCTGCGTTCCCGGCTCTAAAAGCATAACCGCGCGTGCTCTTTTAATTTCGGCAATCGCAAACGGAGAAAGCACGCTTACGGGCGTGCAGTATTCCGATGACTGTCAAACTTTTTTGGACTGTATTGTAAAGCTCGGCATAGGCGTTACCCGTGAGGGGGACGGCTTAAAGATACGCGGCTGCGGCGGTAAATTAAAGCAAAGCTCTGCAAAAATAAACGTCGGCAGCGCCGGCACGGCGGCAAGGTTTTTGCCTGCGTTTTTGGCGTTTCAACAGGGTGAGTTTTTGCTCGAGTGCTCGAAACAAATGCTAAAACGCCCCGTTGCGCCGCTGATTGCCGCACTTAAAAGGTTGGGCGCAAAGTTTACTTTTCTCGGGCAGGAAAACTGTTATCCGTTTATTATCGAGGGCACTTCAAACCCCGTTTGCAAGCTTGACGTCGACATTACGGGCAGCAGTCAGTTTTTGTCGGCGCTGCTAATTTCCTCGGTATGTGCAAGCAGTCCCGTTACCGTCGAAGTATGCGGAAATCACAGTTTAAATTACGTCGATATGACGGTTAAAATGATGAAAAAGTTCGGCGCGGAAGTTTTTGATACGGCCGGCGTTTATACCGTCGGAGGCGGTTACTTTGGCAGAACTTACGCCGTCGAGCCCGACGTTTCCGCCGCAGCATATTTTTACGCAATAAATAAAATTCTCGGCACGGAAATAAGCGTAAAGGGCATATCTTTTGACAGTATGCAGGGGGATATAAAGTTTATCGAGCTTTTAAAATCCTTCAACGGCGGCAGGGTCGATATGGGCGGATTTTCTGATCAAGCTCTGACTCTTGCGGCAATAGCGCCATATTTGGACAAGCCTACCGAAATTTGTAACGTGGCGCATATCCGCGGACAGGAGTGCGACAGGATAGCGGCAATAAACAAAAATCTTACGGCAATGGGGGTAAGGTGCGACGAGCGCGCCGACGCAATTAAAATTTATCCCTCGCAGCCGCGCGCGGCAACGATAGACACTTTCGGGGACCACAGGGTTGCAATGAGCTTTGCGATAACGGGTCTGCGCTGCGACGGTTTGGTAATAGAAAACGCCGAGGTCTGCTCGAAAACATTTAAAAATTATTTTGAAGTATTGGACAAGACGGTAGAAAAACTTACCATATAAAATATATAGTTCTTTATTTTGCATTTTTTAAAATACAGTGATATAATAAACTTGAAAAAGTACGGTTAAGGAATTAAAAAATGAATATTTTGCGAAAGACAATAATAGCTGCATTGGCAACGGTATGTGCGGCAGGCGTAGGGCTGGGTATCACGGCTTGCGCGCACGAACACAACTACGGTGAATGGACCGACTTGGTAAACACCTGTACCGAACATATTCAAATGCGCGTCTGCGCCGACTGCGGCAACGAACAGACTCAGAGTTCGCAGCCTACGGGTCACGTTTTCGAGCAGTGGGAAGAGTTGTTTGACGACTGCGACGAAGTGGTGTTGCAGCGCGGTTGCACCAAGTGCGATTTTGTCGAAGTCGACTCCAAAAAAAGTGACGGGCACAGCTTCGGTGAGTGGGAGGTTTTTTTAGATACCTGTACCGAGCGCACTTTAATGCGCGTCTGCGAGGTTTGCGGTGAAGTGCAGTTCAGGGACGCGTTGGCCAAGGGTCATAACTTCGGGGAGTGGAGCGATTGGGTCGCAAACTGCGACAGGTACATAAAGGTGCGTGTCTGTCAAGACTGTTTCCGTCGGGAATATGAAGAGCATGTTCTTGACGGACACAATTACGGAGAATGGGAGACGGTTGTCGACAGTTGCACAAAGCACACCGAAGTTCGCATCTGTCAAAACAATGTGTTGCGCGGTGACAAGTGGGTGCCCTGCGGAGCCGAACAAACGCGAAACCAAACTCCTAACGGTCACAATATTATAGCCGGCAGATGCGTCGATTGCGGAACGCTCGGCTATAACGGACAGTCGCTCGAATGGCTCGATAAATACAACTCGAAATACGGCTATGAATATTTCAGACAAAACAAGTATTATGCCGAACAGGCTTTCTATAACAGGATAGACGAGCAGGCGCGTATATTCCACGTCAGCAACGTAGACGCGGCTACCGAGGGCGGCGCGCCCACCATTGTTTCGAGAATTGATTTTTCCGATTTGGGACTTACAGCCGAGCGTGCGGTAAGCGTGTGGAAGACGTTCAAGGACGACAACCCCCTGTACTATTGGCTGTCTAACAGCGTAACGGTCGAAAAGGACAGCGCAACGGGCAAGAGCTCTCGCATTATTTTGACCTGCTATACCGAGTACGCTTACGGCTCGGACAGAAGCCAAAAAAATCAACTTATCTATTCAAAAGTCGAAGAATATACGGCAATGCTCGGTACGGGCGCCAACGCATATTTCAAAGCGCTTGCCTTCCACGATGCAATTATAGAAAAAATCGACTATGCCCGTGACTCGAGCGGCAAGCCCGAAAGTGCCGCCTGGGCGCACAATATCCTCGGCGTGTTCGAGGAAACGGGGGGCGTATGCGAGGCGTACACCCGCGCATATCAGCTACTTTTAAACGTTTCGGGCGTCGAAAACATATGCGTTACGGGTATTGCGGACAACGTCGGACATAGTTGGAACCTTGTCAGGCTTGACGACGGCAATTGGTATTGGTGCGATTTGACCTGGGACGACACCCCCGTTTCCAAGTGGGGAATTTCCTATAATTACTTTCTTGTAAACGACCGACAAAAGACGGTTTCCGAGTTCAACTTCTTGGACAGGCACAAGCCCGACACCCCCGACGGAACGGTTGACGATAAGGGCGTTCACTTTTTGTATTCCCTTCCCGAGCGTTCGGACAGCGAATATATCGAGTCGGGTTTGGGCATAAATAAGACGTTCGAAATTGAAAATATGATCTTTGCCGTAGTCGGCTACAATGCAGTACAGTTGATATCAACTACGCGCTCGGGCAATGTAAATATACCTGAAACCGTGGCATATGACGGGGTAAACTATAAAATAATTGCCGTAGGCGCAAGAAACGCCGAGGGCGAGGAAACGTCGGCAAGCGTGTTTGAAAGCGCGGAAAACAAGACTGTTTATATACCTAAAACCGTGCGCTTTATTTGGGACTTTGCGTTAAGCGGAAACGTGACGGGCATTACTGTCGACCCCGATAACGCTTTGTTTACTTCGGTTGACGGAGTGCTGTTTACGAAATCTATGCGCGTACTTGTAAGTTATCCGTCCGCGAGCTCAGCACTTGAATACGTAGTTCCCGACTCATGCGAATACGTTGCTTACGGCGCTTTCTCAAATGTTTCGAATCTCAAAAAAGTGACGCTTGGCAGAGTTTTCAGGGAATTCGGACTTGCTTGCTTCGGCTCTTTCTACGATAACTCGATTAATATTGTCGAGGGTGATTTTTATAGGCTTTACAACGATATGGGGGATAGCGGAGAGATAGAAATACATTCCGACAACCCCAACTTCAAAAAGACCGATGACGGACTTTACGGCATAACGGGCAACGGGGACAGACTGCTGTATTGGTTCGATAAAGACGTTGCCGAGTTTGAAATCAAGGCAGACGTTGTGGAAGTAGTGTGGTATGTTTTCGAAGGATTTACAAATCTTGAAAGAGTAATTGTCGAAGAGGGCAACGAGCATTTCAAAGCGGTTGACGGAGTGCTTTTTAACAGCACGCTTACGGAAATTATATTCGTCCCCAAAGCTAAAACGGGCAGCTTTACCGTTCCCGAAACTATTACCAGCATAAGCAGTATGACGGCGCAACACGGCGTATATATGGGCTTTATGTTCAGTAGCCTCGAAGAGGTAATTTTCGGCACCAACGTGCAGCTTATCGGAATAAACGCGTTTGTCAACTGCCCCAACCTCAAAGCTATACGTTACGGCGGTACGGCTGAAGAATGGCTCAAAATAGAAAAAGCCGAAAATTGGTGCGCAGGCAGTAAAAACGTTTTGATAAGGTGCACGGACGCAGTGCTCGACAGGGACGGTAACGTTGTCGGCGCGGCTTAAACACAACTTGTATGGAAAGGATTGTAATACATTCCGATTTGAATAATTTTTACGCTTCCGTCGAGCGGATTTTAAATCCCGAGCTCGGCGGAAAACCTATTGCCGTGTGCGGCAGCAAGCAAGAGCGCAAGGGCATAGTTCTTGCAAAGAGCGAGGAGGCAAAGCGCTTCGGCGTAAAGACGGGCGACACCGTTTGGCAGGCTGAAAAAAAGTGCCCGGGAATAATTATCGTTCCGCCGCATTTCGGGGAATATATGGATTATTCCCGTAAGGTCAAGGCAATTTACGCGCGCTATACCGACCTCATCGAAAGCTACGGCATTGACGAATGCTGGCTGGATATTACGCACTCAACGCTCATTTTTCCTCCCTTTGAAAACAAGACGACGGAGTGCTGCGGTGAAAAATATTTTACCGACGAATATCTTACCTTTCTCGGTGACACCATACGCGAAACCGTAAAGCGCGAGCTTGGGCTTACCGTTTCCTGCGGCGTTTCCTTCAACAAAGTTTTTGCAAAGCTCGGCTCGGATTTGAAAAAACCCGACGGCACAAGCGTAATATCGAAATTGAACTTCAAATCGGTTGTAAACGGCTTGCCCGTCGAAGATTTGCTGTTTGTAGGTAAGTCCACAAAAAGCAAGCTCGGCGCAATGCGGCTTGGAACTATCGGTAAACTTGCCGCGGCGGACAGGGACTATCTCGTTTCGGTGTTCGGCAAGGTAGGGGAAACTCTTTCAAGGTTTGCGCGCGGAGAGGACGACGAGGAAGTCAAGCATATGGACGAGCGGCGCGAGTATAAGTCGATAGGCAATTCCTGCACTTATCCCGACGACGTAACAAGTCTTGAACGCGTCGAACGTTTGCTGTATGTGCTTGCCGAAAGCGTTGCCGCAAGACTTAGGGAAACCGAGCAGGGGCTTGCGGACACCGTTCATCTCTGGGTAAGGTACGCCGATTTAACCGATTTTTCGGTGCAGAAAAAAGTACGGCACACTGCGCTGTGCAGCGAAATAGCTAATCATGCCTTCGAGCTATTCAAGTCGAACGTGCGGCAGCCGTTCAAAGTTCGGGCTATGGGCGTGACGGTTTCGGGGTTTGATAACGGATTGTCGCAAATTACTCTTGACGAAACTTACGGCAAGTACGTAAAACTGTCGCGCGTCGAAAAATGCGTTGATGAAATACGCAAGCGCCACGGCTACGACAAGTTGCAGCGCGGCATAATTGCGGAAGAGCCGACGCAGATGCGCAACGACATTAAAAACTCGCATCTCATAAAACCCGGTAACTTCGATGACAGAAAATAATAGAGGACAGAAATTAATATAAGTTGTGTTTGTAACCAACATAAAAAACCTTAATGTAATAAAATCGCGCATTAGTTTGACAATGTGCGGTTTTTTATTTATAATAAAATCGCAAATAAACGCGCATGCAAAATTTCAATTGTTTGCGTTTTAATTATTTTTCGAGGTGAGAGATGAAACTTCCCGAAATGTTCGGCAAAAATGTTTTCAACGATTCCGTACAGAAAGAAACTCTGCCCAAAGAGGTGTACTCGGCTCTGAGGGAAACTATCGAGGCGGGCAAACAGCTTGACGTGTCGATAGCAGGCGCGGTTGCCGCCGCGATGAAGGACTGGGCGGTGTCAAAGGGCGCAACCCATTACACTCATTGGTTTCAGCCTCTGACGGGATTGACGGCGGAAAAGCACGACAGCTTTATCGAGCCCGACGGCGACAAGGTTATAATGCGGCTCACGGGCAAAAGCCTGATAGTCGGAGAGCCCGACGCGTCCAGCTTCCCCTCCGGCGGTTCGAGGGCAACTCATATGGCAAGGGGCTACACTGCTTGGGACCCGACTTCTCCGGCTTTCGTAAAGGAAGGCACTCTGTACATACCCACGGTATTTGTCTCTTATACGGGAGAAACGCTCGACAAAAAATCCCCGTTGTTGCGCTCAATGACGGCGCTAGACAAACAGGCTAAGCGGGTTTTGAAATGTTTCGGTATCGATTGCAAAAAAGTCGTGTGCGAAGTGGGACCCGAGCAGGAATATTTCCTTATTCCCGAGGACGAGTACTACGGCAGAAAGGATTTGGTGCTTACGGGCAGAACGCTGTTCGGCACGCCCGTCACGCGCGGTCAAGAACTAGAGGACCACTACTTCGGAGTATTGAAACCTAAAATTGCGGAATATATGCGCGACTTGGACGAAGAGCTTTGGAGCTACGGCATACTTTCAAAGACAAAGCACAATGAAGTTGCGCCGGCACAGCACGAAATGGCGCCCGTATATTCCTCCACAAATACCGCGGTAGATATGAACATGCTCACAATGGAGCTTATGAAGAAGGTTGCCCGTCGGCACGGTCTTGTATGCCTGTTGCACGAAAAGCCGTTCAAAGGAATAAACGGAAGCGGCAAACACAACAACTGGTCTATTTCTACCGACAGCGGTTTAAATTTGTTAAAGCCCGGAAAAACCCCCGAAACAAACACGCTTTTTATGCTTGTTCTCACTGCCGTTATCAAGGCGGTCGACGACTATCAGGGCATACTGCGCGCTTTCGTTGCTTCGGCGGGCAACGACCACAGATTGGGTGCGGACGAAGCTCCTCCGGCAATTATTTCGGTATATCTCGGCGATCAGCTCGGCGCGCTCGTCGACAGCATAGTCAAGGGCGAAAACTACGTCCCCAGCAAGACGGCAAAGGGTTCGATAGGCGTTCCCGAGTCACCCATTTTCCCCAAGGACGCCACTGACAGAAACAGAACTTCACCTTTCGCTTTTACGGGCAATAAGTTCGAGTTCAGAATGCTCGGCTCGCAGGCAAACGTTGCCGACGCGAATATCGGACTAAACGCCATTGTTGCCGACGCGTTGTCGGATTTTGCGGACGAGCTTGAAAACGTAACGGACGTCGAAAGCGCGGCAAACGCAATTATCGCGCGCGAGCTTAAAAAGCATTACAGAATTATTTTCAACCACGACGGCTACGGCCCCGAGTGGGAGCCCGAAGCTAAAAAGCGCGGACTGTTGAACAACAAAAATACCGCCGACGCGGTACCCGTTCTCTTAGAGGACAAAAATATCGACGTCTTTGTAAGACAGGGCGTATATACCCGTCAAGAGGCGGTTGCGCGCGCCAACATAAGGCTTGAAAATTATACAAAAATTATCAATATCGAGGCTTTGACTATGGTTGAAATGGCAAAGCGCGACGTCATACCTGCAGTTTCCTGCTTTATTGCGGAGCTGTGTCAGAACGTTGCTTCAAAACAGGCGGCGTTCGAGGGCATACCCTGCGAAACGGAGAAAAAGCTTGTAAAGAAGCTTTCGGAATTAAACGACAAGACGAGCGCGGCTATTTCGAGGCTTGAAAAGCATTTAAAGGAAATCGACCAGGAAAAGGTTATAGAGGCGTCAAAGGCTATGGCGCATATAATTATTCCCGATATGGAGGAGATAAGAAAGTACGTCGACGAAATGGAAACTTTGACTTCGTCGGATTATTGGCCCTATCCCTCGTACTACGACATACTTTACGGAGTAAAATAAAAAGCGACCGCGCGGCAGTAAAGCCGCGCGGATTATTTTTATAACGCATAAAACCGATTAGTTGGAATTTTGTGTTTACAAAACAAATTTTAAGTGCTATAATTTAAAACCGTATGAAAAAGAATTGGAAGTTGTTTTTGGATAACGCGCTCAATCTGTTTTGTATGAGCGTCATTACGGGACTTTTTGCCGGGGTTGTCGTCACGCTGTACAACATTTGTATGTCTTTGGGAGAAAAAACCGCAACCAACTACTACGCGTTGCTCTTGCAAAATCCGGCGTTTATTCCGCTTTTGTTTGTCGGGCTTGCCGCCGGCGCAATAGTTATAGGCACGGTAGTGCGGTTTGTTCCTATGATACGCGGCAGCGGTATTCCGCAAATCGAGGGCGCGGCGCGCGGCGTAATAAGGTTCAAGTGGTACGTAACTATGTGCTCTATGTTTGCCGCTTCGCTTGCCTGTGTGTTTATGGGCTATCCTGCAGGCGCCGAGGGACCTTCGCTTGAAATAGGCGGCTGCTGCGGTGCGGCTACGGGCACGCTGTTAAAGCGCAATCATATGACGAAAAGATTGCAGATAGCTTCGGGCGCAAGCTCGGGTCTTGCCGTTGCGTTCAACGCTCCCATTACGGGCGTCGTGTTTGCTCTGGAAGAAGCCTTTCGTTCGTTTTCTCCGCAAGTGTTCATATGCGCAACAATCAGTGTAATAGTTTCGCTTGTCACTCGAAATGCAATTCGTCCTGCGCTCAGCCTCGGCGGATACGAGTTCGGTGTGGGCTTTGCCTTCGAGGGCTTTGTTTTTCACGACTTCGACGGTATGGCTTATCTATATCTCGTCATTGCCGCGATAATTACTTCGCTTTTGGGCGTCGGGTTTTATCACTCTGTGTTCGGGCTTAAAAAAGTATTCAAGCGCATAACTTTTCTCAATAAAACGGGCAAATATATAATTCCGTTCGTGCTTGCCGGCGCGTTCGGACTGATAACTTTGTACTCTATCGGAGGGGGGCATTCCTTCATTCATTCAATCGCTACGGGCGGTTCCGGGGAAATTACCGTTGAGCAGGTGTTTGAAATCGGGCTTGTAGGCAGCCTCGTAGTTGTGCTCATATGCAGGTTTATTCTCTCGGTAATGTCAATGAGCTGCGGAATACCATGCGGCGTGTTTATACCCATGCTGTCAATAGGCGCAGGCTGCGGCGCGCTTATGTCGGTGCTGTTTCAAGGCTTGGGCATGAGCGGCGCGGTAAGCGACTACTTTGTCATAATCTGTATGGCAACCTTCTTTACCTGCGTTGTCAAAGCTCCTATTACCGGTATCGTAATGGTATTTGAGCTTACGGGGCAGTTTGTGAATTTTCTTCCCGCAATCATCGGCATTGCCATAGGGCTTATTGTCGGTATGCTGTTCAAAACGGACGCAATCTACGAAAAGAGTCTTGAAGGGTTTATTGCCGAAGAAAAGATTTATAAAAACTTTACAAAGATTACCTGGACTGCGAAGGTGCTTTCCGGCAGTAAAGCCGCCGAAAAACCCGTGCGCGAAATTACATGGCCTGCTAACGGACTTATCGTATCGATAGTGTCCGTCGAGGGGGAACTGTCCGTTCCCGACGGAGAAACCGTGCTTAAAAGCGGAGATACTTTGACCTTTGTCTGCGAAACCGACGACGAGGCGGAAATTTCTCAGTATCTTGCGTCGATAGTCGGCGAACAGAATTTCGAAACAAAATAACTTGACTATCGGGCTTTAAAATATTATACTATAGACGAAAATAATTTAACGGTGGGAAATAAAAACAAAATGCTTACAAGTATTTGCGGAATCAACTGGGGTGACGAAGGCAAGGGCAGAATGGTCGATTTATTATCCGAGAAATTCGACATAGTTTGCCGTTATCAGGGCGGCAACAACGCCGGTCACACCGTCATCAACGAGAGAGGCAGGTTTATTTTAAACCTTTTACCCTCGGGCATACTCAGGGAAAACGTGGTAAACGTGCTCGGCTGCGGTATGGTAATAGATATCAAACACCTTTGCTGTGAAATAGAAAGACTTCGTGAGGGAGGTATAACAATCTCTCCCGATAACCTCAAAATCAGCGATAAGGCTATAATCACAATGCCGTACAACGTCTTGCAGGACGAAATGGAGGAGGACAGGCTGACAAAAGCCACCGGTAAGCCTTACGGCTCTACCCGTCGCGGTATTGCTCCTATCTATGCCGACAAGTATATGAAAAAGGCGTTCAGAATGGGAGAACTTTTGAATACGGCGTTGCTGTATAAGCGTTTGCCCGACATTGTGGAATGGAAGAATATGGTTATCAAAGCTTACGGCTTCCAGCCTGTGACGGTCGATGCGATGATCGAGTATTTTGAAACTTACGGAAAGCCGCTTGCAAAATACGTAACCGATACGGGAATTTATCTCAATAACGCAAACAAGCAGGGCAAAAACATTATGTTCGAAGCTCAGCTCGGCGCTCTAAGGGATATCGACTTCGGTATTGTTCCCTATACTTCTTCGTCGTCTACAATAGCGGCGTACGCGCCCATCGGCGCAGGCGTGCCCAATCTCAAACTAGACAATTCGATAGGCATAATGAAGGCATATTCAAGTTGCGTCGGCGCAGGTCCTTTTACTTGCGAGTACTTCGGGGAAAAGGCGGAAAAGCTTCGCGAACTCGGAGGAGAGTACGGCGCGGCAACGGGCAGACCGAGAAGAGTGGGACCTTTTGACGTGGTGGCTTCACGCTACGGCATACGTTGCCAGGGGGCGGACGAAATCGCGCTTACAAAACTCGATGTTTTGGACGGATATAAGGAGATTGAAATTTGTACCCATTATCTTTTAAACGGGGAGAGAATAGACGAGTTCCCCTTTACCGACGTGCTCGATGAATGCAAGCCGGTTTTCGAAAAAGTCAAGGGCTGGAACAGGGATATTTCCAAGTGCAGAAAAAAAGAGGATTTGCCCAAGGAAGCTCTCGACTACATAGCGCTTTTGGAAAAGCTTTGCGAGTGTAAAATAAAATACGTCTCGGTAGGCGCCGAGCGCGACGCCTGCATAGAGATGTTCTAAACTTTATTATATAAGCAAAAAAAGTTAGCACAAAAAACAGTAAAAAAACGCGGACAAAACGTCTGCGTTTTTTGTTGTTAAATAAATGAAAATGTCGAACAGTTTAAATTTATTTTTTGTGCAAATTGCTAAATATTTTTCAGCTTGGAAAAACTTTACACAGAAAAAATTATTAATTTTAAAATAATAGAATTTATTGTCTTGACAAATTGAGGGAATGTATTATAATAAATAATGTATAATTATATGGTAGAGTTGCGTACTATGACGTTAAGCTCTCCATGTAAAAATTAACATTTGAAAAAAATCTAAGTTTTATGAGGCATTTTTATGAGAAACTTTAGAAAATTACACAGATTAAATCTTTTGTGGGTTACGATTCTTTTCGTAACGCTTGCTGCTACGCTGACTTCGGCGTTAGCGGTTTACTTCAACAGAAATTCTGTGAATTCGAACGGTATGGCTTACGCTCAGGCGGAAGCTCGTTCGGATGAAAATAATAACGGAGTAGACTACGAGCTTTCGCTCGCGGCAGATTCGTCGCGCGCTACGCCCGTTCAGTTGAATCAAATAGGAGACTTCGTTATTTCCGGCAACGTATTGTCGGGCATCAGCGCTCAGGGTTTTGCAAAGCTTGCGTCGGGTGGCGTAACACCTACAAGTAACAGCGAAATTAAAGTCGACTTTGCTGTCGCTATACCCAATTCCGTTACGTCGATTAACGCCGGCGCTTTCTCGGGATGTTCGACAATGGTTACAATCGCGCTTCCCTTCGTCGGCGGCTCGGCTACGGCGACCTCGGCTTCGGCGTCGACTTTGTTCGGTTACATATTCGGTACTACAAGCTATACCGGCGCTACGTCTATAACGCAGTATTATAACGGAAGCAGCACCGCAAGATACTATATTCCCAACAAATTGACATCGGTAAGAATTACCGGCGGTACCGTGCATTTCGGTGCTTTTTATGGTTGCAGATATATTACAAGCGTATTTGTCGGTGCTAACGTAACTTCTATTGGAGAAAGAGCTTTCCAGGGTTGTAGTGCACTCACAAATATTTCTATTGATAACGGTATAACGTCAATAGGTGCTTCTGCGTTTGTAAGAACGGCTATCACAAGCATTAGCATACCTTCAAGCATTAAGCAAATTGGCGAAGGTGCGTTTAACAATGTTACAACATTGAGCGCTGTATTGATTACAGATTTAAATGCATGGGTAGCTATTCAATTTGCAAATGCGTCGGCTAACCCTTTATCGGTAGCAAATTCGCTTCGTCTTAATAATACCGAGGTTGTAAACGCTACGCTGACAACTGCTACAGTTATAAATAATTTTGCCTTCTATCATTATACAAAACTTCAAAAAATCACAATTCCCGGTACTGTAAAAACTATCGGTTTTTCTGCGTTTAACGGATGTACAAATCTTACTAATCCGGCAATCCCTACTTCGGTCACTTTAATTGACGAACATGCGTTTGAAGAATGTACCAGCATTACCGCTATAACTGTTCCCGACAGTACTGCGGCAAATCAAACCAAAACAATTAAGGACTCTGCATTTAATAAATGTAACTCGTTAACTTCCGTACATATCGGTAAAGAAGTAACAACAATAGGTAAGGGTGCTTTTGCAGGCTGTACTTCCGTTGCTGAGATGACATTGCCTTTTGTCGGTTCCTCGGCAAGCGCAACTTCTGCCTCAAACTCTGATACGGCTTCAACGCTGTTCGGTTGGATTTTCGGATCTACTTACTATGTTGACGGAACGGAAATCAGTCAATATTATAGTTCGAGTGCTTCTGCGAAATATTATATCCCGTCAACTTTGAAAAAACTTACAATTACGGGAAACACAGCGGCAAACGTAAGATTAAATTACGGCGCATTATCAAATATGACAATGCTCACGGAAGTAATAATTGAGGACGGCGTTAATTATATCTACGATTCGACATTACGCGGCTGTTCAAATATTACCAATTTAACAATTCCGTTTGTAGGTTATGTAAAAACTGCGACGTCTCCTTCAACGACAACGGTGTTCGGTTATATATTCGGCGCTAGTAGCTATACGGGCGGTCGTCAGATAAATCAAATTTATAACTCCTCAAATAACTCTGTAAACTACTATATTCCCACTGGACTTACAACTGTAACAGTAACCGGCGGTAACATTTTGTACGGAGCATTCTATAATTGCAGCATGATTGAAGAAATTACGCTTCCTGAAAGAGCGTATAATTATGCTACTATATACGATAAGGCATTTTTTGGATGTACGGGAATTACAGAAGTAGAGATACCTGCTTATTTTACGTCTATTAACACAAGCGCTTTCCAAAATTGTTCTAACCTGAATAAAATAATTCTTCCTCAGGGTGTAACAACTTTTGGTAGTGCGGTATTTACTGGTTGTACGGCTCTTACCGGTGTTTATATAAGCGATATAAATGCTTGGGCAAAGATTACATTCTCCGATGCAAATGCAAATCCCTTGACATTTGCGCACAACTTGTACCTCAATGACGCACTTGTAACAAATGTAACTTTGACAACTGCAACCAAAATAAGTAATTATGCTTTTTATGGCTATGACAAAATTACAAATATAACTATTCCTACAAGCGTATCGTCTATAGGTAATTACGCGTTCTATAATTGTGTCAATCTTGGTGATATAAATGTACCGAACGCTTCCTCAATAGGAACATATGCGTTCTATGGCTGTTCATCTATTGAAAAAGTAATTATAGGAAGCACAACTTCGAGTATTGGTGATTCTGCCTTCTCGCATTGTAGCGGTATTACCGAAATGACTTTGCCTATTATCGGTAATTCGCGTTTAACATCATCAAATACCAGTGTTAACAGCTTATTTGGTTTCATATTTGGTACTTCTTCTTATGAAGGCGGCACGGCAATAACGCAGCAGACCAACAGCTCCTCCAATTCAAGAACGTTCTATATTCCTTCCGGACTTAAGACTCTCACTATAACGACAACTACTATATTGAGCTACGGTGCGTTCTACAACTGCACTATGCTTGAAAAAATTACGTTGCCCGATACATTGAGAACGATAAATCAAGACGTTTTCCGCGGCTGTTCCGCACTTAAAGAAATACATATCAACAGCTTGGCTAATTATAGCTCGATCTCATTCGGTTCGGCAACTGCAAGCCCCTTCAACGGCAACGAGGCTTATTTATATATAGGAAATAGTGACACACCTGCTACCGAACTCAATATAACGGGTACTTCAACGGTTTCAAGCTATGCTTTCACATATTATAACCATCTTACAAGCGTAGATTTTGCAGATGACATAACAACAATCAATACTTATGCGTTTGACAATTGTGCTTCGCTTAAAACGGTTTATTTCGGCAATGCGCTCAGAACTATAGGTTCATATGCGTTTAGAAATACTGTTCTTGAAACTATAGAGCTTCCCGGCAGCTTGACTTCGATTCAGAGCAATGCATTCGAAAACAATAAAAGATTGTCAAAAGTAACAATTGATAACGGTGCCGGGCTCAATATTGCAGCAAACGCATTTTTGAACTGTAATAACATAAACGAAGGGTTAAGCATATCTTCGGTTGAAAACTGGATGGGCAATACCACGTTTGGTAACGAGTATTCCAACCCGTTGGTGTATGCAGGCAAGCTTTATCTCAACGATGAGCTTATTTCAACCCTGTATATAGACATGGTAGCGACAATCAAGAATTATTCATTCTACGGTTGTACTTCTATTAGAACCATTTATGTCTATGACAATGTAAGAACTATTGAAGCTAACGCATTCAAAAACTGTACGAACGTAACTACAGTTTATGACCTTTCGGGTCCTGCGTCAGGTTCAACCCCTACGCCTACGCGCCTTAATATAGTTAGAGGTAGCGAAACAAACGGTTTCATTGCCGCATATGCAAGATTTGTATATGTTACAGAAGATGGCGGCACCGGCTCGACCGTGGTAACGTTCAACGGCTATCAGTTCACGCGTGAAGGTAATGTATGGTATCTCTTCGGATATATCGGCAATGAAAAGAATCTTGTTCTTCCTACAGCTTCTCAAGCTTCAGCAAACTTGGGCGGCGCAACGACTTATGTAATTGCTGAATACGCATTTAACACGCTTGAAATAACAAGCGCAGTTGTTCCCACTGCGGTTACAAGTATAGGAATAGGCGCTTTCGGCGGCTGTACAAACCTTGTATCGTTGTCTCTGCCGTTTGTAGGACAAAACGCAACGGTGGGTGCTTCGGCAAACTCGCTTTTCGGCTACATTTTCGGCACGATAAGTTATACGGGCGGAACGGCAGTAGCGCAGAAGTGGAGTTCTTCATCGAGCCACACCGCAACGTATTATATCCCTTCAACTTTGAGAGAAGTAACTATAACCGGCAACAGAGCTGCTATAATGTACGGTTCGTTCTACGGCTGCTCAATGCTTACCAAAATAGCATTCCCTACAACCGGAGTAACCGTAATCAATGATTACGCGTTCTATAACTGTAGCTCTCTCGAGGCGTTCAATGTGCCTAATACGGTATCTACTATATCCACTTATGTATTTACCAACTGTTCGTCATTGACTGAATTAAGCTTCGGTTCAATACTTACCAGCATAGGTGCAAACACTTTTACCGGTTGTACAAACGTTAGAGAAGTATATATAACTAATCTTTTGCATTGGTGTTCCAATATCAATTTCAACAACACACAGACTTCTAACCCTCTTGCAAACGGAGTGGCAGGTCTGTACCTTAACAACGGCTTAGTAACCGATTTAAAGGGCGTGGCTTCGCTTTCGACCGTGCAGCCCTATGCATTCTATGGTTACAACCATTTTGTCAACCTCACAATTCCCAACACGATGACCAAAATAGGTACTCGTGCATTCCAAAATTGTGCAAATCTTAAATTCCTTACAGTCAACGGCTCGGCATCGGGTGTAATTGATACCTATGCGTTCTTTGGCTGTACTTCGCTTGCAACTTTGGAAATTAAAAACGGCGTAACCACAATCGGTAACTACGCTTTCCAAAACAACACATCACTTTCAACAATTACCCTTGCCGCAGTAACAAGTATCGGCACGGGCGCTTTCCAAGGCGCAAGCACACTTTCAACTATTGACTTCGGCACCGCGCTTACAACAATAAACCCTAACGCGTTTATGAACTGTACCTCGCTTGCAGAAGTTGCTATTCCCACAACGGTAACAAATATGGGCGCATCTTCGTTCGGCGGCTGTACCGCGCTTGAAAAATTGACCCTTGCTTTCCTCGGCAACACTCCTACGGACAGCAATACTTTGGGCTACATTTTCGGCAATACCGCGGTTTCCGGCCTCACTTACGGCGTAACCCAAACCACTTCATATCAGCTTCCCTTGTCGTTAAAGACTGTTATAGTCTTGGGCGGTAATATCCCTAAT
This sequence comes from uncultured Christensenellaceae bacterium, assembly GCA_910587625.1. Taxonomy (GTDB): domain Bacteria; phylum Bacillota; class Clostridia; order Christensenellales; family Borkfalkiaceae; genus Coproplasma. Next base: position 76,915 of record CAJUMW010000009.1, read on the forward strand.
TACGCTTTTAAGGGCGCTAATTCCCTTACAAGCATAACTCTTCCCAGAGTAAATTTAATTGGTACTCAGGCATTATACGGCTGCTCGGGCATAACAGAAATTGTGCTTCCCACAGGAATAACCACCTTCCAAAGCAATGCCTTCTACGGAACAAGCGGTTTGGAAAAGGTGTATTATGACGGCACGCTGCAGAGTTGGGTAGGCAGAAGCTTTGCAGACGGC
>CAJUMW010000010.1:0-4866 GCA_910587625.1 uncultured Christensenellaceae bacterium
AAGAAAACTTCGTCCTTTCTAATTTGCTGTTTATATATTTTACCATCTAACATACTATCGATGCCAGTTTGCGTCTCAGATTGTTGGAGGAAAACACCTTTTTTATTGACATTAATACTCTTTCTTTTAGGTAATCTCTCTATATTAGCTTCTTTGCAATATTCCTCTACTTTTTCAAGAATTTTATCTATTATTTTCAGTTTATTATCATTATTAAGACTAAGTTTTGAAAACTGCTCTTCAGAACACGATAAAACATTGTCAAGCAATTTAGGTAAAAAAGTAGAATATGATTGATCTGGTAAACTTTTACCAACAGTATTTTCTCTTAAATATTGAGGAGAATCAAATTTCACTCTAACTCTCCATTCCACTTTTTCTAATAAAACATACAATTGTTTAGCAAAATCTTTATCATTGCCCTCGTACAAAGATATATGAAGTTTGCTAAAAGGGAAATCAGGTTTATATTGAGCAACTTCCAAATCTGATGAATTGCACTGCATATAAACTATGTATGGAGGTTCTTCGTTGTCTATATTAAAAGTGCCTGGTTTAACCAAATCCAAATATGAGACATTTAGTGCATTAAAATAGTGCTCTGCCTGATTTCTCATAATGGATTCTTGCGCAACCCTTAAGGTAATATGAGGAAGAGATTTACTGTTTGGCTTGCATATATAATGAATCAACGATAAGCATTGTAATAGATAATTATCGTCATTTAGAAAAAGCGCAAAATAATTTAATTTACTCATAGATTACCAATTAATACATATCCATTTTTAACTGCAACACAGAATTTTTTGTTGAAATATATTTCATTAATTTATGAATGAAAAGGTCATGAAATTTATCCGCATGACTTAGAGCTTCGGCTTTATTCTTATCATCATTCCACCAATCTTCATCATCACTAACTTTAAGATTTAAAAACCACTCATATTCATCTTCTATTTCACTTACAATATTGGCAACTTCCTTATCTTTCAATGCTATTTCATGCAAACGCTCAAATGGAGTCATTTTAACATAGCGTTTAACATCCTGAGGGCCAATTGATTTTTTGTATAAGCACGCTAATAATGAGAAACAAGTAAGTAGCCTCGAAAACTTTAGTTTTAACCTTTTCCAATATCTCTTATTAACTTTGTCGTTGTTATCACGTCGATATTCGTAGTTTAAAGTTAGAGTATACCAATAACGCAGTATATCGTTCATCAAAAACATTGGATAAAAATCCTGTTGATGATCTTTATAATCCGCAAAGTATACATCAATTATCTTATCCAACAAACGATCATATATTTCTTTATTAAGTAGAGGTTTACTTTCCAACAACAAAAGAGCACGCGCCGTTAGACTATTATTGTAATCTTCCTTTCTGCTTCCAATATCAATAAGATCTTCTTCAGAAATAAAGTCCCAATACATACCACCTTTACTAGGTGGAGGAAAACCAAGATCTTCATTAATTTTATTCATTTGAGAGAAAAAACAGTATTTTTCTAAGTTTGTAAATTCATAACACTTACCGTTTTCACTATTCGTTATAATAAAAAACAAATCTAAATCCGACCCCTCAGACATCTCGTATCTGCCTAATGAACCACAAGCATAGATACAAATATATTTATGTAAAGGCTTATCTAAGCTAAAATCCGTTTCTATTCGCTTTCTCAAAAGCTCAATTTTACCCATCGATATTTCTTTAAGAGTATTTAAATGTGGTTCTGATTTTTTCTCAAAAAAAGCATGTTTACCCACTATTGTCTTTCTCCTATGTTAAATTTTGTTAATAATTCTTTTCCAATATTTTATATTTTCTTCTTGTATTTTTATTAGTCTTGTTTGATAATCCGATGTTTTTTCAAAAGTCATTTTATCTGAATTTGTATCAAAAATGAAATTATCTCTTAAAATATTTAATTCTATGTGAATTGAAATGTTTCTCATCCAGTATTCTTCGAAATTAAAATAAGCAGCTACCGCACTTATAAATGTTATTAAAGAACTTGAAATTAACCCAACAATTACTTGATATTCAATATTCAAAATCCCCTTGAGCCCCAAAATAATAGTATTTATCATCGCTAACGACAAAATTGTCAACTTAAGACTTTTAATAATAATATTATAATGTTTATCCTTCTTCTTAAAATATTCATGGTATTTCTTTATTTGTTGAAATACAAATTTAGCCTCATCGGATAAAGCAGTATAATGAGCGTTCCCCTCAAAAAGAGACTCTCTAGTGCTACTTTTATTTTTTCTTCTCATGTAACAGCTCCATTAATTAAGTAATGACAATATATATTATATCCTACTATTTTGATAATTTTTTGTCAAGTGCATAAACATTATCATAAAAACAAATTTGGGAGTTACTCCCAAATTGGAATTGAATGACGGACAAAAGCGGATTGAAAGCATTTTTAGTCCGTCATTCAAAAATCGTGCGATAAAATTTTCAAAATCAAGGCAGAAAAATACCCCCAAACGACGTAAAATCATTTGGGAGTAATATGGGAGTTAAAAATTGAAAATCATCGAAATTAGCAGATATTGTGGTATTATTTGCTTGCTATCCACTATATATTGTGGTTGTAAAATTTGCCTTTTAGCCTCTGACTCCGTCATTCGGGTGTTCGAATCACTTCGCCCCAGCCAAAAAGACAAGCTTAAAAGCTTGTCTTTTTTTACTAAAATTTATCGTCGTCTACAACAAACCTTTGCGCTAACATTGAAAAACTTGAATTGGATTTAATCTGTTGACTTGGAATATAGAGATACTTCCACTCTTTCATCGATCGCGAGCTGCAGTATATACTTGCAACTTTGCAATATTTTACGGCTCGTTGTTTTTTTAATAAGTTACTTTCGTCGTTTAGTTTGTCCTCTCCTTTAATCTCGACAAGATATATAAAATTCTTAGTTTCGACAACAAAGTCGGGTATGTATCTTTGAGAAACCCCGTAAAAGAGATTGAACTGGTTATGTGCGGGACGAAGCCATTTATTTACTTCCGTACTTTGCTCGCATAAAATTGCAAAACGTTTTTCCGGTGCCGAGTCAAATTTATATATAGGATGCAATGCCTTCATAAAACCGCTAAATAACAATTTAGGGACTTCTCCGTCGGGGATATTGCTATATACGGAAATAGGCTCCTCACCGATTTTTCGCATATAGCTGGGCTCATAGATATAATTGCTAACTCCTATTATTTCTTCGACAAGATCGGGTTCCGAACAACGAAAATGCTTTTTCATCTGTTCATAAATTTTATCTGCAATGCTTTTTTTATTGCACATAACGATATTTTTAATTTCTTCGAATGTGAATTTTTTATAAAACGCATCAAATAAATTTGTTATCAAGTCATATAGCAAATCGCAACAAGCGTCATAATCAACTTCGGGGCGCTTGCTTATTTCATCGACTATAACCTTCATAGGATTGAGCGCATTAAAATCAAGCACTTTGCCTTTAAGTATCTCGATATCTCCCGAATTAATAAGATTTTTCAAAATAATATCATTGGGAATAGGATAATAATTGAAATCGCTTGTATCCAACGTAAACTTTTCAAAATAATAGTTGGATTTGTTGTCACGGGTAACTTTGATTTGCGGAATAGTTATAGTTCCGTTTTCGATTATTCTGCGTTGTTTTGTAATTTCTTCTCCTACAAAACGACGGACAATATCGGAAAAATCCGTTCTGCGATTAACTATTTCGGCAATATCCTCATCTGCGACAATTTCGTCAACCAACGCGTCGGTGCTAACCTGTGAAAGTTTATCCCGACCGAAAACCATATAATTTTCAATTAATTTTTTGGACGCCTGAGTTGCCGTTTTTACAATAGTTTCCCGTTCCTCGATAGATAAATTTTCGGTAGTTTGCAAAAACAAACCGAATTCTTCCAAACTTCTTTGAACGACTCCTTGATAAGTGGGGGAAACAAGCAGAGCTTCGCTTTTTTCAATGTCTTCGGCATATATGATATTTCCCCTATTAAGTAAACTTTTAGGGTCGGAAGCCGCTTTAATAATCTCTTCGAACTTGTTATGCGCCGTTATAATTAGCGAATCAACGTCCCTGTCCCCCGTTCTTTTACCGTAAGGCATTCTAAGCCCTCTGCCTATCGTCTGCTCACGCAAAGTTTGACTTGCGGCTGTGCGTAACGGAATTATTGTATATAAATTGTTAACGTCCCAACCTTCTTTAAGAATACTGACGTGAATAACTATTTCGACGGGATTATTATAATTTTCAACATCCAACAATAACTGTACATTTCCATCCTTTTCCAAACCCTTCTGGTTACTGTGTAGAATTATCGTCTTATTTGCATATTTTCCCCCATAAAAATCAACCGAGGAAATGAAAGATTTTACCTGTTCCGCATGATTTGTATCTTTACAAACTACCAAGACAAACGGCTTTATCTGTTCGACGCCGTTATTAATTGCATAGTCTTTTAGCCTTTCTTTGATTCGCTCATGATTTGCTATACCGTCGGTCAGCATCATTTTGTCCATCTCTTCTTGCGAGAAATTGTAATCGGCAATATCCCGCCTTGTCATTGCATATGGAGTTTTTGTAAACCCGTCGGCAATGGCGGAAGAAAGCGGATATTCATAAACGACGTTTTTAAATTTAACCGTCTTTGCCCCGTGCTCTACCTGCGGCGTTGCGGTAAGCTCCAACCCGAGAACAGGTTTTAATTCGTTGATTGCCGCCAAGCCTCTGTCTGCGCGGTAATGATGAGATTCGTCCATAAGTACAACCAAATCATTACACGACGCCAAAAAATCAAAATAGCTGGCGCCCAAGTATTCGGATAAAGAACGGATTTTT
>CAJUMW010000010.1:4887-76794 GCA_910587625.1 uncultured Christensenellaceae bacterium
CGGTTAAACTTCGATATGTTAAAGACGTTAATGGTAACGTCCGAAAACCCACCCATTAATCCTTTTTGCGCATAATTTTCGCCGGTAATAATATTAGGGGGGCATTGAGCAAAACATCCGACACCGCGAAAAACGTATTTTTTGCTCGACGGATCGCCCAAATCTTTTTTAAGTTTTTCGTATATTGTAAGATTAGGCGCGACGACAAAAAAGTTTTTGATATTTTTTTGGGTATATAGGTATGTTATAAACGCGCCCATAAGACGAGTTTTACCGACTCCCGTAGCGAGCGCAAAAGTCAGGCTAATAAAATCGCGTTCGAAATTGGAACAGGTCGGACAAATATCGTGAACACTTCTCAATGCCGAATCAATATTCGAATTCTTTTTCAGTTCGATTTCTTCGAGGATTGTATCAAGAATTTTAAGACTACGTTTTTGCGGTTTACGAAGATTCATACAACCGCTTATATACTTAACATCGTATTCGGGGTATTGCGTTCTCATTCCTCGTCCTCTACCGTCGCCATATCCAATATGTTCAAATTATAGTTATCTTTTCCGAACTCGCAACGCCCAAGTAACGCCTGCGGTATTTTTTTTATGCTGATATTTTTAAACTGCTTCTCTATGCCGCTTGTATAACTGCGACAAGCAATTATAAGATATTCGCCGTCTTTCATTTCTTTTTCTATTGACAATAAGTTTTCCTCCGTGACGTGTGCGGTGGTCGTGAAAATATAGGTATTTTCGTTTTTTCCCTGTTTCCAATAGTAATTTTCATCAGGCTCATATGTAAACCCTTCGTGCAGCGCCATTGCCGCAGCAAGCATATCCGCATTATATTCACGGTTGATTATGGGGTTGCCGAATTTATCTTCAACTATAAGCGAAGGCGCAAGCTCATAAAATTTATACCCGCCGCCGCCTTTCCAATCAACCGCTTTTGTAATACCGCCGTTGTCCACACCCGAAACTACGTTGTCTAAGCGTTCTTTACAGTGCGTATAAGCGTGGTCCCCCATTTCGATACCTATATAGCGACGCCCCATTTTATGCGCCACTGCCGCCGTTGTTCCCGAACCGAGAAAGCTATCTAAAAACAGATCTTGTTTGCTTGTCGACATTTCCAATATCCTTGCAATCAAAAATTCGGGTTTTTTACTGTTTCTGAATTCAACCCCGCCTTCGTTGAATAATTTACCGGTATTTATATCCAACCATATATCGCCCAACAGATCGCTTATAGAATGTTTGTAACCAAACTCGGTAAAACAATCGTGAAATTTTTCCGAAAGAAAAAACATTTCACGCCCACGATAGTAATAATGTTCCTGTCCGTTTTTATTTACATAAAAAATTTTGTCGGGATTTTGCTGTGACAAGGACTTATACTCGTTGCGAATAAATGCTCTGCGCCAAATAAACCGAGCATTCGAGTCGATAAATTCTTTAAATTGCGTTTGATTTTTAATATCTATCTTTTTCTCAATCAAAACATCTTTAAGTCTTTTGATTTCCCAACAATCGGGATTATCGGAATTGTTTTTTTCTAAATAATACTGAAATTCTTCGTCGATTTTCGATAGGGGAACATATTGAGGAAAAATAGAAAATTGAGCGGCATCCTTAGCGTAAGCTAAGATAAATTCTTTTTCTTTTACAAATGTCTTATCTTTATGCGAAGTTTTAACGCCGCTGACGGTTGACATTTTTATACATATAGTGCTTATGAAATTTTTTCTAAGAAAAATTTCATCGCATAAAATTTTGAGATAAGCATACTCGTTATCGTCGATTTGAATATATATAACCCCGTCGCTCGACAATAAATTTTTTAAAATTTCCAAACGAGGACGCATTAAATTGAGCCATATACTATGCTCCAAGTTGTCGTCGTAATGCTCAAAAGCGCTTCCCGTGTTATATGGCGGATCGATATATATGCACTTAACTTGTCCCGCATATTTGCTTTCCAATGCTTTGAGGGCCAGTAAATTATCGCCGTGAATTATCATATTTTCGGTGTTTTTATCCTGCGCGGTATTGCTCAAAGCAGGGTTTTCAATCAATATCCTCGGTTCGATTTTCAATTCCTTCTCTTTGCCTACCCAAGTAAGCTCTAATTTATTTGCCATTATAATATCTCCTCTCGCTGATTTTTTAGAGTGTTAAGGACGCAACGAACTCGATACCGTTTTCTTTGCAGAACTTTTCAAAGCGGTATAAAGTCAGCTTTTGAGGAAGGGCTTTACCGTTCTCCCAACGATTGATTGTAGCAAAAGATACATTTAGCTTTCGAGCCAACATTTCTTGACTTAAATTAAGTTGCAACCTTGTTTCAAGGCAAAATTTCGAGAATTGCATAATACACCTATCAAATTATAACTTATTATAGCATATATTTAATCGGTTTGTCAAAAAATTCCCTCGCCGAAACTGTTGTTTTAACCTGCGCATTCTGCTATAATACCTGTATGCAGGTTGACTTTTACAGAGGCGGCGCCGAAGTCGTAATAATTTTGACGGGACTAGGCGGCAACACCTTGGGACATGACGGCAAGTACGCAAAGATAGCCGAAAAACTCAACAAAGAGCGCAACGCTTCAATCTTTGTTTTTGCTACGCCCGAAAATTGCTGGGACAATCCTGCGGCAGTGTTCGAAAACGCAGTAAATTGCGTCTACTCGCAAATCAAACCCGAAAAAATATATGTTTTCGGCAATTCCGCGGGTGCAAACCTTGCTATTTGCTATTCTTATCTTTTTCCGGATATCAAAAAGGTAGTAGCGGTAAACCCCGTTCTGAACCTAAACATTGACCGAACAAAAAACGGCGTGCTAAATTTTAAAGGAGAAAAATTGCTTATAGCCGTCGGAGAAAAAGATTCAAGCCGCGCTTTCCTACCCTGCGTGCCGCAAAAGCGCAACGTGCGCACAATAACGGTAGCCGAGGCGGACCATTTATTTACAAATATGACGGATAATTTTGTACAATTATCCGACCAATTATTTACAGAATAAATAGAAGCAGCAAGTTCACGCAATTTCCGACTTGCTGCTTTTAAATTACTTTTGAGTTCGCTTGACAACCACTTCGTGCATAGTAATCATCAGTGCGAGAAAAATTACAAGATATATGGGTAAAAGCTCCGGGGAAATATGATTTGCCACAAGCCCGTAGACGGGCGGAGCCAGACACGAGCCGAGATACGCGCTTGCCATTTGCACTCCAATCATTGCCTGCGACTTATCCTCCCCGAAGAGCGACGGGGTCATATGAATGATACAGGGATATACGGGCGCGCACCCCAACCCGATAATAATAAATCCTGCAATAGTCAGCGCGGAAACGTCGGGAATAAAAACGAACACTATGCCCAGTAAAATTAGCGACTGCCCCGACCTTATAAGCGTTTTGTCCGAAAATTTAAACGTCAAAAACCCGTTTATTGCACGCCCGACGGTAATGCCTATAAAAAACAGACTTGCAAACTTAGCCGCATCCTCAGCAGTAATGCCGTTGTGACTTATCATAAAGCTGCTTGCCCAAAGCATAGTCGTCTGTTCGAGTGCGCAGTAGCAGAAAAAACATATAAAACACGCCGCCGCACCCTTTATTTTAAAAATTTCTTTAAACTTGACGGGTTGGCTTTTGACCTGTTCGTCCGAAGCCGTACCCTCTTTTTTTGCACATTTTTTCCAGAGCGGCAGGCTTATGAAAATTGCCGCCGAAAGCGCTATTTGAATTACCGCGACAATAAAATATCCCTGCTGCCAACCCGAACCGCCCGTCAGGGCATAGCTCATTATGTACGGACTTATAGCAGCGCCCACGCCCCACATACAGTGCAGCCAGCTCATATGCCGCGCCTTTAAATGCAGCGCAACGTAGTTATTGAGCGAAGCATCCACACCGCCCGCGCCAAGGCCGTAGGGTATTGCAAATATGACAAGCATCCAATATTTAGTGCTTACAGAAAACAAAAACAGCGCGGCGGCAGTAATAGTTACGCTTGTCGCAGTCACAAGCCCCGTTCCGAACTTTTTTGTAAATCTGTCGCTTAAAAGACTTGAAATTATGGTACCCCCGCAGATTATCATAGAAATAATTCCGGCAAAGGACAGCGGGGCGTCAAACTGTATGCGCATTACCGGCCAAGCCGCGCCTAACAGCGAATCGGGCAATCCCAAACTTATAAAGCTTAAATATATAATGGCAATGAGCAATGCAAACATAGTATAATTATATATTTCTTTTAAAAAATAGTCAATATAAATAAAACCACGGGCAGACGAAAGTCTGCCCGTGGAGTGGGTGCGTTTAATTTAACAGCAATTCTACAAGCTGTAAAATATAATCTTGTTCAACGACATCTACGCTAAAATAATAATTATAGTTGCCATATTCAAATTTGGCATACGCCAATCCAAATTTACTGCCCCAGCTTACATCAATAGAACTAACAACATCATTATTGATACAGCTTGTTGAAAATTTATCTAATATGTCTAATTCTGTTCTATTATCTGTTATATACAAACTGATAATCGCACCGCCAGCGGCTACAATCTCTTCATGAAGACAAATTACTTCATCTGTTTCATTAAGTTTAAACTGCGTATCGCTTACATACTCGGTAAAATCGTAAAAGTCAAAGAATAAAAAGTTTTTACCGTTTTCAATATTATACTGTTTAACAGTTGTCAACGTTTCTATCTCATAATAGTCATTTACTGTACAATATCGGTTTGCGTTACCGATAAAACCATCGTCCTTCTTAAAGCCGAAATTTACAATAAGAAAAACAGTTAACCCTAAAAAGAGCGCAACAACACAAGATATTGCAATATATTTTACATAGCTCAAATTTCTATTTTTGGACAAAACTAGAACTTCGCCGCAGCTCTCCACGTTGTCGATTTCATCTTCCAAGCGGCTTTCAAGTTTTTTCCACATTGCGTCCTTTTTTTCTCTATTTTGATTTTCAATCAATCTATGAAAATCACGCTCTTTAGACATAGCCCTCCTTTAATATACGGCTACAGAATATGCACCGTTGCACCAATCGGTAGATTCGATTTTTATAAACATATTTTTCAATGATGATAAACCGGTTGCAACATTTATATATTTGTCCGTTCTAAATAATGTATTTCCATTATAATATTTAAGAGTATAGAATCCGTATGCTACAACTATGTGCCCACCGGACGTTAAATTAGTACCAACGACTATGTCCGTATTTGTATTGCTGCTTGCAACAGTGTAAATATCCGTCTTATCGCAAAAAAGTAATACGGGTTGATTATTGTTAAGGGAATTTTTCAATAAACTTTCATTAACAACACTGCCGCTGCGGATACTGTTTAATTGAATGGAATATCCCTTACCTTTAACGTATTGTTTTAATCCCTCTATGCAATCCGACTCGCTTACTCCCACGTCGTCAACGTTGGTTCGCATAAGCGTGTACAAATCCCTCATAAGCTGAGGCACATATGTAATATCCCCGTTTTTATATTTTCCCGAGGATAAATGCGGAGTATAGCCAGGAATTAAATTCTCGTAATACTTATCGTAAAAACCGACTACTATCGCGCCGCCTATTGCTCCGCAAGAATTTGATAAATTTGCGGTGTTTGTGTACATAGGCACACCGTTTTTAGTTTCTATGTATTCTTCTTCACTTCTTGTATATGTAATAGTTTCGCGGCTTATTTCGGTAGCATACGGCGTAATACCGTCGTACTCGCCATAGCCGGAATAACGGCTGTTCCTTTCATAGGTCGCGCCTGCGCCGAATACGCACGTTATATTAATCAATAATATAGCGGCGGCAACAAAAGCGCAGCTTTTTTTAAAAATTTTCAACATAAAAATCTCCTCTCTTGTTTTGCTAATTTAATATACCTAACAAAAAGAGGTTTTGTCCACTAATCGCGCAATAAATTTTCTAAATCTTTCATTATTCTCAAATACTGCTTGTGAACGGTCGATTTTCCTTTTTTCAACTTTATCGCTATTTGGTCAAAAGTCAAGTCCTCGAAAAATCGATAGTAAATTAACATTTTTTCGTAATGCTCCAACTTGCTCATTACATACGTCAAATTCATTGACTCGATACAGTCATCGATATTAACGCAGTCGCAAAACAAACGATCGGCAATTAAACTTTCAAGAGAAATACTAATTTCCACCTTTCCGTTAAAATCATATGCCGTATTTTGTACAATCTTACATAACCAATTATATCCGTCGCACTCGACATTGTATGTATCGATATACTTAAAAGCTCTTAAATAAGCTTCCATAACAACGTCTTCGCAGTATTTCATATCTATCACATATCTTTTAGCAATATAAAGCAGGTGGTTGTAAGTTATTTCATATAAAGTTTTTCTACTCTCTAAATCGCCCTTTTTCAACGACCGCAATATCGAACTGACATGTTCATGATACAAATACACCTGGACTTCCTCATTAGTTAAATTTTAAGCTTTTAATTCTTCTGTAAGTTTTAATAGTAAATCTTTTTGCTTGTTTGATAATTTTTTAAACTTTGACAACAAAACTCTTTCTTTATAAGTCATTATATCATCTTTGCCGTCGTAAAACAACTCTGCCATTGATATTTTTAAAATCTTGCATATTGCTTCCAAAGCAGTTATACTTGGCTCGACGCCTTTATTGAACCAATTATAAATAGTATTCTCCGATAAATCCGCCAATATCGTCAACTTATAAATAGTCAAGCCGCTATCTTTAATATACACCTTTAGTCTTTCAATTAATTCTTCGACCATATTAGACCTCATTCATATTCTAATATATAGTCTACCCGAATTATAATTGAGTAGTATAATATTATGGTGTCAAATAATACCGAATTTTGGTGCGGTATCCGCTACTTTTTTGTATAAAAGGAAGCTTGTCGCTCAAAAACCGCGGCAAGCTTCGTGGTACATATAGCAATAAGTATCATCAAAGGGGGTATTTTTTTTCTATATTGAAATCAAGCCCGTATTCCTTGGCTTTCTCCCAATACTGCACAACTTCAAGACACTCGGTGTACGCTGTCTTTTCGCCATACAAAAACTGTTCACTGCTATTACTGTCGATGTTTGCAAGTTGCTCCAAATAGTACAACAATAAATCAGTCATGTACTTCAATACGTCTTCTGCTGGTAAAGATTTCATTAGGCTATTTTCTCCTCTAAAATTTCTTCATAGGTAACAAGATTATTATAAATGCATAGATTGAACAATTTTCCTAAGAATGCGCTCTTTCTTGCATAAAATAAATTTTTTGAACAATCCTTAGTGCGAATTATATAAGCATCTTTGCGCCCCTGTAATAAACATTTTATCATACTTCTAACCCATTCGTCCACTTCATTTTCATAAATTATTTGAATAAATTTACAAATACTTTTAACTTCTTCGGTTATTTCGATAATTTGCTTCCTTTTTCCACTGTAAAATACGGCTTGCGGCAAATTTTCTTTGATAGCACGAATTATGAAACGGTATCTCTTTATTACAATTCCAACTTCGTCCTTTGTCAAAATTTGCCCCTGTCCTTTCTGTGATACCGCTATTATAAGCAATCATATTCCGCATATTTTCCCAACTTTTTGTAAATTTGGAAAATTTTGGAAAATTATGGACAGTAACCCTTAAATACAATTTAATTCTTACAGGAATTTACATCTCCCATAATTAATAATACTTTTGTTTTATATGCATTTGTCCACCAACTTTTAAAAATTTTTTTAATTTTTATTTTTTTGTAAAAATATCCCACTATTTATTAACAAAAATAGTGGGATATTTTCTTATTAATGTAAATTAATATGGCCTTAGCTCGAACTTTCTATCTGTTCGCGGTGCGACTGCAAGACATAAAGTTTATAGTACCTACCCCTGTTTTCAATAAGCTTTGCGTGCGTGCCCTGCTCGACTATTTCTCCGTTGGACAGCACTATTATATTATCGGCGCCGCATATCGTAGAAAGCCTATGCGCGACGATGAGCATTGTGCCTATATTCTTCATCTTTTCCAGCGAGTCTTGAATTAGCAGTTCGGTTTCGGTGTCGATATTTGCCGTAGCTTCGTCTAAAATCATCACCGACGGCCTGTGAATTACCGTCCGCGCGAACGATAGCAGCTGCCGCTGTCCGGCAGAAAAATTGTTGCCGCGCTCGCGCACGGGCTCGTCGAACTTATTTGCAAGTTTTTCTATAAACGGAGTTGCGTTTACATAGTCGCACGCGCGGCGTATTTCCTCGTCCGAATAGTCGTTATACAACGCTATATTGCTGCGTACCGTGCCCGAAAAAAGAAACACGTCCTGCAACATTTGCCCGAAGTGTCGACGCAGCGAAGCTATCTTGATTTTAGTTATATCGATGCCGTCTACAAGTATTTGCCCCCGACATATGTCGTAGTTTCGGCACAACAGCGACAAAATTGTAGTCTTGCCCGAACCCGTGGAGCCGACAAACGCCACCGTCTTTCCTGCCTCTACTTTAAAGGAAACCCCCTTTAAAACCCACTCGTTTTCGACATAGCAAAACCATACGTCCCTAAACTCGATATCCCCCTTTATTTTATCGAGCTCCATTGCCCCCTCCGTATCCGCAACGTCGGGCTCAATATCTAAAACAGTAAATATTTTTTCAGCCGACGCAAACGCCGATTGCAGCCAATTAAACTGTTCGGCAAGGCTTTGAATGGGGTTGAAGAACTTTGAAACATACATATAAAAAGTTACTATAATTTCGCTTGTAAGCGTTTGACCGAGGAAGGAAACGTTGTCTATATACCCCTTGCCGCCGAGATACAAAAGGCACAGCACCGACGAAATATACAGCATATATACGACGGGACGGAAAATACCGAACACAAAAATTTCACGCTGTTTTGCCGAAGCAAGCGACTTGTTTTTTGCCGAAAACTCCCGCATTTTTGCGTCCTCGCGGTTGAACGCCTGTGTAATTTTCATTCCCGACAGATTTTCCGACAAAAATGTATTAATATCGGTAGTGCCGTCCTTGACCTTTCTGTACGCCCTACGCGAAAACTTTCGGAAAATTACGGTAAACAGCACGATAAACGGCACAAAACACAGCACCATAAGCGTAAGCTCGTAGTTTAGGCAAAGCATTGCGACAAGCACGCCGAATATGACGAACAGGTTTTTGATAAGCGACACCAAAATATTTGTAAACATCATAGAAATGGCGTTGGTATCGTTAGTCACGCGCGTTACAAGCTTGCCCACGGGTATGGAGTTTAGCTGGGCGTGCGACAGGCTTTCGATATGCGTAAACACGTCCTCGCGCAGCTTTGAAAGAATGCGCTGCCCCGTGCGCTGCAAAACTATTGCCTGAACGTATGTCGAAACAAGCGAAACAACCAAAATAGCCGCATAAACGCCGACAACTATATACAGTTCGCTAAGCTCGAACGCGAGTTTTACAATGCCCTCGATATAGCCTATCAAAAGGGGGGAAATTATGTCGTAAGAAATTGAAAGCAACATTAAAACGCCGACGAAAACAAAGCTTTTCCAAAATGGCTTGGCGTACTTTAAAAGCCGCTTTACTATTTCTCCGTCCTTCATCGCGCGGTCGAAGCCCAACGCCTCTTTTTTGTTTTTTATAAGCGCGTAAGCCGTAACGAACAAAACAGACAAAACCCCGACTATCGCGCCGACTACTATAAGGGGAAAATAATCACGCATCGCCGCCCCTCCCCTCGTCCTCGATTCTTTGCAAATCGACCGTTTTTTTGTATTCGGGACAGTTTTTATACAAGTTTTCGTGCGTGTCGCAGCCCAAAACTCTGCCTTCGTCGATAAAAATAATTTTATCGAGATTTTCGACCGTAGAAATGCGGTGCGCAATAAGAATTGTCGTTAACCCCTCGCGCTCGGTCTTTAAATTTTGTAAAATATTGCGCTCGGTCTTTGTGTCAACTGCCGAAACCGAGTCGTCGAGAATTAGTATCTTCGATTTTTTCATCAGCGCACGGGCAATGGATATGCGCTGCTTTTGTCCGCCCGAAACGGTAACTCCGCGCTCCCCGAGCATAGTTTGATATCCGTCTTTAAACTGCGCTATGTTGTCGTGGACGTCGGCAAGCCGTGCAGCCGCCTCCGCCTCTTCCCTCAACCCCTCACCCGAGAAACATATATTGTTTAATATGGTGTCGCTGAAAAGAAAATTGTCCTGCGGAACGTATGCGGTAGCCTCGCGCACGTCGCGTATGGGTATTTTGTTTACGTCGTAACCGTCTATAAACAGTGTGCCGTCCGGCACATTATAAGTCCTTAAAATCAAATCGACAATAGTTGTCTTGCCCGAACCGGCTCTGCCTACAAGTCCTACGCTTTGACCGCGCTCTATGACGAACGACACGTTTTCAAGCGCGTTATACGCCGCCGCAGGATAGCGAAAGGTTAAATTTTTAAACTCTATTTTACCCGAAAGCTCACCCACAGAAGTAACGTCCGCCCCGTCCGCAACGTCCTGCTTCGCGTCGAGAAGTTCGCTTATACGGTTTAAAGAGGCCCTGCCGCGCGACGTCATTTCAATAAGCTGCGACACAGCCATCACCGGCCAGACGAGGGTTGTGAAATATCCTATGAACTCGACAAGCTCGCCGGCGTCGAACGCGCCCTCGAAAACGAGATAGCCGCCAAATCCCAAAATTATGCAGATTACCGACTCGACCAATAGCGTTACCGCAACCGTCAATAGAGTGGAAAGCTTGGTATATTCTACGTTGACGTCCTCGTTGCGCTTGTTGAGCGCGCGGAAAGCGAGTAGTTCTTTAAACTCCTTTACAAAAGCCTTTATAACGGAAATTCCCGAAAAGCTTTCCTGCGAAAAGTCGGACAAATGGGAAAACGCAGCCTGCCGCGACTCCCACTTTTTAATCATATACTTGCCGATAACAATTCCGCCGAATAGCAGCAGCGCCATGGGAATAAGCGAAAGCAGAGTAAGCCTGAAATCCATTTTCCACATTTTAAACAGCGTCATTCCGCCGAGAACCGCCGCATCCATAAGGGATAAAATGCCCATACCGAAGCAGTCCTGCACCGTTTCGAGGTCGTTGGTGAACAACGACATTAAATTGCCGACTTTATTTACCTGATAGTATTGCCGGGACAGATTTTTGCAACGGTCGAACATTTTTTCGCGTATGTCGGTTTCGACTTTGATTGCCGAACCGAAAAAACAAATGCGCCACAAAAACCGCCCGAAAACCATAACCAAAATAATTATAATAAGCGGCAGGCATATGCGCATAAGCAAAAAATCCATATCGAACGCAAACACTTCTCCGCCCGTTTCCACCTCTCCGGAATTCATTCCGTTTACTACCATTCTGTAAAGCTCGGGAATTATAAGCTGAAAATAGTCTATGACGACAAGCGCAACAATGCCGATTAAAAGCATCCAGCCGTATTTGAAATAATATCTGTTTATATGTTTTCCGAACAGCATGCGCTTCTCCTTTAAACAGTCTGGCTTTTATTCTATAACAATCTTGCCGTTTTGTCAATTTTCGTTGACAAAAGCAGGGGGCAAATGTTAAATTTATTGAGAAATTACAAACGAGAATATAAAATGTTACAACACGGTCTTAAAAACTACTTTAAAAGTCTGAAATACTTTTTTACGCCGCTCGGTACAATGTTCCTCGGTATGATGATAGGCTTTTCTATTCTGTTCCCGGGAATTGTTGCGGCAATTTCACAGCTTTCCGACGGTATCGTCGAGCTATCAAGCAACGTCAATCTCGACTTCAATCTGCTGTGGGAAAAAATTTGGGAAGCCGTGCGCTCGCTCGATTGGAAACGGCCTATGCAGGCTTTGCAAACTCTGCTTTCCGCAGAATGGCTGAACGAAATGCTTACGCAAATTTTAAACACTATTCTCGGTACGGACTTTGAAACGTTCAAGGCGCAAATCACGCTGCTTGTAACCGTGTTTACGGAGCAAATTGCAGCAAGCATTGTAATGTTTTTTGTGTTCTGGATACTTGGTTTTTGGGCGGGACTTGCCATTGTAAAGTATTTTATACGCAGAACCATAGCCAGGCGCTCGGCATGGAAAATTGTTCTTGCATACTTTATAAACTCTTTCGTTTCAACCGGCTGCATAGTTTTAATGTTATTTGTATTCGCGCTTTGGAGAGAGAGCATTTTTATTTCGCTTACCTTAATATTTTTATTTGGCGGTGCGCTATCTCTTTTGCAGGCATACCTGTTGCACGGCTATAAAATAATCAGATTTAAAGATATAGTCAACTTTAAAAATATCGGCTTGCATATGCTTTCGAGCCTGATTATATTTTTAATTTCCATTGCCTTTACCCTTATTGCAGTGCTTATAAACAACCTGATGGGACTGTTTGTCGGGCTTGCGCTGATTGTTATTGCGCTTATAGTTATCGACCTCAACGCCGAGTCTTACGTTTTGGGCGTTGCGCGCAATACTCCCGTGATGCAAATAAAGCATGATGAAGCGGCTTAAAACCAAACCTCGGACGGCGGAAATTCCGCCGTCCGAGGTTTTTAAATTATTTGCTCAATTCATACGCAAGCCGCTCGAGCTGCGCCGTGCTTTCGGCATTCAGCGCCGAGCGTATTTTTACGCCGTTTTCGCAGTATTCAAGGTTTTTACAGCCTTCAAGCCGCTTTTGCATATTGCGAGCAGCAACGGGCGCCCAACTGCCGTTTTCTATCAGACCTATTCTTCTGTTTTGAAAATTGCGTTCCTTCAACCTGTCTATAAACTCGCGCATCGCAGGGAAAACGTCTCCGTTATAAGTCGTAGTTGCAAGCACTGTATTTTTGAACTTGAACGCCTGCGCAACGCATTCCGCCCAATCGCAACGGGCAAGGTCGCACAGCTCGACTTCGCAAACATTTTTCTCCTTCAACATGAGCGCAAGAGTTTTTGCCGCGCTTGCCGTATGACCGTAAATAGAGGTATAGGCAATTAATACGCCATT
The DNA here is from genome assembly GCA_910587625.1 of uncultured Christensenellaceae bacterium. Lineage (GTDB taxonomy): Bacteria > Bacillota > Clostridia > Christensenellales > Borkfalkiaceae > Coproplasma. The sequence goes on from CAJUMW010000010.1 coordinate 17,920, forward strand.
GGTTTCGGGCTCGTATTTAGACCACTTTTCGTACTTGTCAAAATAAAAATCAACGTTTTCCGTCAAAAAAGGCCCGTGCAGCGGAAAAATTTTTTTAATTTCAAGGCAGGACAGCTTTTTAAAAAGGATTTGCACCTGCGCGCCGAACTTGCCCACAATTCCGTAATAGTATCTTCTTGCCTCGCTCTCCCACTGCTTGCCGCAGACCCGTGCCCCGAACTTGCCGAATGCGTCCGCCGAAAATAAAGCCTTGTCAACACTGTCGTAAGCTACCATAACCTCGGGCCAATGAACCATAGGCGCAAAGATAAAATTAAGCTTTCTTCCGCCCAAATCAAGACTTTGCCCGTCCTGAACCTCTAAAAAGTTAAAGCTAAAATCTTCCCCGAAAAATTCCTTTATCATGACGAGGGTTTTGGCGTTACCGACGATTTGCGCGTCGGGATAAGCCTTTATAAAGCTTAAAATATTTGCCGAATGGTCGGGCTCCATATGCAAAATTACGAGGTAGTCGGGCTTTCTTTCCCCCAAAACGCTATGAATATTATTAAGCCACTCGTCACGAAAATTTGCGTCGACCGAGTCCATTATTGCAATTTTTTTATCGCAAACAAGATAGGAATTATAGGAAATCCCCTCCGGAACGCTATACATTCCCTCGAATAAGTCTATATTTTTATCGAATACGCCGACCGAATAGACGCCGCTTAAAATCTGTTCCATAATATAATCCCTCTATTTATTTTCAATTTTTTGAGAATTTATTCTCTCTTTTACCAGCTCTTCGCGCCGCTTGAATACCTTGGGAAAGGTAATGAAAATAACTACGGTAGTTATTATTCCGGCAACAAAATCCGCAATGCCCTCTGATAAATACACGCCCTTAAAGCCCATAAAGTGAGTGAGACAAAAACACAGCGGAATAAGTATTATAACTTTTCTCATAACCGCAAGTAACAGCGCGGATTTTGCCTGCCCCAGAGCAACGTTGATGTTCTGCAACGTCATTTGCACGAAAAACATTATAGAGCCCATTAAAAACAGCGGCGTATAAGCTTGTACTATTTCTTTTACGCTGTCGCTTGCGGAGAACATATAGGCGTACATCTGCGGCAGAGCAAGCGAAACCGACCAAATAGCCAATGCAAATATAAAAGCAATAACCGTGACGTATTTTATGCCCGTTTTAAGCCTTTGGGCGTTACCCTTGCCGTAATTATAACTGACAAATGGCTGCATTCCGTAGCCCAACCCGTTCAGCGGCAGGGATATCAGTTGCAGCGCGCTGAGCATTATGGTCAACGCCGCGGTATAATCCTTATCCCCACCCGTCGAAAGATTTAAATTTATGTTGAAAACAATTTGTATGGCGCATTCCGTCAGGGTCATAACAAATGGCGTTACGCCGAGCGATAATATGCTTAAAATTCTTTTCCACTGCGGCTTCATATCTCGTAAACGAAATTTAAATATGCTCTTTTGGGAGAGGAAAAAAACTAAAATACACGCAAACGACAGGGCTTGCGAAAGCACCGTCGCAAGGCTGGCGCCGTTTACGCCCATATTCAAAGCAAATATGAATATGGGGTCCAACCCGATGTTTGCGACCGCGCCGACTAAAACCGAGCACATAGCAATAAACGAAAATCCCTGCGCGGTAATAAAGGGATTGAGCCCCTGCGCCAGCATAACAAACACCGTGCCGAGCGAGTAGATACGCAAATACGAAGAGGCAAACCCGACCGCGCTTTCGGGACAGCCGAAAAGCACGACTATCTGTCGGGAAAGAAAAAAGGTTATCAAGCTTATAATAACGCCCGTCGCGATAAGAAAGACAAACGAAGTATTGAAAATTTTGTTGGCTTCCTCGCAATCTTCCTCACCCAGCTTTATGCTTGCGCGAGGCGAGCCGCCCAACCCTATAAGATTTGAAAAGGATTGAATAATCAAAGTGATTGGCAGAACTATGCCGAGCGCCGCCAACGCGTCCATACCAGAGTCCCCGATTTTCGCAACGAACATTCTGTCGACGATGTTATATAAAAATGTTATCAACTGAGCGATTACGGCCGGCACGGTAAGCTTGAAAACAAGCGGCAAAATTTTGCCGCTTTCCAACTGCGCGGTCGTATCTTGCTTTGCATTATTTTTGAACGACATACGCTATAATTTTATAATTCCGTATTACAGAACCTAAGCATTAAGCTTTAATTCTATGGTAACTTCGCTGTGCGCGTTGGTTTCTATTTCCACGGCGCCGATAACTCTGCCTACAACCTCGGCTGCGTTCGCGTCTTTATTGCCGTAATGGTTGGTTATTTGATCCGCGCAGATATTAGCGTTAGTTACGGTGTTGTTTCTAACATAAACAGCGCCTTCCGCCGCCGTTGCTGTACCTGCAATACCGCCTATGTCGCGGTACCCCTTAAGCGCGATATTTGCCACCGAGCAATTTTCGACTCCGCCCGAGCAAAGATATCCGACAATGCCGCCGACCTTATCTCCGTTATCATACGCGCCCTCCGTTCCGTCGGGAACGCACACTATTTCCAGCCCGTCTACGTTACAGTCGCTTATTTTGGTATAAGCGTAGCCGACGATACCGCCGGCATAATGCGCCGCGCTTATGCGTGCATTTTTAACGGTAATACCCGTAACCTGAGTTGAAGCCGTCTGTCCAAGCACTACGGCAACGCAAGAACCGCCGGTTATATCGGCGCCGTCAATTGTAAAGTTGCTTATAGCGGCTTTAATTTGCCACTGTTTTCCGAACAGACCGACGTTGTCGCCGCTCGAAATTTTTAGATTTTTGATGACGTAATTTCTTCCGTCAAACGTTCCGTAAAAACCATTGATGGGCGTCCATTCCTCGTTATCCAAGTCCAAATCAGCGTCCAGAGCAACCGTTTGATTAGTAAATTTTTCTCCGCCGTTGACCGTGTCGCGGAACAATTTAAACTGTTCGACGTTTGTAATTATATACTCTGCGCAAGTTCCGCAGTAAAGCGTGCCTTTATCGTAATCGGCGTGCGTTGCAGATACGACCAAGTCCTGCGCGGTGAGTTCGTTGCCGTCGTTATCCAAATCTTTTTGGCAAGCAGTACAGTGCTTGTAAGCCCTTGTTCCGCTATTATGCTCGGTTGCCGCAACCTCTTCGATGTCAACGGTTTTATGCGCTGCGTGAACTATTTTATCCTCGGCGGTAAGTTCATTGCCGTCCTCGTCAAAATCCTTGTCGCACAGCGAACAGTGATTGTAGGCAACATTTCCGTCTGTCGTACAACCCGCATCGATCGCGTCGACGGAAGCAAGCGCATGCGCCTGCAAATCTATATCGATTTCCTCTCTCTCTTGCTTGCCGCAATCGGGATGCGTACACGTTCTGACTCTGTAGCCTTTCTCTATGCAAGTAGCCGCTTTTTCGGTCTGCCATTCGCTGAACGAGCAAACATGTCCGCAGGCAGCAAAACAACTTGCGCACACAAAAATTAACGTCGAAACAAACAGCAGAGCTATCTTCTTTTTTATCATTATTATCTCCCCGTGAAACTTCAAATACTTTGTACTTAATATATTATATTATTTTTAAAAAATAGTCAACAAAGCCGAAAGCGTTTTAAATGGTAAAAAAAAGTATTTATTGATTTTAAATTAAAAAAACATAGACTTTGCGGTCTATGCTTCTTTGTGGTACACCCGACTGGAGTCGAACCAGCGACACATAGCGTCGGAGGCTATTGCTCTATCCAACTGAGCTACGGGTGCATATAATAATAGTTGTAGTTATACTCCTATCGCGGAACAAACGCGTTGCGCACGGCGCAGTATTCATATCCCAGCGAGCTTAAACGGGAGCAGATATCTTTTAAAGATACGTCCAAACTCTCGCAAAGACTGTCCAAAGAATAAAATTCGTCGCGAAGTTTTGTGTTTATTAAAGACAAAAGAATATAATCATCGTTGGGCAAATTCATAAATAAATTATAACACAAATTTTTTTATTTGCAAATTGATATTGCGCTGTGTTATAATAATTTCATCAATAAAAGGGAATTTTAAAATGTCGAAAACAGTCGTCGTAGGGCTGAGCGGCGGAGTAGACTCGTCCGTTGCCGCCTATCTTTTAAAAGAACAGGGCTATAACGTAATAGGGCTTTTTATGAAAAATTGGGAAGAAACCGATCCCTCCGGCGCCTGCACTGCCGAGGCGGATTTCAACGACGTAAGAAGAGTTTGCGCCACACTCGATATTCCCTATTACAGCGTAAATTTTTCAGAACAATATATGCAGCGAGTGTTTTCGCACTTTCTTGCGGAGTACCGCGCCGGCAGAACGCCCAACCCCGACGTTTTGTGCAACCGAGAAATAAAGTTCGGGCCTTTCCGCGAATATGCCTTGAGTATGGGCGCGGATTTTATTGCGACGGGGCACTACTGCGCCATTGACCACAGCAACGGACGGCATAAACTTAAAAAAGCCAAGGACGCCAACAAGGATCAGACGTATTTTTTAAATCAAGTCAGGGAAGAGCAGCTTGCGGAAGTGCTGTTTCCCCTTTCCGAATTATCCAAGCCCGAGGTAAGAAAAATTGCCGAAGCAAACGAGATTGCAACGGCAGCGAAAAAAGATTCCACGGGTATTTGTTTTATAGGGGAGCGCAACTTCCGCAAATTTTTGCAGGACTACCTGCCTGCCCAACCAGGCAAAATAGTTACTCTTGACGGGGAAACCGTGGGAGAACATATAGGGCTTATGTACTACACTCTCGGGCAGCGCAAGGGGCTTGAACTCGGCGGCAAACGCGGAGAAGAGGGCAGATGGTTTGTAGTTAAAAAAGACCTTGAAAACAATGTGCTGTACGTTTCCCACGGGGACGAAACGCCGCTGTATTCCCGCGCTTGCAAGGTGAAAGACCTCAATTGGATAGGATATATGCCCGGACGAACATTCAACTGCAATGCAAAATTCAGATACCGCCAACCCGAACAAAAAGTAAAAATTACGCTCGAGCCTGACGGCGCGTCGGTAGAATTTGAAACGCCACAGCGCGCAGTTACGGAGGGACAGTACGCCGTTTTCTACGACGAAACTTATTGCCTCGGAGGCGGCGTTATTACACAAGTAATTTTCTAATAAAAATCGTCCGCGACTTATTGTCGCGGACGATTTTTTATAATTCCAAAGCTATTTTATATATTTCCGATTTTGGCAGACCCCTGTCCTTTGCAACCTGCTTTATAGCCCCTTTTTTATCCATTCCCCCCGACATATAGCTTAGTAAATGCTCTTTTACGCCAAGTTGGTTTAACGGATTTTCGACACTGGCGCCTTCGACCACAATAACGTATTCTCCGCGTCTTTCCCCGGGCAATCCATCTTTTAAGTTGAACTGCACAGCCTCCTCGTGAAGCTTGGTTATCTCCCTGACCGCGCAGGCGCGCCTATCCCCGAAACAGTCGTAAACGGCGGATATATCGCGGTCTATGTCCTGCGGAGCAACGTGAAATATGAGCGTTAGATCAATATTTTTATATTTTTCAAGCAGTTTTTTCTTTTCCCCTAGCTTGTCGGGTAAAAAACCTATAAACGCAAATCTTTCCGACGGAAACGCCGAAAGCACCAATGCGGACAGCGCGGCGTTCGCGCCGGGAATAACGGTAAACGCTTCCCCCTCGTCGCGCAGAAATTTACAGACGATATTGCCGGGGTCGGAGATGACGGGCATTCCCGCGTCGGAAATAACGCACACCTCTTTGCCCTCCCTTGCCGCGTTTAGTATTCTTTCTGCCGCCTCGCGCTCGTTGAATTTATGGCAGGAATAGAGCGGTTTTTTAATTTCGTAGGCGTTTAAAAGCTTTAATGAATGGCGCGTATCCTCGCAAAAAATTACGTCGGCAGCCCTCAAAACCTCGAGAGCGCGCAGCGAAATATCCTTCAGATTGCCTATAGGCGTTGCTACAAAGTAAATCATTAAAACCCTTTAATTGCACTTTCGGTCAGCGATTTGCACAGGGCAAGCCCCAAATTGACGACGCTGTCAAAGTCGTCCTTTGCCGCTATGCCGCTGAAAGTGTGAATATATCTTACGGGAATACCGGCAACAATTACGGGTGTGCCGCCGTTAGCCGAAATTATATAAGCGCCGTTGTTGCCGCCGCCCGAGCGCACAGCCATTTGCACCTTTATATTTTCTTTTTGTGCAATTTGACGGGCGTACTCGGTAAATCTCGGCGTGCAGATAACCGTTGCGTCCATATACCTTAACATTACTCCGCCGTGCAAAGCGTCCTGAACCATATACGACGGAGCTGAGGTATCGTCTGCGGGGCAGCCCTCGAAACAAATTGCCGCGTCCGCCTTGACGTTACACATTGCTGCGCGTATTCCTCTGTCCCCCACTTCTTCCTGCGAGGAGATTACCCCCACAATATCCACCGATAACGGCTGTTTATCAAGCTCTTTTATGCACTTTACAAGTGCAGCTACACCCATTCTGTCGTCAAACGCCTTGCCCTGCAAAATGCCGTATTTTTCATCGTACTCAAACAAACTTTGCGGAACTACGGGCGCGCCGACTTCAACGCCGAACTCGGCGGCTTCCTCAGCGCAGGTTGCGCCTATATCTATAAACAGCGTACCGTAGCTTACGGGCGCGTTCTTTTGCTCGGCAGTCATCAAATGAGGGGGTTGCGCCGCAATTACCCCCGATATATGCCCCGTTTTAGTGCGAATCAGCACTTTTGACGAAGGCAGGCACTTCTCGTTCCAACCGCCTATGGGGATAAACCTGAGCGTGCCGTCGGGCTTGATTGCCTGCACCATAAAGCCGACCTCGTCGGAATGCGCGTCCAACATAACTAAGGGACGGTTGCCCTTGTTGTATTTGGGATAAATATACAGGTTGCGCATACTGTCCTCTTTGAACTCGGCAACGTCGTTAAGATACTCGCGCACAATCAAAAGCACCTCGTCCTCAAAACCCGAAGCGCCGTGCGCATTGCAAAGCTTTTCAATTAATTTTATATCGTCCATAACCAATCTCCTTTATTTATTGACAACAGCGGGCAAAACGTCGACGCCCTCTTTGCCGCCCTTTACGGCTTCCACCATAACAAGATAGGGTTTTGCCCCGGGCGTACCGCAAACAAACTGTATTCTTTTTGGCTCGAGCCCGCGCTTTTTTAAAAGATATATCAACTCCGCTACCCTGTCCGCTCGGTTTATTATTGCAAGCCGTCCGCCGAACTTAAGTTTTTTGAACGCCTGTTCGACAATTTCCTCAAGCGTTATTGTCAGTTCTTTTCTGCAAATAGCGCGTTCGTAGACCTCGTTTTCAAAGCCGCCGCGCTCATACGGGGGGTTGCAAAGTATAAGCGAAAACCTATCGTTAAACTCGGCTGAAATATCTTGCAATCGCGTACACACCACCTCGCAGTCGAACTCGTTAAGCTGCGCCGTCCGCCGCGACATGTCTGCAAGGCTCTCTTGCATTTCAAAAAGCGTGAGCGAAGATATTACGGAATTAAGGCACAGAAAGTGAAACCCCACTACACCGCTGCCCGAGCAAAAGTCGGCAACCTTGTCCCCGAACTTTGCCTTTGCGAATTTCGATAAAAGAATACTGTCCGAAGTAAAGCGGTATAAATTTATATTTTGTATAATTTTTTTGTCCCCGTAAAAGCTTTCGAGAACCTCGTTTTCCTTTAACTGCATTTTAGTTAAACCTTATTATAACAAACAAAAAAGCGAGCTGCGCTCGCTTTTTTATTCCAATTACTCGGCTTTAATTGCACCCGTGGGGCAAGCGTCTTCGCAAGCGCCGCAATCAATACAGACGTCGGGATTTACTTCGTACTTGTCTGCGCCCTCCGAAATTGCTTCTACAGGGCAGGTTGACGCGCAAGCGCCGCACTTAATGCACTCGTCGGTGATATAATGTGCCATAATTTCCTCCATTTATTAAAATGTTTGTGGTTTATATTGTATCACATTTATTTGTCCGTGTAAAGAGTTAAATTAAATTTTTCGAAAAATATTTTATTCCGCACCGTTGCCGCCGCCGTTTGCGCCGTTTTTGGGCTTATTGGGACGGTTGCCGCGGTTAAATCGGTTTGATTTGTTTTTGTTTTGTCTGTCGTTAGGCTTTGCTTCGCGGTTTTGCGGACTCGATGCGCCGTCGCTGTTTTCTTCCTGCCTGTTTTTATTGAATTTTTTCTTTTTAAACTTATTTACGTTTTGTAAATCGTCCCTTTTCTCGGGTTTTTCCTCCGCCTGCTCAGCAGCGGCTTGCTCTAATTTGGACAACTCCTCTTCGAATTCGGCGTCGTCTGCGCTGTCGTCGCTCTTTTGCCTGCGGAATTTAAGGCTGTCTACGGGATAATCGCGATAAGTTATCAAATCCTTAGCCTTGTCCTCAATCTTCAAGCGCGCCGTCATTTTAAGCATATCCACGTTTACCACCATACCCCTGCCGTCGGGGGAGATGGCGTCGCTGCCTATCTTGGGAACGTTTTTTGCCGCCTCCGCATAGTAGTCGTTTTCGTAACCGAGGCAGCACATCAGCCTGCCGCACAGCCCCGAAATTTTTTGTGGGTTTAGCGAAAGTCCCTGATTTTTAGCCATTTTAATGCTTACTTTCTTTATTTCGGGCATACAGCTTGAACAGCAACATTCCCTGCCGCAGGGCGCAATGCCGCCGATAAGCTTTATTTCGTCGCGTATGCCGACCTGCCTCAACTCTATTCTCAAATGAAATGTCGAGGACAAGTCCTTCACCAGCTCGCGGAAGTCGACGCGCTGTGGCGCGGAGTAATAGAACACCGCCTTAGAGCCGTCAAAAGCAAACTCGCAGTCGATAAGCTTCATTTCGAGGTTGTATTTGGCAATTTTCTCCTTTACCGTCTCCATAGCCTCGCCCTTGCGCTCGTTGTTTCTCCTGTGAGTTTCCTCGTCGCGTTGGGTGGCAATGCGTAGAATAGGTTTTAAGGGCTGGACAAGCTTTTCGTCCGCCATTTCGCATTTGGGAATGACAACCGTCGCGTATTCTATGCCGCGCGCCGTTTCTACGACCACGCCCATACCCACGCTGTATTCTCCGTTGCCCGGAGCAAAGTAATACACCTTGCCGCCCGGTTTAAAAGTTACTGCTGTAATTTCTGCCATCTGTTGTTCTCCTTGACGACCCTTAGCATAAAGTCGTATAAAAGCCCCTGAAAAAACGCGTTGAACTTGACGTCGGCAAACGCTTTGGTTATATTTTCAAGCGCATAAACGAGCGCGCCACGACAAAGCGGCAGCCCCGTACCCTCTTTCAGCGCCGTAAAATACAACCGCTGCATTTCGTTTAATAGCTCGTTTTTATATTTAGTATCCCCGTATTTGTAGGCAATTGCTCCTATCTCGGATACGTTTTTTACATTGCAAATCTCGCGCGCACCCTGCAAGACGGCTTCAAACCAGCCGCCCGACGCCATATTCTGCGCAACGCCCAAAACACCGTTTGCGCTCTTTGCCGCAGCTTCGTTTATCTGCTTGTGCCCGTCGCGCTCCAGCACTTCGAATATCTGCGACTCGGTAAAGGGCGGAATTTCAAGCAGTTTTACCCGCGATTTTACCGTATCGAGAACGGGCGCAAGCGAGGTTACGCCAAGCAAAAAATGCACACCCGAAAGCGGCTCTTCCAGCGTCTTTAAAAGCTTGTTTTGAATGAGTGCGGAAGCTCCGTCGAACCCGACTATGACGTACAGCTTTTTATCGCCCTCTATGGGGCGCATAGCGCTATCCTCCAAAAGCTGCCCGACAGTCTGCGCGTCAAGCTTTTTTCCCTCGCTCGGATATATCTTTAAATCGGTGTAGCTTTCGTTTATAATTCTTTGGTACAGCGACGTGCCCGTCCTTGCCCCGAAAAAGCGCAACGCAAAAATAACGAGTGCGGCTTTTAGATTTTTCAAGTCTGGAAAGTCAAGCATATATGCGTGCGAAAGCTTGTCCGCATCACAGTCGCCCTCTAAAATTTTGTATGCCGTTGTTCCCTTTAAAAGCTGTTCCACCTAAGTAATTATTTGCCTTTCTATTAATAAGTTTTTGATTTTTTCCGCCGTTTCATACTTGCTTCCGCCGCAGTCAACGGCACATATATACGGGTCTTTGTCCAAAAGCCGCTTATAGCCTCGATACACCTTTTCGTGAAATTCAAGCCCTAAATTTTCGATTCTGTCGTCCCTGTCCGCGCCGTGCTTTCGCTTGAACGCCGCAACGGGAGAAATATCGAGAAAAACGGTTATATCCGGGGGGTAACTTTCCAAAGCGACCCTGTTTATCTCGCTGATATACTGCACCGAAAGCCCCCTCGCATAGCCCTGATACGCTAGCGACGAGTGAACGTACCTGTCGCAAATTACAAGCTTCCCCGACTCCAACGCCGGCGCTACCGTTTCTCGTAAATGCTGAATTCTTGCCGCGGCGTATAAAAGCGCCTCGCATTCGTCGCACATTTCCACATTTTTGCCGTTCAAGATAATTTTGCGTATTTCCTCGGAAATTTTACTGCCGCCCGGCTCGCGCGTTAAAATAAAATCGACGCCCGACGAGGAGAGATATTCGGATAAAAGCCTTAGCTGCGTACTCTTGCCCGAGCCCTCACACCCCTCGAACGTTACAAATTTGCCCCTCATTTTTTAACCACCAAAACTTTTCCGCCCGTAATGCCGTAGGTGTTTTTTGCGCTTTGAAGCACTTTTACGGCGGCTTCCGTAATAATTTCTCCTATAATAATCACAGGAGTGCAGGGCGGCACGATTCCGGCGTTGTCTGCACACATTCTGCCGACCGCCTGATTGAGCGGCACAAGCTCGTGCTTTTGCTTTAACGCATACTGAAAGCTGTACGTCCTGTCTAAAACGGGCAAGACGGGCTTTGCAACAAACGCTTTTTTAAGCTTTTTGCTTGCCATAACCGTGCCTAACGCCGATAAAAGCCCGTTCATATCCGAAAGATTAGTCATTGGGGAAAGATAGAATAATATATACTTTCCGTCCGAAAGCTCGGCATATATGCCCTTCTTTTCAAGCATTTTAGCCGCGTCGTCGGACGAAACCCCTATCGACTCGAAGTCAACGGCAAGCTTAGTCCAATCCTCCGACGGATATACGCCGAGCGGACACTTCGATTTAAAGGTTTCGACGGCTGCCTTAGCCTCTTCCAAAACCTTGGGATTGTTTTTAATATACTTTACCGCATACTCCACCGAAGCCATTATGGGGAAGCCGGGGGAAGTTGTTCTGAATATTTTTACCGCCTCTTCCACAAGCGGAACAAGCTTTGCGCCCCTGACGTTGAGAAGCGCACCCTGCGTCATTGCCGGCAAGGTTTTATGCACTCCGTCAACCCAAATATCCGCGTAGACCCCCGCATATCCCCGTTTTAACGGTTCAAAAGCGAGATGCGCGCCGTGCGCGCCGTCAACCAACAAAATGCGAGAATACTTCTTTAAAACCTCGCTGTATCCGCCAAGCGGCGCAATGTTGCCGTAGTAGTCGGGGGAGGTTATAAGCATACCCAAAATAGTTTTGTCGTTTGAAACAAGTTTTTCGATAAGCGAAACGTCGGGAGGAAGCATAACTCCGTCTTTATATTCCCCCTGAACGATAACGGGCTCAAGCCCGAACAGCTTGCAGGCGTTCCATACGCTTTGATGGCTGTTGCGGACAACGATTATTTTTGCGCCCATTTTGCGAACGGCGTAAAGCATCGACAAAATTCCCGACGACGAGCCGTCGGTCAAAATATAGCTTTTATCGGCGCCGAGAATTTCGGCAATATCTTTTTGCGCGGCTGCAATTACGCCCGTCGGGCAAAGGAGGTTATCGCTATATGAAAGCTCGGTTACGTCCAACTGCGCAACGCCGAATTTGGACTTGAAATCCCCCCTTGCCTTGTGCCCGGGCATATGAAAGGATTTGTCGGCTTTTGCATATTTCTTTAATTGTGAATAAATAAAATATTCATACATAATATCCAACCTCTCGTTAAACGACAACTCAACAAGTTGCGACTATGCAATAATCTCACTATTTTTTAGGCTTCATTGTGGGGAACAAGAGTACGTCCCTGATAGTCGCGCTGTCGGTCAACAGCATGACAAGCCTGTCAACGCCGAAGCCAAGACCGCCCGTGGGGGGCAAACCGTATTCAAGCGCGGTAATAAATTCTTCGTCAATTTGCGCATTACAGCCCTTTTCCTGCGCGCGCTTCGCTTCGACCTGTTTAACAAAACGCTGTTTCTGGTCGATGGGGTCGTTCAGCTCGGAGAACGCGTTGCCGAATTCGTGAGCGCAAATAAAGTACTCGAACCTCTGCGTAAACATGGGTTCGTCCTCTTTTCGCTTGGCAAGCGGAGAGTTTTCGACGGGATAATCGTAAATAAAAGTGGGCTGAATAAGCTTGTCCTCGACAAACGCGTCGAAAAGAGCGATAAGAACGTGCCCCTTTGTAGCGCTTTCCCCTTCTTCGACCGCAACACCGAGTTTTTTTGCAACCTCGCGCGCTTCGGCGTCGGTTTTCCACTCGTCGTAGTCCGCGCCCGAGTATTTTTTTACGGCTTGCTTCATTGTCATTCTCGTCCAGGGTCCGCCGAGATGAAGCTCGGTGCCCTGATAGGTAATATCGGTAGTGCCGCAAACCTTTAAAGCAACCGTTGTATATAAATCCTCGACAAGCTGCATCATTGCAAAATAGTCGCAATATGCCTGATAAACCTCAACGGTGGTAAACTCGGGGTTATGGTATGCATCCATTCCCTCGTTGCGGAAAATTCTGCCCACTTCGTAGACCCTTTCAAGTCCGCCGACAATCAAGCGTTTCAAATACAGCTCGGTTTCTATACGCAAATACATGTCTATATCGAGCGCGTTGTGTCTTGTTTTGAAGGGACGCGCCGCCGCGCCAATCTCTATCGGCGTGAGGACGGGAGTATCCACTTCGAGGAAATTTCTGTTATCGAGAAAGGCGCGTATCTCGCGCAAAATTTGCGAACGCTTTATAAACGCCGTCTTGACCTCGGGATTTACTATCAAATCGAGGTCGCGCTGTCTGTAACGTATATCGGCGTTGGTCAGCCCGTGTTGCTTTTCGGGTAAGGGAAGCAAACATTTCGTAAGCATTTCGATGTGCGTGCAATGAACGGATATTTCCCCCGTCTGAGTCTTAAACACATAGCCGCGGATACCGACGATATCCCCCAAATCGTAGTCCTTTTTGAAGGCGGCGTAAGTATCTTCCCCCACGTCGTCGCGCTTGACGTAGATTTGCAACAGCCCGTCCCTGTCCTGAATATGCGAAAACGAGGCTTTACCCATTATGCGCCTTGACATAAGCCTGCCGGCAATACTTACCTCCTTGCCTTCAAGCTCTTCGAACTTAGCTTTGACGCTTGCGGAATTTTCCGTAACCTCATAGCTTACCTTGACAAAGGGGTTATTGCCCTCCTCGGTAAGCTTTGCAAGCTTTTCCCTTCTTATTCTTGCCTGTTCGGCAAGCTTCAACTGTTCCTCCTCTTCGGTAAGAGGCAAATTATTTTCCTGCATAGTAGTATCCTTAGTTGATTTTTAATATTTTAAGCACGTAGTCCGAACCGTCGGGGCAGGCAACGGTAGCCGTTTCCCCGACTTTTTTTCTCAAAAGAGCCTTGCCGACGGGGGAGTCGACCGAAATTTTATTTGCCATGGCGTCCACCTCCGTGACGGAAGTTATAGAATAGGTCTGCTCCTCTTCCAAATCCTCGTCGTAAACGGTAACGACGCTGCCGAGGTGGATATAGCTTGTATCCGAAATTTCTTCGCGGATATCCGCGTTTTTGATTTTATACTCTATTTCCGCAATTTTGCCCTCGTTAGAGCGCTGTTCTTCGCGAGCTGCGTCGTACTCGGCGTTTTCGGAAAGGTCGCCGTGGCTGCGCGCTTCCGATATACGTTCGATAATTTCGGGGCGTTTTACTTTGACGAGATACTCAAGTTCTTTTTTCAAATCCTCATAGTTCTTTTGCGTCATTACAATAAGTTCAGTCATTTATATTCTCCTGATTTATAAGTAAAGTGATTCCCCTGTTCGGAGAACCACATTTTTGCCGCACAATTTTTCGGCTTTTCGACTATATTATATAGTAATATTTCGGCTTTGTCAAATATATAACGCCCAAACGCCGTTTCTTTTAATTTTATAAAAGCGCGTAATTTGACGAATATGCTTGATTTGAAAAGCCGTATTTGGTATAATGTGATTATGTTTAGAATTTGGGCTAAAGTTATAAAAGGTGAAAAAATATTAAAGCAAATTACCTACGAGCGCGACGATAAATTTACATACTCGCAATTTTTCGAGTATCTTTCAGATATTTGCGAAGAGCTGGATATTTCCACACCCATTGTTTTAAAGACGCATATCTTCAATTACGCAAAGTTTCGCACCGTCAAGTTTACCGTGCGCGACTTTACCGAAACGCCCGAATTCGACAAGCTGGTTTTAGACAATATAACCGTATAATATTATGGATTTTTCACATAATTAAGATATGAAATTTACCTGTTATTTATGCGTTGCAAACCTCATTATCCTGGGCATATGCGCGGGTGTAACGGCTTTTTTCGGCTTTGATCTTTTATCGTTTTTAATGTTCGGGAACGCCACTGCGATACGCGTATTCGAAGGGATATGCGCGGTATCGGCACTTTTTTGCATATACTCGCTTATTATATTTAAACCCTTTAAAGGACTGAAATAAAAAAGGCACCGTTGAAAGTTTTCTTTCAACGGTGCCTTTTGTTTTAAATTTTAATTGAGTTCGCCGCCTGCGGTAAAAGCAAACTGATCCCTGTCCTCGGGGAAGATAGGTCCGCTTATTACGGGCAAATTCAAAGGCGCGATATAGGCGCTTGCCGTAAGGTTTGTAACCGTTGCGCGAAGGTAGGGATATACAAGCTTGGTTGCCTCTACAACAAACTTTCTTTCGTCTGCGGCGCCCTTCATATCCTCCACTTCGAACACGCCAACAAGCGTAACGTTTACGTTGAAGGGTTTGGGCTCTTCCTCCGTACTCTCTATCTTGACTGAAAGCGCGACAAAATTGAGTTTGTCGTTACCGGTAACCTTTCTCACCTGACGCGAAAATTGGGGCTTTATGTCCAACTTATCGTCGGGAGCAATTTTTACCCTGTTGAGTTTGAACGAAATTTCTTCGCCCGTTATACCTTTAAAATCGATTTTCATAGCAGATTTCTCCTTAACAATGTTTTAATTATATCCCATTATTTACCAAAAGTCAACTTTAACCCCCTTTTTTTATTGATAATTTCTCAATTAAATATTATAATACTTGTTGTGTGTTCACAGACGGATAATATTAAAAGTCAAGTGAGGGATTATGGCTAAAAAAAGTCTGTATTTCGACAGTTATTGCGGATATACTATGTCTGCCATTGCAGAAAACGGAAAAGTCTGCGAGTTTAAATTTGAAAAAAACACCGACACTTGCAACGTGGGAGACGTCTATAAGGGACGTATCGAGAGCATTTTACCGGGAATGCAGGCTATTTTTGTAAACTGCGGATTGAAGCGCAACTGCTTTCTTTCCACCGACGACGCCCTGCCCGACAGCGAAAATTACGACGTCGGCGCCGCCCCCGACGTCTTTTCCACCTTAAAAGAGGGAGATGAAATTCTCGTTCAGGTAACAAAACTGCCCGTCGGAAAAAAGGGAGCAAAGGTCACGGCGCGCCCCTCGTTTATCGGCAAATGTATAATATATATGCCCAACACCCCTTTTGTGGGCGTTTCGCGCAAGATTGCCGACGATGAACTGCGGCGCAACCTCATGTTTTTAGCCAAACGCCTCAAATGCGAGGACGAGGGCATTGTTGTCCGCACAGCCGGTCCCTACGCCAAACGCAACGAAGTAAAATATGAATACACCTATCTAAAAAACCTGTATAACGAGGTTATAGAAAAGTTTAAATCTGCCCAGGTCGGGGAGCTTTTATATACCGATTCGGCTTTGCCCGTAAAGGTTTTGCGCGACATTTTGTTTACCGATATCGAAGAAATAATAGTAGGCAACAAAAAACTTAAAGAGCAGGTCGAAAGCATAGTAAATTTATATCCGACGCACACCAAAAGAAGCGTGCGACTGCACGATACGGGCAGGGATATGCTTGAAGAAACGGGCATTTCGGCGCAAATTATGACCATTGCCTCTCCCCGCGTAGAGCTTGAAAACGGCGCGTATATAATAATCGAAAAGACGGAAGCTTTGACGGTTATCGACGTAAACACGGGCAAATTTACGGGGGACTACAACCGCGAACAGACAGTTTACCATACAAACATTATGGCGGCGCGCGAGATTGCGCGTCAGGTTCGGCTCAGAAATATAGGCGGAATTATTGTTGTCGATTTTATCGATATGACGAGCACGGCGCACAACAAGGCCCTTGTAGACGAGCTTGAACGCGCGCTTAAAGACGACAATGCCAAGTGCGACGTTTCCCCGATGTCTAAATTCGGGCTTGTGGAGTTTACTAGAAAGAGAATGGGCGCAAGTCCGCTTTCGCTTATTACAAAGCCCTGCAAATATTGCAACGAAGCAGGCTACACGATTACCGCCGAGTACATTCTTTTCGGGTTGAGAGCAAAGGTTTTAAACTTTATTGCAGAGGGCGCAAAGGCTTTGCGCGTCGATATGAACCGCGATATACTGCTATATATGCTCGATTGGCGCGCGTTTAACGATAATTTGAAGAGTTTGGGTCTTCCGATTTACGCGGTGCCTCACAGAACATATCACGAACAGCTTATAAACTACCGTGCGGACGAGTTCGATATACCCGACGACGCGGTTAAATTGTCGTAAAAAAGCGCGGCGTTATGCCGCGCTTTTTAAATTACCCCCTATATATGCCTTGTTTTTGGGCGTTTAGAGGAATGTTTTAAGCTTTTCTTCAAACCCCTCTTCCAAATCGATGAGTTCGCACAAAAGCTTTTTGATTTCTTCGTCCATATGCTGTCCGCCGTCGGTAAGCGAAGTTTTAAGGCTTGTAAGCCCCGTTACCGTGCCGCGTATCATCATCTGCGCGATATTTTGAGCCGAGTTATCGTTTGCCGTGCCCATTTTAATTGCGCTCCACATCATAGCCTTTTTTACGGGTCCGGGCGACTTTAATTCAAAGTCGAACTTGTGCGCAAGATGAGCCGCCTCACCGCAGATGCGCTCGTACTCTTCGTGCTGTCTTAAAATTTCTTCCTTAATGCCGACGTCATCGATTTCCGGCAAAATGTCCGAAATAGAGGTAAGAGCAAGCTGTGCGTTGCGGTAAATTTCCGCTAAAATTTCACTGTCTTGTTTAATTTCTTCCATAAAAGCTCCCTCGCGGCAAATAACCGCTTTATAATAATATCTGCCAAAACGGCAATTTTATACCCCGATACGCACATAAAACGCTTGACTTTTATATGTCGCGTGTGTTAAATTAAATATCGAGCCGCTCGGACAGGGCTTTTTAAAGTGCGCTTTGCGCCGCCCGTGATTCGGCGAGACTGGTTAGAGGAGGTACTTTAAATGTACGCAATTTTTGAAAACGGCGGCAAGCAGTATAAGGCTTGCGTCGGCGACTTGGTAAAGGTCGAAAAGGTCAAGGGCAACATAGGCGACACAGTCGAGTTTCCCGTACTTCTCACATCCGACGAGAACGGTGTTTCGGTCGGCAAGGAAGTCGAAAGCTTGAAGGTTAAGGCCGAAATCGTTTCTTCGGGCAAGGATAAGAAGATTATCGTGTTCAAGTACAAGCCCAAGAAGAACGAGAGAAAGAAGCAGGGTCACAGACAACCCTATACCGAGGTCAAGGTTACGGCTATCGGAGACGTTGCGGAAGGCGCTAAAAAACCCGCCGCAAAGAAAACGACTACCAGAAAGACTGCTAAAAAGACCGAGGAACAGCCTGCTGTCGAAGATAACAAGGCTGAGTAATTGAGGAGGTTGCAAGTTTATGTTTTTTATAAGATTATTCGCTCATAAAAAAGGAACGGGTTCGTCGCACAACGGCAGAGACAGTAACCCGAAAATGCTCGGCGTTAAGCGTGCCGACGGTCAGTTTGTGCTTGCAGGAAACATTCTTGTAAGACAGCGCGGCACCAAATTCAAGCCCGGCAACAACGTAGGTATCGGCAAGGACGACACATTGTTTGCGCTCATTGACGGCAACGTCAAGTTTGAGAGAGTCGGCAGAGACGGCAAACAGGTTTCCATTTATCCCGCTGCTGAATAATTGAATTTAAGCGAGGACGCACGTCCTCGCTATATTTTTAGGAGAATTAATTTATGTTGACCGTATCCCCCCTTCGCGACGACGCAAAAGCCGAGTTTGAAAGGCTGTTTTCGGACTACTACACCGAGCTTGAGTGCGACGAGGACGTCCCCCACCTTTTGGCGGATTACGTCATACCCGACCTTTTAGCCGGACTTTTAAACATTGATATCTTAAAGGACGGGCAGACTTACGTCGGGTTTGTAATTTACCAAAAAGACGATATCGACAACGAGTGGAACAAAAAAGAGGGCTGGGGAGATATCCGCGAAATTTACGTTTCCCCCGCGCACAGACTAAACGGGCTGGGCAAATTTTTGCTGTTTACCGCGGAAATGAAGCTGAAAGAGAGCGGAATCGAGCGCTGTTACGCGATGCCTTGCGAAGGCGCGCAGAAGTTTTTTGAAAAATGCGGGTATACTCGTGGCAGAGAGTACGACGAGGAACTCGACTGTTTTGTTTATGAAAAGCTTCGATTAAATAAAAATTGCGGCAAATAAATAGCGACGTTCGAAGGACGTCGCTTTTTTAAATAATTATACTCCGCAAATTGCCATAACGGCGGAAATTACAAGCGGAATTATTATTACGCTTAAAAGCGTTACGGTCACAAACGCCGAAGTCGCCGTTTGCCTGTCCCCGTCGAAAGTTTCCGCCATTGCCACAACCGACGCCGCAGGCGACATTGCCATTGCGATTACGGGCGCGAGATATACGAACTCTTCGAATCCGTTTTCCGCACCGCTGCCTAGCAAGCTCCAAAACGGCAGCGAAACAAGCAGCGTTAAAAAGGGCGCGACAATAAGCCTGAGCGCGCCGGCAACGTACACCCCTCTTTTGCAAAATAGCTGTTTGGGTGAACTTTCGGCAACGCGTATCCCGACAATAAGCATTGAAAGCGGCGCGGTCATAACTGCGAGATACTCGGGCAAAATTGCAAGTTCCTTGACCTGCTTATACATAAACACATTTATTTGCGGTACAAAAAACAGCAATAGCGCAACCGCTATTGCGATAATTGCAGGGTTCAAAAGCACTTTTTTGACGCTTACTTTATTAAAACTGCCCGTAATAAGCGCAACGCCCAGCGTCCAACACAGCACCATAAACACAATGTTGAACACCATAACGTACATTACCGCAAGCGGATTGCCGTCGGTAAACATCTCCACAAACGGCACGCCGAAAAAACCGCAGTTGGAAAACACGGCTATGTACGAGTAGACGTCCGCCTCGCGCCTGTCCTTCGACTTTAAAAACACCAGCTTGCACAGCCCGAACATTGCAACCAACGCAAGCAGCGAAACGGCGGCACAAATGCCGAAATTTTTTAAAAGCGCGAGGAAGCCGACGTCTTGCACCATTTGCCATTCCTCATCCGAAAACACGCAAAACGCATTTATTGCGAGCGCCGGCTGACAAACGTAAAGCAATAGGTTTGACAGCGTAAGCGTGCCGCCCTCACCTATCATTTTGGCTTTTTTAAGCGCGTAGCCCGGAATAGCGAACGCCGCGAACACAGACATAATTATCAGTACTTTAAGATAAATTTGCAGCATAGAAACAATTATACGCCTGACGGCGGAAAAATGCAACTGTTACTAAACGCTTTTTATCTTTATTGCCGCGCCCGTGTTTGCGTCCTGATACATCACCCAATATCCCCTGTCCCGCTCTCCCTCGTCCAGAGGGATAAACGACGCCAGCTCCTTCATACTTTCGGGCGGAGTTTTGCTTTGATTTGTGGGCACGCCGTAACAGAGATATTCTGCATTGCCCCCCGAATATAGCACGCCGAACACATAAAAATACTCTCCGCCGTAAGTTATTTTAACCCACTTCGAACCTTCGATAAGCTTTTCAAGCTGCTCTTCACGGGGGTATTGTTTGAATATATTTTCAATCTCTTCTTTGGTTTTTTCGTAAAAAGCTCCGCCCGAAAGCCCTTTAAACGCGGCATATTCGGGGGGCAACTCGCTTTTTAGGCTGCTTTGCTCTTCTTCGACAGCGCCAACAGCCTGCGCATTTTGCCCAGATTTTTGCCCGTCTTTCTCTTGCGCTTTATTCGAGCGTACAGTATCATCGCCTTCATTATTTTCGTATTCATAATAGTTGTCCTCCGCAATAGCCTCGTCCTCGTACTCGGCGTTTTTTTTGGGTGTTTTCAGGTTTTCGAGCTTTTCGACTTCTTCCTTTAAAGCTATCACGGCATAATGGTAATTGCCGCATATTGCCGAGGCAACGGGAAAAACAGCGCCATTTACATAGCAGATAAGCGCGGCAAAACCACGCCCCGTATCCACCTCGCTTGCGCCTTCGAAATACCCGTTTTCGACGACTACGGTATTTCTACCGTCGGTCACGGCGCAGACAAACCTGCCGTCGGTAAGCGGCGCAAAGTTTAAAAACGAAACCTCTATTTTAAGCTCGCGCCCGTACTTTTCGGCTTTTACAAGCCCCGACAGCGCGCCGCCGTCGGAAGAAAATCCGTCTTTAATCCCCTTGATGACGGCTATATTTTTGGTATAAGCCATAGAGCAACCCTCAAATTATTCTTTCATATTATTTTACTTTATGCGTATGCGAAAATATTATATAAATATGTAATAATATGTAGAATAAACAAATTTATTTAAGTATTATACGTTCAAATATGTTTGATTTTTTCGCATTATTATAATATAATAGTATTTGTAAGAGTTTTGAATTTTTTAAGGAGTTATTATTATGGCATTGACTAAAAACTCAAAGGTACTTGAGTTTGTTGAAGAGAGCGCAAAGCTCGGGCAGCCCGACAAAATAGTTTGGATTGACGGCAGCGCAAAACAGATAGCAGCGTTAAAAGAGGAGGCGGTTAAAAGCGGAGAGCTTATTAAACTCAACGAACAGCTCTTGCCCGACTGCTACCTTCACCGCACCAAAGTAAACGACGTTGCGCGCGTTGAGGACAGAACTTTTATCTGCACCAAAAACCGCGACGACGCCGGCCCCAACAACTATTGGATGGATCCCCGTCAGGCTTACGAGCTTGCAAATGAAATTGCAAGGGGCTCGATGAAGGGCAGAACTATGTACGTTATCCCCTATTCCATGGGCGTAGTGGGCAGCAGTTTTGCAAAAATCGGCATCGAGGTTACCGACTCTATCTACGTTGTACTTAATATGAACATTATGACTCGCGTAGGCAAGCAGTGCCTTGACGCGCTTGGCAAGGACGGAGACTTTATAAAAGGCTTCCACGCAAAATGCAACGTTGACGCGGACAAGAGATATATAATGCACTTCCCCGAGGATAACACCATTATTTCTGTAAACTCGGCTTACGGCGGCAACGTGTTGCTCGGCAAAAAGTGCTTTGCACTGCGCATTGCTTCCTATCTCGGCAAAAACGAGGGCTGGATGGCAGAGCATATGCTTATACTCGGCGTTACCTATCCCGACGGAGAAAAAAAGTACGTTGCGGCGGCTTTCCCCTCGGCTTGCGGCAAAACCAACCTTGCAATGCTTATTCCGCCCAAGCACTACCTTGAAAAGGGCTATAAAATTGAAACCGTGGGCGACGACATTGCCTGGATAAGACGCGGAGAGGACGGCAGACTTTGGGCTGTAAACCCCGAAAACGGCTTCTTCGGCGTAGCCCCCGGCACGAACGAACACTCAAACTACAACGCGCTTAAATCGACACAGCGCGGCACCATTTTTACAAACGTTGCGCTCAATACCGACAATATGACCGTTTGGTGGGAGGGACTTTCAAAGGAATTGCCCGAGCACTGCATAGATTGGACGGGTAAGCCTTGGGACCCCGCAAAATTCGACAAAAAGGATAAGTCGACCTGCGCGGCTCATCCCAACTCGAGATTTACGGCGCCTGCGACAAACTGCCCCTGCGTTTCTCCCGAGTTCGACTCGAAGAGAGGCGTTCCCCTTTCGGCAATTATCTTCGGCGGCAGACGCGCTTCCACCACTCCCCTCGTTTATGAAGCAAGGGATTGGAACCACGGCGTATTTATCGGCTCGGCAATGTCCTCCGAAACGACGGCTGCGGCAACGGGCGCGACGGGCGTTCTCCGCCACGATCCCATGGCAATGAAGCCTTTTACGGGCTATCATATGGGAGATTACTTTGCTCACTGGATTGAAATGGGCGCAAAAGTAACAAATCCCCCCAAAATTTTCAACGTAAACTGGTTCAGATGCGACAAAGACGGCAACTTTATGTGGCCCGGCTTCGGCGACAATATGCGCGTTCTCGAATGGATTTTGAAGCGTTGCGAGAATAAGGCTGACGCTGTTGAAACGCCCGTAGGCTTTGTTCCCCGCGCCGAGGATATCGACCTTACCGACCTCGACTATGAAATTAAAAAGGGTAAAAAGTTTACCGTCGACGACTTGAAAGAAATTCTTGAAATCGACGCAGACAAGTGGCTTAAAGAAGCCGACGAAATAGAGGGCTATTACAAGGGCACCATTAAGGACAGAATTCCCCAAGAACTTTGGGATTGCCTTGAAACGCTTAAAAGCAAGTGCTCGGCAGTTAAAAAACCCGCAAAAAAATCAACCGATAAAAACGATTAATTTAAAACACCGCTTTGCAGATATCTGCAAAGCGGTGTTTATTTACTCTTCGTCTAAATTTTTAATATAGTTCTTTAAAATAATATTGATAAATTGCGAAACGGAACGGTCGTCTTTTTCCGCTTCTATCTTTACCCTTTCCAATAAATCTTCATCAATGGTTATACTGATACTTGTTTTTAACGGTTTCATAAACAGATGATAACATAAAATAATTTAAAAGCTTGACAACTAATATAAAATCGTGTAAACTAATAAAAAACACTTGTGGAGTTAGTATATGAAAGTGGAAGAAAAAATATGCATGAATTGTCGGCATTATAACGACCATCATGCAAACAATTCTTCAAGAAAATTTCATACCGGCGTATGCAGCAATTACGAACAAAATCAAAGGGGCGTATATGCTGTGCACGAAAAGGACACCTGCAGCGAGTGGAGAAGCTTTTATAAAAAGGTGAAAAATTTTTTTCGAAGGATAACGTTATCCCTTATGTTATTTTCAGATAATCCTGATAATCCTGATAATTTTGATATTATGGATAAATTAAAAAATCAATCGGATAAAGAAGAAGAATAAAAAAAACGCGCGCAAATGAATGCGCGTGTTTTTTTATAACTGTTCTCTTTTATCTGTCGTCTTTTTTTAAATCGTTGCTGTTACCGAGAAAAGTACCGAAGTAAATTTCCTTCTTGGCGCGTTTTGCGCCGCTGTTTCTTGCTCCGCCGCGTCTTTCTCCGTAATTGCCGCCCCTGTCGCTGCGCTCGCGTCTTTCCCCGCGTTCGCCGAAACGGGAGCTGCGGTTGCCCCTTTCGCGTCTTGCGCCGCTTCTTTCGCCGCGCCTCTCCCCGAAGCGTACGCCCTTGTCGTAGGGCTTTGCATTGTTGGGAATTACTACAATGTATCTGTTGGGTTCTCTGCCCTCGGAAGCCGTTTTTACCTCGGTGTTGTCCGAAAGTGCGGCGTGAATTATGCGCCTTTCATAGGGGGACATAGGCTCTAAAATCATTTTTCTGCCCGTTTCAACGGCTTTTTTTGCAAGCTTGACAGCCAAATCCCTTAAAGTCTGTTCGCGCTGTGCGCGGTAATTTTCGCAATCGACAACAACCTTTTTATACTCGTCCTTGCCGATATTTGCGACTGCGCCGGCTATGCACTGAATTGCGTCGAGCACGTCGCCGCGCTTGCCGATAACGCGCGCCGAATTTTCACACTTTATATTTATTGTAAAGTTTTCATCGCTGTCGCTAACTTCGCTTGTGCCGTTTATGCCTATAATTTTCAATAGTCCGTCGATAAAAACGGCAGTTCTCTTTGCGTCGTCATCGGCGGCAACTTCCTCCGTCTTGGGGATAATTCTTATCTTAGCCTTGACCGAGCCGAACAGCTTCTTTTTTCCCTCTTCCAAAACTTCGTATTCAACTTCGTCGAGCGTAAGATTAAGCTCCTGCAAGCCCAAATCCAGCGCTTCGTCCACCGATTTTGCCGTGAAAATATACTTTTCTTCCATTATTTTAACCTCTTTGCATTCTTTGACGGCCTGTATGAGTTGTCGTCGTCATTTCTGTTTTCAAATTTAACCGTAACTATCTTGTTTATTATAAGCGTCGTAATAAGCCCGTAGAAAGTGTTGGTAATCATATATACCGAGAACGCCGCCGAGTAGAAGAACGAGAATATACCGAACATTATGGGCATTATAATCATCATCCACTTATTGGCCGAAGCGCCGCTGCCGTCGACCGTTGCAAGCTCGTTTGTATCCTTTTGCGTGCGCATCATTATAAACTGCTGCAACAGCATAAAGCCGATTGACAGCACTATCAACACGAAATATCCGTTGGGGGTTTGCTTTTGCTCGGATAAGTTATAAGTTACCTCGTTGTAACCTAACTCATAGTTGGCGTTGTTGCTTGAACCGAGCGCCCTCGAAACCGACGACGCAAAATCCGAATACGAAGGTACCTTTTTGTTGAAATACGAGTCGGGATACCACATGTTGCCTATCCAGCCGAATTCCGTGGCTACCTTGTTCTCTTCATACCAATCGACTACGGCTTCTCTTGCGCCGAGCTGAACAAAGTCTATCACTACTTCCCACTTTGCGTTTTCATCCATAGCCGCAAATTCTTCGGCGTTGAATTCTTCGTCTTGGGTAGCGTAAAAATCGGCAAATTTGCCGAAATCGCACTGATAATTGTTGTTCTCACCCAATAAAAACTGCTTGTTTGTGTCGTTTTCTCCCGTCTGAACGTAAACTTCAACGCTTGAATTGTATGCGCCGACCATTTCGTTATAATTCTTCAAAGTTGCGTAGTTGGAATATACCGAAAACGACGAAAACACCGTCATGAATATGATAAGCGAAACTATCATCGGCAAGCATGCGCCGATGGGGGAAAAACCGTTTGCTTTTTGCAGCTCCGCCACCTTTTGCTGGTACATTTTTTCGTCGTTGGCGTACTGTTTTTTAAGCTTTTCCATCTGCGGCTTCATCTTTTTCATAAGAAGCGACTGCTTTTTTGTCTTTACCCTCGAATAAATGTCGAGAGGAAGCACAAGTGTTTTCAAACATAATGTAAACACTATGACGCCCAGCGCCACAGCTCCGTAAAAGTTTGAAAATAAATCGAATATCCAACCTATTATACTGCCTATCCAATCGAGCGGAACCGAAGGAATCTTATCCACGCCGAATGAATTGAATATTTTGGATATCTCCAATATATTTGAAATGTTCATACCAATTGAATTATTTACCGTTTAAAGCACCCATTTTACGCTTCTGCGCTCGGGCGGAGGGTCGTAGCCGCCTTTGGATAGAGGATTACAGCGCAAAATGCGCCAACAACCCAAAATTATCCCCAAAATTACGCCTTTATTGTTTATAGCGCGCTTTGCGTACTCGGAACACGTCGGCTCGTACAGGCAAGTGCCCTTTGAAATGTGCCGTTGATACAGCACTATAAGCCGCATCAAAAACCCCTTTATATACGGTTTAAAGACCTTTTTTCGCAATTTTTTAATAATTTTTTTTAATTTTTGCATTCTTTTACTTTTTTAAAGCAAATTTTTATGCTCTTTTCAAAGGTCTTATATGAATACTCCTCTGCAACTTTGGGTATTAAAATTATCGAATACTGCTTGTCCAAAAGTTGACAGTTGTCCGAAAAAACCGCCCTTAAAAGCCGCTTTATTCTGTTGCGCTTGACTGCTTTTCCGTGTTTTTTAGATACCGCAACGCCCATACTCAGCGCGTTAGAGGGGAAATACAATAACGTAATATTAGGGGAAAATACTTTTTTTCCCCTTTGAAACAATTTTTGAAAGTCTGTATTTTTTTTTATTCTCAGATATTTCACAAAAATTCAAGCAAATTAAGCGGTGAGCTTCTTTCTGCCCTTATTTCTTCTTCTCTTCAGTACTTTTCTACCTGCCGTAGACGACATTCTCTTTCTGAAACCGTGAACCTTGCTTCTCTGTCTTTTTTTGGGCTGATAAGTCCTTTTCATAATTATTTTTACCTCTTAAATGTAGTTTTTTCTCAAAATACCCACTTATTATATAATTAAAAATTATTTTCTGTCAAGCATTATTTGTTCTGACAGGTAAAATCAAATACAACTTGTCCTTATTTTCTGCGTTCTGGCAGATAAACGGCTGTATTCCGTTGTTGAAGGAAAGGCAAATTTTATCCTCGTTGAGCGCGTTTACCGCGTCTAAAATATACTTCGAATTCATTGCAATGCGCACGTCTTTGCCGGTTATCTCGGCTTTTACGGGTTCTTGAACGCTGCCTATTTCCGAAACGGACGAAATTTCGATTTTATCTCCGCCGATATCTAACACAATAAGGCTGTTTTTATCGTTTCTGACAAGAATTGCAGCGCGCTCGATACTTGCCTTCAACAAATCCTTTTCGACCGTAACCGTAGTTATAAAGCTTTTGGGGATTATATTGTCCTTTTTAATAAAATCTCCGCCGAATAATCTCGACGTCAAAACGGTATTGTCGCAAGAAACCAAAATCATACCGCGCTGAATAAAAATTTGAGTGTTTTCGTCGCTGTCGGGTATCATTTTTTCTATTTCTGAAAGCGTTCTCGCAGGACATATTATTTCCATACTTCCCGTAGCCGAAACAACTTGTCCCTTAATTGTCGCAAGGCGGAAACCGTCGAGAGAGGTCACGCACAAGTCATTGTCGTTTATAACAAACTGACAGCCCTTTAAAATAGGTCTTGAATCGTCTGTGGCGCAGCAAAAACAGGTAGAGCGGATAAATTCCTTCAAATCCGAGGTCTTTAAAACAAATGAATTTTCGTTTATCTGAGTATCGATAACGGGAAAATCATCGGCTGACAGCACCTGCATACTCGTCTGCGAGTCGGCGTAGCTTATTTCCATCTTATTTCCTTCGTGGAAAAGACAAATTTGCACTCCCTCGAGCTTCTTTATAAAATCCGAAAAATATTTGCCGGGAACGCATACGTCACCCTCTTCAAGCACTTCCGCTTTAATTGTCTTTATTATGGAAATCTCACCGTCTGTTGCGGAGAGAGTTAAACTGTCGTTTTTAACGCTTAATTTGATACATTCCAATACGGGAACGGTAGTTTTGGAAGAGCAGGCTTTAACAACTTTCAACACTGCTTCGGAAAGGTCCAAACCTTCGCAAACACATTTCATAATTGACTCCTTATCGCTGTTTTCTTTGTTTTATCTTTTATATTATTAGAAAATTATAATAGTATAAGTATTAGTAGGGGGTGTTGAATTGTGGATAAAATTCAAACCTCTTTTATTTTAACAGAAACAACTGCAAAATGCAACGAAAATTGCCCGTTTTCGGCCCTTTGATTGTGTGAATTTTTGTGTGCATAGTGCGTTTATAACTTGTTTATAAGTTAATAACTTTTCGTAATAAAAAACGTAAAACTTAAAAACTCGAAAATTATTTTTGTGGTTTGTCGGATATCCACAAAAAATTGTTGAAAGTGGATAACTTTAAAGTTGAAATTGTTGAAAAATTATGATAATATTATTTATATGAAAGATGATTGCCTGCAAAAAATAGAGGGGCGCATAGAATTTTTTAATGCTTTTAAAAATTTATTGCTCGAGTACAACAATAAATATAATTTAACGTCTATTTGTGACGAAAAAGGTATTTTTATCAAGCATTTTTATGACAGCGTGCTGCCTGAAAAGCTCTTTTTCGAGGGCGCTAAGGTTGTTGAAATAGGGTCGGGCGGAGGCTTTCCCTCCATTCCTTTGAAGATTGTCAGGGATGATTTGCACTTTACTTTGATTGAAAGCACGGGTAAAAAGTGCGAGTTTTTAAAGGTGGTTGTTGATAAACTCGGCTTGAAAGGTGTACAAGTCAAAAATATTCGCGCCGAGGACGGGGCGCGTACTCTCGAAATGCGCGAAAAATACGATATTGCCGTTGCCCGCGCCGTTGCAAGGTTGAATACTCTTGCCGAATACTGTCTGCCATACGTCAAGCTTGGCGGAAGATTTATCGCTTACAAGGGAGAGTGTCAAAGCGAGCTGGAAGAGAGCAAAAACGCGCTTGAAATTCTCGGCGGAGAAATAGAACTTGTGGAAAATTTTGCGTTGCCGGAAAACGGAGACAGGCGCACGGTAATCGTCATAAAAAAAGTGGGGCGCACACCCGAAAAATATCCGCGCTGTCGGGGGTTGGAGAGGAAAAAGCCCCTTTAACATAGAGGTATGAAATGAGTTTGAATTGTGCCTTTACCGGGCATAGAGTGCTTGAAAAAAATTTTGACGAACAGATTGTCAAAAATTACATATTAAAGCTTATCGGGCGCGGGGTAGATAAATTTTATTGCGGTATGGCAAAAGGGTTTGACCTTGTCTGCGGCAATTGCGTTTTGGAGCTAAAAAAACAATACCCGATAAAGCTTATAGCTTGCGTGCCCTGTCCCTTTCAGGACAAGTATTTTTCCGAAACGGACAAGTTGCTTTACCGACATGTCAAGAACGGCGCGGACGAAGTAAAAATTATAGCGCCCCGATATTACGACGGCTGCATGCAGGAGCGCAACAGATATATGGTTGACAACAGCGACATAATATTTTGCTATCTTTTGAGAAGCTGCGGCGGAACGTACTATACCGTAAATTACGCCAAATCGCAGGGCAAAGAAATAATTTTATATTGATTTGAATTATTTAAAAAGAGAGGAAGCTTTTTAGCTTCCTCTCTTTTATCCTACTATTTTAAAATTGCCCGAATCGACGTTTTGAATGCGCGAGTTGATATTTTCTAAGATGTACGAACAAATTCCCTCTGAAATTATTTCCGCCATTTTATAGATTATATTTAACCTTGTTGCCGAAAACAGAGAGTAATTGAATACCGAGTGTTCGGCTACAATTCCCATTACAGAGATATCTCCGACCTTCGAAAGCTTTTTGTTTGCTCCGCTGCCCGGCTTGATTGCGCCCTTGGCAAGCCGAATAAGCCCTATATCTCCTGCAAGTCCCACCGCAGCGTCGACGGCTATTATGGGGCTTGACGGGTGGGTCTGCCTTAAAAACTCGTTCATATACTTGACTTCGTGAGCTGTTATCGGCTTTGCAAGAGTACCGTAGACGTAACAATTTAAATTTTTTAATTTTTCTTTAAGCTTGGTTCCCGTAACGGGGCCCAAACTGTCCCCGACCGACAAATCGCTCCCTATACAGAGAATGACGGGATTGGCATTGTTTGCTGCAAGCATCTTTTTGAGCGCCAGACAAATTCCTTCGGGTGCAAGCGCATTATATAAATTAAACGAATAGTCCATAAAAACCTCGGGTAAATTATTGACGCCCCGTCTGTAAATTATAATCAAAACGCCGCAATTTAGTTAATTTTATTTTTTATAAGCCTTTAAAACGGCATGCGCTTCAATTTATCAATAGCGCGAAAATTTATTGCACCCGTAAAAAAGGTCAATGCTGATTAAGATTTGCACAATTTTATCCACAATTTAACATTTTATCCACAATAAGATAAGGGGTAAAGTAATATAAATGTCACATTTTATCCACTAAAATAGCAAACACTAAGGGTAATCGAACGATTTTCGGAAAATTTTGAAAAAAACCTCGGATAATTGTCCACAATGATTTTTAATAAATCATAAAAATTGCTTAATTTTATTCACAAAATCCAAAAGTTATCAACATTTATCCACAACAGTTCAAAATCAAGCGTTCCGCGTTTCACGTGAAACAGTATCAATGTCAAAAAATTTGGGTGAATGTTTCATATGAAACATTTTTTAAGATAAATTACATAGGGCGCATTGATATTTTTTGCTCAATTAAGGCAAATTTTTATTCAAACCTTAATTTGTTAAACGGTAAAAAGCAGTCAAAAACCCTGTGAAAAACAGATAAAATTTTCTAAAAATCGAAACTTCTTTTTTTAAATAGTTGAAATGTTTGAAAGTATATGTTAAAATTAATATCAGACGTATATTATATAGTTATATTATAAGGTAACACAAGGAGATTATTTTGAGTAAAAAAGGTAAAATTATACTCGGAACGATTGTATTTTTGTTGATTGCCGCATTTGTAGTAATTATGATTACTATGAATTTGAGCGGCGGCGCAAAGATTACAACTTCGCAATTTAACAGCTATGTCGAGAACGCACAGTATGTAAACAAGGACGGTACTGTAAAAGAAAACGTAACTGCCGAGGAATTGGCCAAAGTCGGGCTGCATGTGTTGGACGGTAAAGTCTATAACAGCGATGACAAACCCGTGGTTGCAATTTGGAAAGTTGAAGTAGACGCCTATCAATTTACGGGTTATACTTATGACAGCGAGCGCGACAGATTGGTGCGTGCGTACTACTGCTACGGACCTACGTTGCACTCGGCTGAAGGCAGAGAATATCTCGAAATATGGTCGGCATACGGCGTTGACGTAGATATGTCTAACCCCAACTCGGGCAATTGGATGTCTACCGCATTCAGCGTTTTATCGCTGGTTGCAGTGTGCGTAGTGTTCTTTTTGATAATCCGTTCGTCGATGGGCGGCGGAAGCAAGATGACGAGCTTCGCAAAGACAAAGGCTCGCGTGACAACAAATATAAAGGTGCGTTTCGACGACGTTGCGGGTGCGGAGGAAGAAAAAGTCGAGCTTGCCGAGATTGTCGAGTTCCTGCGCCAACCTAAAAAGTTCTCCGATTTGGGAGCGCGTATCCCTAAGGGTGTATTATTGATCGGCCCTCCGGGAACGGGTAAAACATTGTTTGCCAAAGCTGTTGCCGGAGAGGCAGGCGTGCCTTTCTTCTCGGTTTCGGGTTCGGATTTCGTGGAAATGTATGTGGGCGTGGGTGCTTCGCGTGTGCGCGACTTATTTGAGATGGCAAAGAAAAACCAGCCCTGCATTATATTTATAGATGAAATAGACGCGGTTGGCCGACACCGTGGCGCAGGACTTGGCGGCGGCAACGATGAACGCGAACAGACGTTAAACCAGATACTTGTACAGATGGACGGTTTCGAGTCCAACGACGGAGTTATAGTCATGGCGGCAACAAACCGCTCTGACATTCTCGACCCGGCGTTGACCCGTCCCGGACGTTTCGACAGACAGGTCTTTGTTCATCTTCCCGACGTCAGAGGCAGAGAACAGATATTAAAGGTACACGCGCGCAATAAACCGCTTGCCCCCGACGTCAATTTTAAGACGGTTGCCCGTCTTACGGCAGGGTTTTCGGGCGCGGACCTTGCAAACGTTTTGAACGAGGCGGCTATCCTTGCTGCCCGTGCGGATAAAAAGTTTATTACCAACGCCGAACTATTTGAAAGTATCGATAAAGTGGAAATGGGCCCTGCAAAGAAAAGCAAGCTTGTAACCGAGCCCGAAAAGCGGCTTACGGCTTTTCATGAAGCCGGACACGCGATTTTGGCAAAGCTTTGTAAAAACTGCGACCCAGTTCACGAAGTAACTATAATTCCCCGCGGAAGTGCGGGCGGATATACGATGATGCGACCCGAATCCGACAGACAGACATATTCAAGGAATTTTATGCTTGACGAAATTTGTATGAGTCTTGGCGGACGCGTGGCGGAGGAGCTTGTAATAAAGGATATTTCTTCGGGTGCGTCTATGGATATCAAGCAGGCAACCAAGTTTGCGAGATCGATGGTTTCGGAGCTTGGTATGAGTGAGAAATTGGGGCTTGTATGTTACAGCGATGATTCGCAGCCTATGTTCATCGGCAGAGATATGGCAACCCAAAACGCTTATTCGGACGAAACGGCTAAGCTCATCGACGACGAAGTACGCGACATAATTAATACCCAACACGAACGTGCAAGAAAGCTTTTGACCGAAAACAGGTCCATTCTAGATAATATGGCAAGGGTACTTTTGGAACGCGAAACCATTTATACCGACGAAGTGGATATGCTTATGGACGGCAAGTCATACGAAGAAGTAATCAAATATTTGGACGACAACGAAAAGAATCATGCCGAAAATCCTTTTAAAAGATTTTCAGGCAGCGAGAGCGAAACACCCGATAACGGCGAAAATTCGTAGTTTGAATTGATTGACGGAAATACTTAAGTTTAGATGTTTCCCGTGAAACTTTATGAAAAGAGCAGGGTAGTATGGGTAAGATAATATCATTTACCAATAAAAAAGGCGGAGTCGGCAAGACGACAACCGCAATAAATATGGCTGCATACTGTGCCGATTTTGGCAAAAAAGTGCTGCTTGTGGATATAGATTCGCAGGGTAATGCCACTACGGGGCTTGGATTTTCCAAAAGCGCACTAAAAAAATCGGTATATAATGTGCTTATCGATGACGATTTGGTGTCTACAAACGTTTTGCCTACGCAGGTTAAACTGTTTGACATTCTCCCGGCAAACGTCGATTTGTCGGGAGCCGAAGTCGACCTCGTGTACAAGAAGAACAGAGAGCGTATTTTAAAAAACGCGTTGGACAAGGTAAAAAACGATTACGACTACATATTTATAGACTGTCCGCCGTCGCTCGGTCTTTTGACTATTAACGCCTGGGTCGCGTCCGACTCGATAATTATTCCGTTGCAGAGCGAATATTACGCCTTGGAGGGTGTTAGCCAGCTTATGAATACCATTGCAATGGTTAAACAGCATTTAAACCCCCAACTTCAGATAGAGGGGGTTGTTATCACTATGTACGACGGCAGGGCGTTGATTGCAAGACAGATTACCGCCGAAATTAAGAAATTTTTCAAAAAGAAACTGTACGAAATTATTATTCCGCGCAATATAAGGCTTGCGGAAGCACCCAGCCACGGCGTGCCTATTTTGTTACATGACCCGAAGTGTATGGGCGCAAGAGCGTACAAGGCGTTGACAGAAGAATTTTTGTCCAGACAATAAGGAAAAAGAGAGGTAAGGTATGGCAAAAGGATTAGGAAGAGGCATAGAATCTCTGTTTGAGGATACGGACGCAGCGTTTGAACGCGTCTATGAACACCGCAGTGCGTTCGATTATACCGAAGAAGAACGCAAAAATGCCGAGGATATGGAGCTTATAAAAATCCACCCCAACCCCAATCAGCCGCGTAAGAACTTTGACGAGCAGGCGTTAAAGGAGCTTTCAGACTCGATTAAAAAGCACGGCGTAATAATGCCTATCGTCGTAAACGACGAGGGTGACGGCTCGTATATGATTATTGCGGGAGAGAGGAGATACCGTGCCTGCAAGCTTGCCGGCGTAACCTCGATACCCGTTGTAATAAGAAAATATACCGCAAGGGAAATCAAAGAAATTTCGCTTATCGAAAACTTGCAGAGGGAGGATTTAAACCCCATAGAGGCGGCAACGGCAATGAAGCAGTTGATGGTCGACTATAAACTCACGCAGGACGAGCTTGCCGAGAGAATAGGCAAGTCCAGACCTGCCGTTGCAAACACATTGAGGCTTTTAAATCTTTGTCCCGAAGTAATCGAGCTTGTTTCCGAAGGTAAGCTTTCCGCAGGACATGCCCGCGCAATAGTGCCTATGGCGGCGGAGGATCAGCTTGCGTTTGCGCGAGATACAGTCAAAAATCAATACTCCGTAAGAGAGCTTGAAAAGAAGGTGCGTGCGTTCAATATTCCGCCCGAAGTGTTGGAAGAGCGTAAAAAGAAAAAGCGCGCCCTTGCTTCAATCGAGCTTAAACAGCTTGTAGAGAGAATGCGGTTTGCGTTCAGAACGAAAGTAAGCCTTATAGGTAACGACAAGAAGGGACGTATATATATCGACTATTATTCACGCGACGATTTGGATAGAATTGCGGAGATACTCGACATAATCGATAAACAATAAATAAAATGAATACAGGCGCGGAATTAATTCCGCGCCTGTATTTTATATTAGCAGGTTTTTATCGGGTTACATAAGGGCTTTGCCCTGAGCCGTACCTATAACGGTAAACACTTCGACTTCTTCACCCGTCTTTGCGTCAACGTAAATATAGTAGGTCGAACCGTCGTAAGTTCCCATAAACTCGTAGCAGAAAACTTCTTCTCCGTTCGAGGGAATTACGCAAAGTCTTGACGTTTCAACCTCGAAGTTTTGGTTAAGCTTTTCCTGTGCTTCGCTTGTGGAGATGGCGGGGGAGGGCGCTTCGCGTTCAATGTGATTTAAAACGTAGCTGAGCCCTTCCATACCGGTAACTATACCGCGTTCTTCGCAAACTTTTACTTTGATGATGTCGGAATAGAAAATTACGTCGTCATCTTCGTAAGCAAAGTTGAGGTTGCAGGTTGAACCGTTTTCGCTTGTCCAAACAGCTTTCATATCGTCAAAGCCGAGTTCTTCAAGGAAATCTTCGGCAATGTCAATACATCTTTCAACCGAGAAGTTTTTGTCGTTGCAGTCCTTGTAGCTGTTGAATTCAACTACTTTGCCGCCGAGCTTTGAAAGCTGAGCAGTCATTTCTCCGTCGTCGGTCGTGAGCACGATATTGTAGAGCGTGAGCTGTTCTGCCGAGGTTTCTCCCGTGCATCTTACGTCGTTGAGCTTATAGTCGTTGAAATATTCCCTTGCAAGCTCTTCTGCGCGAGATGCGGTAATTTCTCCCAAACCTTCAAGGTTTTTAGCCGTCACTTTGTCAATGTTTTCGGCAAAGGGACCGTCGTGAATTTCCTTGGGCGTCTCTATTGTGGTGTTCTGAATGTTGTCGAACGAGCTGTAAACGAAGGAGTCTGTGTTGCCCTTCATTGCGCTAATCATATCTTTTTCGGTACAGTTTGCGCATAGCTCGTTTATCATCTTTTTGAGTTCGAGATTTGTTCTATACATATGCTCGATAGTAGCGACCTGGCTGTCGGTAAGCGTTTCGCCGCGGGCAACCGAATAGAGCATACTCTGCGCGCTGTCACCCATCTTGTTTACAAACGAAGTGAGGTATTCGGTAAGCTGGGTTTCAAAGGGCAAACGCTCTAAAATAACTTCGGCCATTTCGCTCTCTATGGCAATCTGAGAGAGAAGTTTGACCTGTTCGTTCTGCGAGTTGGAAATGCGCGCCTTGGCAAGGTTTGTGTCAAGGTTGTCTACTATGGAATTGAGTTCGTAAACCGACTCGGTGTGCATAGTGCTCATCTGCGCTTCCATACCGTTCATATTCAACCAGCCGAACGTCAGCATCGTGCCGAGTGCGAGAGTAGTAACGCCAAGCGAAATAACCGCTGCAAGCCAGCCGCCGAAGCCGGGAGCATGCCTTTTGTCGTTTTTAGCGGCGCGTTTTTCAGCACGCACCTTCAAACGGTGTTCGCGTTTAGCGCGCTTTTCCGCAAGCGCAGCTTCCCTTTTTGCAACGTGCGCCTCGACTCTTGCTCTGCGCTCCTCTTGCTTACGCTCGATACGAGCTTCCTTGCTTTCGTGCTTGAGCATATCGCGGCGTTCGCGTCTTTTTTCCTTGCGCTCTGCGCGCGCTTGCTTGGAGGCTTCTATTCTGTCAAGCCTCTTTTGTTTCGCTTCAAGCTTTTTTTCAAGTCTTCTCTGTTTTTTCTCGGCGCGTATTTTCATTGCCTGAATTTTTTTCTGTTCGCGAGCTGCCTTTTTTGCGCTTATCGCTTTTTGTTTTGCAACTTTCTTGTCGCTCTTTGCCTTGGACTTGCCGGAAGTCTTGACGTTATTATTTGTGTTGTTGGTTTTACTTACGTTTGAACGGGTGGTTTTCTTTGCGCCGGTGGAAGAGGCGGACTTGGTCACGTTCTTCTTTGCCGTAGTCTTTTTCGTAGTATTCTTGCGTGTAAGGTTTTCCGCTTTCTGCGTTCCGCTTGATAATTCTTTCTTACTCATTTAATCCTCCTAAATTGCAAAGATGTGTTTGCCTATTGTCGTAACCGTCTTTCTGCTGAAAATCCACGAGCTTGTCGCAACTGCCGGATTGTAGTAGTAGAGGCAGCCGTAAGTGGGGTCCCAACCGTTCATTGCGTCCTGAGCCGCGTTCATTGCCGTCTTGTCGGGGGAAAGGTTTATCTGTCCGTCCGTTACAGCCGTAAACGCGTTCTTCTGATAAATTACGCCCGATATGGAGTTGGGGAACTTTGACGACGCCACGCGGTTTAATACGACCGCGCCGACAGCTACCTGACCCGTATAACTTTCGCCGCGAGCTTCTGCGTAGATACATTTTGCCAAAAGATACAAGTCGGAATTGGTGTAATTGGAGTTTGTCTGCGCGTTGCCGTTATTTTCAAGCGCCTTGACCGAGTCGTTCATACCCAGCGCAGCAAAAGTCGATTTACCTGCAATTCCGTCGGGAGTAAGACCGTTTTTGCGTTGGAAATACTTTACCGCTTCAACCGTCTGCTTGCCGTAGATGCCGTCTACCGAACCCGAGTAGTAGCCCCATTGTTTGAGCCTTCTTTGTAACTCTTTGACTTCGCCGCCCGTCGCACCCTGCTTTAAAACGGCAGTCTGAACGTAAGGCGCAAAAGCAAAGTCGTTTTCGTTTGTTTGACCTAAATTGAATAATACGCCCGTTGCGCACGCTACCGAAGCCGCAAGCGTAACCGCGCCTATTCTAAGTGCTTTTTTCATTTTTCCTCCTTAGCTTCGCCATGCGGCGAGCGTTATGTCCTGCGGAATTCTCCGCCGTTGCAATTATTATGAATAAAAGTAAAAAAGTTATGCAACAATCGATTTGAAATTTAAGTGTGCTTTAAAACAAAATAGCCCCCTGCCGTAAACCATACGGCAGGGGGGGGGTGCATTTTTTATAGCTTGTTAAGTTCTGCTTTAATTTTTATAATTCTGTCCTCGCGGTCTATACCGTCGGCAGTTTGTTTAATATATACGGGTTTATCGCCGATGTCGGTCTTTATTAAAAATTTGTCGTCAAAACAATAAATTTGTTTGTCGGGGTAAATTAATTTGGGGTCATACGGGTCGTTGGACATACGGTCTTTATCAATGACTTTTAAAAACGGCTGAAAAGCTTTTTCAGACAGTTTCTTTTCCGCCCATAGTGCAATAAGCTCGTAAGGTTTGTGCTCGAAATCAATCCATTTATATCTGCCGTATCGATTGGGGCGGAATTGAGAGTATTTTATGTAGTAGTAACGCCAATCGAAAAGTTCGTTCTTTTCGCAGTCGGAAATATATTTATCGCTTATCTTTTTTAATTGTTCGTCATTGAAAATATCGAGTGAAGAAAGGAGGGAGTTCAATACCTCGCTCGTGCGGTCGAAATTTTCTACAATATTACTCTTATGGAAAAGGCTGTACCAGCTACTTGTCTTTTCGGTGCCAAATCTGTAGCTGTTCTTGTTTTTTTGCGAATAGTTGCCCGTAGCAAGCAACGCACAGTCGATGGCGTCTCTGTTGCAAGCAAAAAGCTTTTCGAATTTGTCAAAGTTATCGAAATGGTCAAGCCCGACAATATACGTTTGTCCCATCAACAGTAGGTGGTCCTCAAGTTTGAACAGACTTTCGGCAAGTTCGGGATGGGCGTTTGTCCAAGCAAGTTTTTCCGCTTCTTCTTTTAGTTGGTGAATGTTGAACGTGTTTTCTGCAAACTCAACTTTGCCCTCGATAACAATTGTTTTTATCACCTCCAACATTTTGGGTATTCTGTTACCGCCGCGCCTGAAATCACTTTCGTTCATTTCGTCATTGGAGTTGCGCAGCAGGTTGTGGACAATTCTTATTCTGCGTGAGAATTGTGTTTGAGTAACGCTGTCTTTATTTAAAAGATAAATACTGAAAGCGTAAAGTCTTATTATTTCAGCCAGCGTAAAGTATCTAGGTTTTAAAGCACTGTTTTCGGATACGTTTGCATATTTATAAAGACAGTTTCTAAACAGGTCCTGCGCGCCGGCATATTGAATCTTTTCGGGTGTATGTGAAGTAGAAATAAATTTTTCGAAAAAGCTCTTTGTATCTCCTGCAAATTCTTGCCACATATCGAAATACTGTTCCAATTTCAATATGTTATTCTGTGCGTCGGCGGCGCCCTTCGAAAAATATTTTTTTATCAATTCAAATTCATCGTTTGAACGAAGTAAAGTCGACTTGCCGCTTTCAAAACAAATGATGTCGCATACAAACCTGAAATATCGTAAAAACAGCTCGTCGGTCAAATTGTTTTCGTCGCGATATTTCCACAAAAGGTCAGCCCATTCCCTATCGATTTTTTGGATTATTCGCTTGGCAAGGCTTTCGTCTATTTTTTTCAACTCGTGTTCGAGTTCGGCTTTAAAATGCTCAAACACGGTAAGAGGCTTGCCCCTTGAATTCATTTTAATGTATAATTCATCGGTTAAACCCATTTCGCGTATAGGTAAAAAGTAAAACGTAATCGCGCCGCGTTTAAGTTTGTCCCATAACCCGTCAACGTTCTTGAATTTGTCATTTATATCGTCGAGCATCACAAGCATTGCCGCAATAGTCGCATCCTTTTTCCAATCGAGGGGAAACCACGCGGCGTCGGTTATCTCGTCTGAAAGCTTACTGCAAAATGTTGGGTCAAAGTCAACTAAGTTTTCACAAAAATCACGCGCGCTGTAACGCGTTTGATAGCTGAAATTCTTTAAAAATTCATATTCCGACGGGGGAATATTTTCACGTTTTGCCGCATACCAATGCAGCAAAAACAGGGTGGTAAGTCGCTGCTGTCCGTCAAGCGGAGTAAGCACCCCGCCTGCGTCGACGTCCCCGTAAACGAAGTCGAGTTTTATAGGTGAGTAATTTATCGCAGAGTAGAGGGAGTCGAGGAAGCGTGCGCGTACTCGTTGCGTTTTAGGGTCGGTTCTGCCCTGCGCATAGTCGCGTTGAATTTTAGGTATTACTATTCTTTTAACGTTTACCGTTTGGTCCGCAACTTCGCATTTTGCATCGAATATTTCAAAAAAAGTGAGCTCATTCATCCTCGTCGTTCTCCTCGTTTATAACTATCGGATTGCCAAGGTACTCTTTTAGTACGTCGTTCATTGCGGCTACGTAAGCTCTGCGGTCGGCTTCTCCCCAAAAATACATACTGCTGTCCTCAGACTTGGTATAGTATTTCAAAAATACCATTTTCGTGCAGTGAGGAATAAATTTCCCCTGTTTGTCCAGCTCGATAATTTTGTTGCGTTTAACTGCAAACACCGAGTTATTAAGTGCGGCGTTATCTCCCGAATTTAAAAGCGCAAGGTTTGAAATATTGTGTTTAGTCAAACTATCCCCGTTGGGAGACAGGGCGTCGGTAACCTTTTTTCGAAGTTCTTCAAACGTCGCATTGTCAAGTTTGGGGTTTTGTTCGGCTTGCTTCATATCCGCGATAAGCGTGCTGTTATCTTTGATAAGTTTTTGCACTATGGGTATATGAAGGCGCAACCATTCCCTTAATTTCTCTACGTCGTATAATCCCTCTGAATTCTGGGCGTGAATGTGTTCAAGGCTCCAAGCATTTGTAGTATCTTTGAATTTATCAAAGGGGAATCTGGCTTCTTCACCGAGTTTAAGCACGGAAATTACGTTGAAAAGTAAAAGCAACTTGGAAATGCTTCTATATTGCGAATTTGATGTGTATAGCATTTCACCGTAATTAACGGCGCTTTTTATGCTTTCCTTAATAAGATTATCCAGCTCTTGTTTAAATTGCGTTTTGGTTTTGTGTTTGGAAAGATTGTAAATCTCGGATAAAGTTTTACTGT
The DNA here is from genome assembly GCA_910587625.1 of uncultured Christensenellaceae bacterium. Classification (GTDB taxonomy): domain Bacteria; phylum Bacillota; class Clostridia; order Christensenellales; family Borkfalkiaceae; genus Coproplasma. Next base: position 58,015 of record CAJUMW010000010.1, read on the forward strand.
TCGAGGATATCAAATAACCTATTTTGTGATAAAATTCGTGGTTTTCAAACCAATCCTTGAAAATTAAAAAAGTGCGGCTTATCTCGCGCCAAACGTCGCTTAAATGCTTTTTTTCTATTTCGCGTTTGCCTGTGTTGTCCTTGGCAATTTGCTTTTTTATTTTATCGAAATAGAAAAACGTGTGCAATTCTTCCTTACAGTTATCGGGACGGGAGGACATTAAATCGAGTATCAAATCAATGCGGGTGGAATATGCGCGATTGGTGCGGTTGGTAAGAAATCCCCAAAGGGACGAGGAGTGCAATTGCCTTTCGATATCGTCCCATTGCAAAGCTATTTCATCCTGTCTTTCGGGCGTAATATCCGAGTTTTCGTGGCTCAAAAACATAGCTTTTACAAGTTCTGCGCACGTCAAAGGAATTTTACCTATATTCAACCTCGAAAACAGCTTTTCCGAATTTTCATCAGTCGTTATTTCATAACGAATTATACTTACATTCTCTTCGAAATAAGTGTTTATGTACATTATATCGGTTACTTTTGTTTCTTTAGAGTCAAACCAATTTTTTATTACTTCATAAGCTTGATTAATGTAATAAAAATCTATGCACTCGTCGCGGCGAGAAGGGTCTAGATTTTCAAGAAACGTTTTTGAATTTGGTCTTGTGGCATAATCTAATGTAAAGTGTGCAGGTTTAATGTCGGGAATGCAGCTGTGCATATATTTATATATCAAATATATGGTTGTTAGCCGCTGTTGTCCGTCAATCAAGTCAAATTTACCTGCATTTTTTTTGACAACTATCGGTTGCAAGCAGTAGGGCTTGTTTCCGTTATTCCTTACGTCGTTTAATAAACTTTCCACTTCCAGCTGACCCCAACGGTATCCGCGCTGATAGGACGGGACATAAAAGTCGTCCGAAATTTTACGGACAAGCTGTAAATTAAGGCTGTTACTCGGCATAGATTTTTCTCCTTTTGTATAGCTTAACATACAAGTGACGGATTGTCAAGTTAGGCTTTAATCAAGTCAAATTGGGGGCAATTTAAGTAAAAAACGCTTGACTTTTTTTATAACGTTTGATAATATTATTTTTGTTTTAACCATAAATAGAGGTATGCTCGTGTGGTGGAATAGGCAGACGCAAGGGACTTAAAATCCCTCGGTAGAGATACCGTGCCGGTTCAAGTCCGGCCACGAGCACCATAAAATTTTGAAATGATAAAGCTTGCCATAATCGACGGATGCGAAAAAAACGTAGATGGTTTATTGCGCATCGTAAAAAATTATTTCGGTGATAGAGAACACTCCGTAAGCGTATTTTCGTCGGCTATGGAGTTTATCAGCGAAACCGTTTACTCCCCCCCCCCCCCCCCCCCCCGAATTTTGATAATCAACCCGAGGGGTATAACGGGGAGATTTTATTGCGTAAAAAATACCCTTTTTACGATATTGTGTTTTTAGAGGCGGAGTTTCCGCATTTAGACGGGTTTGCGGCGGCTAAAAAATTGGAAGAGACGGACGACGGATATTTTCTTATTATGATGAACGCGACCGCCAAGTACGCCGTTCACGCCTACTCGGTAGAGGCAAAGGACTATCTGTTAAAGCCCGTAGACCCGATCAAAACGGAAGAGAGCCTTCGCAGAGCGGAAAACTATTTGAACGCAAATGTACATACCAAAAGAATTATAATAAACGAGGACGGCGTTTTGCACCGCGTATCGTTAGATAGAATAAGGTATATAGAAGTAAACGGGCATTTTTTAAAGTATCATCTTGAAAACGAGATATTGATATCTCGCGGTAAGCTTGACGAAAAGGAAGAGGAGCTAAAAAATTACGGCTTTTTCAGGATTTATAAGTGCTATCTCGTAAATTTAAGTTACGTCGATAAAGTGACGGTAAATTCCGTGTTCATAGGCAAGGAAGAACTTCTCATTTCCCGCTTCCGCAAAAAGAATTTTTTAGCCGCATTAAAAGACCACGTTTCCGATTTTATTTAATCGTTGTCATTGAAATTGTGTAAAATTTTAATAAAAATAAGATAAAATTTTTGTAAAAGAGGCCGAAAGCCTCTTTTTTTATGCCGTTTTTTATAGAAAAAGTCATTACAGGTCATTTTTTTGTTCATTTGAGACAAATTTAGTTAGCATTCTTCATTTAGTGATAGAATAGACCAGCAAACGTTAATTCCGTGCGTTTTTCGGCGTGCGGAAATAACTAAAAAATTTTCAAGGAGAAAGTAATGAGACAAGCAAAGAAAAAATTTGCAAAACTCGGCGCGCTCGCGATTGCAGCGGTAATGGTAACCGGTGTGGGGGCTACTTCTTTCGCATTTGCTGAAGCAGGTGGTTCGGATCTTCACTTCACCACTCACCGTCAGGTAGTCGAAGCTGAAAGAGATCTCAATAAAGAGATCGCAGCCGAAGGCGTAGTTCTTTTGAAGAACGAGAACAAGGCACTGCCCCTTGCGCACGGTGCTAAGGTCACCCTTTTGGGCGGCAATGCGTATCAGGCTCAGACGGGCGGCGGCGGTTCCGGCGCTTTGAGCACTCCCGAGGGAGAGCAGGCGGGAACGGCGGTTAATTTCGACGACGGAATGGTCGGAGATAACGCGAATGATCCCAATTTAATAGTTAATCCCACCGTTAAAGAACTGTATGGTGCAGGTTTGGCGGCAAACGGCGAAAACAAGACGTATATGTCTCTTGTTGAAGGCGAAAGCGAAGGCGTGGTAACGTTCGGCAAAAATAAGTACAATACCGCCGGCGCAAGCAACTTCCTCAAAGACGTTGAAAACACATATAGCGAATACAATGCGGCCGCGATAATAAACATAATGCGTTCGGGTTCTGAATTCGTAGATAACTCTACGCACAACAGACCTCAGCACGCAGACGCTAACGAGCATTATTTTACCCTTAACGACAATGAAAGACAGCTTCTCGCATACGCAAAGCATCAGAAGTCTTTGGGCAACCTTAAAAAGATAGTCGTCGTTTTGAATACCCCTTCCAACATGGAAGTTCAGGATTTACAATCGGACGATGCGATAGACGCAGTTCTTCAAATAGGTACGACGGGTTGGAACGGTATGGCGGTTATGGGCGATATCCTTACCGGTAAGATTAATCCTTCCGGTAAGACGGTCGATTTCTGGATGCAGAGCATCAAGACCGATCCTACATATTATAACCTTTCCGACTATTCCGGCGCGTCCTTCGAGCTCAACGGTTCTTGGGAATATGAAGACGCCGACGCAAACCGTATGGCAAGAGGAGGCGGCGACAAGGGCGTAGGCAATGCTCCCTATATGGGACATATTGCCGATACCGAATATGCAAACGTTAAAAACCGTGCAATCCATTATGCCGAAGGCATTTATATGGGTTACAGATATTACGAGACGGTTGCGGCTGACCTCAACACGGCAAAAGCCGGCTCGGGCGATACTTGGTACGACAGCGTTACAACTTATCCTTTCGGATACGGACTTTCTTATACCTCGTTCACGCAGAAAATCAAGAGCGTAACGGGAGATTTGTCCGCGGCTAACAAGGACGGTGAAATCAAAGTAGTCGTTACCGTTACCAACACGGGTGACAAGGCGGGTAAGGACGTAGTTCAGCTTTACAGCACTCCTACATATAACCCCGGCGGCATAGAAAAAGCTGCGGTTAACCTTGTAGGTTTCGGTAAGACCAAACTTCTTGAAGCAAGTGCAAGCGAAGACGTTACTATAACCATAAAGGTTAAGGATCTTGCTTCCTTCGACTGGAACGACGCAAACAAAGACCAGCATGCGGGATATGAAGTAGAGAGGGGAGATTATATTCTTTCAATAAGAACGGATTCACACACCCTCGCCGCTTCCGGTGCGGACGGCTCTAAGACGCTCAGCGCGGCTACTCAGCTCAACTATGAAGAGGACAACGATTCCTCAACTCCCAACAATATCTATTCACAGACAAGCGGCGCATGGGAAATGTTCAACACCGACGCAAACCATTGGACGACGAACGATATAAGCGACCATACGCTTTCCCGTGCAACGTTGCTCAATGCAGACAAGACGGGCCCTTCCGCTCTTACCAACCTTTCCTGGCTTATAACCGACGACAACGAGTTCAAGGACGAAGCTTTCAACGTTCTTAACGCTCGTACCGGAAACGTTGCAACCGGTTGGGATTACGACAATGCGGCTACCTTGGAAAAGGAAACCGATTATCAGAACCTTTGGCTTAAAACGGCAAAAGATATGGAAGGCAAGACTCAGGGCACGGGCGTTGCTGACGATAAGACCGGACTCTATGCCGTAACTCTTGCAGACATGAAAGACGCAGAAGGCAATCCTCTTTCGGATTATGACAGTGAAAAGTGGGATCAACTTCTCGATCAGCTTACTTGGGAAGAGCTTTCCAACTTCGTAAGCAAGGGCGGATATCTCACCGCGGCTCTTCCTTCCATCGGCAAACTTCAAGTTACCGATCAGGACGGACCTCAGCAGACTAAGGCAAACGGCAAACCCGGTTGGGCTTGGGTAGGCGCAGGCGTTATCTCCTCGACTTGGAACGTTGAACTTGCGGAAAGACACGGCGCGTTGGTAGGTTGGGAATCTCAGCTCAACGACGGCGCAGGCTGGTACGGCCCCGCAGCCAACACTCACCGTAACACGCTTTCCGGACGTAACTTCGAGTATTACTCGCAGGACGGCGTTCAGGGCGGTAAGATTGTTGCGGCTGTAGTGCGCGGATGCGTGGAAAACGGCGGCAGAGTATATCTCAAACACACATTCCTTAACGATCAGGAAACCGACCGTTCGGGTATTGCAACGTTCTGTAACGAACAGGCTATTCGTGAAATTTACCTCAAACCTTTCGAACTCGGAATAAGGGAAGGTAAGGCCAACGGCTTGATGTCATCCTTCAACCTCATCGGTCTTACGACTTCGGCAAGCTATGCTACCAACATTCAGCTCTATACCAACGAGTTTGGCTATAAGGGTGCAACCGTAACCGACTTCTGGTCGGCAGGCGCAACGGGTTGGAACGGCTTCAATATGGTTCGCGGTTTACAGTTCCCTCTCGGAACAAGCAGCAACAACGCGTCGGCTAAGCTCGAAGGCGTATGGGACGCAGACGCAAATGTAGTGAAGGTCGGCAACACGGCAAGCTATACTCAGTGGTATTGGGCGCGCGAAACAGCTAAACGTATCCTTTACGTTCACGTAAACAGCGCGGCGTTTATGGACGGACTTATTCCCGCACAGGCTGTTTCTGCGGCTACGACTCTCGAAGGCGTTGTAGGTACCGCAATCCCCAACCAGACGGTTGTCAATCAAACGTATCTCAATGAATTTTACGGACGTAACAACTACACCGTAACAGTAGAAGGACTTCCCAGCGGACTTTCCTACAATTCGCGTAACAACAGAATTCAGGGTACTCCCAGAGAATCAACTCACGGTGTGGCAAGAGTTACCGTTACAATCAAGGGCGCCGCAGGTACGGATAAGGAAAATATCGGCTGCAGCGTAACGCTCAACTATACGTTCCTTGACGGCGGCGAGCTTTATTTGAAAGAAAAGGCAGAGCTTCTTGCCAAGATAGCGGAACTCGAAGCTAAGCTCCAAGAACTCGGAGAGGGCGTATTGGACGGCAAATCCGCATACGAAATAGCTCTCGAACACGGATTCGAAGGCACGGTTGAAGAATGGCTTGAATCCCTTAAAGGCGCTCCCGGCGCAACCGGTCCCGCAGGCCCCGCAGGTCCCGAAGGTCCTCAAGGCCCCGCAGGTTCCGACGGCGCTAATGGCGAAGGCGGTTGCGGAAGCGTAGTCGGACTCGGCGTAGCGGCGGTAGTTCCCTTCGTTATACTCGGCGGATACATCATTTTAAGACGTAAACACTCCGCTAAGTAATTAACGTACACATCAAACCGAAAGCTTCGGTGAACGGCTGTTCTCCGAAGCTTATTCGGCTTTTTATAGCTGATATTATCATTATAAGGAGAAATTAAATGAAGAAAGCAACTAAAGCTTTTGCGACGGTTCTGTCGGTTGCTATGATCGCAGGCGTAATTATGTCTACGGCATGTGCACCCGAAGAAACCCAACTCGACGAGTATGCAGTTACTTTGAGTTATAACGACGGCATATCCAGACCGCGCATAACGTACGTCGAAAAAGAAAGCTCACTTTCCACCCCTGCCGTACCTACTCGAGAAGGATATCAGATTGCTAAGTGGACGGACGCGGAAACGGGCGGAAATGAGATAACTTTCCCTTATACTCCTACGGGTGACGTAACTATCTACGCGCAGTGGGAAGCAAAGGACTGCTCCGTTACCTTCGATTACCGTATGAGCGGTACGGAAAACAAAGTTATTCAAAAGAAATATGACCAGCAAGTTACCAAAGCAGAGGTTGACGCTATTGAGATACCTACGAATTCAGGCTATAACTTCCGTCACTGGGCAACAAAGCCCGACTCGGGCGTCGGCGTAAATTGGGAAAACGGCTATACGGTAAAAAAGGACGTAACCTTCTATGCCTGCTGGATTGCCGACGACATTTCCATTTATAATCTTAAATTCAACGTCAACTACGAGAATGCGCCCGAAGGCGGATTTATACACTCATTTGAAGTGGTGGAAGGCGAGCCCGTAACCATAAACGATATCCCCGAAGATCCCGAAAGAGACGGGCAGGTATTTGTTGGCTGGGCTTTGACCCCCGATGCAACCAAGGAAGACATCATCGAATATCCTTACATACCCACAGGTGAACACGCCAACGACGCCAAGGAAATAATTCTGTACGCAGTTTGGGAAAGAAAGGGCAATACCATAAGGTATTATTACAACTACGAGGGCAACCCCACGCAAGTTACCGATAACGGACTGTATATCAGACAGAACGCCATAACCGACGTCGAGGTAGACGCTCCCGAAGCGATAACCCGCGTTCAGGACAGCGTGGAATTTACTTTCGACGGTTGGTACACTGCCGCTGTCGGCGGAACCAAGATAGAGTTCCCTCACGCGTTCTCAAAATCGACCTCGCTGTACGCTCAGTGGAAGGCTCCCAGAGTCGAAACGAAGATCTTCGACGCGGAGTTTACCCCCATAGATCCTACGGCAAAATATCCCGGATATTCCAACTCGGTTATGGGTACGGAATGTATTCAGCAGGATTCGGGACAGAGATCCACTTCGCAGACCTATCCCATATTAAACGGAACCGAGCATGTCGGACATTATGTTTACTGTCTGTACAGCTACGGCGCAACTATCACTTATAATATTTACAGCGATAAGGCAGTGGACAACGTAGACCTGTACGCAATGCTTTCCGTCGAGATGAGAAACGAAATAGATATGACGCCCGAAGGGGAATACGGCTTCTCGTTTATAGTCAACGGCAAGGCGCTCGATTACGGTTCTATTTATCTTGACGGCGGCGAAAGCGTTCAGTCGGGCGGCAACTATATGGGCTCGTTCCAAGAGTACCTTATAGGAAGCGTTTCGTTGAAGGAAGGTAACAACGTCATACTTCTCAAAGTAAACAACAACAACAGCATTGGCGGCGTTACCGAGGCATGGGCGCCTATGATAGACTACATCAGGTTTGATACGTCGGCTACTTTGTCGTGGATACCCGAGTATGATAATCTTTACAGGAAGAATTAAGGAGAAGTAAAATAAATGAGTAAAAATAAGAAAAGCAACGGCAAGGTCGGGCTAATAACCTGGGCGTCGGTTACTGCGTTTCTCCTCGTATTCCTTATGGTTTTAACCATTTTGGAACAGGGAATGCTTAATCCCATATTAACAACTATTTTAGGCGGTAAAAAACCTATTCTTGCGGATGAATCGTCGGGCTATTCTAAAATTTACAAATCCGACTACAATTCCAAGGATGATTCCATAGCCGCAGGCGAAAGGCTTAACCTCGAAATAGAAAAGGAGGGCGCAACCCTCTTGGTTAACGAGGACAACGCGCTTCCCATTGCAAAGGGTAGCAAAGTCAGCGTATTCGGCAAAAACTCGGTCGATCTTGTGCTCGGCGGTTCGGGCTCGGGCAGCGGTAGCGGCGATCAGGCAAAGACGCTTTACGACGGACTTACTTCGGGCGGATTTGAATTTAACCCCGAGTTGAAAAGTTTTTACGAGAGCTCAGCCTCCGGTAAAGGCCGTTCCAGTAGCCCCAAACTTTCCGAAAATACCGCGGTAGGCGCGCTTTCGATAGGTGAAACTCCCGTGGCGGATTATCCCTCGTCGGTGCGCAACAGTTTTGCAAAATACAGCGACGCAGCGATAGTGGTAATTTCCCGTATAGGCGGTGAAAGCTGGGATCTTCCCCGAGTTCAGGAAGAAGGCAACGGCGGAGCGGGAGCCGACAGGCACTATCTGCAGTTGGACGATAACGAGTACGACCTTTTGGATATGGTTACGTCGCGTTTCGATAAAGTAATTGTCGTGTTGAACACGCTAACCTCTTTTCAGTGCGACTTTATCGAAGAGTATAACAACACCTTGACAGACAAGCGTATAGACGCCGTTCTCTGGATAGGCGGCCCCGGTAGAAACGGCGCGGAAGCGTTCGGCGCGATTTTGAACGGTGACGTAAATCCCTCCGGCAAGACGGTGGATATCTATTCCAAGGATTTCACTAAGGATCCCACTTGGGTCAACTTCGGCGACAACTCGCAGGTTGCGGGCGGAATTCCCAACACCGCGTTTATGAGTACCGAAACCGATTCGCTCAGCGGCGGCGTTTATAATATGGTAACGTACGAAGAGGGCGTTTACCTCGGATACCGCTATTACGAAACGCGCGCGTTCGTTGAAGAAGATCCCGACTGGTACTCCGAAAACGTAATGTTCCCCTTCGGTTACGGACTTTCATACTCGACCTTCAAGCGCGAGATTACAAGCGTCGAAGGCAGTCTTGAAAACGGCGGATCGATAACGGTCAACGTTAAAATAACCAACGTTTCGGGCCCTGCGGGAAAGGACGTGGCTCAGCTTTACGTTTCAAAGCCCTACATCGAAAACGGCATTGAAAAATCGCATATCGAGCTTGTCGATTTTGCCAAGACCGATTTGCTTGCAAAGGACGGACACAACGAGTTTTCGTTTAAAGTGGACGCTTACGATCTTGCTTCATACGACTATATGGACGCGAACAAAAACGGACATAAGGGCTATGAGCTCGATGCGGGAGATTATACTTTCTACGTCGGCGGCAGTTCGCACGTTTGGGCGGACGCGGCTGATTACGAAAAGGCTGTCGTAAAACTTGAAAACGGAGTGACGTTTGACGCCGATCCCGTGACAAACAATCCCGTTGAAAACCTCTACACCTTCGGTGAATATCAGGGCACCAGCTATGTGTTCGACGATTACGACGATCTTCAATACCGTCTTTCCGACGTGAGAGTCGGCTCCGAGCGTCGTAAGGGTATGTCGCGTACCAATTTCGCGGATACCTTCCCCACGCCCCTCACGGTCAAAGAGCGTCTTTTGAATCTCGACGACGAGAAGAAGGGCTACACTGAACAGACCAAGCTCGAAAGCTACGATCACAATAATATTAAAATAGAAGAAGCTACCAAGGATAAGGAAATTCCCGAAATGGGTAAAACGGGAAGCGATATAATTCTTCACGATTTGCTCGGCGAGGACGGAAGAGTGGCTTTCAGCGGCGAAGAAATCGACGCCAAGTGGGAGGAGCTTTTAAGCAAAATTACCTTTGAAGAAATGCTCAATCTCGTCAACAACGGCGCATTCCAGACAGTCGCGATAGAATCTATCGGTAAAAACCTCACAAACGATTCGGACGGCCCTATCGGCTTTGTAAACTTTATGGGCGGCGCCGTGTCGGCAATTTTCGAAGGCAACAATAACTTCGCAACTCAGATAGTCATAGGTTCTACCTGGAACAAAGACCTTGCTTATCAAATGGGGCTTATAGTAGGAGAGAACGGACTTTGGGGTGATCAAAGCGGCAATAACTCTCTGCCCTATTCGGGCTGGTATGCTCCCGGTATCAACCTTCATCGTTCTCCTTTCTCGGGAAGAAACTTCGAGTATTACTCCGAAGATCCCATTCTTACGGGTAAAATGGCGGTTAACGTAGTCGGCGCTGCAAGAACCAAGGGCGTTTACAGCGACTTGAAGCACTTTGCCGTCAACGACCAGGAAACAAACCGCGGCGGCGTATCTACCTTCCTCACCGAACAGGCTTTAAGAGAACTCTATTTGAAGCCTTTTGAACTTGCGGTAAAAGGTGACGACGCTCCCAGAACGGTAAAGATGTTCGGCGACAACGTTGAAGATAAGGTTGTAAACAAGTACGAAGGCGCGATAGGCGTTATGTCCTCGTTCAACCGCATAGGCAACAAGTTCACGGGCGGAGATTATCGCTTGCTTACGACCATTCTTCGCGACGAGTGGGGCTTCAGAGGGCTTGTAATTTGCGACTATAAGACGAGTAATCTGCACATGAATTCCCGTCAGATGCTCTACGCCGGCAACGATCTGTTGCTTACTTCACTTCCGCAGTATTATTGGGGTGACGCGAAAGCCGACAGCGTTCAGGACGTAACCGTCCTGCGCGACGCTACAAAGAACATTCTCTATACGGTTGCAAACAGCAACTCGATTCAGGTCAAAATTTTGGGCTACTCCTCCGAGTGGTGGATTGTCGCTACAATCGTAGTCGACTGTCTTGCCGCTGTCGGACTTGGAGTATGGGGATTCTTTGCGGTAAGAAAGTTCCTTAAAAACAGAAAGAACGGAAACGAAGCAAACGCAGTCGAAAACGAATAAAAATTAAACCAGATACAAAGTTCGGCTGCGGGCAAGTCCCGCAGCCGATACCCCGTATCGGGCAATTGTTTCAAAAGGCGGATTATGAAAATAAAACGCAACGTTTTAGCTATTGTAGTAACTTTAATATTTTTGATTTCTATACCCGTCAGCATTGTTTGCGTCGGGTTTTGTTTGCCTGCGCAGTACGGTAAAACCTACTACGCGGTGCTGCCCAAAATGTTTAATAAGTTAAAAGAAACCTCGGGCAAAAAAATAGTCGTGGTGGGAAACAGCGCGGTGGCTTTCGGGCTTGATCCCAAGTTGGCGGAAAGCGAACTCGACGGCTATACGGTGTGCCCGTTCGGGCTGTACGGCGCGATAGGCACGAAAGCTATGATGGATTTATCCCGCGTCAATATCGGAGAGGGGGACGTAGTAATTCTCGCGCCCGAGCAGATTTCTCAATCGATGTCGACGTATTTTAACGGGGAATACCTGTGGAACGCCGCCGACGGTAATTTCGGAATGCTTAAATATTTAAAAAACGCAGAGCAGATGACGGGCAGTTTTGTAGGGTACGTCGGTAGAAAGTACGGCTATTACAGCAAAAATTCCGCACCTTCTCCCACCGACGTCTATGCCTCGTCGTCATTTGACGACGATTTGAAAATGACTTTCGAAAGACCGTACAATAAACTTCCTTTGGGTTACGACCCGATAGGAACCATTTCATACAAAACTCAAATTTTCAGCCGCGAGTTCGCGGATTACATAAATGAATACAACGATTTCGTAACAAGCCGCGGAGCAAAGCTTTTGTTCGGTTTTGCGCCCGTCAACGCTCAGGGTATAGAGACTGGAACGCAAGTCGGGGATATAGACGCATTTTACGATTATGCGGACGCACTTCTCGATTGCGAGATTTTAGGCAGTCCTCACGGCTATATATTCGAAAGCGACTGGTTTTACGATTCGAACGTACATATGAACACTGCCGGGTCGGCCGTCTATACCGATAGACTCGTCAGGGATTTAAAAGCTTTTCTCGGGGACAGCTCACCCGTGGAAATTCAACTTCCCGAAAAGCCCATAGCGCCCGACGAAGACGAAACGGGCGAGGACGGCAAGGACGCCGCGCTTTTTAACTACGAAAGCGAGGGCACGGGCTGGAAAATAGTTTCTTTGACGGAAGAGGGGACGCGGGTTTCTTCGATAGAAATTCCCGATTTTTACAAGGGCAAGCGCGTACTGTCCTTCGCGCCGTCGGTATTTGGCGGAAATACCGCGATAGAGGAGATACGCGTCGGAAAGTACGTTTATGCAATTGAGGACAAATCTTTTTCGGGTTGCACAAACCTAAAAAGACTGTATATGCCGAAGGGCAACCTTCCCTCGAAGTGCGCGGCGTATTTTGCTCTGTTGGAAGGCGCGCCCGAGTGCATGATTTATGTGCCCGAAAACCTGCTTTCGGAATACGCAAACGATTATTTCTGGTCGCGTTACGCGGCGTATCTTAAGGGTTACCTATAAAAATGAGAAAGTTTTTTAAAATTTTACTGTCCGTCACTCTTGCCGCCGTGGTCGCTCTGTTTGCGGGTTGCTCGCGGCAGGGCGTTGGAACAGAAAAAGGCGGAACGTGCAGGGTTGTGCTTGCCGAAAGCAGGCATTATTCAAGCGCGGAGTATGTAAAGGATATCAAACGCGGCGGCGACGTTGAATTTACCGTTAACCTCGAAAGGGGTTATCTTATTAAAGGCGCCGATTACGTTGACTGCGAAATAAAAAATTCTACTTGCGACAGCGAGGGCAGAGTGACCTCTTCGCTTATTCTTCACAACGTCAAGTATCCCGTGTATGTGAGCGCGGAGTTGGTTGAAGCGCACGTTTTAGCCGTAAATCAATCGGAAAAATTCCGCTGCGAAGAACGGGTTAAAGCAGTTGAAAACGGCGGCAGTGCAACGTTCGAGCTGTTTTTTAAAGAGGATTATACTTTTAAAAGTGCGGACGGTGACGGCGGAAAACTCAACTACAACGTAACGGGTGTAGACGGTGACGCGGACGAAAACGGAGAGCGTCGAGTAAAGTTTACCGTTGAAAACGTCGCCTCTTCCGCAAATATTACGGTGTTTGCAAAGCCTGCGGACGGCAGTTTAGGACCAATTGAAAACGCCGCAGTTATAGGTTACTTTTTAAACGGCGGCGAGTATTTAAACGGAGATTCGGGCAGCTATTACACAAGAAGCTACGCCCTTGAACACTATCCCCGTCCCAACGTTTCGGTCGGCACGGACGTAATTGAAAGGGAGGGCCACACCCTCGTCGGTTGGAATACTTTTGCGGACGGAAGCGGCAAACACATAGGTTTGGGCAGCAGAGCGTCGGTTGCAAAAAATCAAATTTTAAGCCTTTATGCCGAATGGGAAAAGTGGTCAATGTCCTCTTTGTTCGAGTACGTTCTCATAAATTCCGACGACGTGCGCGAGCTGTATATGGAAAAGAAGGATAAAGAGGGCAAGCTTTCACAGCTTGTTGCCGTCGCAGACAGGGATAAACAGCTTTCGGCAGTTATTACGGGGTGTCGCGGCGGTTTGAAAAAAATAGTAATTCCTGCCGAAATCGACGGTTTCCCCGTAGAAGTAATTGCTTCGGGCGCGTTCGCGGACGACAAAGCGTTGCAGACGGTTATATTTCCTGTTTCTACTTACTATATAATGCAACGGGCGTTTGTTAATTGTCATAATCTCATCGAAATTTACCTGTACGACAGTTTGAACTATGTGGACTATAATGCGTTCGGCACTTACAGCAATATAAAAACAATGCACATCAATGCAAAGCTGCCGCCCGTTTACGGCACAAACGAGTCGGCTCAGCTTGCCAATAAACTCGAATATTTAATGCTTAACGAGGACGAAAAAAAGACTGTAATTTTCGGTAGTTGTTCGGCATGGTACGGTATTCACGCAAAAACTTTCGGCAAAGAAACGGGGCGACTTACTTTTAATATGGGCGTCGAGGGGGATACCTGCGTGCTTTTTCAGCTCGATCTTATAAAAAAGCATATGCGCCGCGGAGATTCTTTAATTTATGTATGCGACATAGGCTCACCCTTCTTAATGCTTTACGACCTTTCCTTCGACCAGCGCACTTACAGGCTTGTGGAATTTAACTACGATTTGCTCGCTTCCGTCGACCTAACTCGATACGACAAAGTAATTCCGTCCCTCAACGATTATTTGGTGACGAAGCGCAACGCGTTGGAACTTGGGAAAGGGGGAACTTACGAAGATTATCTCGACTATATGTCGGAGTACGGCGATATGGAAAAGGAGCGGGTAAAGATAGACTATGATTTGAGGTACACAGCGGCAACCGCTCTGGAAATGCGGCAGTGGGAAATCTTCGATAAAATGAAGTCGGCGTTCGGCGCGTTTACGGAAACGGGCATAGATATTTACTGCGCTTTCGGCACTATCGACGAGGCGGTTATCACTCGCGAGCATGTAGAAGAAGTAAACGAGCTGTTCTATTCCGAGTTTGCGGCAAAGAACGTTCCCGCAACGCTTGTTGCGGAGTTATCTTGCTCCGTGCTTCCCTCAAAGTACTTCTGCGACTATCCTTACAGGCTGAATACCGAGGGCTCGCGCTACTACACACAACTGTTTATAGAAAATTTCAAGAGCATAGCGATATGATTTTATAAAGCGCCGAATTGCTTTGACGAAATTGAATGAAAGCTGCGGATTTTTATTCGCGGCTTTAATTTTTTTACAAAAAAACAAACAAATGTTTTGTTTTGTGATTTTCAGTTTATAAGATTATCACAAGGCTTTCATTTTCGGTTGTTTGTGGAAAATGACTGTCTAATAATAATTTTACGGAGGAGAAAATGACAAACAGAGAACAAATTTTAAAGGCGGTAAGCGAGTGGACGGCAAAGCTAAAATTAAAGCAGCCGGAAAAAGCGACGGCAAGGGTTGCGGCGGAGAGAGCTTCGGGAACACAGATAATGCCTGGGGCAAACTATGTCGAGTTACTGACGCTTACGCCCGAGGGGGTTGTGTTTACCGACCAAATGGCAATTATAGGGGAGTATCTCGACAATAAGTATTTTGCGGCGGTAAACGTGGCATACGGCGGAGGGGATTATCTGCGCATAAATGCGTATTGCAGCGGAACGACAAAAAAATGTTACGTTTATAATTACGGGCAACAGTATATTTGCGAGCTTGATTTCAGCAGCGGCAAAGCCGACGTACCGCTGTCTGACACGGGGGATTTATTTTTTATAGTTCCCGATATGAATTGCGACGGAACCATTGAATTTTATCCCTCGGACACTCAAATCGTAACGGTAACACCACCTAAGGTTGTGGAAATTTACATTTCCAATCCGCCGACAAAGACGGTATATCAAATAGGTGAAAGTTTTGACCGCAAGGGAATGAGCGTTAAGGCAAGGTACGATAACGGAGAAGTAAAGGAAATAAGCGGTTATACGGTTTTACCGAGCGGGCCGCTTGCATTGAGCGATACCTATGTGACAATTTATTACGAAGGCGCGCAAACGACGCTGGAAATAAAGGTGGATGACCACCCGTTTAAGGGTGTATTTATAACGGGGTTTGAAGGGGAATTTGTAAAGATAACAAAAGTAAACGGAAAACCCGTACCCAAAATTGCGCCCGAAGTAATCGAAGTTGAATTACCCGGGGACTTTGACGTAGAAGTGGATTTAGACGGCTATATGACAAAACATAACCTCACTTTGGACCAACTCGAAGCGCTTTCGCTGGGTATTTACGGTAAAGTTTATGTAGGCTCACTGCAAGCCTATGCCTGCGATCCATATTCAAACGCTACGCTTTGTCCCGTAAGATGCGTAGGCAATAATTATTATGTGCCTATTAAAAAGATATACGATATGACGGGCAGCGCAAATTTTAAATTTTATATTGAAAATCCCGCACAGCAATACGACAAATCCACCCCTGAATATCTCGATAACTATCCGCACGAAATAATCGATATAGAAAGAGCTAATTTTACTTTCGATTACGGTCAACTTGTAGGTTTAAGAGTAAAAAATCCACCCAACAAACAAAGATATCTTGACGGTCAAAAAATAGATACTACGGGTCTGAAAGTCGAGGGGATATACGAGTTCGGCGCAGTTAAAGAACTGTCGAGCTATCAATACAACGTAACTCCGAGAGAAGAGTTGAGCGCTTCCGACAATAAAATTACAATAAGAAGCACGATAAACAGCGCGTGTTTTATAGATTACCCTATAGAAGTTTACGGACAATACATCGGCGGATTATTGGGGTTTGGAATTATCGGAAAAAGATTTTCTTCCCAAAAAGAAGCCGACGGTTGGAGCGGTTGGACAGAGTACGACGGGGACAAAAGCGAAGAAGTTTATAAAGACGACCAACTTGAAATAAAGACCGTTATTGCTATGGAAAAATCGCTCATTAATACGGGCAAAAAAAAGCAGACGGGAATAAAGATTGCCATTAAAAGAAAGGATTATTCTTATTTGGCGCATATAAAAGTCAACGGCATAGAACAAACCTTACCGGAGGGAGAAGAGAAGTGCTTTTTATATATCGGCAACGTTGAAAAGGGGGAAACGGGAGCTCTGCAAGCCGAGCTTGAATATGCCGATAAAAATTTGAATTTTGAAATAATACCCTCGACGATATATTTTTGCAGTCCGTTAGACCCGACTATGCAGGGGCAAAAGAAAGATTTTCCGCTTGTCGGCGGCGTTAATCTTTCGGTCAACGTATTTAACGGGGAAAATACGTTTGCGTTTAACGATTTGACGGCGGAACAAAATTTGCTTGGCATAAATATTGCGCATATATTTAATTCAAAGGACGACGGCTTGCAATTCGGTAAAAATTTCAGGCTGAATTTATACGAAAGGATAGAGTTGAGCAAATCGTCAAGCGCACCTATCGCGACGCCCGTCTATACCGACGCGAGGGGACAAAAACATAACTTTACGGTGAGGTATTACGGCTATTTTGACGGTAAAAAGCAATATTTGAACGCAAACGCCGTAAGGCAGATAAGAGCGTATTCAAACGGCAAGTTATATTTGGAACAGCCCGTTCAAGACGGCAAAGTTATAAAGTACGACATAGAATACGAGTATCTCAGGGTGCAGGGTTGGAAATATCTGCCCAAGCCGGACGCGGCGCTGACCCAAAATATACACTATAAGGACTTTTTCGCAAGGGTTGAAAATACATTTGACGAACCCGTAAACTGGTTAAAAAAAGGCAACACATATAAATGCTTTGATACGTTTGGAAATTTGGTATTTACGCTTGAGGGAAACGACAAGTTTATAATACTCAATTACGACAAAAACGGTAATGTCGATTATATAAAAGGCATAAACAACAATGTAATAAAATTTGTATATAACGACAAATATCTGATTGAAACGAAATATGGAAGCAAAACAATAAAATACAGTTATAGAGACGGATATTTATACGCAATTAAATATTATGACGACCTATATGTGCAGGAGTTTGACAAGGAAATCGAGTTCAGCTATCGCACAATAACCGTGGACGGAGTAAAGGTAAATACCATATATCAGATTTTGAGTTCGAAGGGAGCAAAGACTTCGATAACTTACGACACTTATTCCGGCTATGAGGGCAGAATAAAAAGTTTAACGCATTATACGAAAAAGCCGAGCGCGGACGGAGTCGGCGCCTATGAAAAGCAGTCTTGCATAACGTTTGAATACGACTTCGGCGTATTGACGACCAAAATAAAGGACGACGACGAAAACGGGGAAGTATATGTTTTCAACAACGACGGATTGACCGAGGCATATTATCAGATTTACAATAATTTGGTGTCGCAAGCGGTTTATTACGATTACACGCCGTTTGAAAAACAGGAACAAATCGTTGTTGCAAATGAATTTTTAAATAAATACACCTGGGAACAATATAACGGTATCTCCAAGTTGTTTTTCAAAGATTTGAATTTCAAGTGTAATTTACACACGTCAAGCAACGAGCAGCAAAATCGATTAACCTGTTTGGACTGTAAGCAAAACTGTGTAAAAAACTGTGCGAAGAACTGTAAAATTCTTACCGAGCTCAACGACAAAAATTTGCCCGTTAAGGTACAGCAGACCAACATACCCGTCACGGATAATTCCAACAAGACGGTAATAACCGAGTACGGCTATAACAACGAAATGCAGATAACTAGCGAAGTAGTTACCGAAAAATACTCCGAAAGTAAAATTTTCAAGCAACTCAAAAATTACAATTATAATTCGAAAACGGGCTCAATATATAAAACAAGGGTGCATTGTTATCACAAGGGCAACGGCAATTTGGACGAGATAGAGTTGACTAACGAAGAAGTGATAAACAAGCAAAAGAATGAAGTCGACGATAGTTACGATTATTATATTGAAAAGAAAAGCTACTTTATAGAAGAAGTATACGACTCGGATAAATACTTTTATGCAAAGAGCGAGTATAACCGCAACGGGCAGGCAATAAATGCGTGCGACGAGTTGAATAAAAATTTAGTAAGATATTGGTATTATGCTTCAAGTAATTTAATTTCAAGGCAGCAGCAACCCGAAGGCAGTGAAATACGGTTTACATATGACTCCGACGACAGACTTGCAATAATTAGTAATGCATGGAGCTCCAATACAATAATGTACGACAGCGGAGAGGTAAAAAAGTTAAACCACAACGGAAATTGCGAGATAGAGTTTATATACGACAATAAACGCCGCCCTGTAACAATACAGATAGACGGAATAGTGTTTGAAACATACGAGTATGAAGAGAACGTAATGTCGGACGAAAAATGCGTGGACAGAATGACGGTGATAAACGCTAAGGGAGAAAGGTTCTGCGTGGAAGCTGAAAAATACGGAATGTTCGAAAAAGCCTATTACA
>CAJUMW010000011.1:0-2150 GCA_910587625.1 uncultured Christensenellaceae bacterium
CTACTGTGGCTCAGCTGGTAGAGCAGCTGATTCGTAATCAGCAGGTCGCCGGTTCAAGTCCGGCCAGTAGCTCCAAAAACAAGCAAACATTAAAGGTTTGCTTGTTTTTTTATTATTAAAAATAGTTTATTCATATTGACCGTAGAAAAATAATACCTTATTATATGAGCGTTGTTAAAGACCGACTGTCTCCGTTTTTTATTGCCGTTGTAACCGTAATTTGCGTTACCGCCGGTATAATAGTTATAGTTGCGTCCTGCACGGCAAAAAAACTGACTTTTGAAACTGAGTTTTATTTTGTATGTTACTCGATTGAGGACAACGCGGTGTCTGCCGGTTCTATTTCAGACGCGGTTTCAAGTTTCGGCGGCGCAGGCTATGTTCTGGAATACGGCGGCGCATACTATGTTACCGTATCCTGTTATTACCGACAAAGCGACGCGGACAAGGTGTGTGAAAGCTTAAAGCGGCGCGAACTCGACTGTCAGGTTTTAAAAATAGAAACGAGCGAGTATCCCCTATCCTTCACCTCAAACGCAAACCTATATCTCGGCAATTTAAACACGTTACAGTCGCTATCGAGAATTGCATACGACTGCGCAAATAAGCTTGACACGGGAGAATACGGGCAAAACCAGGCAAAGACAGTTGTAATAAATATCGAAAGCGGAATTAAAGGGCTTTTAAACTCAAACAGCGACAACTGCTTTACACCGTATTTGCGAGCCTTGACAGCTATTTGCGACGACGCCAAAGACGGAATAATTTTTTCAAAGCATTTAAGAAAACTGCAAATAGCCATGGCGGACGCAATTATAAACGTCAAACTTATTTGATAAAGTTTTTTCGCATAGTTATTGGAAAAAAAGTGCAAATTAATGGTATGAACAGGAATTTTACCGCACTTTGCGCAGCCTTCCTGCTATGCGCTATTTTAATTGTTTTTTACAGCGGCATTGCTTTGAAAAACGACGTATCGTTTGCGGACGGCAAATGTGAAAAAGTAATATATCTTACCTTTGACGACGGACCGAGCGACAGGGTAACGCCGCGCATTCTCGACGTATTAAAACAGGAAAACGTTAAAGCAACCTTTTTTATAATCGGCAAAAACGCTGAAATACGGCAGAACATTATAAAGCGCGAGGTCGAAGAAGGGCACAGCGTTGGAGTACACTCCTACTCGCACGAGTACCGCAAGATTTACGCCTCTCCCGAAAAGCTTATTGACGACATAGACAAGTGCAACGACGTTATATATAATATCACAGGCAAGCGTTCTACGCTGTACCGCTTCCCCGGAGGCAGCTTCGGACTGTCAAACTCGCTTATTTCAGCCGTGACTAAGCACGGAATGCGATATATTGATTGGAACGCCTCCACTCGTGACGCCGAACTATACTCGCCGACGCCTCAACAGCTTTTAAATGCCGCCGTATCCACCCCGTCGAACAAACAAAACATAGTGCTTTTGGCGCATGACACAACCACGAAATCGTCAACCGCCGTCGCTTTGACAAGCATTATACGACACTACAAGCAAGAAGGTTATACATTTGCTGTATTTTAAAAAAATAGCACCCGAACCGTAATGGCTAGGGTGCTATTTTACATAATCGGATATTAGTTTACTCTGCTTAACTCATAGTCCGTTCCGCGTGCGTCAATAAGCGAAAGTCCGCTTTTCTCGTTGATTTCAAGAGAAATACCGAGGTTATCTCCCGAAACGTGCGATAATGTTATAGTAAAACCGTCTACAGCATAGCTCAAAGTTTGAGTTTTGGCTCTGTCGGTTATAGGATTGTTATCATTGTCGGTCGGCGTTTGCTTTACTGTTAAAGTTCCGCTGAGTCCGTCGGTTTGGGGCGTAAACGTCAACTCGTAAATGTCGCCTACTGCATCCTGAACGGAATACTTTCCGCTTAAAAGTTCGGCAAAGTCGGGAAGGTCGCTTACCTTAAACGTGAAGCTACAACTCAAACCGGGTACGGGCGTTGAGGTTACGACTATTTTATATTCTCCGTTTTGAGTAGCCGTAAATTTGAAGCATTTAACACCTGCATACGTCGTTTCCTCTATAGTGCAATATTCCGCATTTTCCGAAATTACCTCATAAGTCTGAGCTTCGTTTGCATTGGCGTTTGTAGTTC
>CAJUMW010000011.1:2160-52448 GCA_910587625.1 uncultured Christensenellaceae bacterium
AAATAAATTTCACCGGATAAAGCTATTGTTTTCGAAGTACCGTTTACAAACTGCTTTATACTTGTGTTGGCAATTTGCGACTTTATTTCCGTGGGATTGACGCCCGTTACGTCAAGCACGACGTTCTTTGTGACGTTTTGTGTTTTAAACGTCAATTTATAGATTCCGCCTCTTGGAATTATGATATTTATAACATTGCTTCCATTTTGGCGGTAAACCTGAAATCCGCTGTAATAAAATCCCGTGACAGTATTGGTATCGGGTAAATGGCTTCCTTCGAGATTGACCTTCAAAGGGTCCTGATCAAACGACGCATATTCAGGTAATATATTTTCAACATTTAATTGAATGGCAAAGCTTTTATCCGATCCGGACTCCATTGCACATTCGATAGTTGCCCCTTCATCCAATATATTGCCGTTATAAGACAAATCAAATGATTTTACTTTGAAAGTGTCGCGGTCATAAGGATTGGTTAGCGTGCGCTCACCGGCAACCTGATTGGTTTTAACCTTTATACTGTTTGAAAAACCTCTCTCCTCAACAGGTACCGTAATTCCCGTCTCCTTATTAGTTACAAAATTCGGAGAAACAGGGTTGTTTTCATAATAGTCCTGCTGAAACTCCGCCGTTTCGATATTATAGTTACTCCCGAGCTTGAATTTTACCTTAGTTTCATAATAATCGGTAGAATGAACATTCGAGCTGTTTTCAAGACCGGAGAATGAGAAAGAATATTCCCTTTTCGAAACGTTTGCCGTTTCTTTTAAATTTTTATTGGTGCAGTTTAACCCTCTTTTATATAGATTTAATATTGCACTCTCTATTCCGAACTCGGTATTTGAATTGAACCAAAGCAATATGGGCGCGCCGTTAATACTTGCGGACTGTACCGCCTGGTTGGAAACTATTTTATGACCTTCCCCTTCTATTTGCGTTCTTACACAGTAAATTTCGTCGTCATACATACTGTAATGATACTCGTCACCGTTGAGCGCGAACAAATCTACAATGTGCGTATAGTTTTTCCCGAAGGAATAGTCATATTCTGCCATATCGTAATAAGAGTTGTGTTTTCGTACGGCAGATTGCGTAAGTATATTGCCCGAAACAACTTCCGTTCTGAAAATGTTACCTATATTCAAGGCGTTTTGAACGGTTGAAATGTTTATGCCCTCGACTTTTACGGTATAATTTGCCGAAACTTCTCCCTTGGAGATAGTTACAATGTACTCCCCAAGCTTAGTAAACGCAATGCCTTCAAGCACGGAGTCGTCGGCTTTATTTTTCAGCTCAACGTTAAATTCTCTTAAACTCGAACTGACTTCCGTAATTTGATTGCCCTGCGCATTTTCATAAGTGCAAGTAACCTTTAAACCATAGTAGGTAAAACCTTCACCCAACTCGTAATTCAATTTAACGTTAGTTGTGTCAAGCTCGATTTTGCGAAGAACGGGATCGAAGTCACTGACGTAAATCGTATAAACTTCGCGCTTGCCGCCGAAGCTTACTGTAATTTGATAATCTCCGACCATGTTCATATTAAAGCCGCTTTCAAATCTCTTTTCAGCCTCGGCGGTAACGTTTTGCGTATGACCGTCACCGTAAGTGGCAATTACCGCAAAACCGTCGCCGTAAGTAAAAGTATCTCCGACGCGGAAATTAATTTTAGCGTTTTCTATCGTCAGTTTCTCCACCGTCTCCGCTGCGTTTACGCAGGCTGAAAAGCAAAACATAGTGCTTATTACGGCAGTAAACGCAAGTAGCATTACTAAAAAATAACGTATTTTTTTATTCATTGTTAAACCCTCTGAAAACTTGGCAATGCGCGCAAAACGCTTTGCGCGCATTACTTTTCTTTACCTATAAAATCCGCAAGCAAACAGCCACATTGCGTCCTGATTTGCAGTATATCCCTTACCCTCGGGAGTGCCGGAATCGGGAGCGATTCCGTCGGTCCACAGGCTATGATTTTCCGCAAATTTTTGCAGGAACTGCCGCAATTCTTCCGTTACATAACACATACCGTCGGAATTACATACCCTGTTATAGTCGGTTCTTATAAACTCGGTATAGTCATAGACGGCAAACTTTTGCTCCGCCTCTATCCAGATGTTGTACAGTCTGAGGAAATTGAACGATATGCCTTCCTCACCGACGTTATTTGCATTATAAATTGTAGTTGTCGAGTATGAAGGAAGCACACCTTTAAGATTACAGCAAAGTATGGGCCCGTAATTTTTGCCGTACTCGTAAGGGTCGTCACCGAACTCCTCCTCGCTGTAATAGTGGTAGAAGCCCGTTCCGTTGTTGTACTTGAAATTCTTCATACTGTAAATACGGGTACCTAAGTCTGCATAATTAAACGTTTCGTTGGCTCCGGGCTGCGCCGCCTTTTCAATTGCTTCTTCTGCACGGATAACTCTTATGTCGTACAAATCGCTCTGATACTCGCCCTCGTAAGTTATGGCAAAGTCGACCGTAATGGGATAGTCCCCCGTCTTACTTATTCCGCCGACCGCAAAGGTAAACGAGTTGCCGACTTCTGCCTTTGAAACGGGATACTCGTAACGGAAGTTTTTGGTAAAGCCTCCGTCTAATTCCGCACCGCCGCCGTCAAGCGTTCGTATATACCACTTATTTGCGTGCGTTCCGCCGTAAATTTGTATTTCGGGATTTATTTCGTCAGAATAAACGTTTATCCACGATTCAATCGAGTATAACCCCGATACCGTAGGCGTGTATTGATAATAGAGATGAGTGCTGCTGTTTTTAATATTTGTGCGGTAAGTTCCGTCATACCTGACAATATAGCATCCCTGCGAATCGTACATTCCCAAACCGTCGCCGCGGATCGGTTCGACTATTGTATTAATAAGAATATCCACCCTGCGCGAGTCTGCACTTGCCACATACGCGTTTGGGTTATAGGAATACTCCGTGGGCAGACCCTCGAGATATACGTTAAAAGTTCCGTCAAGCTCGCCGGCATTTGCCTTGCCGTCCGCACCGAGCGGAACGCGCACAATGCTGGCGTCGTTGCGCCAAACCACCGTTACATTTGCGTCGCCCGGATTAAACAGGCTGTTGGACAAAAACACGTTGGCGGTATAATCGTCCGTAGGGTTAGACGGATTGTCGGGATTTGAGGGATCGTCGGGATCTACCGGACGGGAAGGATTTTGTGAATTGCCGTTATTGTCTATATAACTGCCCAAGCCGCAACCGGACAAGCAAATCAAAAGGCATAAAATTACCGCCAAAATGGGAATTAATTTATTTTTCATTGCGCCTCCTGAAGATTCCCGAGAAGAACGAAGTAACGTCCTTCCACTTCAACTGTCTGATTACTATGTCCGCAAGGAACAGCGCCGCGCTTATTATCATCAGCGGCATTGTAAAGTCTAATACATAAGTTGTGTATGACGACTCGGAATTATCGAGCATTTTTATTTCTTCAAGGTTCAAAATTTGACCTTTTTCCGTCAACAATCTGTATAGATACGACTGGCTGTAAGTTGCAAACGCGTCGTACTCGGCGTAATATGACACCGAAAAATACGATTGGATTTTGTATTCCAACTCATTGTGCTTGTAGTTTAACTGCACGGTATATCTGCCGGGTGCGTCCGTTGCAAAATTCGCAATGTATGTGCTTGAATCGAACGCAAGCGGTTTTGTTGTTACCATACCGTTGGGGTCGGTAATTGTTACGTCAAAGACCGTGCTGTTCTGTAACGAGTTAGAGGTTGTTACGGAAATTGTAGTCGAACTGCCCGAACCCTGAACGTCTATCACGAACGGGGAAACAATTCTCTCGTCGGGAAGAGTTGCGTCGGGAATATTTGACAAGAACTTTTGTCCGCCGTCCGTACTCTGCCATAAGTCAGTCCAATCGGACGTGATATCCGAAAGGAAGGAAACGACTTTACCTTTGCCGCCCGGAGTCCAATATGCATATATGGGCACGTCGAAGGATTCTACCCTGTCGCGGTAATACTTAGCCGTAAGCACCGTTTTTGCCGAGTTGTACCAAAAACCGTTTATGGCGCCTATATTTTCGACGCCCTCGACGACGTCTTCGGAAGAACGTTCTATAGTAAGATTGTAGGTATCTCCCTCTATAAGCACTTCCTTGGTTTCTTCGCTTATGTCCTGAATAACAACGTCGACTTCACTTTCGTGCTTGATGCTCTTATAGAACGCGCCTTCCTGAGCCGACTCGTTGTGAACCATTGCAGTAAGCAACGCGTTGCCGTCGGGTTTGGGATAAATGCCCAAAGCGGACACCGTTATTTTTTCCTGCGACATTTCGTGAGCGAGAGTTATTGCCCTTTCATTATCCGCAATCGGATTAAGTCCGTCCGAAATTACTATAACCTGTTTATTATGGTAGCGCTTGGGCATAAGGTCGCGTGTGTATTTGAGCGCCGCGCTCAAATTTGTTTCGTTTTCCGCTTCGCACTTGTTTATTCTGTCGATTATGATACCGGGAGAAGTCAAAGGCGTCGGCGGCAACATTTCCGTAACACCGCCAGAAAAGGCTATTACCATAACGTCGTCATTTTTATTTAGCGCCTTTAAAAGCTCGACCGCCGCGCGTTTTGCAACCACGAAGCGCCCCTCGAAATTCATACTTATTGAAATATCGAGCACAATCGCAACAAGGCGTTTATCTTGATTATTGTTGCCTATATTTACGGGCAAAAGCTCCTGATACTGCCTCAGCGCAGTGTTTGCGGTCAAATTGTCGTCACCGTAAATTTCCTGAATGTAAGTGTTTCCGTAGGTCGTCAAAGTCTTGCCGTAAGTATTTACAAGCGTTGAAAGACTTGTCAAAAACATTGTGCTTGATTTTAGCGTACGCACGTCGAAATTACTGAGCACTATTTCGTCGTATCCGCACATCTTTTCGACTGTAAGCGGAATTTGCGCAACGTCGGTTATATAGGTGACGTCATTATCTCCGTAAATGTTTCTGCCCGCAGCCACGTCGGAAGCACTCGCGCCGATAAACAGCACCTTGCGTTCGTCCGTGACGGTTTGCGCAAACAGTCCATTGTTGTTATAAGGGGAAGAGTCATTGTTAGGATTATCGGTAGTGACGCGAACTTCGTACTCGAAATGCCCGACCTCGTCGGTATTAAGAGGAATATTTACAACGTTTAAACCGTTATAAAAAGTAGCCGTTTTTCTTGCGGCATGTTCTTTGCCGTTATACAAATCCACGAAACCGCGGCACATATCCACGGCATTGCCCGAGTCGTCAACTCCGCAGTTGGCGCGTACAAGCACGCTTACTTCCTCCGTCTTATTGAGATATGTCGAGCTTGTCGCCTCCACGCCGTCAATCTGAACCTCGCGCGTTTGGGGAGCGATATTGTCGTCGAGATATACGGCGTCGACGTAAACGCCGCTATCCTGCAACGAGCCGACTACCTTTATGACGTTATTCGAAGCAACCGTTTCCGCACCGTCGGTTATTACGATTATGCGCTTAATGACGTTTTCGTCGAAAAGGTTGCCGGCATAGCGAAGCGCCGCGCAAATATCGGTCGCTGTTCTGTCGACTTTATCAGCCTTGGTAACGTCGGGAACTTTTTCTCCCAAATCGGATAAAAGCTGATAGTTTCTGCCGAAGCATATTACGCCCATTTTCGAGTTACGGGGAAGCTTGCCCGATATCAACTCAACGTTTTTTTGCACTTCGTCGGTGTTGTGTTCGGACGAGTAAGATATATCCGCAAGCACATAGACCTGCGTTTCGGTTATTACCGTTTCAAAGGATAAACCCGCGATAGCAAGAGTTATACATATGCAGATTATAACGTGTAAAGATACCGAAGCTATGTTGTGAAAATTTGCATTGTCGCGCCTTACCGTAATTACGAAAGGCACTATTACCGCCGCAAGCAGCGGCAGTGCTATAAATAGCAGCCAGGGGTTAACGAAGTTGATACTGTTCATAACAATAAATCCCCCAATCCGCTAAAAGTAACAGCGCAATCAATATGAAAAACGCCAAAAGCTCGTCGTAATATCCGTCCGAGTAGTTAAACTCCCTTTCTCCGCTTAAAACAAGCGCGCCGCCGTCTTCAAAGCGGCTTTCCGACTCGGGAACGGCTGCAAACGCATAAAGCGTGGTTTCGGCGCTGCCGACAGTCTTTACGCGGAGCGTGTATGTGCCCGTTTCGTTGAGTTCAACCTCGCACACGTCGTTGCCTACCGTGTCGAGCGTAGTGCTGTTTCCCGAAGGAGTTGTGACGACGATATTTTCACAACCCGGAACGACGTTTACGTTCATTACGTCACCGCAATTATAGGTCGTCGCGTCGATTACCGACGGGAAAGAATAGTTCATTAAATTTCTGACAAGTATCAAAAAGTCGCCTTTTAAAGCAAAGTCCGAGTCCCCGAGTTCGAAAGCGAACACTACCTGTCTGTCGTTGTTTTCGTTGAGTCCCACGCATATAACGGGATCTCCGCCGACACTCATCACGGGCACGAAGTTACGGGGTACACCGTATTTCGCATACTGCCTTATGGCTATATCGCTTTTGACAAGGTCGCGCGTGAGCGCCTTTTCCTGAGCGGAAGTACCCGAGGTATATTTGGGCGTGTAGTAGCTGTCGGGGCCCGTTTCGTCCCTCGGAACCTGCATATCTCTGTATGTGAGTCCGGAGCCGTTGCCCGTGCCGTCCGCAGCGTTTAAAAGCCAGACAGCGGCGTTTGTAGGCAAAGTTTTGGGCGTAAAGCCGCTGAAAACGTACATACCGTAGCCGTGTGCGTAAGCGTCGGAATACTCCTTAGTGGGTATTCTTTCGACGATTGCCTTACCGGCGTTTGAAATTGCGTGTTCGAGATAAACGCTATCGTTCGAATCGGTAACCAATAGCGCCCTTCTCGACTGCGCCGAGGTTTCGTCATACATAGTTACTACGTTGTCCTGCAACAATGCGTCACCGTTTGAAATGCGAAGCTGCAAGGAAGTAAAATTTGACACCGAAGCCGTAATTTCAAACTCGCAAGGCTCTCCCTTTTTGGCGTCGACCTTGACTTCGGCAATTTTCGAGGTTGTCAAAGCGTCGTCTTTACCCACCAAAAGCTCGACGGTGAGCGTCGCGTCCGACTCGTAGGATATGACCTTGCCCGACCCGATAACGCCCTTTGAGGTATATCTGTATGAATATTCGTAAAAGGCATAGTTGTTTTCATTTGCGGAAACGTTGACAAGCTCGAGATTTTCGGTTTGATAATTCTTGTCGGTAACGAGATATATCACAGCCGAACGGTTTTTGTCATAAAAATCCTGAGCCATAGTTACCGCGGAGGAGCAGTCCGCCGCGCACCAACCCGAACTCAACGACCTTATGTTTGCCTTGGCCTGCTCCTTATCCGTCACGCCCTCGAACATTACGTTTGTGACGTTATTGACGAAAATGAGCGAATATGTGCTGCCGTCCAGGGACCCGTCTATAATTTCGAAAATTTCGTCCCTGCCGCGTTCGAAACGGGTTTTTCCGTCCGAAACCATATTCATACTTGCCGAGCCGTCAAAAATAAAATAAATATCGTTGGCGGAAGCCGGCACGGTAAAAACGGGGTGCGCAATTAAAAGCGACGCCGCGACTACCGCGAGAATTTGCAGTATAAGCGTTATTATTCCGGCAAGTTTGGAAATAGGTTTTCTCTTTTTAAGGAACTTTTCGCTAAGTTCCCAAAGATAAGTCGAGGCTATAACCTGTTCGGTATATTTTGATTTGATTATATAAATCAAAATCAGAACGGGTACGCCGACAAGTCCAATCAAGCCGAGAGGAAAATAAAAACTCATTTCATCACCCCCAGCTCGGTAAGATATTCAAAGAAAAATTCATCGACGGGCTTATCGTCCCTGACCAGCACGTATTCCGCACCGCGAGCATTGCAATAGCCGCGCAGTCTGTCCTGAACAAACTGCACAGCAAGACGGTAAGCTTTGATTATATCCTTATTTATGTTTTTGCGGTAGCTCTTTTCGGAATGTTCACTGTCGTAAAATATATTTTTACCGCGTATTTTCGGATTAAGTTCTTCCGCCGTCAATATCTGAACGCAGAGAAGGTCGCGTTTTTTATCCGCGAGAAAATCAATTGCGCTCTCGTAATTATTGTCTGTAAGAAAGTCTGAAATTATTACGGAAAGTCCGTCGCCGTAGCCGACTTTACTCGGCATTATACCGTCGCTTATAAAGCAGTCGCCGTCAAACTCTATATCGTTTAGTTTCAAAATCTCGGCAAAATACCGCTCTCTGCCGGAAATAGACGAGATAACTTCGGTAACTTCGCTTTCGCGTATGACGTAAACCGAAACTCTGTCAAGCTCGCAGACGGAAATATATGCGAGAGTTGCCGCTATTTGCAGCGCCATTTCTCCCTTTTTTCCGTCCCCGAAAGCCATTGACTTACTTGCGTCTATATAAATTCTGGTGTGAAGCTGCCTCTCGTCGAGATAGAGTTTTAAATACAGTTGCTCGCTGCGTGCATAAGCGTTCCAGTCAATCTTGGTGATATCGTCGCCGGGGATATAATTGCGATAGTCGACAAACTCGCAGGACGAACCGAACGTCTTGCTCTTGTGATTACCGCCGAATAGACCGGCTACATTGTTTTTAAGAACCGTCTGCAACATTTCCACACGCTGCAAAAACGCTTCATTGATTGCCAGATTGCCCATTTATGCTGCCCTTACTTGCTCTTTTTGCCGAAAAGCTTCTTTTTCTTTTCTTCCTTGACTTCCGTCTGTTCATCTGCTGCGACAGGCGCTTGCTCCGCACCGATTTCGTCCGTTGCGCACTCGACCGTTTGAATCTGCTCGTCGTCGAGTTTGCCCGTGCCCTTGTCCTTTGCGTTTTCCGCAATAAGCTTTGCAATTACGTCGTCAACGGTAAGCTTTTCGTTGATTGCCGTGTAATTAATCTTCATTCTGTGACGCAAAACGGGATATGCGAGCGCGTCGATATCCGCATATGAAACGTTGTATCTGCCGTCTATCAGAGCGCGCACCTTAGCCGCTGTGATAAGCGCCTGACCCGCGCGGGGAGAACAGCCGTACTTGATATACTTTTTGGCAACTTCACCGCAGCCGTCAAGCTCGGGATGAGTGCGCGATACAAGGCGCATTGCGTAGTAAAGCACGTCGGGAACTACGGGAACGGATTTTGCAAGCTCGCGCATTTCGAGAATGGTTTTGCCGTCCACTACAGCGTTAGCCGTTTCGTCCATTGTTATCTGAGTCATACTTACGATGTCCGCAAGCTCTTTAACAGAGGGGAAACCGACCAAAAGCTTGAACATAAAGCGGTCCATCTGCGCCTCGGGCAGGGGGTAAGTACCGTCCTGCTCGATGGGGTTTTGCGTTGCAAGCACAAAGAAGGGCTCGGGTATGGTATAGGTAGTTTTTGCAACCGTAACTTTATGCTCTTGCATAACCTCGAGCATCGACGACTGCGTTTTGGGTGTCGCACGGTTGATTTCGTCCGCAAGAACCAAATTTGCAAATATGGGGCCGCGCTGGAAAACAGTGTTCATTTTGCCGTCGGCATCTTTTTCTATAATGTTTGTACCCGTAACGTCGGAAGGCATTAAGTCGGGTGTGAACTGAATACGCGAGAACGGCAATTCGAGAGCCTTACCCAAGGTTCTTACAAGCCTTGTTTTACCGACGCCGGGAACGCCTTCCAAAAGTACGTTGCCGCCGGCAATAATAGCTATTATAACGTTGTTTACAATGTCGTCCTGACCGACAAGGTCTTTTTTGATTTCCTGCTTGATTTGCGCAACCTTGCGGCTGAAATTTTCAACCTGTGCTTTGTTATCCATTTATCTACCTCTTAATTATTATTTCCGTTTAAATTTGCAAAATATGTGTAGACGATATTCGCCCACTCTTCTTCCGAGATTAACCCCTCTTCCATTGCCGCCCTGAGCTGCGCAAGATATTCCTCTCGCACTTCTCCGCACTTTACATAGCCCTTTTCCGGGTCAAAGAAAGGTACGTCGTCGATATTTATGTCGCCTTCGGGAGGAGGCGCCGGAGTTATAGGGTCGTCGGGGTCAATTCCCGGATCCGGCTCGGTTGTAGGCGGTTTTTCATCTCCTTCTAACTTGAGCCCGAAAATTTCCAACAGTGTGTTTACTACATAAGTTTCCTCTTCCGAGTTGAACTGTTTTTGCTCTTCCGTAACTTCGGGACGCTCGTTTGCGTCGCTGACTACGTTTCGTATCGCGCTTACGGTATTTCTTACAAAAATAGTAAGGCTGCTTTCGGACACCTTAGTCGAGAGCAAAAGAGAGCGCAAGCTTTCAAGCTGACTCAACATACCCGTCTTTGTGGGCCCGTCTGCTTTTTTGGAGTTACGGACGTATTCGATAAGGTCATCTAAAGCCGCGTATTCCCAATCGGTAACGTCGCGTATATTGTCATCCGGATCGACTTGAACAGGCGCAAGCACAGGGGGTATAAACGTTGCGGACACGGGCACCGAAACAGCGCCAAGCAAGAATATCGCACCGCAAAGCGCAACCGCCAAAATATTTTTAAAATGCAGCGATTTTACGGGTAAATTCTTCAACACGTCGCTTGTATCCTCGCGTTGAAGCTCGTGCATAGCGCCCTCCGCATTGCCGTAAACAAGCGCGGTTTGTACCCTTTCCTGCAAGCAAAGCTCGGCGTCGAGCCGCTTAGCTATTTTTTTGTCGTCTGTGCGGAAAAACAAGAACGCTATACCAAAGCCCAAAGCGCAGCCGCCAAGCCCGATTAAAACGTAGTAAAGCCAAAACAGCTGTACGTCGTATAGCTTGCACGGTATTAGCGTTGCGTTTACAGCCAAAACCGCCGCAGCAACACCTGCCACAGCGCATTTAATAAGCACTTCTATCCACACTTTTTTCTTAAATTTCAAAAAATTTTCTTTCATTTTGATTTTCCGATAAAATTACGAAGCTATTTCGGGCATTACGCCCGAAATAGTCGCGTATATTTTTTATTTTTTTAAATTACTCGGCAGGCGTCAACTTCATATTACTGATCCAGAAAGCACTGTCGCTCAAGGTCAACGTGCCGTCGTCGTTTATAACGAGCGAAGCCGTTCCCAAGAAGTGAGTAATTGTATAGTTGTTTCCGCTGCCCGTGTATTTAAGCGTTAAGTCTACGCCGTTCATCTGCAACTTATAGTGAACCGTACCGTTGGCGTTAAAGGTCAAAGTAGCTATATCGTTATTGTCGCTACCCCTATAAGCCACGCCGAGCTTGAAGGGACTTGCAGTTAAAGTAACGGGAACAGCACATAAATAATCGTCTGTGAAAGTAAGCGTACCGTCTTCGTTTAAAGTAAAGCTGCAGTTAGTATCGAAGTCGCCATCCTTATACGCGAACGTATAGGTTCCGTCTTGTTCGGTATATGCGGCGTTGAAAGTAACGGTTTCTCCCGTATCAACCGTATGGGTAACGGTACCGTTGGAGTTGACTGTTACCGTAATGGTGCTGCCTGCGGAGGTTGTACCGCAGTACGTTGCGCCGATTTTTATGCCGTCATCGGGGTTTTCAACCGTTTTTTCCGCAAGGGTATTGTTGCCCAATTTAAGAGTTTCGCCGACCGTCAAGCTTACCGTAGTCTCGTCGTTTTTAAACGTATAAACGTTGCCTTCCACGTCCGAAAGGGTATATACGGTTTCTCCGACGGTTACGGTATTTTTATCAACCGTGACATAGACTTTATCGTCGTTGTCGGTGTACTCCCACTCGCCGTAAGCCGATTGAGCAACCAATCTTGTCAAAGTATACTTTGCCGAAGTCTGCCTGCCGCTTATAGGTACCACGAAGTGAACCAAATCTCCGGCTTTGACGTCAAATACTTTACCTGCGGTAATGTATAAGTCGTTGACGTAGATATATCCGGTAGAGCCTGTTGCAACGGAATATTCATACGTTCCGACAGGCACGTCGAAGTAAGTATCCGTATCTACTTTATACTCTGCGGACACAAATGTCAAACCTTCGAACGTAACATGTGCGGGATAGCCCTCGGAGCCGAGCTCGTGTACGAGTGCGAAAGCCACGGATTGTTCGGTTTCGCTTGTAAGCACAAACGAAACGTTTACCCCTGCAGGTACGGTTGCCGTATAGCTACCGTTCAAAAGACTCGATTGAATAACCGTACCGTTTGCAAGCACAATACCAAACTGCGATTTTGCAGAAACAAGCAGGTCTGAACCGTAAGTATTGTCGAACAGGAAGTTATTGCTGTCCCCTACCGTTGCAGTATAGATATTTACGACGCCGCCGTCAATGGGAACGTTCATTAAATTGGGCTTAACGATGTTGTCGGAGAAGTCGTATGTAACAACGACGGGTACCGTGTACTGGAATATTTCTTTATCCGTAACCAATTTAAGCGTAACCGTTTCCCCTGCGTTGACTTTAACGCTTTTCAATTTCTCGGTACTATCGCCCTTAACGAGATAGCAACCCTCGAAATTGACGGAAACAAGATAGCCGTAATTGTAGTCGTTGGCAGGCAAAGTTACTGTAGCATAGCACTCTTTATGCGTAACCAAATCAACTAATATGTTGTGCGTTCCCATATTAGTAATTTTATTGGGATTTTGCTGAGCGCCTGCCGCATATTGAAGCGTATATTCAACCGTCTTACCTTCCGCAAGAACAAGTTTAAAGCCTTTTTTAAGCTGAGCAGGCGTAAGTTCCAACACCGTTTTTTTATAAGTTACACCTTCGCAAGAGAGAGTGAACTCGGTTTCGCTTGTAAATTTAACGTTACCGGAATATGTGCTTATTTCATTCAAATTGCCGCTGTATCCGTAAATGCCGCTTGCCGAAAGCGAACCGCTTCCAGCGGTATCGAATTCTATATCGGTAAACTCGCTGTAATCTCCGAACACTTTCATACGGAACTCGGAAGCAACAATATTTTTACTTACAAATTTTATTGTTATTCCTTCATTTCCCGTTACGGTTACGGGTACATTGTGATTTTGGGAAAGATTAACGCCGTCTACCCATTTAAATGTAGTGCTGTCCCAGCCCCATGCCTTATCGTTTACATAGAAGTAGAGATTGTACGAATTGCCCGTGCCCTCGTTGTACTTATATAAGTTGACGAAGTATTTACCGGCAGGGAGGTCGAAATGAACGTAACGACCTTCATCTTTCAATACGTTTTTGAAAGCTACTTCTCCCTCTTCGTCCGTTACATAGGGGTTATCCTCTTCATAGCCCGAAGGAGCCTGAGAAGGAGCAATTTTCAATTGGATAGCGGGCAAATAATTGCCGCTTGCGTCCTTGTATGCGGAAATCCTTAAGCCGATTAAAGTACCGGGAGTGAGATAAACCGCATTGCCGTTTTCCGCAAGTTCAATTTCTGTAGCGTATTCGGTATCGAAAGGACTGCTTGCATTAATTCCGCTGTATGCCGAAAGCGTTTCGTCGCTGCAGGTAAATTTATACCAACCGGCAGTCGTTGCGGTAAACGTATAGTGGAAAAATCCGTTTTTAAACTGTGATCTTTCCAAAGTAACGGTCTGCTCGGTTGTCGGCATTACGTTATCGGTCTTGTATGCGGAGAGGGTATCGAGAAGATTTTCCCCCGCTTCGTCGTACATAGCTATAACTTTGGCGTCGTCCTCTCCCGTTATTACAAGCACATAAGTGTTTGTGACCGTAGTCGAGCCTACGCGACTGTCCGCTTCGATAGTATATTTATTTTGCGCCGCAACATAGCCGATTACGCTCACGGCGCGGCTTGCCGTACCCCAATATTGATTGCCGTACTGACACCTTATCAGGTATGTTTCGCCGACGTACTGAGTGTTATCCAAAAGGGGAAGCTTAGTGGGAATTTCATCTCCGCTGTCTCCAACGCGATTGAACACTGCGGTATTGTTTGTATAAGAAATGTTGATACTTACGGGATTGCCGTCCTCCAAATTCAACGTTATGTTATAGTTGCCGAAGTTAAGCAAATTGTGAGTCTGGTCAAAACCCGAACCCTGCAACCCGTAAGTGAAATTATACTTGATGCCGCTTTGAATTATATAGCCGTTACCGTTGGGATAGATGCACACCTTGGTTATACCGTTGGGATGCTTTCCCTCGTATGTACCGCTGAATTTTTCAAGGGGAATAGGATCCTGAGGAGGAGCGTATTCAAAAGGAGCCGTGTCGGCAGGCACTACGCTTTTGTTGTCGCAGGTTATTTCAAGCTTACCGTCATCATTGGGGTGCATTGTAAATTCGACGTCCTGCCCGGCAAACTTACCTTTAAACACAGCCGTATCAGTCGCGCCGCCGATATAGGAATGAAGCGTCAAAGGTAAATCGCCCGAGCCCCACAAGAACGTGCCCTCTTCCCTGTTGATTTTGAAGATAAGCGAACCTGAGATATATTCACCCGTAAACCAACTGTCGATAGGTAAAGTTTCAAGACCGTCGGGGTCGTTGATGACTACGCCGACCGTAGCGTCGTCGGGAAGCTCTTCTTCGCACACAAGAGTGACGACAACTTTATCACCCGCATCGAGATCAAAATATTTAGTTCTTTCGGCACAGCCGTTGCCGTAATACACGCCGTCCTCGTCAAGGTCGGTGGTAAACTTGCACCTTGCGCTGTTGCCAAGACCCGTACGAAGCATATATCTGCCGTCGGCTTCCGCCGTGTATGTAAAGAACAGTTTATCCGCATCGCCGAAGGACAGCGACTTTGTTTTGCCCTTTTCAAGAACCGCCGCGTATTTGACGGACTGCCCCTCGTTGTCGTTTTCTCTCCACTTCGCGTAGATAATTGTTGTTTCCGTAATTGTTTCGTTATCGAAATCGAACTCGACTTTTAACTCTTCGTCCTTATACCAGCCGTCAAAGAAATGCCCGTCGAGCGAAGGATCTTCGGGTTTATCGAGTTTCGAGCCGTAATCCAAGGTTACGGGGTCAACGGCAGTACCGCCGTTCGTGACGAAATTTACAACCTCCTGTCCCGTACGTCCGCAGGAGTCACATTTACCGTCTTTACCGCTTGCGCCCGTTTCATTGTTCAAAAGGTCGACGTGTCCGCCGTATGCCCGTTTGTCGTTTGCGTCTTTCTCGTTTACCTGCCAGTGCATAGCATCGTTGTGTTCCCATTTGTAGTTGGGAAGATCGGAAGGCTGCGGTTCGGGCGGATTTACTTCACCGGAATCGCCACAGCCTGCACCCGTGCCGGCAATAGCCATAGTGGACAGTGCGGACAACGCGAAGATTAGCATTGTTTTCTTTTTCATAATAGTCTCCTGATTTGTTTTTTTATTTTTTCAAAATCCCCTTATATCCGAAAAAAACTTGACGGTTTAAGCCTTTTCGGCATTGCATAACAATTTATCAATATACAACTGTTTGCTTTTAGGGGAAAATATTCATAAATTATACATTTTTGCCAAATTTATGCAAAAATTATGCAGTATTCGGGAAATGTTTTTATAAATATACCATAATTATAAGTTACTGTCAAATGTTTTAGTACTATATTAATATATATTTATTCATAAATATTTGTTATAGCGTGTATTATTATTCACAATTTCATTAAGTGTTAGCTGTGCTCGGCGTAAATGTTTGCAACTAACACAAAAATAAGAAAACCGCGTCGGACTTGTCCCTGTCCGACACGGTTTTAATGAATAATTATACGTTTTACTCAACGCCGTATTTCGACCTGTATTCGCGCATTTTTTCGAGGTATTCCCTGCCTTCTATAACGCCATCTTCTATGGCTTGTATTATATCGGTCATAGTTACTATCGAGTAGACTTTTACCCCAAATTCCCTGTAAACTTCCTGCACTGCCGAAAGAGAACTTTCGAGCCCGCGTTCCATTCTGTCAACCGAAATTACCATACCGGCAACTTCGACGTTTGCCGTGGCTTTGAGCTTTGGCAAAAGCTCGCGAAGCGCCTTTCCCGAAGTCATTACGTCCTCTATAATTATAACTTTTTCTCCGTCCGAAAGCTGCTTGCCGACAAACAGACCGCCCTCTCCGTGATCCTTTGCTTCCTTTCTGTCAAAGCAATAGTCAAGGTCCAAATTGTGATTATTGTTGAGCGCGACCGCCGTGGTTACGGCAAGAGGAATTCCCTTATAAGCAGGGCCGACAAGCGTTTTGCCGTCTATTTTATTGTCAACTATACATTTTGCGTAATATTCGCCGAGTTTTGCAAGCTGAGCGCCTGATTTATAGTTGCCCGTATTGATGAAATAGGGCGCTTTTCTGCCGCTTTTTAAGGTAAACTCGCCAAATTTAAGCACGCCGTTTTCCACCATAAATTTAATAAATTGCTGTTTGTAAGTCATTTTTTCTCTTTCCTTATATATAATCTCTTAATTAATTTAATTTTACGGTATCGATAATCTGGTTTACGTCCGAAATACCGTGTGAGTCCAGCCATTTTTGCATTCCGTCTACAATTTCGGGCATAGCGTAAGAGTTGGCAAAGTTAGCCGTGCCGACCTGTACCGCCTTAGCTCCCGCCATCATAAACTCTATGGCGTCCTCTGCGGTAGAAATGCCGCCCATACCTATGACGGGAATATTTACGGCGTGCACCGCCTCGTACACCATTCTAACGGCAATAGGTTTGATACCCGAGCCGGAAACTCCGCCCGTATTGTTTGCAATTATCGGTCTGCGTTTTTCAATGTCGATTGCCATACCCGTAAAGGTGTTGACAAGCGACAAACAATCCGCGCCGCCGCGCTCGGCAGACATAGCGTTTACGGGAATACTTTCGACGTTGGGGGAAAGCTTGACAATAAGCGGAGTTTTTTCGAGATTGCTTTTGGATACTCGGGTAACCGCCTCTATGCTGTCGGGCTTTATGCCGAACGCCATTCCGCCCGCCTTTACGTTGGGACAGGAGATGTTTAACTCTATCATATCTACTTTACCGTCGAGAATTTTGCATATTGCGCCGTAATCTTCGAGAGTTTTGCCTGCAACGTTGGCAATTACAACCATACCCTTTTCGCGCAAAAACGGCAAATCGTACTCGATAAAGTGTTGCACGCCGGGGTTCTGCAAACCTACGGCGTTTAAAATTACGCTTGTGCCTTCGGCTATACGGGGCACGGGATTGCCGAGCCGAGGCTCCAAAGTCATGCCCTTGGTGCTTATGCCGCCTATCCTTGACAAGTCGTAAAGCTCGTCGTATTCCCTGCCGAAGCCGACGGTGCCGCTTGCGCCGATTACCGGGTTTTTGAATTTTACTCCGCAGATTTCAACCTGTAAATTTGCCATTATAGCTCCACCTCGTCTATGTTGAACACCGGACCGTCCTTACACACGCGCGTGTTGCCGCCGTCCGATTTTTTGCATACGCACACCAGACACGCGCCTATGCCGCAGCCCATACGCTCTTCCAAGGAAACGAAACAGGGAATCTTTATGTTGCGCGACGACAACTCCTGCTTTAAAATTTTCAGCATTATGGGGGGGCCGCAGGAAACTATCGCGTCAAATTTACCCTCCTTGTAGTCGGCAAGAAACGCAGAAACGGCATTACCCTTTTGACCGTAGCTTCCGTCGTCGGTCGTCACTGTAAGACTTTTGCTTTTTTCAAGCTCGTCCAAAAGACAGACGGCGGCGCTGTTCCTGAAACCTATGTAGGAATAAAAGTTGATTTGCGAATAGTCGCGGATAGTTGCTATTAGCGGAAACACGCCCACTCCGCCGCCGATTACAGCCACGTTATTATAGCCCGAAAGTTGAAAGCCGTTGCCGAGCGGAAGCAAGACCTTGAGTTCGTCGTCCGCCTTTGCTTCGGTAAGCCTCGTCGTACCCCTGCCCTTTACCTGATAGCACAGCGAAAGTTCGTTGCCTTCGACCGTGCATACGCCGAGCGGACGGCGCAGAAGCAGCGCGTTGTCACCCGTAGACAGATTTACAAACTGTCCGCCGCGTAATTTAGGGCTGTTTTCGGGCAAAATGAGCGTTATTTTATATATATTTTCGGCAATTTTGCAATTTGACTTTACAATAGCAGATACGTCTTTAATCATTTTCCCATTTTCCCTATTGCACCAAGCAGGTCTTTTTGCATATCCACGCACGCCGCTCTTGCCGCGTCCGCATAGTTAAGACCGTCGTAAAGCTCGTTTTTATATGCGCAGAGTATGCCCCTCGACGAATTTACAACGCCGCCCAGCCCGTTTTTATCAAAGCAGACTTTAAGCATTTCGGCGCTGCCGCCCTGCGCACCGTAGCCGGGAATAAGAAAGAAGGTGTGTTTAAGCTGTTCCCTCAGCCTTGCCGCTTCCTCGGGATGAGTTGCGCCGACTACCGCGCCGACGTCCGAATAACCGTACTTGCCGACCGTTTCCTCTCCCCATTTTTCGACGAGCTCTCCCATTTGTTCATATATGAACTTGCCGTTTTCGAGCTTTAAATTTTGCAGCTCTCCGCTCGAGGGATTGGAAGTCTTTACAAGCACGAAAATGCTCTTGTCGCGCGACTTTATATCGTCGACAAAGGGCTTTATTCCGTCGGTGCCGAGGTAGCCGTTTACAGTCAGCATATCGGCTTTGAACGCGCGCAGCTTTTTGCCGTTTACGTCTGTTTCTCCGAGATATGCTTTGGAATAGCAGCCTGCGGTCGAGCCGATATCGTTGCGCTTGCAGTCGGCAATTACTATCATACCCCTGCCGCGAGCATAGTTTACGGTGTGTTCGAAAGCCTGCAAACCTGCATAGCCGTACATTTCGTAATAGGCTATCTGAACTTTTACAGACGGGACAATGTCGTAAATTTTATCGATTATGTTCATATTGAACTCGCAAATTGCCTCCGCCGCGCCTTCGAAATCGCTTACGCCGTTTTTTAGCTCGTCGGGAAGATAGTCGAAGCTTGTGTCAAGCCCGACGCAAGTCGGGTTCTGCATTTCAATAATCTTTTCAATCAACTTATCTATCATAATTTACCTCGCTTATTTTTTATATTTAATTTCTCCGTCGACTATGGTGTATTCCACATCTCCGTAGACTTCAAAGCCCTCAAAAGGCGTATTTTTACCCTTCGAAAGGAAATCTTTGCTGTCGATTACATACTTTTTGCTTAAATCCGCTATTATTATATCCGCCTCTTTGCCCTCGGCAAGTTCTCCGCCGCCGAGATTGAGCGTCATTGACGGGTTGTAGCTCATTCTCTGCATAAGCTCGCACAGCGACAACCTCCCCGTCTTTACAAGGTAGGTATAGCTAAGTGCAAAGCTCGTTTCTATTCCGCTTATGCCGAACGCCGCGCTGTTGTACTCTACCTGCTTGTCCTTTAACGAATGGGGGGCGTGGTCGGTCACTATACAGTCGAGCGTACCGTCCTTGAGTCCCTCTATAATTGCCAGCCTGTCGCGCTCTTCCCTGACGGGAGGATTTACCTTGGTGTCGGTGTCGTAACCCGTAATTATATCGTCGGTAAGTATGAAGTAGTGCGGACACGTTTCCGCCGTGACCTGCACGCCGCGAGCTTTTGCGCTGCGGATAATTTCGACTCCGCTGTAAGTAGAAACGTGGCAGATATGCACGGGAATGTTCAAGCTTTCGGAAAGCGCAATATCCCTCGCTATCATTATGTCCTCGGCGGCGCGAGGGCTGCCCTTCAAGCCCGTCAGCGTGGAATTATATCCTTCGTTTACAACGCCGCCGTCAACGAGGTCTTTATCCTCGCAATGACATAGACACTTTAGACCGAAGTCGTTCGCATATTCCATTGCAAGGCGCATAATCTGCGAATTGTCCACCGACTTTCCGTCGTCGCTTATCGCAACTATGCCTGCGGACTTCATTTTGCCGATATCCGACAGAGTTTCGCCCTGTTCACCCTTGGTAATTGCGCCTATGGGTCTTACCTTGCACAAATTGACCTCGTTTGCGCGGTGGTTTATATAAGTTACAACTACCGCGTTGTCGCACACGGGGTCGGTGTTGGGCATACAGCAGACCTGAGTTACGCCGCCCCTGACGGCAGCCATACTTCCGCTTTGAATATCCTCTTTACCCTCGAAGCCCGGCTCGCGCAAGTGAACATGCAAGTCGATTATTCCGGGTAAAACGTGTTTGCCCGACGCGTCTATAACATTGCAAGCGTTGTCGCTACAAGTTATTTTGGTGGCTATTTTTAAAATTTTTGAGCCCGCTATCAGCAAATCCGCCTTAACTTCTCGCTCTTTTAACACCAAAGTTCCGTTTTTTATAAGCAATTTCATAAGTTCTTCTCCCTGTACTCTTTGAGAAGTTTCAATATAGCCATTCTCACGGCAACGCCGTTTGTAACCTGTTGCAAAATTAAGCTCGAATCGCCGTCTATGACCTGCGGAGTAAGTTCGACGCCTCTGTTTACGGGGCCGGGGTGCAGAACTACGGCGTTCTTTTTTGCGTACTTCAAGACCCCGTCGTTCACGCCGTAATATTTAGCGTACTCTGAAAGCGACGGAAAAAGTCCGCCGTGCTGGCGCTCGAGCTGTATTCTCAAACCCATTACCACGTCCGCGCCCTCGACAGCTTGCTCACGCGAGCAAGCTATGCGCGCGCCAAGCCGCTCAATTTCCTTAGGTATCATTGTTGCAGGGGCGTACATATGCACGCTTGCACCGAGCTTTGTAAGCCCGAAAAGGTTGCTCATTGCAACTCTCGAATGCTTTATATCCCCTAAAATCGCAACCTTAAGCCCCTCTATTTTGCCGAGCTTTTCGCGCATTGTAAACATATCGAGCAGCGCCTGCGTGGGGTGGGCATGCATTCCGTCCCCTCCGTTCAACACGCTTGCTTTGACGTGTTCGGCCAATAGCTTGGGCGCGCCTGCCATAGGGTGGCGTATCACGATATAGTCGACGTGCATTGCGTCGAGCGTTTCACCCGTGTCGATCAGCGTTTCACCCTTCTGCACCGAGCTTGTGGCAACCGAAATATTGACTTCGCTTGCACCGAGATATTTTGCCGCAAGTTCGAACGACGAGCGCGTGCGAGTGCTGTTTTCATAGAACAGCGTGACAAGCGACTTGCCCGAAAGTATATCAGACCGCTTGTTGCCCGACAAAATAATTTTTTTCATTTCAGCAGCTTCGTCGAGAATTGCGTATATCTCGGCGGAGGTGCAATCCTTTAAACCCAACAGGTCTTTTCGTTGTAACATACACTCTTCCTTAAAAAATTTTTCGACAGAAAAAAAGCGGCAAAAATACCGAAATATTCCGGCATTCGTCCGCTTGAAATTATTATTGCGTTTTAATAAATTGCGATATCATAAGTTTGGTTCCGCCCCGTTTTAAACCCGACGGTTTTTTCTTTAAAATTATAGCACAGATTTTCAATGTTGTAAAGCGTGCGAGGGCAGATTTTTCATAAAATTCTTTGTAGGGTAAAACCCACTTTATCGCAGGAAGTCAAAATGTATTCCACGCCGCTTTTCTGCGTGCGGAAGGGGAAAAAAGTTTCCCCGTGAATGTGCCCGAAAACCACCTTTTCAACCCCCTCTTTTTCAAACAGACGGGTAAATTCCGTATCGGGAGATTTGGGAGAAAAAGGCGGATAATGTATCATTGCAATCAGCCTGTCGCAAGGCTCTTTTATCCTTTCGACGGCGCCGAAACACAGCTTGAAACGCTCGGCTTCGCGAAGATACAAACGCATGTCGTCGGGGGTAAAATCGTTACTTCCAGGGCAAGTCCAACCCCGCGAACCGCATATTATTACGTTGTCTATTTTAACGCAGTCGTTCTGTAAAAAATAAAAGCTTTCGTCGGGCGCGGCGCGGCGGAGTTTTGTTATTCCGTTCCACCAATAATCGTGATTGCCGCGTATAAAAACTTTTTTGCCCGTCAGGCATTTCAGGCTTTGCAAATCGTAAAGCCCCTCGTCAAGATCAATGCCCCAGCTTATATCTCCCGCAACTAAAACAACGTCGTCGTCCGTAACCCTCGAAAGCCAATCTTCTTTAATTTTTTCAAAGTGATTTTCCCAGCCGACGCCGAAAATATCCATAGGTTTTTTTGCTTTACCCGACAAGTGCAAATCACTTATTGCAAAAATTTTCATAACTAAAGTTTAGCATATTTTGCTTGAATAATAAAGCATTTTAAGCAAATTTAGCGGCATTTATAGTTGATTATGTGTGACATAGTACTCAATTTAAAGCCAAAGAACCGAATTTCGACGAGAAAAACGGCGGAAATTCCGCCGTTTTTTTGAATTTTGCAAATTTTAGGTTATTGCTTTGAACACGTTCTGCCCTGGGGATAGAGCGGCAGTTCGAAGAAGCCTGCGCACACTTCCTGCGAGTAATCCTGTGCAGGCGGAATTGCGCAATAGCCGTAGCTGGGAACGAGAATTTCAACGTCGATAGCTATCTTCAAAATGACCGTAATGCAGGCGTTTACGGAGAACGTACCGTCGGTAAATCTACCCTCGGCGCACACTGCCGAAACCTCGCTTGTAGCCTTGTAGGGCATAATCGAGGGAGCGGGAACGTACAAAAGAACGTCCTCGGAAACGCTGATTTCGGACTGTGCCACACCCTCTACTCCGTTCGCGTCGGTGTACAGAACTTCGACGGGAATCGAGATGGTAGCCTGCACTCTCGCGCAGCTGGGTTTATCGGGCAAGCGCTCGATGTTTATGCTTGTGATATTGCCCGTCGAAGAAGTCGACCTTGCGCTTATGAAAGTCAAAGGATATGTAGGGTTTGCAGGCACGGCGTCGGTGAGCGTGAGCGTGTAATTTTCAATCTGAATTTGTTTGATGCAGGCGTCGAATATTTTTTGAGCCTGAATACAAACTTTTTCACACATTCCGTTCAGGGGGTTGCCGCTTATTGTGCCGGGACATTTGTCCGATTGAAAGTTGGAAAAAAATGACATTTTAACCTCCGTTTTATTGAGTTTGTAGTTTGTAATATATTATATGCTCACGCACTATTTTTTGCACGGTATAAACAGTCTGCACGACGGATATAGGGGCTTGAAATTATTTGCTTTTTTCAGCTCTTCCTCGTCGATTTTCAGTCTTTGCGAAATTGTCTTATAGGTGTCGTGGGGACCGGTGCGTATGGCGCGCATTCTTTCACCCAGCTCAACTATTCCGCCTGTGAAAATTTCGCCGAAAACGGGGCAGCCAAGCTCCTTTTCAATCTCCGCGCGCGTCGCAACGCACTTTATTCTGAAATATTTGCTTCTGTCCGAAACGAGCGTAAACATTTCTATATCATACGCGGCAAATAACGAAAATGTTCATATTTGCAGGTTGAATTTTGTAGAATAATGTAGATGAAGAACAATATTTACAAATCCGCCGCGCAAGTGACGGTGTTTTCAACGGTCGAAAAGGGGTTAAGCTTTTTTT
Organism: uncultured Christensenellaceae bacterium; assembly: GCA_910587625.1. Lineage (GTDB taxonomy): Bacteria > Bacillota > Clostridia > Christensenellales > Borkfalkiaceae > Coproplasma. The sequence continues at coordinate 25,567 of CAJUMW010000011.1, forward strand.
ACAGGATAGTGTTATCGAGAATTATCGGCGCGGAAGGACTGGGTATTTACCAAATTTGCCTGACGGTTTTTGCCGTATTTTTGACGGCTGCTTCTAGCGGCGTACCCGTAACCGTATCGCGGCTTATGGCAAAGAGCGGAGCAAACGGCGATATCCGCGGCAGGCATTCGGCTGTGACGGCAGGCGTAATTTGCACGCTTGTGATAACCATACCCACAGCTCTTATACTGTTTTTGTGCAGAAACGCGCTCGGTTTTTTATTCTCCGACGACAGGTGCATACAAATTTTTGTTCTGCTTTTGCCGGGGCTTATTCTTACCTCGGTCTATGCGGTTATACGCGGTTCTTTTTGGGGAAATAAGCAATTTTTGCCCTATTCCGTAATCGAGCTGTTAGAGGACGCCGTTATGGTATTTTGCGGAATTTGGCTCATTTGGGGCGTCGGAGACCCCGTTTTGGGCGCGAGAAACGCGACGCTTGCCGTATTAATTTCATACATATTTTCCTTTATAGTTTCGCTGTTCTGGTATTTTAAAAAGGGCGGCAAGTTCATAAACCCCAAACAGCAGTTAAAGCCGCTTATTTCGGCCGCCGCGCCCATTACGGCTATGCGCACCGCAACCTCGCTTATCAACTCGATTGTTGCCGTACTTCTGCCGGCTCTGCTTATGACAATGTGCGGATTTACCAATTCGGAGGCTATAAGCCTTTACGGCGTACTTATGGGTATGGCGGTGCCCATGCTGTTTACCCCCTCCGCGCTTATAGGCTCCATAGCGGTAGTAGTTGCGCCCGAGCTTTCGGAAAACTTCTATAAAAACAACAAAAACGCCGTGCGTTACGACGTTGAAAAGACGGTTAAAGCGGCAATTTTTATAGCCGCTATGCTGATACCCGTGCTGTTTGTTCTCGGCGGCGCGATAGGAGAATTTCTATACGACAACGAGCTGTGCGGCAAAATCGTACAGGCAAGCGCGTTTATAATTTTGCCCATGTGCATTACTATGATTACCAACACGGTGCTAAACTCGATGAATTGCGAAAAACGCACCCTCTTGTACTTCGGTATAGGTTCGGCGGTAATGCTTTTGTGCATCGCATGCCTTACGCGCTGGTTGGGAATTTACTCGTACATAATCGGCTTCGGGCTGGACGAAATAATATGCGCGGTACTCAATTTGCGGCTTTTAAAGAAAAAATGCAGCGAAATAACCTATAAAAGATATACTTTACACAGCGTTTTGGTAATTATTGCTTCCTGCTTCTTCGGTTGGCTGTTGAACGGAATAGTTTCAAGCTATCTTTCTCCCATTTTTCAGATTATCATCAGCGCGCCGCTCATACTCGGCTTTACCGCAGGCAGCCTTTACTGCCTTGAAATGTTCACGCTAAATCCCTTTAAAAAGCTATTTGCCAAAAGGGTCAGATAATTTTAAAGAGATAAGCCCTTTTACCGCAAGTCCCACCAAAAAGGCGCCGAACAGCTTTTTCAGAATTTCTCCGGGAAGATAGACCGCGGCAAGACCGCCCAAAACCGAAGTAAGCACAGCAGGAATAATTATGAACCACGCCCCGTCCGCCTTTAAAAGCCCCTTGTCGCTGTGAACCTTTAAAGAGAACGCCGCCATAGGAAGAAAGGCTATTAAATTTGCCGCCTGCGCAACGTGCTGTTCGACTCCGAGAAATATTGTGAGAACGGGAATTAGTATAGTGCCGCCTCCCATACCCATTCCGCCGAGAAGTCCCGCGGCAAAGCCCGACAAAAGATAAAATATAAAGCTCAAAACAACATCCTCAGCCCTGCGGCAAGCATCACCGCGACAAACACTATATTGACGACGAACTCGGGCAGTTTGTTTAAAAGCGACGCACCCAAAAGACCGCCCGCCACGCTCCCCACGGCGGCAGGGATAGTTACGGCGGCGTCGAAATAGCCGTTTATAAGGTAAATTATAGCGCTGGCGGCGCACACCGGCGCTATAATGAGTATTGCCGTGGCGTGGGCGCGCTTTTCCTCATAGCCCAATAAATTTTTTAAAAGCGGCACGACGACCATACCGCCGCCTGCGCCGAAAAGTCCGTTTACGGACCCCGTCATAAGTCCGCATAATATTCCTTTGAAATTTTTTTTGTTAGCGTTCATAATCTTTTTACTTAGTTTTTGCAAAAATAAGCAAAATAATAAATTTTTTTCGTATGTTTGAGCGATAAACGCTTGATTAAAAAAGACTATTATATTAAAATAGAGAAGTACGAATTTTATTTTATGAAAACGCTCGCGGTGCAAGCCGCGAAAAATTCAGGAGTTATATGGCTAAAAATTACTCTTTCAGAAAAAGAACAAGAAAATCGCTGATTGCGGCACTCTGCGCCGTATCGGTAACATGTACCGGTCTTGCCGCCGCTTGTACGCACACGGACGATGAGGATAAAAAACCCACCCCTCCCGTAAAAGAGGATACCCAGCTTCTCAAAAACGGCAACTTTGAATTCTTCACCGTTCCCGAGGACGGCGTTTACCTGATTAACAACGTAAGCGACTGGTCGCTGTCGGGTGACTCTTCGGTCAAGTCGGGTATAATCGGCACGTCAAAAGCCGCGTGGGACAAGCACACGGACGAGAATCTTGCTTCGACGCTCGACTACAACAACGACCTGTCTACAAGCGACGAAGATTACGTCGACTACAACTCGATGCGTTCGGCGGACATTCTCTACAAGGATTCATACGCCGCGCTGTTGAAGAGCGACGACGTCAAGGACAGCTGGATTAAGAATCAGGGCTATGAATCGTATTTCGGAATTACCGGCAGCGACGAGGACGGCTATAAATTAGGCACTCAAACCGTCTATAAAAACGCGGACGACGGAGAGTTTTATTTTGACGAGGACTTTACCAAGTGCGTAAGACAAGAGCTGCTTGCAAACCCCGGCACGCACCTCGGCAACTATGAGCAGCGCGAAGGCAAGCACTATTACGGCAATACGCAGGTCTATGCCGACGACGACGGCAACCTTTTCGAGGACGAGGACAAGGAAAACTCAGTAGGCAACGTGCTTATGATACACAACTACACGACCGACGGCAAGAATAACGGTCTGCAGCAGTCCTACTCCTCCACCTCCATATCTTTGGAAGCAAACACCTCCGCCGAAATTTCGCTTTGGGTAAAGACGAGCAACCTTAAATTCGACAAGGGTTACAGCGCTATCGACGAGCAGGACAAGGGCGCGTTTATAGACGTTGTTCATTCCGTCTCGGGCAATTCGCTTGACTCCTTTTCCATTAAGAGCATAAACACCGAAAAGATTTTGGCACAAGCCGAAAAAGACGGCGTGACGACTACGGCTTCCAACGGTTGGATTAAATACACCGTTTACGTCAACGGTTGCGACTTTGCGGCAAGCACCATTCAGTTGAGATTGGGGCTCGGCAACAGCGGAGAAGATGAAAAATGTACGGGCTACGCCTTTTTCGACGACGTAACCGTAACCAAATACCGTTCGCTCGACTCGGAAGGCTGCACATATAAAGAGAACAGCCAAAAGATTAAAGACGCAAACACCGCCGCGACGCTTATGAACGAGGGTGAGGAAAAACAGTTTATTGCCGACGCGGAAATGAGAATTTCGGACGGCACGGACAAGCGCCACGCATATGATTTCTATTACGCGCTTGACCTTGCTTCGGAAATAGGCGACAGAAAATATCAGGGAATAAACTTTAACCGCGACAACTCGCAGGCAGGACTTACCACGCAGGAGTCCGAGGACAAGTTGTACGCCACCTCCCTTTCAAACGGCGCTACACTCAGCGACATTGCAGAAAAGGCGCTCGACGAAAACGTAAGACTTTTGACCAACGTTGACGAAAGATATACCGACAAGGGCGATCTTTTGGGAACTTTCAACCTTGACCATAGATTTACCGCAAGTGAATTTAAGAACACAAACCAAGATTACGCAAAGCTTTTGAACGACGCACTGCTCGGAGAGGACAACACCTTACCCGACGCAAGCGGAAATATGATTGTTATGTTCTCCGCCTGGGGCGCGGCTTACACCACCACCGTCAACCAATCGACGGGTGAAACCGCGTTTGTGCTTGAAGGCGATGAATACAAGCTTATTTCGTTCTGGGTAAAGACGAGCGATATGGACGGCGTTACCCCCCTTACCGCTAAGATTTACGACAAGAACGACGACGAAAACACTCAAAGCATTACAGTCAACTCGACGGGCGTCAAGACAAACTTCGAGGACGACGAGGATATATACAACGGTTGGGTACAGTGCTTTGCCTTTGTAAAGAACGAAACCGACAAAAAAGCCGAATTCAACCTTGACTTCTGCCTCGGAAATACCGACATTGTCGGCGCAAAGAGCTACCCCGGCGGCTGGGCTGCAATCGCAGATTTAAAGATACTCGATATCAACGAAGATGTTTACAAGCTTGCCACAAGCGGAGAACGCACGATGCTGCTGGATTTCACCTCGGAGAGCACGGACGAAAGCGGCTTTGAATTTGACGCAACTACGGGTATTTCGGATATAAGAAACGAAATTTCGCAGCCCTCCAAATACAACGGCTATAACGGCGCTAACTCGATGATAACCGAAACAAACGGCAACTTCTCGTTTGACGGACTTAACACCAACAAGCTTGCCGGACTTGTGAACAAGGACTACGCGGAAAATTACGATACCTGGAACCTTATAGCTTCCGCATTCAAAGCCGAAGCAAATTGGAACGCCGTATTCGGTGAAGAATGCTATCAGCCCCTTATCATTATTAATAATTTAAGGGCTTATGCAGACAAGGCAGGCGCAACCGAGGACACCGTTACCAACTACTACGTTGTTGCGGAGCACGATTACAGCGGCGCGGTTGTTACTACTGCCGACGGCAAGATTTACAGAAAGGCTACTAAGGAAGATTGGGACAACAAGACGGACGACACGGTATTCTACTCGCTCAACTCCAACTACGGCTTTGCGGGAGAAGCAAAAACCGTTTCGGCAAACAGCTACGAAACCATTTCCATAAAGGTCAAGGTAAGCGAAGGCGCTCAGGCGTACATCTACCTTGTAGACGCAAACGATACGAGAAAGCTGCTCGGCTACGAAACCCCTGCCTACTCCTTCTACTATGACGAAGAAGGCAACGTGCTCGACAAGGAGTTTGACTCGGATTGGAAAGAAGCCGAACACCGCGAACACATCGTTTATAAGGTTCGCAACGACGGACTTTACGAAAACGAAGACGGCAAAGTTTTTGCAAATCTCTATAACCTCGACAAGTCTTTCAAGAACTACAAATACGAGCACAATACGTTCTACAATGCGGACGGAGAGCCGGTTTCTTTCGACAAGCTTGTAGACGGAGAGACCTATTACAGCGACAAGGAAGCGACTAAGGTTGCCGACCATTACCTTGTAAGCACCAACGGCACGCGCGTGTTCGAGTGCGTCGACGGAACCTACTACTACCTCGAAGTCAATAAGGACGGTAAGCTTGAAAGAACTACCGAAGTCAACAACTTCGACAGCAAGCTCGCAGCAGAAACTTCGTGGAATAAACAGTTCTTTGCAACTGTCGGAGATACGCACGGGGAATGGGAAACTGTAAACTTCTTCATTCACACGGGCAGCGAGTCCAAGAAATACCGCCTCGAGCTTTGGAGCGGAGACCGCACACAGACGGGCGTTGACAATGACGGCAACTTCTCGAGCGGCGCAGTTGCGTTCGATTACAGCGCATATTCGATAACTTCGAGTAACTACTCCACTCTTGTCGGCGAATACGAGGACAAAGTTGTAGAAGCGTTCAGACAGAAGCTTATTGAAAAGGATAAACTTGACGTTATCCCCTCCAACAACGAAAACATTTCTTACTTCGAACAGCAGCTTGTAGAGGACGGCGTGCTTACGCAGACCGAAGTCGATGAAATTAAGTCAAGCGTCGGATACGAGGCAAAATACCACACCTATAACCTTTACGACTCAAAGGCATATATTCCTTTCAACCAGAACACCGCAAACGAGGGAGAAACGGGCTATGCGTATAAAGTTACCGACTTTAGCGAAACGCTCGCATACTTCAACTACAGGGACGAAGCTCAAAACTCGCAAAACGTGTTTATCGACTATTCGGCAGTCGACCAGTCGATAACGCTCAACACGGACAGCGGTTCGGACGACGGCAACACCGACGAGGAAGAAGAAACCAACAACTTTGGCGACTTGATGCTTTACATTGCGTCGATAATACTTGTTGTCGTACTGTTGTTCACACTTGTCGTATTGTTTGTGAGAAGCATTCTTAAAAACATCAAGAAGAACAACCCCACAAACGACAAACCGACTTACCGTCAGCGCAAGCGCTACGTTAAAAAAGTAAGCGATAATGCAGACGCAGAAGAAAACGCAAGCGAAGCTGCCGAGGAAGAGGCAACCGAGCAAGCGCCCGTTGAAGAACCTCAAACAGAGGAAACTCCCGTCGAAGAAACCGCAACACCCGTTGAAGAGGTTCCTGCGGAAGAAACTCCCGTTGAGGAAAGCACGACGGAAACTCCTGACGACGGAGAAAAGTCAGAATAAAAATAACCCCCGTTCTACCGAGTGTAGAACGGGGGTTTTAAAATCTCGGTTGAAAACATCAACCGAGATTTTTTAATTATTCTTCTTTTAAAAGTTCAAAGCTTTTGGGCTCTTCCAACCCCATTAACTCATTAGGAGTAATACCAAATTTTTCGTAAAATGACAAAATGCTTCTTGATTTTGGCATATCAACTCCTCTCAACCAATTACTAATTGATTTTTGAGACACTTTCAAGATTTTTGCCAATTTTTCTTGACTAAGATTATTTGTTTCTAAAATTTCTTTGACTATATCGCTAATTAACATAATACTATTCTCAAAAAAATATTATCATATTTTAGTAAAAAAGTATTGACTTAGTAGTTACTTACTGATACAATATATTTAGTAGGTTTTTACTAAATATATTGGAGTAAATAAAATATGAAAAAAGCTGTATTTGTCGTAAAACAGGACATTAACTATCACACTGCAATAAATTACTTAAATTTAATTAAATATATGGATATTATGAAAGATGAAAAATTTAAAGAAATATTTAAGCAATTGCTTGACTATTTAAAAAGCCGTTTAGAAGTGCCTGAAATGACTGAAATTATAAACAAATATATCTGTATCGAATATTTAAAAAAATAACTATTTTCTTGTTCTCAAGGATTTGGGATAATGATTTTTTGCAGTTTCGTCGGCAACCTTGCACCAGCCGAGCGGATAGCCGCGGTATGCAACCGCATACCAGCCCGAGGGCGAGCCACAACAAAAAGTTAGCCCTTGAAGATACTTTAACGCAGTTTGTTCGTCAACTTCGACGCAGCGCACTTTGTCGGCGCTCAAACACATAGCAAACGCATGCGAAGGCTCGAACCTTTTTCCGTCCTTTGCCAGTGTACCGATATAAACCCCGGAATTATACTTCAAGCCCAGCCCCGTCAAGTCGGGAGTATCCTCGGCAATATAGTAGAGGCTCGAATTGACCTGCAAAAGCCTTTCCAATCGCACGTTCAAAGTTGCCTGCTCCCACTCCCTGTACGCGTTTAAAAGCGGCTTGTTTTGAATTTTGGGGACAACGCAACCAATATTATAGCGCTCCCCCTCAAGCTTTTCAAGCACTGCGCAAAAATGCCCCTCTCCGCGCACCTTGTGCGGCATAAGCTTTTCTTTATATTTTAGCGAATAATTTTTGTGGGTTTTCAAAAAGTTTTCGACCTGCTCTTCGTCCTCTGCTTCCGCAAAAGTACAGGTTGAATATACAAGCCTGCCGCCCGCCGCCAGCATTTTGTCGGCGCAGTCGAGAATGCGGCTTTGACGCTCGGCGCACAGCCTTACGTTTTGCTCGCTCCACTCGGGGATTGCCGCCTCTTCCTTTTTGAACATTCCCTCTCCCGAACAGGGCGCGTCCACAAGAATTTTATCGAAATAATTTTTGAAAATTTTCGCAAGAGTTTCGGGATCGGCGCAAGTAACGACGGCGTTGGTTACGCCCAGCCGTTCGACGTTAGAGCGCAAAATTTCGGCGCGCTTTTGCACAATTTCATTTAAAACAAGCACTCCCTCACCGCACATATCCTGCGCAAGCTGAGTGCCTTTACCGCCCGGCGCAGAGCACAAATCCAAAACTCGCTCCCCGGGGTTTGCTTCAACGCGCGGCGCGGCGCACATTGCCGAAGGTTCCTGAACGTAATACAGCCCGGCTTCGTGCGCAATTGTCTTGCCGAGCCCGTCTTTGTCGACGTAAAACGCCCTCGGCTCCCACGGGACTTTCCCATCAAGCGGCAACGGGCAGACATCTTTGAACGCGTCGACCGAAATTTTAAGCGTATTGACGCGCACTCCCCTTGCGACGGGCTTTAAGTAACTTTCTAAAAATTTATCAAATTCCGAGCCGAGGGAGCGCTTCATTCTTTGCAAAAAAGCAGAGGGCAGCTCAACCATTCAAAAGCCCCCTCAAATCGTCCAAAAGCATAATTTCTTTGCCGTATTTTTCCGCCTTTTTTGCGCGGTCGGTCACGTCACCGTCGGGCTTGACGAAAACCTGACACTCCTCCACTTTTTGTATATACTTGCCGCCGCGCTCGTAAATTGCGTCGACAAGGGGTATCGAGATAGCGATATCGTCCTCGATTGCCCTTGAAAAATTAAACACCTTTCCGTTTAGCGCGCCCTTTCTAACGCGTTTGCGCGAGAGGTTGTTATAGAACTTAATTCTGCATTTAGAGCGTTGCTCCTTGGCCGCGCGCACGTCCGTATTGTACTTTTTAAAGCCCTTGGACTGCGGACGGGTTATAGAATAATTTTCTATTTTGCCGTTGGAAAAGCCGAGAATGGACGCAAGCTCGGGATAGTGACAGTCCTTTGTGGCGCACATAGCTTCGACAACGCGCATAGTTGCGTAAGCGTCGTCGACGGCGCGATGAGGCGTAAAATCGACCCCCAACTCGGCGGCTATATGTTCAAGCCCGAATTGATGCGAAAAGTCGTTTTTAAGCGTCATAAATATAAGCTGGCTGTCGGCAAACTCGAACTTGAACGAAGGCAAATTGAAACGCTTGGTTTCGAGGTTGAGGTATTTTACGTCGTTCAACACGGCGTGACCCAAAACTATGCTGTCCCTATCTTCGAGAAGCCTTTTAATTTTGTCATACACCTTGGGAAAGGGCGGCTGTTTTTTAAAATCGCCGTATTCATATGGCAAAACTATACCCTTTTCCCCCTTTCTGTCGGTAAGCTCGAACCTGCCGCGAGGGTTTATAAGGATATCTTCCTTTTCGAGAATATTAAAATTTTCGTCGCAGACGATATACCCGAACGCGCAAATTTTGGCGTAAGTCTTGTGCACGCCGGCGCATTCTATGTCGAAAAAAACTAATTTCATAACGTGACGGAAAATATTATAACATATACTGAGAGAAATATCAAACGCTTATTGACTTTTAACGGCGTTTATAATATAATTTTAATATATGAAGAAGTTACTTTCACTAATTATTTCAGATGAAAACGTTGATAAAAACTCTCCGTTCGATTTAGCCGAGCATATTCCGGTTGCCGAGCCGAGCGGAAAGGCGGCTTTTGACGCTTTAAAGCAGGTTAAGGGCAAATATGCAATTTTGCTTGACGGCAAGTTCAAGTATGCCGACGCGCACAATTTTTTGAACGCGCTCGACGGAGTAAACGCGGATATCGTTACATTTAACGGCGGTTACTGCATTAAGACGGCTATTTTAAAGGGCATAAATTTAAGGGCTTGCCCCGACTTTTTCAATGCGCTGTTACAGTCCGCCTTTGCCGCAAAAAACATTGTAAAGCTGGATTTTAAACCCTTTGCGTTTATAAAGGAAAAGACCGTGTACTCGCAAGAGCTGGAAAGCGCAGTTACAACGGTTGTGGACGAGTTTACCAAGCTAAACAAGACGAAAATCGCAAAAGAAGCATATTCGTTTGCGTTTGATTTGATTGTCGCTAAGCTTGCGGAGTTCTATCTAGCCGCTATGATTGCAATTCACGACAAAAAACTGACTACCGAAAAATTTAAAGAATTTGACTTAAATTTAAAAAAGAATATGGTGCTGTATCTCGCATTGGAAAACAGGTTTACCGCCGACAAGCTTTCGAATTTAAGAAAAAAGGACTTTAAATTAGGCTTGTTTGCTTACTTGAAATTTAAAAAATTAGTTTAAAATAACGCCGCGTGCAACTTGAAAATTGCACGCGGCTTTATTATTACTTTTTGGGTACGATTTTGTCCTTGCCGCCCATATATGGACGGAGCACGGGCGGAATATTTACGCTTCCGTCGGGCTGCAAGTGATTTTCAAGGAACGCGATAAGCATTCTCGGAGGCGCTACAACGGTGTTGTTTAAGGTGTGAACAAACTCGTTTTTGCCGCTCGAAGCCTTGTATCTTATGCCAAGGCGGCGCGCCTGCGCGTCGGTAAGGTTGGAACAACTGCCCACTTCGAAATACTTTTTCTGACGGGGGCTCCACGCCTCTATGTCGCAGCTTTTATACTTCAAGTCCGCCAAATCTCCCGAACAGCAGATAAGCTGCCTTACGGGTATCTGCATTGAAACAAACAGCTCCACGGTATAATTCCAAAGCTTTTCGTACCAATAATCGCTCTCTTCGGGCTTGCAGAGCACAATCATTTCCTGCTTTTCGAACTGGTGAATGCGGTAAATGCCGCGCTCCTCGATGCCGTGCGCGCCCTTTTCCTTTCTGAAACAGGGGGAATATGAGGTTAAAGTTTGCGGCAGGCTTGTTTCGGGAAGAATGTTGCCCATAAATCTGCCTATCATCGAGTGTTCGCTTGTGCCGATGAGGTACAAATCCTCCCCCTCGATTTTATACATCATTCCGTCCATCTCCTCGAAGGACATAACGCCCGACACTACGTCGCTGCGAATCATATACGGCGGAATGCAGTAGGTAAAGCCCTTGTCAATCATAAAATCGCGAGCATAGGACAAAACCGCGGAATGCAGCCTTGCTATATCTCCCGTAAGATAGTAAAATCCGTTGCCGCTGGTGCGCCTTGCGCTGTCCAAATCGATGCCGCCAAGGCTCTCTAAAATATCGAGATGATAGGGCACTTCGAAGGGTTTTTCGGCGTGTTCGAGGTATTTTTTGCCCTCCACGTTGCAGCTATCGTCCTTGCCCAAAGGCACGTCGTCGGCTATAATGTTGGGAATAGCCATCATATTTTTCTTGATTTTTTCTTCAAGTTCGGCTGTTTCCACCTCGATTTGAGCTATGCGGTCGTTGTTGTTTTTGGAGGTAAGCTTTGCCTCCTCCGCCTCGTCCTTTTTACCCTCGCGCATAAGTACGCCTATCTGCTTTGCAAGCGTGTTTCTTTGAGCGCGAAGCCTATCCCCCTCGGACTGAATTTCGCGCTTCTTTTTGTCGAGTTCGATTACCTCGTCAACAAGCGGAAGTTTATAGTCCTGAAATTTCTTTTTTATGTTGTCTTTTACAAGTTGTGGATTTTCTCTAATCAAATTAATATCAATCATAATTAACCTCGAAATTGAGTATAAAAATATTATACTTAAAAATTTTTTCAAATGCAAATAATTTATCTCAAATTATTGAAAAAGCCTTTTTTTTATGCTATAATGATTGTGTATTATGAAAATTTCGTTTAAATTCAGCAACAAAAATAAGAACGAAGCCGCCGCAACCGACGAAGCTAAAAAGCCCGAAACGGCGGAAGCGACAAACGCCGCCCCCGCAAGCTACGGCAATGAGACGGCAACCGCCGAAACCGCGGCAACAAGCGCAAGCTCTACAGACGAGTCCGTTCAGATGGGATTTTTCCCAGACAGCACTGCTTCGTCCACCTCCGCTTCGGAAACGGCGGCAACCGTGCCGGGCACTTTCGATAAGCAAAAGATAATCAAATACTTTAAATCGCACCCCAAAAAGACGGTAAACACCAAGGTCGAAAGGTTTTCTCCCAAGCTCAACAAGGGACTAAACAGCGAACAGGTGGAAACGCGTTTTAAACAGTTTTTGTTCAACGACACAAATAAAAAATACTCGCGCTCGTACGCAAGCATATTTATAGGCAACATTTGCACGTTTTTCAATTTGCTGTGTCTGTTTGCGGCAATTGCGCTGCTTATAGCCAACACGCAGGGCTTTACCAACTACCTTGTTGTGTTTATTACGACGGCAAACATTGTTATAGGAATAATTCAGGAAATCCGTTCGAAGCTGTCAATCGACAAGCTTTCGATACTTGCAAACAATACCGTGAAGGTAATACGCGACGGAGAAACGATAGAAATACCCGTCCAGGAAATAGTTTTGGACGACGTAGTTATTTTGGAGCTCGGCGGTCAGGTACCTGCGGACGTTATACTTGCGGAAGGCTCGGTCGAAGTAAACGAAAGCCTTTTGACGGGTGAGTCGATAGCAATTAAAAAACAGGTCGGGGATTTACTGTATGCCGGCAGCTTTATTGCGAGCGGCAGCGGAAAGTTCAGGGTTGAAAAGGTCGGCAGGGAAACATATCTCGAAAAGCTGACTTCGAAGGCAAAAAAATATAAGCGTCCCAACTCGGAACTTATGAACTCGACAAAGCTTATAATAAAGATTGTGTCGCTTGCGATTATACCAATTGCGATAGGCACGTTTTTTACGACTTTGCATAACATCGACTACAACAGCGAAATGTATTTAAAAGTTGTGGAAGCCGGCGGCGGAATTAACCCCGACGTAAACTATGCGATACAGCGCACCTGTACTGTAGTTATAGGTATGATACCTTCGGGAATGCTGCTTTTAACCTCTATCGCGCTTGCCGTGGGAATTGTTCGGCTTTCAAAGTCGCAGACGCTTGTACAGGATATGTATTCGCTGGAAATGCTTGCGCGCGTAAACGTGCTGTGCCTCGACAAGACGGGAACTATAACCGACGGCAGAATGCGCGTAAACGACACTGTTATTTTAAACAGCGTAGGAGAATATTCCGTAAACGAAATAATGGGCAGTATGCTTAGGGAGCTTGACGACAACAACCAGACTTCGATTGCGCTATACAATCACTTCGGTTACAGCGACAAGCTTTCGGCAACGGCAAAAATACCCTTCTCTTCAAAGCGAAAGCTTTCGGCGGTGACTTTTGACGAGGGCGGAACTTTTGCAATGGGCGCGCCCGAGTTTGTGTTAAAGCCCTACCCCGCCAAGGTTGAAAAGATAGTTAAACAGTACGCGCAGATGGGGCTGCGAGTTATAGTGTTGGCACACTCCCCCACCCCCATTGTGGGAGAAAAGTTGCCTGCAATATTGAAGCCGGTTGCGATAATTTCCATTGCCGACAACGTGCGCGAGGACGCGACCGAAACCATTAAATGGTTCAAGGAAAACGACGTTGCGGTCAAGGTAATTTCGGGCGACAACCCCGTTACCGTTTCGGAAGTTGCAAAGCGCGCAGGCGTTGCAAATGCGGAAAAGTTTATTTCCCTCGACGGACTCAACGACCAGGAAGTTGAAAACGTAGCCAACAAATACACGGTTTTCGGCAGAGTTTCCCCCGAGCAAAAGGCAATTTTGGTAAGGGCAATCAAGCGCGAAGGCAATACCGTTGCAATGACGGGCGACGGCGTAAACGACATTCTGGCGCTTAAAGAAGCCGACTGCGCCATTTCGGTTGCTTCGGGCAGCGAGGCGGCAAGAAACGTTTCGCACCTTGTGCTTATGGACAACAACTTTGCTTCGATGCCGAAAGTAGTTGCAGAGGGCAGGCGCGTTATAAACAACATTAAAAACTCGTCGTCGCTGTACCTTATGAAAACGCTGTTTACCGCATTGCTTGCGTTTATATGTATCTGTATGAAACAGCCCTATCTGTTTATGCCGCAGAATATGTTGCTGTTGGAAACGGCAATTATAGCTATTCCCTCGTTCTTCTTATCGCTGCAACCCAACAAAGACAGGGTCGAAGGCAAGTTTATTACCCACGTTATGAAGGGCGCGATATCGGGCGCGTTGCTGATGATACTAAACGTAATGGCAATGTACCTGACAAACGTAATTGCCCCCGACGAGTTCGGAGAGCATTACCTTGCAATGTGTATGATTGCGCTGACCTTCTCGGGATTTGTTATGGTTTTCAGAACCTGTCAACCGCTGAACATATACCGAGTGACGCTGTGCCTTGTGGTGTTCGGAGTTTGTATATTGGGCTACGCAGTGCCCTATCTGACCGAAAACCTACTGTATAAGGGCTGGTACGGGCTTGAATGGGACTACGCAAAGATACTTACAATTGTAGTTGCAATAGAAGCTTCGTTCTATATTTCTCGCTGGCTTATCGACTTGATGAATTTGATTATGCCAACCGAAAAGACAACCAAGAAATAGTTTTTCAACCCACTTCGATTTTTAATCGAAGTGGGTTATTTCATTTTTTAAAAGATATTCTATTGTGTCTATCTTTTTTTTGAGATATCTGAGTTCGATTTCGATTTTCTTGATGTTGCTTAGCGACTCGTCCTCCTTGCCCTCCCAATACGCGCAAGGCAAAAGTTTGTCTACAATTTTATTTCTTGCAGACTGTGACATTTCGTCGTTTACACAGTGTCCGCAATTTATAGGTTTAAATTCATAGAACACATACGCGTAGTGCTGTTTGTAATGTTTACAATTTTTACAATTTTTTTCGCTTGAATTTTTCATATTTTTATTATATACTAACCAATGGTTATTAGTCAAGTATTTACTAACTAAAAGTTATATTATAGTTATATGGAAAACATATTCAAAAAGCGGTTATCGGAAGAATTAAAAGCAAAATCAATGACGCGACAAGATTTAGCGGATTTAATTGATGTTACCGCTGAAATGGTTACACAATATTTGACTACCAAAAAATTACCGTCTTTGGAAACTTTTGCAAAAATATGTAAAGCGTTAGATGTTTCCGCTGACTATATGTTGGGATTAAAAGATTAATTTACAAAAATACTATAAATTACTTTATAAAAATACCACAACTAAAATTATTTTTGTATAAAATTAACTAATAGCTAATTAAAAAATTACCGACGAAAATTTCGTCGGTAATTTTTATAATTTTTTTTATTCTTCGGTGTCGGGAGTTTCAGCCAAGTCCTCTGCCGTTGCCTCTTCGGGGGCTTCGGTTTCAGCTTCGTCGTCGCGTTCGGTTACGGCTACCGTGGCAACGAGCCCGTCTTTAAGGCGCATAAGCCTTACGCCGCGCGAAGCTCTGCCTATGGTGGAGATTGACGAGCAGTGCATTCTTATAATAGTTCCGCCCTCGGAAATAATCATAATATCGTCGTCGTCGGTAACTTGCTTCAAATTGATTAACTGACCCGTTACCTCGTTGAACGTACCTGCCTTTATACCCTTGCCGGCTCTGCCCTGAACGCGGAAGTCTTCTACCTTGCTGCGCTTACCGTAGCCGCCCGTAGTGACCGTTAAAACGTCCTTATTTTCGTCAACGACAAGCATATCCACAAGCGCGTCGTCCTCGCCTATCTTCATAGCCTTGACGCCTGCGGTATCCCTGCCCATAGAGCGGACGCCCGACTCGTGGAAGCGGATACATTTGCCGCCCTTGGAAGCTATCATAAGCTCGCTGTCGCCCGTTGTAAACTGCACGGAGATAAGCGTGTCGTCGTCGTTTAAGCGTATGGCTATTTTGCCGTTTTTATTGATACGGGCAAACTCTTCGAGCTTGGTTTTTTTGATAAGTCCCTGTCTGGTAGCAAAGGCTATGTAGCCCTCGGCGTCGGGTTGGACGGGGATTATTGTCGTAATTTTTTCGTCACCCGTTATCTGCACCAAGTTTACGATTGCTCTGCCGCGAGCTATCCTTGCGACTTCGGGAATTTCGTAAGCCTTTATTCTGTAAACCCTGCCTCTGTCGCTGAAAAGAAGCAAGAAATCGTGCGACGAGCATACGAACATACGCTCGACAAAGTCCTCTTCCTTGGGACGATG
Organism: uncultured Christensenellaceae bacterium; assembly: GCA_910587625.1. Taxonomy (GTDB): domain Bacteria; phylum Bacillota; class Clostridia; order Christensenellales; family Borkfalkiaceae; genus Coproplasma. The sequence goes on from CAJUMW010000011.1 coordinate 41,637, forward strand.
ACCCGTTATGCCCTTGCCGCCGCGGTTTTGCGCGTGGTACTCGGTTACGGGAAGCCTCTTTACATAGCCCGAGTGGGTCATAGATACTACAACCTGCTCGACGGGTATCAAGTCCTCGTCCTCGATATCTCCGCTGAAATCGACGGCAATTTCCGTTCTTCTTTCCGAAGGGTACTTCTTCTTTATTTCCGACAAGTCGGTCTTGATTATTTCCAAAACGCGGCTTTCGTTTGCGAGTATGTCCTTATAGTCGGCAATAGCCGCTTCGAGCGAGGTCAACTCCTCGTTTAACTTGTCGACTTCGAGGTGGGATATTCTGTATAACCGCAGCTCTGCAACGGCGGTTGCCTGTCGCTCGTCAAGCATAAAGTTTGCGGTAAGCTTTTGTACGCAGTCGGTCTTGTCCCTTGCGTTTTTACAGACCTCTACAACCTCGTTTATGCTTGCCTGCGCAATTACAAGCCCGCGCAGGATATGGGCGCGCTCCTCGGTTTTGTTTAAGTCGTACTTGGTTCTTCTTACTATTACCTCTTTCTGATGTTCGAGGTAGTAATACAGGCACTCCTTTAAGTTTAAAACCTTGGGCGTACCGTCGACTAGCGCAAGCATTATTATGCCGTCGGATATCTGCAGGTTGGTGTGCTTGTACAAAAGGTTTAAAACAACCTGAGCGTTTGCGTCCTTTTTGATTTCTATAACTATGCGCATACCGTCGCGGTCGGATTCTTCCCTGATGTCCGCAATGCCCTCTATGCGCTTGTTTTTTACGAGGTCGGCTATATTTTCGATTAATTTTGCCTTATTGACCTGATAGGGAATTTCGGTAACTATTATGCGCTGACGCGTTTGGTTGCCGCTCTGGTAGTCCTCCACCTCGCAGCGAGAGCGGATTATAATACTGCCTCTGCCCGTTCTGTAAGCTTTTTTAATGCCGCTTCTGCCCATTATAAGCGCACCCGTAGGGAAGTCGGGAGCCGGAATATATTCCATAAGCTCGTCAACTTCTATTTCAGGATTGTCTATAAGGGCTATAACGCCGTCTATAACCTCACCTAAGTTATGGGGCGGTATATTTGTCGCCATGCCAACTGCAATGCCGTCAGAGCCGTTTACAAGCATATTAGGGAAACGCGAGGGCAACACCGAGGGCTGCATACCCGTATCGTCGAACGTGGGGTAAAAGTCGACCGTTTCCTTATCCAAATCGCGAAGCATTTCCGAAGCGAGCTTTGTAAGCCTTGCCTCGGTATATCTCATTGCCGCCGCAGGGTCGCCGTCGACAGAACCGAAGTTGCCGTGTCCGTCTACCAGCGGAAAGTTTATCGAAAAGTCCTGCGCAAGCCTTACAAGCGCGTCGTAGACCGAGCTGTCGCCGTGGGGGTGGTATTTACCCAAGCAATCACCGACGATACGGGCGCATTTTCTGAACGCCTTGTCGTAGGATAAGCCGAGCTCGTGCATAGAGTAGAGTATTCTGCGGTGTACGGGCTTTAAACCGTCCCTTACGTCGGGAATGGCGCGCGATACGTTTACCGCCATTGCGTAGGCTATGAATGATTTTTTAAGCTCTTCGTCTACTTCGACGTCGAGCATCTTTGTCATTTCGAGAGTTCGTTTAAACTCTTCGGTAAGCTCGGGGCTTGTTTCTTTTTTAGCCATTATCGTCCTCTCTTATCTTTATTTCTTGTTGCGCCGTCATCATATGTCAAGCTCGGCTACGAGTTTTGCGTTCTCTTCGATGAACTGGCGGCGGAGTTCGGGTTGCTCGCCCATTAAAAGCGAAAACATTTTGTCGGCTTCGACCGCGTCCTCGACGTTGATACGCACAAGCGTGCGCCTTGCAGGGTCCATTGTAGTTTCCCAAAGTTGTTCTTTGTTCATTTCACCAAGTCCCTTATAGCGTTGAAGCTCGAACTTGCCGTCGTAGCTGTTTCTGAAATCTTCAAGCGCCTTGTCGTCGTAGAGATAGGTGTCCGGTATGCCCTTTGCCGAAACCTTGTAGAGTGGCGGCTGAGCCGCGTAGACGTGCCCGTTTTCGACAAGGGGACGCATATAGCGGAAGAAGAAGGTCAACAAAAGTATTCTTATGTGCGAGCCGTCTACGTCCGCGTCGGTCATTATTATTATTCTGTCGTATCTGAGCTTGCTTTCGTCAAAGTTTTCCTGTATGCCGCAGCCGAAAGCAGTTATCATTGCCTTTATCTCTTCGTTTTCGAGTACGCGGTTTATTCTTACCTTTTCAACGTTCAAAATTTTTCCGCGGAGGGGCAATATTGCCTGAAAACGCCTGTCGCGGCCCTGCTTTGCCGTGCCGCCAGCCGAGTCACCCTCGACTATATAAATTTCGCAAAGTTCGCTGCGTTTATCCGAACAATCGGCAAGCTTGCCGGGGAGCTTGGTGCTCTCCAAAACGCCCTTTCTGTGCGTTTCTTCCCTTGCAAGGCGCGCCGCCTCCCTTGCCCTTTGCGCGGTTATACAGCGCATTATAAGCTCTTTGGTTTCGGCGGGGTGCTCTTCGAGATAGGTGCCGAATTTGTCGACTACCGCCTTTTGAACGAAGCTGCGGACGTACGTCGAGCACAGCTTGGCTTTGGTCTGGCTTTCGTACTGCGCGTCGGCAATCTTTACCGAAACTACGGCGGTTATACCCTCCCTTACGTCGTCACCCGAAAGTTTTTCGCTTTCCTTCAAGATATTCAGGCGCCTGCCTGCGTCGTTGATTACCTTTGTAAGCGCGGCTTTAAACCCGTCGAGGTGGGTGCCGCCGTCGGGCTGGCGTATGTTGTTCGAGAAGGGAAAAATCTGCTCGGTATAGCCGTCATTGTACTGTATCGCAACTTCCAAAAACTTGTCGTCGCCCTCCGATTCTTCAAAATACACGGGCTTTTCAAACAACACAGACTTGCCTTTGTTTATATCCTCGATAAAGTGAACGACGCCGCCCGCGTAACAGAAACTGTCGTGACGTTCCTTTTCTCCGCGGTAGTCGGACAAGTTGAGCTTTAAGCCCTTGTTGAGGTAGGAAAGCTCACGCAAAAGCGTCTTTAAAGTGTCGTAATTGAAGTCGACGGTTTCAAGTATGGTTGCGTCGGGGTGGAAGGTTATTGTCGTGCCCGTCTTGTCGGTATCCCCGACTATTTTCAAGGGTTCTTCCGGAATGCCGCAGTGGTAAACCTGCCTGTAAATGTGACCCCTCTGGCAGACTTCCGCAGTCAGCGTGTCGGAAAGCGCGTTTACGCAGGATACGCCCACGCCGTGCAGACCCGACGAAATTTTGTAGCCACCCGCCTTGTTGCCGCCGCCGAACTTGCCGCCGGCGTTGAGGTTTGTAAGCGCAAGCTCGACTCCGCTTATGCCCGTATCGGTATTTATGCCCGTGGGTATGCCCCTGCCGTTATCCTTTACCGAGCAAGAGCCGTCCGCAGTTATTACCACCTCGATAGTGTCGCAATAACCTGCCAAAGCTTCGTCAATGGAGTTGTCGATAACTTCCCTGACAAGGCAATGCAGGCCCTTTTCGTCGGTAGGTCCGATATACATTCCGGGGTGTTCTCTTACGGGTTCAAGCCCCTTTAACGCCCTTAGAGAGTTGGCGTCGTAACTGTTTTCGATTTTATCGGGCATAGTTTTATCTCCTTATTTTCAATACGAAAATTTACTTTTAATTATTATACCATATTATATAATAGATTGCAACAATTTGAACGAAAATTTATTTGTCAAGTATGTTTTACGCGCAATTTTCACATACTTTTTTTATGGAAAAATGTAGATTTTTGAACAGCGACGATTTCGATTTTACCCAAGAGTTTTTCGAGTGCGGAACTTGCGGCAACCACGTCTGCAAAACGCAGGCGGAAATTTGGAGCAGAATTTGCCCCAACTGCTTCGGCAGGCTTTACCGCATAAGCTGAAAGCCGCCTCGCTTGTGCGAGACGGCTCTTTATTCTTAAAAATATTCCTCTTTCAAATCTTCAAAACGGCGCTTGTATTTTTCCGCCTCTTCCTTGTTGCCCAAAGCTTCTAAATATTTATATCTGAGCTCGCAAAGGCAAACAAAGCTCGGGTCGTCCTCGCGTATTTGCGGAAGGTCGAAGATAAGCGATTTGTCTATATCCTTAATATCCGTACCGTTTAAAAGCATAGCCTGAACGCCGAGCACAGCAAGCATAACCTTGCTTTCGGGATTGTTTTTTTGAAGCAAGTCAACGACGACGCGCCCGTCGCTCTTACCACCCGAATACTCAACGGGAAAGGCGTTTAAAACAAATAGATACGCCGAAGCGGGAGAAAGCACGCCCAGCCAGACGGGCAAGTCGGGCACAGCCGCAACGACTATACCGAGAACGACGAAAATTAAATTTACAATAAGACCGCCAAGCGAAGTTACAATCATTCTCGCGCGCAAGTTTTTGTGCGTTTTGGGTATTATTTTACAGCTTGACGAGGCAAAAAAGCTCAACTCCGGCACGGCTTTCACGCGCGACATTGCGCCGAAAAGCATATGCCCGAGCTCGTGCAGAAGGCTTGCCGCCGACAGAGCGAAGAGTATTGCGGCATAGAACGCGAGCGACCACAGGCCGTAACTTGTCCAACAGTTTATACAAATCGGCAAAGCCAGCGCTACGCCGGCAAGCAGCGAGCAGATTACGGATACTATTTTCAAAGTTTGCCTTCCTTTAAAATTACATATCCCTCCAAGTTGTCGCTGTCCGATACCGTAATTTTATCTATTTTAAGCTTTTTCATAAGCATTGCAAGCAGGGTTGCGCCGCCTGCGATTATGTCCGCGCGCCGCGAATCCACCGTAAGCATATCGCATATCTTTTCTATCGGGGTTGCCAAAAGCAGGTCGGCAAGGTTTTCAACCTCGCTTAATGTCAAAGTGCTGCCCTGAATTTTTTCGGGGTCATAAACTCTTAGCCCGAGTTTGAGCGCGGCAAGCGTGGTTGCCGTGCCGCTGACTCCCCACATTTCAAAGTTTTCGGCGGTAAAGTTGCCGTACTCTTCGAGTTTGGGCAATATTACCGAAATAAGCTTTTGCTTGTCGCGGCCCGCCAAATCGTAAAGCCGAACGGCGCCGATATCCACGCTCTTCGCGTAAAGCGTTTTGCCGCCCTGTTGAACGGTAACTTCCGTGCTTGCGCCGCCAAGGTCAATTATTCCGCCGTCACGGTTGCCGACAGCGCCCAAAATAGCAATTTTTGCCTCGGTTTCTCCGCTTAACACCTCGACGTCGATACCGCACAGCGACTTAACCCTCGTTAAAAACTTTTTGCCGTTCTGCGCGCCGCGCACGGCAGCCGTCGCAAAAGCGTAAATTTTTTGCGCGCCGTCGGTTATTGCTTTTTGTACATAATCGCTTACCGCCTTAGCGCTGCGCTCGATTGCCACGGGAGAGAGCTTGCCCGAAAATGACAGTCCCTCTCCGAGCCTTGTGGTCGTAAGCACTTTATATAAAGTTTTTCCGTCCGCGAAAGTCGCAAGGCGGACGGAGTTTGAACCGATATCTATTGCAGAAATAACCATATCAATTAGTTGGGGTAATGATAACCGAGTTTGAACGCCAATTCAAGCAGATACTCTTCGTACTGCTCGGACTCGAAAAAGTCGAGCTCGTCCTTTTTATCTTCAAGCAGCCTTGAATAGTACTCGTACTCGCGCGCAAGCTGTTTATACTCGTTGTTTTGACCGACTATTTCAACCAGCTGATAGATTATTACCGCGACGAGAATTACCATTAATATGATAACGTTTACCGTGACGGCTGCCGCCAGACGGTTTTTCTTTTGTTCGTCCAACTTTCTTCTCCTTATGAATACTGTAAACATTATACACTTTTTTTACAAAAAAAGCAACTATTAAATGTATGCTTTTTAAATATACGATTGCGCCGAGTACGCAACCGAGCAGCATATAAAACCTCAGATTTTCAAAATCGAACATTACCGCCGTGAAAATAAAGCCCACGGCAAAGGTTATGCAATAGAGCAAATCCGAAATTATTATAAAAATTTTGTCTTTAACAGTGTAGCGTTGCTTGTCTATTCCGCAGCACACGGCTCGGGCAACGTAAAAAACGTCGTACACCGTGCCGCTCAATATGCCGCAGAACATACATATTATAAAAATAAAAAATGCCATTTTAAATTATTTGAAAAGCTTTTGCCTCACAGACATACCTTTTTGCATATATTTGACGCCGTAAATATCTCCCGTTGCCGAAAACGCGCCGCTCGTCTTTGAAAAATTGACTATTTTCATTCCCGAACCCGTCACAAGTATTCGTCCGCCGGAATAGCTCAATACAATCTGTTTGTCCGAAAAACCGTCCACGCTTGAAATTGCGCTTGCCGTTATTCTCTTACACTGCTCGACGCTTAGATTATGCCCCTCTTCCATTCTGCATCTGTTCCTCCGCATAAAAAATTACCACCCGATATGGGTGGTATATTTTATTATAGTTTAAAAAGATTTATGAATAACTTACGATATTTTCCAATTGTATTTGTAATATGTTTCGGAAAGAAACTTTGCATTTGCAGCGGAATCATCGAGGTTTAACGTAAGAGCCGCGTCCGTAGAAAACGAGGGGCACAGATAGAACGCCTGTTCGGGCAATGAAGTAATATTGCTGCCAAATGACACCGACTTTAAATTTTCATACTCTCTGAACGCGCCCTGTGAAAGATTTCCGTCGATAAATACCGCTTTAAATTATTCTCCCTTTTTGTCCTTTGCGCGTTGCTTTGCGCGAAGTTCGCTGTCGAGTATGCGCTTTCTTATGCGGATATTCTTGGGCGTAATTTCCAAAAGCTCGTCGTCACCGATAAATTCAAGACACTCTTCGAGGCTCATCTTCTTGGGAGTTATAAGCCTGAGTGCGTCGTCGGAAGAGCTTGAACGGGTATTTGTAAGGTGCTTGGTCTTGCAGACGTTGACGTTTATATCCTCGTTCTTGGGTGACTCCCCGACAATCATACCCTCATAGACGGGCGTACCCGCGCCGATAAACAGCGTTCCCCTGCCCTGAGCGTTGAAAAGTCCGTAAGTTACCGCCTCTCCCGTTTCAAACGCCACAAGCGAGCCCGTGCTGCGCCTTGTGAACTCTCCCTTATAGGGTTGATATTCGAAGAATACGCTGTTCATAACGCCTTCTCCCTTGGTCGAGGTCAAAAACTCTGACTTGTAGCCGAAAAGTCCGCGCGCAGGAACAATAAATTCAAGACGGGTGCGGCTGCCGATTGCGCTCATATGCAAAAGCTCGCCCTTGCGGTTACCCATACTCTGGAACACCGCGCCCGTAGCGTCGTCGGGAACGTCGACTATCAGCCGCTCCATAGGCTCGTATTTAACGCCGTCGATTTCCTTGAACATTACTCTGGGAGTCGAAACCTGAAATTCGTAACCCTCCCTGCGCATATTTTCAATGAGTATAGAAAGATGCATTTCTCCCCTGCCGCACACTCGATAACTGTCCGCAAACTCGGTTTCTTCAACCCTGAGCGAAACGTCTTTTAAAAGTTCGCGGAAGAGCCTGTCGCGAATATGACGGGTAGTGACCCACTTGCCGTCCTTGCCGGCAAAGGGAGAGTCGTTGACGGAGAAAGTCATTTCGACGGTAGGTTCGGTTATTTTCACAAACTTGTGCGGCTCTACGCAGTCCGTCGAACAGACGGTATCGCCGATATTAATTTTTTCAAGCCCCGAAAAACAGACTATATCCCCCGCTTTTGCGCTTTCGCAGGGGACGCGGTTCAAACCGTCTATCTGATAGAGGTTTACTATTTTACCAGGAACTTTAAGCTGAATATTGTTGTAATTGCAAACTGTTACGGCTTGTCCCTGCTTTACCTCTCCGCGCTCTATTCTGCCTATGCCTATTCTGCCCACATAGTCGTTATAGTCTATCGAGGATACCAATATCTGCGCCGCACCCTCGGTGTCCGCCTCCAAAGGTTTAATGTGATCGAGTATGGTGTCGAAGAGCGGAGTCAAGTCCTTGCCGGGTTCGTTTAAATCGAGCGTTGCGGTGCCGTCCCTGCCCGAACACCATACGACGGGAGACATAAGCTGGTCGTCAGACGCGTCAAGCTCCAACAAGAGCTCTAAAATTTCGTCCTGAACTTCGTTTAATCGAGCGTCGGGACGGTCTATTTTATTTACGACTATTATAAGGCGGTGCCCCATTTCAAGCGCCTTTTGCATTACGAAGCGCGTTTGAGGCATAGGTCCCTCCGCTGCGTCAACGAGAACGAGCACACCGTTAACCATCATCATAACGCGCTCTACTTCACCTGAAAAGTCGGCGTGGCCCGGGGTGTCGACTACGTTTATTTTGACGCCCTTATAGTGTATTGCAGTGTTTTTTGCAAGTATGGTTATGCCGCGCTCGCGCTCCAAGGCGTTGGAGTCCATAACCCTGTCCTCTACCGCTTGATTATCGCGAAAAGTGTTGCCCTGTTTGAGCATTGCGTCTACAAGCGTGGTCTTGCCGTGGTCAACGTGCGCGATTATCGCAACGTTTCTTAAATCTTCTCTTAACATCTAATATAAAATTCCTCGTAAAAATTACCTTTAAAATTCTAATATTATTAAGGCAAAAAAGCAACTCTATTAAAACGGTTTTTATAATTTTTTGAACAATGTTAAGCCGTTTAATAATTTGTTATTTTTTTATTTGTTCCAAAACTTTTATCGCCTCTTCGTTGCCGTTTTCCGAAACCTTGATAAGTCGGTCTAAATTCATTTAAGTTTATCCTATTTAAAATTCCGATTTTGTAACTCTGTCGAACAGCTTCAAAATTATATCCATACATATACGCGCGCCGTCTCCGCCGTCAAAGGCGTGAGAGAGAAAGCAAGCTTCGTACACAGCTTCGGTAATGGGCAGCTCCAGCCCCTTTTTATCGGCAAGCTCTTTCATTGCCTTTGCCGTCATTACACCCTCGGCAAGTTTGTCGAACTTTGTGCCGTGCACCATAAGCTCGCCGTATCTGCGGTTGTGCGAGTACTCGGAAAAAAGCGTAGTTTCATAATCCCCCAAATGCGCAAGCCCGTAAGCCGAGTTAAACTCTCCGCCCAAAGCTTTTATCAGCTTGCCCACCTCGTAAGCGCCGCGCGCCATAAGCGGACCCTTTAAGCTGGGATAGCCGCTTCCGTCGAGAACGCCTGCGGCTATGCCGAGCACGTTTTTTGCCGCCGCGCCTATTTCAGTACCTATGATATCGTTGCCGTAGTAAAAGCGGATTAAATTCGACTTAAAACTTTCGGCAAGCGTCTTTTTAAGATTTTCGTCGTAGCTGTCGATAATCATACAGTTGGGAATACCCTGTGTGAAAGCCTGAATATGTCCCGGCCCGACCCAAACCGCGATTTTATTTTTTTCTATGCCGCTTTCCAAAAGCACTTCGGACAGACGTTTGCCCGTTGCCTCCTCTATGCCCTTCATACACAGTATAAATATTTTGTCCTTGACGTCGTAAACCGTAATCTTTTGCATAAAGCCGCGCAAGCCCTGCGAGGAAATGGAAATTATAATGACGTCGCTCTCCTGCAAAGCGCGCTCTAAGTCGCAGGTCAGCGTTATTGACTTGTCCAGCCTTACATAGTCGTTTTTGCCCGTTGTCTTTAAAATTTCATATGAATAGTCGCCCTCGGGACCCCAGCTTATAACTCTGTTTTTGAGAACGGTAGCCTGATACCAGGCAATAAAAGAGCCCCAACGCCCGCAGCCCAACACCGATACGTTCATAATAATTCTCCTTGATTTTTAAATTTGTTTCCGCTCCGAAAACGCACGCGAAAGAGTTACTTCGTCGGTATATTCAAGCTCTCCGCCGACGGGAATTCCGTGAGCAAGCCTTGTGACGTTGACGCCGAGCGGTTTTAAAAGCTTTGCTATATACATTGCCGTAGCTTCCCCCTCGACGTCGGGATTTGTAGCCATTATAACTTCTTTTACGTTTCCGTCGATACGGGCAAGCAGCTCTTTAATGCGTATATCGTTGGGGCCTATGCCGTCCATCGGGCTTATTACCCCGTGCAAGACGTGGTAAGAACCGTTGAACTCGTGCAGTTTTTCCAATGCGATTACGTCCTTCGGCTCTTTTACTACGCATATCGACGACGAAGAACGCGTTTTGCAGATTGCGCACGTTTCCTCCTCGGTAAAGTTGCCGCAGACCTTACAATATTTTACGCGCTGCTTACAGTAAACAACAGCCTCGGCAAACTGCTTTGCCTCTGCCTCGGTCATACCTATTATCTTATAAGCATACCGCTGCGCCGTCTTTTTTCCCACGCCGGGGAGTTTTGAAAATTCGTTTATAAGCCTGCCTATCGGCTCGATGAATACTTCCATTAAATAGACCTCTTTCCGAGAAATTCGCGCTGTTAAATAAAGCCTTTACCCGCCTTTGCAAAGGGCCCCATCTTCTCGTCATAAAGCGCGTCGGCTTTTTTGTAGCCGTCGTTTATAGCCGCCATAATCAAGTCCTCGAGCATCTCGACGTCGTCCTCGTCCGTTATGTCGACAATCTGGGAAAGCTTGCTGCCGAACTCGATACCGTTGATTATTTTTTTGCCGTTCATATAGACGACTACCGTTTCGTCACCCTCTTCTCCGCCGCCGGAAAGCCCCACAACCTCAAGCTCTTCAAGCTCCTTGTCGGCTTCCTGCATCTGCTCTTGCATTTTTTGGGCTTCGCGCATAAGATTTTGCATATTTCCCATGCCGCCCATTCCGCCTTTAAATCCGGCCATAATTTTATCTCCTTTTAAATTAATCTTTATAAATTATCTGAATGTCAA
>CAJUMW010000011.1:52480-62846 GCA_910587625.1 uncultured Christensenellaceae bacterium
GAAAACGAGTTCTCTTCCACCTTTGCCGAACGTGGCAAAACTATTTTAACCAAATTATAACACCCTGCAAACGCAAAATCTTCAACGCATTCAAGCCCGTCGGGAAGCTCGATTTCTTTAAGGTTAATGCACCTGTAAAACGCGTAATAGCCTATGTTCTTTAAAGAACTCGGGAACTTGATGCTTGTAAAATTTTTATTCATAAACGCGTAGTTGTTTATTTTTTTGACGCCCTCGGGTATTACAAGGTTGCCTAAAAATTTACCGTCTATTATGACATCGCTCGCTATGCTCAAAGGGCTGCTGAATCGGTCGTAAATTTCCACCTCGCACCACCTTTTCATAGTACCGCGAAACTCCAGCTCTTTAATAGAAACGCCTTCCCCGAAAACATAGTCGCACAGCCTGTTCAAAGACGACGGCAACGACAGTTTTGTAATACGGCCGCAACCGTTGAATGCGTGGTCGTCTATTGTCGTAACGCCGTCGGGTATAAAAATCTCCTTCACGTCCGGAGAGCACCATTTGACGACGCTGCCGTCGATAAACAGCTTTTGTTTGTCGTAGCCTGCAACAATGCCGTTGGTGTTGCCGAAGTCGAAAACCGTCCACACACTGTCGTTGCCGTTGACGTTCCAATCCTTTGCCCAGCCCGTTTGCGCGGACTTTGCATAGCATCTGAAACAGCGTATTTGAGTATCCTCGGCAATTTTAGCCCCTATATATGCCATAGTTTCGGGTATTTCGAGGCTTAAAATACTGCTATTCTTAAATGCGAAATCGCCTATTTTTTTAATATTTTCTCCGAGACACAAATCGTATATATCAGTATTTTCAAAGGCGCATTCCCCTATCTCTTCAAGCTCGGCACCCATATTAACGTCTGAAAGCCTTATGCAGTCATGAAACATAAAATCGCTTATCTTTTTTAAGTTTTCGGGCAAAGTTACCTTTTTTAGGTTCGAACAACGGTCGAACGCCCTATCCCCTATTTCTTCGACGTTTGCACCGATTGATATTTCTTTCAACATACCGCAATCGATAAAAGCGCGAGCGCCTATATATTTTACGCTGTCGGGTATATTTATTTCCCGCAAACTTTCGCACCAAGCGAACGCTTTTGCGCCTATTTTTACCAAAGAATTAGGCAAAACCACCTTTTCAACGTATGCGTGATTGGCAAATGCGCCGTCGGCAATTTCGGTTATGCCGTCGGGAACTATAACTTCCCTTATTTCACCGTAGCAATGTTTTACCGTAGTTTCGACTATACAGAGATTTTTTGCCTGCATTTTAACCCCGAAAATTTATTTAATATCTATGTCCGTACCGCTGAAATTCTCTTTAAGAGTGCGCACAGCCCTTTCATAGTCGTTTTCTCCCCTTGCGCGGAACCTGACCTCATAGTCCAAAACCCCGAGCTCAGCCAAAGCTTCGGAAATAAATTTCGCGTTTTCGGGTTTATTGAGTCCGCCGGGTACCGCCTCGTTGTCGGTTATGAATATAAGTTTATCTCCCTCAAACTCGTGATCTAAATCCATACAAAGCAAAAACAGCATTTTATTGACATGCGTCGTGCGCAAGCTTCTTAAAAACTTTGCAAACACAGTTCGCTTGTCAACGCCGGATATATTGGGGGGAATTTTGGATTGTACTGCAATTTCAGTCTGATTTTCAACGCTTTCAAAGGGATTTCCGCCGCTGTCCTCGACAAGTTCGGGCTTAGAGGAAACAAACTCGGCAGGGTGCGTTTTTTTAGGCATTTGCGCAGTCTTTGGCGGCTGCGGCTTTGGCGGATTTTGGGGCGTAACCGCGCCATATTCGGGGGTGTACACTCTCTCCGCTATCTTTCGTTCGAGCGCAGCCATTCTGCCGATAAGGGCGTCGATATCATAGTCGCTTTGCGGCATTGCCGCCTTGAACACAGCCGTTTCAAGAGTTATTCTGCCGTTTGAGGAATAGCGCAAGCTGTTTTCGGCGGCGGTTAAAATTTCTGTTACGCGAAGCAACTTGTGTCCGTCTGCAAACTGCGATATACTTTCTATCTTATTATACGTTTCGTCGGGGCGGTTGATTATTTCGCGCGCGTTTTTGCAGACCTTGACTATAGTCAAATCATTTAAAAACGAAAGCATATCCTTTAAAAGCACCCCCACGCCCTTGCCCGTGGATAAGATATGCTCGACCAGACTTATTGCCGAGGAATAATCCTCTTGCAAAATCTTTGCCGAAACTTCTGCAATTTCAGACCATTCCGCGCCGCCGAGAACGGCGTTGACGTCGTCATAAGTGAGCTTCCCACGCGAGTAAGAGGCGCACATATCCGCTATCGAAAGGCTGTCGCGCGCGCTGCCTGCACCTGCCCTTGCTATTGCCGAAACCGCGGAAGGCTCGTACTGTTTGCCCGTCTTTTCGAAAACTCCCTTTATTAGATTTTCGAGGTCGGCTTGGGGAATTAATTTAAAATCGAAGCGCATACAGCGCGAAAGTATTGTTGCAGGTATCTTTTGCGGCTCGGTTGTGGCAAGTATAAATACGGCGTGACGGGGCGGCTCTTCCAGCGTTTTCAACACGGCGTTGAAGGCCGACTGCGTCAGCATATGAACCTCGTCGATGATATAGACCTTATATCTGCCGCCGACGGGCGGATACTGCACCTTTTCCCTTAAATCGCGCATTTCGTCGACGCCGTTATTCGACGCGGCGTCTATCTCGCAAACGTCGAGATTGGACGGGTCGGCAAGCGCAAGACAAGAAGCGCATTTGCCGCAGGGAGAGCCGTTGACGGGGTGCTCGCAGTTTATTGCCCTTGCAAATATTTTGGCAAGCGAAGTTTTGCCCGTGCCGCGCGGCCCGCAAAACAGGTACGCGTGACCGACCTTATCGCTCTCTATTTGATTTTTTAAAATTCTTACAATGTGTTCCTGCCTGACAACTTCGTCGAAGGTTGTGGGTCGAAACATTCTGTAAAATGCGAGATAAGCCATTTACTCCTCCTGCAAATATACCTTTTCAAGTTTGTTTTTTGCCCTGCAAAGCGCGTTTGAAACGCTTTTTTGCGGTTTTCCCACGGCAACGGAAATGTCCCCGACGGACATACCTTCAAGATACATTACCGTAATTTTAAACTCGAACGAGGATAAAATTTTCGAAATTTTTTTCAAAAACTCGTCGCGGCTCTCCAAACGGATAAGCTCGTCTTCGGGATTTACTGCGTACTCGGCGCGTTCGACAACCTCGACTATAGGCACAAAGTTGTTTAGCGCCTGCTGCTTTGCGCCCACGCTCTTTCTAATGGCGTCCTTGACGGCATTTTCGATACACACCGAAGCGTAAGACGAAAAGCTGGCGCCGCCCTCTTTAAAGCTTTGAACAGCCGAACAGACAGCCATCATACCCACCTGTTCCAAGTCTTCCCTATCTCCGCCGTGCAGAAAGAAGCCCGAAGCCTTTTTTTTGACTTTTATTTGATAACGCTTTAAAAGCTCAAGTTCGGCGGCTTTGTCGCCCGAGCGTATTTTTATTATAAGTTCTTCGTCGCTCATCTGCGTCTTATTACCTCGTAAGCGGCTATACCGAGCGCGACCGACGCGTTTAACGAGTTTACCTTTCCGTGCAGGGGCAGAGCAAGACAAAAGTCACATTTGTCCCTTGTAAGCCTTCTGACTCCGCTGTCCTCTCCGCCTATAACAAGCGCAACTTTACCCGAAATATTTGCCTTATAGATATCCTCTCCGTCGGCTTCGAGCGCGTATAGCCAATACCCTGCCTGTTTGAGCTTTTCTATTGCAAAGACAAGCGAATTGATTTTTGCAACCTTTATATGTTCGGCTGCGCCTGCGGAAACACGTATAACGGCGTCGGTCACGCTGGCGGAATTTTGCGCCGTTATTATAACGCCGTTCGCGCCCGCACATTCCGCAACCCTTATTATCGCGCCTAAATTATGAACGTCCTCTATTCCGTCGCAGACGATTACAAGCCCGTTTTCGTCGTCGCCCTGTAAAATGTCGTAAATAGTGGAATACTCGTAGTCGGTGGCATAGGCAATGACGCCCTGATGCCTGCCGTCCTCGCTCTCTTTATCCAAAACTTTTTTAAATACAAACTGCAACTTTATTTTCTTTTTATGTGCTTCCGCGCAAATAACCTTTAAACTGCCCGAAAGGTTTTTATCAATTAATATTTTATCTATATTTTTATCCGTTTTCAAAAGTTCCAAAACGGAATTTCTCCCCTCGTATTTCATATATGATTACCTCACAAAAATGTATTTCTATTCTGCGAAATAAATTTTTCGTGACTTGAGGGCTGCTTGCCCTCTTTGCGTGACCGCTAAGGGCACACAATTTTTAAGTCACGCAAATTCACCCCGCCGAGGCGCAAGTTTGCGCAAATTGGGTGCGCCGACTAAAAATTGCGATTTTTAGTCGCGCCGCAAAGTTATAAAAACCCCACAAAAATGTATTTGCTCTAAAAATTTAATTATCCAAAAGTTGTTCTATTCTCTCGTATCTGCCTACGAGGTATAAATAGCCCAAAAGCGACTCGAACCCCGTTGAGTTGTTGTATTCGAAAACCGTAGCGCTTTTGCTTTTGGAAGGTTTTTTTGCGTTTCTGCCGCGTTTAAAAACCGCGATTTCCTCCTCGCTTAAAAGTGGAATTATTTTTTCAAGAAGAATATTTTGACCGTGCGCGGACACCTCGGACGAGGACAGCTTTTGCAGCGCGCCCGTAGACAAGTCGCGCTCGACAACAAGCCTTTCGCGCACATAAAGCGTGTACACGGCGTCACCGACAAATGCAAGCGTAACGGGGCTTATATTTCTTGCTTCATTCTCGGAAAGCGTAGTAAAAAATTTAAACATACTCCGTTAAATTATAACATATAATCATAAAAAACGCAATAAATCCATAGTATATAGCGTGAAAATAATAACTCTTAAAAAAACCGTTGTAATAACTTTATCGCTTATAATTGCATTTGGCGTAACTTTGGGCATACTTTGCAGCGTTGCGGCGCGCGGAGTTTCCGTACAGTCCCAGCTTACCGTTGTTATCGACGCAGGGCACGGCGGAGTTGACGCCGGAGTGAGAGGCGTAGAAACAGACGTAAAAGAGAGCGACATTAATCTTGCAATAGCCAAAAAACTTAAAGGCTGTTTTGTAAACGCCGGATTTAATGTTATTATGACAAGAAGCACAAACGGCGGACTTTACGGAATGCCGACAAAGGGCTTTAAAATGCGCGATATGAAAAAGCGCAAGCAAATTATCGAAGAAAACAACGCCGATTTGGTTATTTCGGTACACCAAAATAAGTGTCCCTACCCTTCACGCAGGGGCGGCACGGTATTCTTCGATAAGAACAGCGAAAGCGGCAAAAAGCTTGCGAGCTGCATTCAGGCTTCCCTCAACCAAATGGACGAATGCGCAAAAAAGAACGAGGCGCTCGTAGGGGATTATTATATGCTCAAATGCACACCCAATCCATCGGTAATTGTAGAGTGCGGATTTTTATCCAACCCAGACGACGAAAAGCTGCTTATATCCGAGGAATATCAAAAAAATATTGCCTATGCGATATTTAAAGGCGCAGTAAGCTATTATTCATAAAAAAAGCGACGCATTCTGCGTCGCTTTAAATTTTAAAACTTTGTGTGGATTGTACGGGAAATTACGTCGTTTTGCTGTTCGCGCGTTAGTTTGTTGAAGTTGACCGCATAGCCCGAAACGCGGATTGTGAGCTGAGGATACTTTTCGGGGTGAGCTTGCGCGTCCAAAAGCGTTTCCCTGTTGAACACGTTGACGTTGAGATGATAGCCGCCGTCTGCAACGTAGCCGTCGAGAAGGGATACAAGATTTTCCACCCTTTCGCTCTTTCCGAGACTTTCGGGAGTTATCGAAAACGTATTTGAGATTCCGTCGCGCGAGTACTCATAGGGAAGTTTTGCAACCGATTCGAGAGAAGCGAGAGCGCCGCAGCAGTCCCTGCCGTGCATGGGGTTTGCACCGGGCGCAAGGGGCTGACCCGCCCTTCTTCCGTCGGGCGTGTTGCCCGTATTTTTGCCGTAAACCACATTGCTTGTAATAGTCAAAATAGACATTGTGGGCACGCTTTCGCGGTAGGTAAAGTGACTCTTTATCTTGTTCATAAAGGTCTTTACAAGCCATACGGCAAGTTCGTCAACCCTGTCGTCGTTGTTGCCGTACTTGGGATAATCCCCCTCTATTTTGAAGTCGCAGACTATTCCGTCCTCGTTTCTTACGGGATAGACGCAGGCATATTTTATAGCCGAAAGCGAGTCCGCCGCGCAGGAAAGTCCCGCTACGCCAGTTGCGAAGAACCTGCGCACGCAAGTATCGTGCAGCGCCATTTCAAGTGCTTCATAGCTGTACTTGTCGTGCATATAGTGAATTAGGTTGAGAGTATTGACGTACAGCCTTGCAAGCCAATCCATCATCTGCTCGTACTTTTCCTTTACGTCCTCAAAATCAAGCTTACCGTCCCCGTGCACGGGCTCGAACGCAGGAGAAACCTGCATAGGCTTGCCGTCTTTATCCTTGATAGCCTCGTCCTTTCCACCGTTGATTGCGTAAAGAAGGCACTTTGCGAGGTTTGCCCTTGCGCCGAAAAACTGCATATCCTTGCCGACGCGCATACCGCTGACACAGCAAGCTATGCAATAGTCATCGCCGAGTTCGGGGCGCATTAAATCGTCGCTTTCGTACTGAATTGCCGAGGTCTGAATTGAGAGCTTTGCGCAGAAACTTTTGAACCCGGAGGGCAAATGTTTGCTCCAAAGCACTGTAAGGTTGGGTTCGGGAGCGGGTCCGAGATTTGTCAGTGTGTGCAAAATTCTGAAAGAAGTTTTCGTGACAAGCGTTCTGCCGTCCACTCCCATTCCGCCGATTGACTCCGTTACCCAGGTAGGGTCGCCAGAGAACAGCTCGTTATACTCCTTTGTACGCATAAACTTGACAATGCGCAGCTTCATAACAAAGTGGTCGATAAGCTCCTGAGCGGCGCTTTCGTCTATAACGCCGCGCTCGATATCGCGCTTGATATATATGTCGAGGAAGGTTGAATTTCTGCCTATCGACATTGCCGCACCGTTCTGGTCTTTGACTGCAGCGAGATAGCCGAAATACAGCGCCTGAACCGCCTGTTGCGCAGTTTCTGCCGGTTGCGAGATATCCAAACCGTAAATTTGCGCCATTGCTTTAAGATTTTTAAGCGCCCTAATCTGTTCGGAAAGCTCCTCGCGGTCGCGCACGCGGTCGGGAGTCATTTCTCCGTCCATATTAAGCTTATCCGTTTCCTTTTGAGAGATGAGATAGTCCACGCCGTAGAGCGCGACGCGCCTGTAATCCCCTACTATTCTGCCCCTGCCGTAGGTGTCGGGAAGCCCCGTAAGAATATGCGCTTTGCGTGCGCGGCGCATTTCGGGGGTGTAAGCGTCATAAACTCCGTCGTTGTGAGTTTTGCGGTACTTTGAAAACACTTCTTTAATGCCGGCGTCGAGTTGATAACCGTACATATTCAAAGCCTGTTCCGCCATTTTTATGCCGCCGAAGGGCTGCAACGAGCGCTTGAAAGGCTTGTCCGTCTGTAAACCGACAATTTTTTCAAGATCCTTATGAATATAGCCTGCACCGTGCGAAGTAAGCGACGACACCACAGACGTGTCTGCGTCGAGTACTCCGCCGTTTTCGCGCTCTTTTTTGGAAAGGGCGCAAATTTCGTCCCAAAGCTTTTTGGTTGCCTCGGTTGCGTCGGCAAGAAACGCGCCGTCACCCTCGTAGGGGGTGTAATTGTTTTGAATGAAATCTCTTACGTTGACTTCCTCGCTCCATTTGCCGAGGTTAAAGCCTTCCCATGCCTTGAACTGCATAAATGTTACCTCACTTTTCCTATATTATACCGAGTATTGTTTTTGCGTTTTTAATTGCTTCGTCCGTAGGCGGCAA
The DNA here is from genome assembly GCA_910587625.1 of uncultured Christensenellaceae bacterium. GTDB lineage: Bacteria > Bacillota > Clostridia > Christensenellales > Borkfalkiaceae > Coproplasma. The sequence continues at coordinate 60,452 of CAJUMW010000011.1, forward strand.
AACATTCTTTAACGCATAGTCTAAACCGAGTTTTTCGTACTTTACCGCGCCCATTGTATGATAGGGCAACAGTTCGGTTTTTTGTACCGTTTTCAACCCGTCGATAAACTGTTTTAAAGCCTTTAAGTATTCGTTATCGTCGGTTATGTCGGGCACGAGAACGTGCCTGATCCACATAGCTTTGCCGTTATCCGACAGATATTTTGCGAAACTAAGCGTGCTTTTATTTGTAAAACCCGTAAGTTTTTTGTGTTTTTCGTCGTCGATATGCTTAATGTCGAGAAGCACAAGGTCGGTGTACTTTATAAGCTTTTCTATTTTTTCGTCCGCTTTTACGAAGGTTACGCCCGAGGTGTCGAGTGCGGTGTGTATCCCCTCTTGCTTTAACCGCTTAAAAAACTCGGTTACAAACTCAAGCTGCAACAGCGGTTCTCCGCCCGAAACGGTAACTCCGCCGCGGCTTATATAGCTTTTGTATTTCAAGACTTCGTCAACCGCCCAATCGACCGTAATTTCACGGCCCGAGCCCACGTTCCAGGTGTCGGGGTTATGGCAGTACAGACAGCGCATAGGGCAGCCCTGCATAAACAGCACAAACCTTATCCCCGGTCCGTCAACCGTGCCGAAACTTTCGATTGAGTGTATTTTTCCCGTCATAACTTACCTTTTTGAAGTTTATATAAAAAATCGGGCTATTCAATAAATAGCCCAGACGAACGACAATTTCAGACCGCCGCGACTCCCCTGCGTTAATTCGCAATCAATTCGTCAGTTGCCGCGCGGCTATTCAGTTGGAATTTAATTATAACAGCGCAAGTTGCTTTTGTCAACAAAAACACCAAATATTGTTGAAAAAATTTTAAGTAAACACAACATATAGAAAACCGAATTTATAACAAAATTAAAAGAATGCTTGCAAACTGCAAAACCGTGCCGAGAATATCGAACAAGTGCCATACGGAGTGAAAATATTTTACTTTTTTGCCGAGCGCGTAAAAGAGTATGCCGAAGGTATAAGCTATTCCGCCCAACAAAAGCAGCCAGAAGCTTGCCGCGGAAATACTTTGCATAAGCGGTACAAAGGCAATTAAAATAAGCCAGCCCATTACGCAGTACGACGCCATAGACAACGCCTTTACAAACTTGTTATTCATTGCTATTGCATTACCCGTGATGCCTATAACGGCAAGCGACCATTCGATTATAAGTATTATAAGCCCAAGAACATTTCCCTCTAACGCAATTACGCAAAAGGGCGTATATGTGCCGGCAATCAACAAAAATATCGTGCAGTGGTCAAAGATGCGGAACACCTTTTTTCCGCCGCCGCTCGGCAAAAAGTGATACAGCGCGCTCATTGTGTACAGTATTATAATGCCCAAACCGAAAGCCGTTACAGCCCACATATACGACGGATTGGGGTAAGTGTAAATAAGCAGAACTATAAGCGCGATAAGCCCGAAAGCGCCGCCGACAATGTGCGACACCGCGTTGAAAATTTCTTCACCCTTGGTATAAACGGGCGGTAAGTACTTGCGTTTTGTATTTAAAGCAGCCGCATTTTTCATATATAACTCCTGTTTTTGCCTTTTTTTTAATTATATACGAATTTTCCGCAAGGTAAACCTACTTTTAATTTGTACGGCGCTACCGTTAAAATTAGCAATTCTACTATACAAAACGCCCTCTCTACTCACGGTAGAGAGGGCGTTTGTTTAAATTAAAATTAAATTTCCGTCAGTTTCCGTCACGCAATAATTATGGTAAACCAAACCCAAACGAGGTTCGGGCTTAATAGTATCAAACCCGTTTTCGGGTCTGTTTTCCAAACTAAACGCGCCGTAATCTTTCTTTTCGCAATCAATATCGTTTTCATGCAAAAAATCGACTATCTGTGCGAAAGAATGTTTAAACGGCCAATCCATTATAACGGGCGGTTCCTTGTCTGATTTAAAAAAAGGTATCGCGGCTAAAATTTCTTCCCCGTCTTTAATACCGAAAACTAAAAAGCTGGGATGAAAATCATATTCGGGCTCAATTCTGGCATAGCCCATACATACAAACCAAACCTCGTCATAGCCCAACTCGTCTTTGACAAATTTTTGGGCTTCGGATACAGTGCGCTCATCGCTATAACCGAAAGTACGCCAACAGCTATACACACAGCCACCGATTCCGCACAGCAACGCAACTATTATTACCGCTATAATTATTTTCTTTTTCATAGTCACTCCTTAAATACGTTTATTGCCGCCGTACTCCCCCATATAATTTGAACCACAATTATATCAGCAAACGCCGTGTTTGTCAATAGAGCCGTAAATTATTATTACCGCCCCTTGTTTTTATATAATCTGATTGCAACATATATTTGCAGTCAGTTTTTTTATGCCGT
>CAJUMW010000012.1:0-10705 GCA_910587625.1 uncultured Christensenellaceae bacterium
CTATCCCCAACGGCTTTAAAACTATAGGTAACTATGCTTTCCAAAATTGTACGGCTATAACGGAAGTATTTACCGATAGTTTATCTGTCTGGCAGGAAAAGAACTTCCTCAACTTCGAGGCAAATCCCCTGCACCTCGGCGCAGAGTTTAAAATATTGACGGACGGAGAGTACGTCACATTAGAGGGTGATTTTACCGTTTCTACTGAAATTGACAAAGTAGGTAGCTACACCTTTGCAGGATACAACTATATCACAAGTTTAACTGTACCCGACGGTATAAAAACGGTGGGCGCCGGTGCGTTTGCGGGGTGCGGCGTAATCGAATCCGTGCGCTTCGGTAAAGATCTTACTTCGGTAGGAAGCGACGCCTTTTTAGACGATTACTCCATATCGCAGGTTTTTGCGGCGGACATTGTTTCCTGGGCTAAAATCGACTTCGGCAACCCCACCGCAAACCCTATGTATTACCCTTGCGGACTTATTTTGGGCAACGATGAAATTATCGAGCTTGTCTTGCCCGACAGGTCTGACGTAACCAAGGTTGGCAGCTATGCGTTTACTAACTGCATAATGCTTGCAAATATTGTAATTCCCGACTCGGTAAACACAATAGGCGTGGGAGCCTTCTACGGCTGCAGCGGCTTAGAGAGCATAACTCTGCCCTTTGTAGGCGACTCTAAGTCTGCAACTACGGCTTCCAAGACAACGGTATTCGGTCACGTATTCGGCAGCTCGAACTATATGGGCAGCATTGCCGTAAATCAAAGCGTGGGCACGTATTACATACCCGAGCTTTTGACGTACGTCAACATCACGGGCGGAAACATACTCGACTACGCCTTCTACGGCTGCAGTATGCTTACCGAAATTATATTGCCCGAAAAAACTCAAAGCGTAAACACAATAGGTACTTCGGCTTTCTACGGTTGTACGGGTCTGTCCGAAATTACTATTCCCGGTTCAATCAACCGCATCAACAACAACGCTTTCCAAAACTGTAACAATATCGAAGTAGTAAACATAAGCAATCTTGCTAACTGGATTACTATGACCTTCGGCAATATGTATTCCAGCCCCTTAAACAGCGGAGCCGAGCTTTGGGTCAGCGGTCAAATGCTTGTCGACCTTGTAGTTCCCGACAGCGTAAGCACGATAGGCGCTTACGTCTTCTACGGTTGCACTTCTATTCAAACCGTTGAAATTCCTTCCAGCGTAACTTCCATTGGTGCAGGCGCATTCGGCTACAACACGGGAATTGTCGAAATATATATTCCCGCTACCGTTACAAGTATGGGCGGCAGCGTGTTTGTCGGCTGCACAAATCTTGAAACGCTAACCGTGCCCTTTATCGGCGCTTCCGCTTCGGACGGCAATACCTTCGGCTATATTTTCGGCAATACCGCAATCGAAGGGCTTACCTACGGCGTAGGTCAGCAGTCCAACGGCAATATAAACTATCAGTTGCCCGTATCCCTCAAAAACGTAACCGTGCTCGGCGGAAATATCCCCAACTTCTCATTCAAGGGCGCGCACGAGCTGCAGTCCATAGTTTTGCCCAACACTTCTACAATAGGTCAACAGGCTCTCTACGGCTGTTCGGGTATATCTGAAATAACTATACCCTCTGCTGTTTCTTCCTTCCAAAGCAATGCGTTCTACGGAACTACAGGGTTAGAGAAGGTGTATTATGACGGAACGTTGCAGAGTTGGGTAGGCAGAAGCTTTGCAGACGGCAATTCCAACCCGTTAAATAACAATAAAGCAATATTGTATATCAATGACGAAGCGGTAACGGATTTATCGGCATTAACCACAGCAAATACAACGATACAAAATTATGCGTTCTACGGCTATGGCGGCTTTACCGGCGACTTTGAAATACCCGGTACAATAACCTCGATAGGCACGGCAGCATTCTATAACAACAAATTTACAACCTTAAATGTAATCTGCGGAACAAATGCCACAATCAACAGTCAGGCATTCTATAACTGTAGATTGTTGACAGATGTTACAACAAGCACAAATATCCGTTATATCAATACAGAAGTATTCCGCGGCTGCGTGGCTTTGCAATCGATGGATTTGGGGCATGTAGGTTATAATAGAGATTCCGAGCGTAATGATAATAACGGTGATTTTGGTTATTGGTTCGGCGCAAGCAACCCCGGTACGGGTTTCTATGCTGCAGGTCAGCATTCAACTTGGTATCTTCCTATATCGCTTACCGATATAACGATACGTGGTGGATATTTACATTACCAAGCATTCAGAAATTGTCAATATATAAAAAGTATAAACGTAGTTGCAACTCAATCTACTACTATTCGTAGCAATACTTTCCAAGGCTGTACTCGTCTTACCGATATAGTGCTTCCCGCAACTCCTATACAATATATTGACAATATGGCGTTCTATCAATGCGGAAGCCTTGTAAATATGACTCTGCCTTTTGTCGGATATGGCAGAGAGTCGTGGGGATATAATTACGAATATAATTTATTTGGTTGGATTTTTGGCACAAGTTCATATACTGGTGCAAGTTTAAATTATCAACAGTATAATTATAGTGCAGATAATCCGGGTGCTTATCCTACTATCAATGGAGGTAGCAGTTCATATTATCGTCCGTATTATATTCCTAATAGCCTTAGAAAGATAGTTATACTCGGCGGAAACGTTGCTTGGGGTGCGTTCAGTAACCTTGTAAATGTTACTGACATAAGGCTTCCTGATACAGCATATAACACCACTGGTGATTCTAATAGACTCAGATATACATTCTATGGTTGTAGAAATTTGGAAAGGGTGTATATACCAACAAGCAATATACAAAACATTTCGCCTTATACATTCTATGGTTGTTTCAATCTTAAAGAAATAACATTGCCGTTCATTGGATATCAAAGGAATTATACTACCAATAATGCAAATGCTCGTTTTGGTTATGTATTCTCGCAGTCATATTATAACAATTCGTACACTCCGGATAGTTATTTCTATACGGACGTAAACGGCTGGCGCATACCCAAGACGTTGGAGAAGATAACGATACTTGGAAACAACAATATATATGCAAGTGCGTTTGACGGACTTAAGTATGTAAAGGAAATTAATTTACCCAACCATTATAACGATACAAAGATATATGACTATGCGTTCAGAAACTGTACTTCGCTTGAAAGCATAACTATCCCCAACGGCTTTAAAACTATAGGTAACTATGCTTTCCAAAATTGTACGGCACTGTCCGAAGTCGATTTCGGTACGGGTATAACCGCAATCGGCAACGACGCGTTCTATAACACAAGAATTTTAAATCTTGTAATTCCCGACAACATAGTTACAATCGGCAACAACGCATTCCGCGAAATACCCAGCATGCAAACTGTTGTTATGGGTTCGGGAGTGACAACGGTCGGTACAAACGCGTTCAACGGCTGTTCTAAAATTACCCAAGTTATGGTTGACGATATCAGAGATTGGGTTAAAATCAATTTCGGCGACGGATATGCAAACCCGTTGTTCTATAACGGTACGTTACTCGAGTGGACGGGTGAATATACCGACGACGAAGGTACGGTAAAAGAGTATGCCGCAATAGTCGACCTTGTCTTGCCCGAGGGCGTAACCGCAATAGGAAATTACAATTTCTACAACTACTCGCATTTAGAGAGCATTGCGCTTCCTACAACGCTTCAATCTATAGGTACGCAGGCATTCTACGGCTGTAGCGCACTTAACGGAGTTAAGATTTCCGATATGAGAAAGTGGGCGGAAATGACGTTCAGCGCGTACACTTCCAATCCTCTTTCAAACGGTGCAAAACTCTATCTTTTGGACGCTGAAAGCGGAAGATACAACCTTGTAGAGCATCTCGTTATCGACGATGAAACTACAAAAATCGGTAACTTTGCTTTCTATAACTGCACGTCGCTTGTTTCGGTAACTATCGGTTCGGCTGTACAGTCGATAGGCTCGCAGGCGTTCAACGGCTGCAATATGCTTACTACGGTTACGGTTCCTACAAACGTAACCTCAATAGGCAGTGCGGCTTTCTCGGGCTGCTCGCGTTTGGAAAGCATTACATTGCCCTTTACCGGTAATTCCGCAACGGCTACCGGGCAAAACGCGCTGTTCGGATATATCTTCGGTACAACTTACTTTACCGATTCGGCGCCTGTAACTCAGTACTACTCGCAGAGCCAGACTGTCGGCTATTTCCTGCCTATGTCGCTCAAAGATGTTACAATTACGGGTACCGTCGATTCCGAAGGCGCTGCTACGGGTAAAATCTCCGGTTACGCATTCTATAACTGTTCAATGTTTACAAACATTACAATAGGCGAAGGCGTAGCTACTATCGAACAGTATGCATTCAACAACTGTTCGGGTCTTACAAGTATTTCAATGCCTACAAGCGTTAAGTCAATTCAAGCTAACGCATTCACGGGTTGCAGCAATATTCAGGACGTAAATATTACTAATCTTGCCGATTGGATGAGTATTTCGTTTGGTAACGCTTACGCTAACCCTCTTGCTAACGGTTCAAGACTTACGCTTAACGACACGCCCATAATTAACCTTGAAATACCTCAAGAAGCTAAAATTATAAACGATTACGCATTCTATTCCTATAATTGGCTTGAGTCTGTATCTGTACCTACGCTTGCCGAAGGTCAGACAATGAGCCTCGCTACAATAGGTAAATCGGTATTCCAGAACTGTCTTAACCTTAAATCGGTTGTTTTGCCCGAAACTGTAAACACAATCGGCACAACCGTATTCAGCGGATGCACAAGCTTACATTCAATTACCGCTCCGTTTGTCGGTGCTTCTAAAACTACAACTTCCGCAGCTGCAAATATGATGTTCGGTTATCTCTTCGATACCGTTTACTACGCAGGCAGTACCGAAGTTATGCAGTCGCATGACGGCACCACAATGACAAGATACTACATTCCCGACTCGCTTCGCAACGTTACTATTCTCGGTGGTAATGTTCTTCGCGGTGCGTTCTACGGTTGCAGTATGCTTGAAACAATAGTTCTGCCCGAGTCGCTTACGTCTATCGGCGTTGACGCGTTCCGTGAGTGCAGTAGCCTTAAGAACTTGACGATACCTTTTGTAGGAAGCTCTAAAACCGCTAAAACAGCTTCGACAACAACTTTGTTCGGCTGGATTTTCGGTACTGCTTCATACAGAAACGGTACGCCCATTATGCAGACCTTTAACGGTACTGACTTCACAACATATTACATACCTGCAAATCTTACAAGTGTGACCGTGCTTGGCGGTAACATCCTTTATGGTGCGTTCTATGGCGTGGATATGATTACTACGGCTAATTTGCCCGAACAGACCAGTGAAATTAATACAATTGGCGATTATGCGTTCTACAACTGTATCACACTTTCTACAATAGCTATTCCCAACTGCTTTACGGAGATTGGCGCTCATGCATTTGAAAATTGTGCAAATCTGCTTGCAGTTACAATGGGTATAGGGGTGACCGACGTCGGTGAAGACGCGTTCAAGGAGGCAGCAAACGTTAAAAACGTGTACACTTCCGACCTACCTTCGTGGAGTGCGATAGACTTTGCCAACGGAGAGGCAAATCCGCTTTATTACGGTGCGGACCTCAAACTTGCAGGTCAAATTGTTACAGAACTTGTTCTTACAAACGAGGAATCAAAGGTTGGTTCGTATAGCTTTATTAACTACAGACATTTGACGAACGTCAAGCTCGGTAGCAACGTGCAGTCGGTTGGTAACAATGCGTTTGAAAACTGTATCAATGTCAAGACTGTAGATATCGCTGCCGGAACAGTTGGCGATTACGCATTTGCAGGTTGCGAAAACCTTGTAAGCGTTAAACTTGGCGCTGAGGTAAGTCGCGTCGGAGAGAATGCATTTGCAGGCTGCGGTAAAATTGCCGATATGGCTTTACCTTTTGTAGGAGAGTCAACTGCTGCTACGGGAGAAAATGCATTATTCGGTTACATTTTCGGCAAAACTCAGTATGCAGGCGGAAAGCTTGTTAAACAAGTTTACTCGTCTACGGGTAGCGTTGACTATTATATACCCGAGTCTCTTACGAATCTTACGGTTTACGGTGGGGAAATTAAGGACGGCGGTCTGTACGGGTGCGATATGCTTACCAATGTATCGCTTGTCGAAGTCACGGGAATAGGAGATAAGGCGTTCTTTAATTGTAGCTCTATCCCTGAAATCGTTATTCCCAACACTGTAGAGTCTGTCGGAAACTCGGCGTTTGAAGGCTGTACTGAACTTGACGACGTATTTATTAATGATATTTCAAGCTGGCTTTTGATAGATTTTGCTAATGCTCAGGCTAACCCTCTTGCAACAGCAACTAATCTTTGGTTGCTTAATGCAGAGACCGACAGTTACACTATTGTTGAGAGCTTGAATGTTCCTTCGTCAATTACCGAAATTAAGGCATACGCGTTCTATAACTATAAATTATTAAAATCTACAACCATGCACGCTAATGTTACCAAGTTTGGTACGCACGCATTCTATGGTTGTGATAATATCAAAGACGTACACATTGCGAATATAAATTCATGGAGTTCTTCAAGTTTTGCTGACCTTTCATCCAATCCTTTGAGTAATAGCGCAGCTCTTCATGTAAACGGCTCGTTAATGGAGGTTGTAACATTCTCAACCGATTCAGGACTTACAGCTATAAGCAATTATGCTTTCTATGGATGCACGTCTTTCACGAGAATTACCGTTTCCGGTGGAATAGCGATTGGTCTTGGAGCATTTGGTGCGTGTAGCGGACTTACGGAAATTGCTGTTTCGTTTATTGGCTCGTCAATTGACGCAACAAGTGCTTCTGCCAATACGTTGTTTGGTTATATCTTCGGTACGGAAGAAAACGAAAGCAGTGTTCCCGTTGAACAATATTATTCTGATACGGAAAGTGTAACTTACTATATTCCTAAAAAACTTAAAACCGTATATGTAAACAGCGGTGTCGTTCTCTATGGTGCGTTCTATGGCTGTGATATGCTTACTACAATTACTTTACCGCAGAATTTGACATCTATAGGTGCTAAAGCATTCTATAATTGCAATTCATTAACGGAAATTGTAATTCCCAGAAGTGTAACGTCCATAGGTTCACAGGCGTTCTACGGTTGTGAGAGTATCGGCAGAGTAACAACATCGTTCCTTACGGAATGGCTTGCAATTGAGTTTGCAGACGCAACAGCTAACCCTCTTAGCGTTGGTGCCGATCTTTGGTTGGATACAATTCCTACCGATGATATAATTATTCCTGACAGTGTAGAGGAAATTAAAGATTACGCATTCTATGGTTGTACTTCAATCACAGGCGTAACAATAGGAAATTCAGCTTCCCTTACTTCTATAGGAAATGAAGCGTTCTATAATTGTTCAAATCTTACTACTGTTTCAATAGGTAGCACAGTAACTTCGATTGGTGCTAGAGCGTTTGCGCATGAGTATGAAGAAGGCTCTGAAATAAGCTCTTCACTCAATAGCTTGACTCTCGGTTCCGAAGTCGCAAGTATCGGTAGAGATGCGTTCTACGGTTGTGCTAATCTTGGAGCAATATTTATTGACGATTTGAATAAGTGGATTCAAATTGCATTTGAAAATCCTACGGCAAACCCGTTGTATTATTTTGGTGTTCTTAATGTTAATTCCGTTCCTGTAATAGATTTGGAAATTGATGCAGAATCTATTAGCGCATATGCGTTCTATAATAACAGAGAAATTAGAAGCATTACATTGTCCGAAGCAGTGACCTCAATTGGAACAGAGGCGTTCTACGGCTGTAGAAACCTTATTAAGGTAGTAAATAACAGTGCTTTGACATTGAAGGCTCAAAGCGAGGAACACGGATATGTAGCATACTATGCATTGGTAATTACAGACTCCGAAACCGAAAATAACACAAAAGTTATTGACGACTATACGTTCATGTTGAACAACGGAGATTGGTACCTTATTGCATACAACGGCAATGAAAGCGATTTGTCCTTGCCTTCGGGCAACGCTCTCACAGCGGCAGGCATTACCACTTATGCTATTTATCAGTATGTATTCGATAGAGTAAATACAATTACGTCGGTTGTAATACCTGATTGTGTAACAGCTATCGGTAATAACGCTTTCAACTCTTGTAGCTTACTGACAAGCGTTACTATAGGTCGAGGTGTCAAATCGATAGGAAATAATGCGTTTACTGATTGTACGTCACTTTCTGAACTTAATATCGACGAGCGTACTGAAAGTTCAATCGGTAACGAAGCATTTGCAAATATTGCAATAACCGAATTGGAAATTTCTAATAATATTACTACTATCGGCGAGCGCGCATTTGCAAATAATAATAATCTTACTACTTTGACAATTGGCAATGTAGAATCTATTGGTAATAGAGCGTTTGTAAATTGTAGTAATCTTGCAACGGCAAACCTAAGTAAGGGCGTTGGCTCCATTGCAACTCACGCATTCAACGGGTGCGGTTCATTAAAGGCAATGCAGCTTCCTTTCGTCGGTGAGTCTATGGACGCTACGGGTGCAAGTGCAGTATTTGGTTATATTTTCGGTTCAACTGCATATGAAGGCGGCACGTCAATTACTCAAAATTATGCTGCGTCATCATCGGCAACATATGTAATTCCTACCGGACTTGTAGATGTAACCGTGCTTGGCGGCGAACTTAAATACGGCGCTTTCTACGGTTGTACAATGACTACGGATGTATATCTTGGCGTTGATGTAACCATGATAGGAGATTATGCCTTCTCAAAGAGCGGAATAACAGAGATTGATGTTCCTAACAATATCGTTTCAATAGGTAACAGTGCTTTCGCAAATTGTAATTCGCTTGAAATAATTACTTTGTCGGAAAATCTTTCGTCGATAGGTAATTCCGCATTTGAAGCAAGTGCAATTACAAGTATTGTTATTCCCGAAAGTGTAGAAACAATAGGAACGACTTTGTTCCTTAATTGTGCGGCACTTAAAACAGCAATTATAGGAAATGGCGTAAGCGCTATACCTGCGGCAACATTCAGAGGTTGCGGTGCGCTTACTGATTTAGTGTTACCTTTCGTAGGTAATTCTATACAAGCAACTAGGGACGCGGCATTATTCGGATATATTTTCGGTACTGCAAATTATTCCGGTGCAACGGCTGCTACTCAGTTCTATCAGGGCGGTAACGTCACGAATTATATTCCTGCATTGCTTACAAATGTCACTGTAAACGGTGGCGAACTTAAATATGGCGCATTCTATGAGTGCGGTATGATTAAAAAGATCACTCTTGGAGAAGAAGTAAATAAGATAGGTACCGCAGCATTCAGAAACTGCTATGACCTTAAAGATTTAGTCATTCTTTCAAGTAGAATTTCGTCTTCCGCGAGTGCGTTCACAAACTGTAATTCATTGGTAAATATTTATATCAATGATATTGCCGAGTGGGTTTCTTCGTCATTCCCTAACGCGAGTGCAACTCCATTTACAAAGGGCGCAGGGCTTTATGTATATAACGAAACTGCGCAAGAGTACAGAATTGTTAACCAATTGGTTATTCCCGATACAATAACTGAAATCAACAAATATGTATTCTATAATTGCACTTCGCTTGAAAGCGTAACCATTCCCGGCACATTGAGAACTATCGGAGTCTCCGCGTTTGATAAGTGCAATATTCAGGCTGTTTATATCAATAACTTGGTAAATTGGTGTACTATTGACTTCGGTAACGCAACGGCTAACCCCCTCAACAACGAAGGTACGCTGTATCTTAACTTCAAAGTTGTTGATGACTTTGAAATTCCTGCTGAAGTAACCGAAGTCGGTAGATATGCATTCTATAACGACAAAGCTATCACAAGAGTTGTTATTCACGAAAATGTTACATTTATAGGCGAAAAAGCATTCCACGGTTGTACCAGCTTGTTGTCTGTTTGCGACCTTACTACGGGTGAAAATGCGCTTAAAGTTACGGCTCAAAGTGAAGACAACGGTTGTGTCGGCGAGTACGCAATGGTAATTGCTACCGACAGAAACAGCGACGGTTACGACAGAGTTGACGGATTCCCCGATTACAGATTCTATTGGAACAACGCCGAGGGTGCATACTATCTCGTAGGATACAACGGAAACGATACTGTTCTTGTATTGCCCGATAAAGCGCCTGTTCACAATGGAACACAGATTCGTACATATCGTATAAATCAGAATGCATTTTCCGGAATGACCAACATAACAAGTGTTACAATACCCGGATGTGTTACCGATATAGGTACTGAAGCATTTAGAAACTGTACTGCTCTTGAAAGAGTTGTAATAGAGCAAGGCGTTCAGACTATAGCAGAAAACGTGTTTAGCGGTTGCTCTTCTATAAAGAACTTATCTATTCCTTTCATTGGCGCATCTTCATCTGCAACTACGGCTTCGAGAACAACCGTCATCGGATATTTGTTTGGTGCTAATAACTTTACGGGTAGCTATAAAGTTAGTCAGTACTACAGCACTTCGTTTGTAACGTACTATATTCCCAATACGCTTACTAACGTAACTATTACCGACGGTAATATTTACTACGGTGCGTTCTATGGTTGTAGCAGCCTTACTACAATAACTCTTCATAACGATATCGAAAGAATAGGCGGAAGAGCGTTCTATGGCTG